>JBGAHE010000159.1:0-10753 GCA_044226365.1 Bryobacteraceae bacterium
AGTTCGAGTTGAATGACGGCTTCGAAGCCCGCGGGAGCTTGAGCCGCGGGCGCGAGGCGAGTGGAGTTCCAGCCGGTGCTGGCATGGCGCGTGCCGTTGGCAGCGAGCAGCAGATACTCGACGTCGGGCCGGCCGGCGGCCAAGGCGCGCGATTCCCGGGCAGGCAGCACGGCGAAGAGCGTGGCCAGAGCTCCGGCTTCAGTGGCGTTCGGCGAGAGGACGGTGGCGCTCGCGATATGGGTGGGCCGGGCGCCGGTGCGCGGGTCGACCAGATGGTCGCCGCGGCGGGAGGTACCGGAAGTGGCGACGGCGACGTTCCGCACCGCAAGCGTTTCGAGAACGGGGGTGTTTTCGGTATCGTCGAGCGGATTGGCGATGCCGACGGTCTCCGCGAGACGCCCGCGCACCACGAGATCGCCGCCGAGATTCAGCATGGCGCCGGAGGAGTGACGCAGGGCGGCGTCGGCGGCGCGATCGAGCACGTAGCTTTTCGTGAAGCTGTTGAGGACGAGCGGGGTGTCGGTGAGGCGAGTGGCGGTGCCCGAGTCCTGGTCGAGCCGCCAGTGAACGTCGGGCCCGCCGGGAGCGGCGGCGAAGGCGGCGCTTAAGGCGCCATGGCTTGCGGCACCCCAGTGTTCGTAGAGCGAGAGCACTTCGAGCAGTTCGGGCGAAACGGGGACGGGCTGGTGGCGCGTAGCGGCCCAACGGCTGAACTCGCTCGCAGGGTCGTAAGAACTGAGGATGGTCCGCAGGCGTTCGATTTCGTCGAGCGCGGCATGGGCAGCGCGTTCGGGGTCCGTGGCATCGAAGCGCATCTCGAGCGAAGTGCCGAGGACGTGCTCATAGCGAAAGACGGGAGCCGGAGGGCGCGTGGCACCGCGGAGGGTGAGGGCGCCCGCGGAGAGCAGAAGGTCGCGGCGGCGGATCACTGGCGGCGCCCCATGTTCTCGAAGGCTTTGGCGAGTTCGTCCTTGGTGAGGAAGCCGTCCTGGTTGGCGTCGGCGCGGGCGAAGATTTCCTGCATGCGCTCGGGGGCTTCGGACTTCGAAAGCTTGCCGTCGTGGTTGGCGTCGTTTTCTTCGAAGAGGTGGTTGATCATTTCGCGAGGGTCACGTCCGCCACCGCCGGGTCCGCCGCGTCCGCGCATCATGGGGCGGAGCTCTTCGGGGGAGAGGGTACCGTCGGCGTCACGGTCGAGCGCGGCCAGCGCGGTGGGAGCGCCGGCGAGTTCGGCAGCGGAAACGGTACCGTCCTGGTCGGTGTCGAGGGCGCGGAAGACGGGGTCGCCAAAGTTACCGGGCCGCCCGCCGGGGCCACCAGGTCCGCGGCGTTGTTCCTGGGAGGCAGAGGCTTTGGCCAGTTCGTCGCGCGTGAGCAGGCCGTCACCGTCGGCGTCCGCGCGGGCAAAGATGCCCTGCATGCGTTCGGGCACTTCGGACTTCGAGAGCTTGCCGTCCTGGTTTTCGTCAAAGGAGAACAGCGTATTGACGAGGTCGTCGCCGCCAGCGGCGCCGGCGGGCTGATCGGGGCGAGGCGGCATCACTTCGTCGCGGCTCAAGGCGCCGTCGCCGTTGAGGTCCAGCGCCTTTAGAGCGGCGGGCGCGCCTTTGATTTCCGCCGACGATAGCGAGCCATCGTGATTGGTGTCGAGGGCCGCCACCAGGGGGCTGACGCGCATGGGTCCGCGGCCCGGGGGCTGAGCCAACAGGACGCTACCGGCGGTCAAAACGTATCCGAACCATGGAATTCGCACACTTCAGGGTACGCGAGCGCCGGCAAAAGGTTGCCTGTCTTCATCGGCTCTTAACGAAGTTTTACGCTGCATTGCCAGCAACTTAGCCATAACGTTCCTTAACGTGACAGGGCGGCGGAGGGCGCGTTGTAGTGGTAGGAAGCGCCTGGGGTATGGGCGGCCGGGGCTATGATCGGTAGACAGGATTCCAGTGAAATACTTGCGGCAGAATCGGCTGGAATGGACGCTGTTCGGGCTGATCGCGCTGGGATGCGCGGGACTTTCCTTTTTGCAATATCGCTGGATCGGCGAAGTGAGCCGGGCGGAAGGCGCGCGGCTGCGGGCGAGCCTGGACGAGCAGGCGCGACGCTTCTCGCACCGGTTTAACGAAGAGCTGCGCGAGAATTGCCGGGCGCTGCTGCCGGAGGCCGACGAACTGGCCGAGAGCGGCATGGCGCAGGCGCATCAGCAGCGTTACCAGGATTGGGCGGCAAACCATGAGGCGAAGCTCTTTCAGCGCCTGGCGGTGGCGGTGCGCGAGCAAGACCAACTGCAACTCTACATGCTGGACTCGCGGGGGGCCTTGCAGCCGGCAGTTTGGCCGCCGCAGTGGGAAGAGTTCCATGTGGGGCTCTGGATGCGGGCGCTGGGCGACGACCCTCCTCCAAGGGTGCCGTTCGATTCGGCGTTGATCGAGATGCCGGTGTTCGCGCAAGACGGGCGACGGCGGGGACCGCGGCGCGAGTTGGAGTGGATGATCTTCGAGGTGGATGAGGCGTATGTGCGCGACCGGGTATTGCCGCGATTGGTGCGCGAGTATCTGAATCCGGGGGAAGAAGACGCCTACGACGTTTCGGTGCAGTGGTCGCTAGAGAAGGGTCCGCTGGTGTTTGCGACGCGCGCGGACCGGACGAGCGTCATCGACGGCGCGGACCGGCTGGAGGGCTTGTTTCCGCGGCAGTTGCCCAGTCCGAACGGACGCCGCGGGCGGCGACCCAATGACGACGAGGGGCGGAGCCGCTGGGTGCTCGCGGTGCGGCATCGGGTGGGGTCATTGGAGGCGGCGGTGACGCGTAGCCGGTGGCTGAATCTGGCGACGTCGCTGGGACTGATTGTGCCGTTGGGCGGCGCGGCCTGGGCATTGGTGCGCTATACCGGCCGGGCGCGACGGCTGGCCGAGACGCAGTTTCGCTTCACGGTGGGGATGTCGCATGACCTGCGCACGCCGCTGACGGCGATCCGGGGCGCGGCGTTCAATCTGGCCGAAGGCGTGGTGCAAGAGCCGACGGCGATGCGGCGCTACGGGCAGCTGATTCTGCGCAACGCCGAGGAGTTGACGTCGATGATCGAAAAGGTGCTGGCCTACTCGCAGTCGCTGCGGGCGGGGCGGGAGGAGCCGCGGCAGGAGATCGCGATCGGGGCGTTAGTCAGGGAGGCGTGCGCAGCGATGGCAGGTGAGGTGGAGCAGGCCGGTTGCCGTCTGGAGGTGACGGTGGCGGAGGGACTCCCCGTGGTGAGCGGCGATCCGGTGGCGCTCGAGTTCGCGGTGCGGAATCTCATCTCGAATGCGGCGCGCTATGCGGCGGAGGGCAAGTGGATCGGTGTGTCAGTACGGGGCGCGGACGGCGGCGTGGAGATTCAGGTGGCCGATCATGGGCCAGGCATTCCGAACGAGGAAGTGGAGCGGATCTTCGAACCGTTCTATCGCGGCGAGCGCAGCCGGAATTCGCAGGTGCGCGGGACGGGGCTGGGCTTGAGTCTGGTGAAAGATACGGCCGAAAAGCATGGCGGATCGGTGACGGTGGAGAGTGCAGGGGGTGGGGCGCAGTTCACGCTGCGGCTGCCCGGGAAGAAAACGGCGTGACGACGGCGCGCATTCTGTTGGTGGAAGACGCACCCGACGTGCAATTGATCGTGGCGGATTTGCTGCGGGCGCAAGGGCACGAAGTAGTGGTGGCTGACGATGGCGAGCATGGGCTCGCGCTGGCAAGCGAGCAGCGTTTTGACCTGCTGGTGCTGGACCTGATGTTGCCGGGCATTGACGGCTTCGCGGTGTGCGCGGCGATTCGCGAGCGGGGCTTCGATGGCGGGGTTCTGATGCTGACGGCACGGTCACAGGCGGATGATCTGGTGCAGGGCCTAGCCACGGGGGCGGATGATTATCTGGGGAAGCCGTTCGACTCGAAGGTGCTGTTGGCGCGCATCAGTGCCCTGCTGCGGCGCGTGGGCAAAGCACCGCTCACGCCCGTGCTGAAGTATCAGTTCGGTGAGGTGGCGGTAGACTTTGAGCGGCGCGAAGTATTGCGGGCGCAAAAGCCAGTGGCGCTGGCGGCAAAGGAGCTGCAGTTGCTGCGCCACTTGATCGATCATCGCGGACAGGTGCTGTCGCGCGAGCGGTTGCTGACGCGGATCTGGGCGGATCAGCCATTTATCGGACCGCGGACGGTGGACGTGCACATTGCTTGGCTGCGGCAGAAGCTGGAAGAGAATCCGCAGGCGCCGCGGCACATCGTGACGGTGCGCGGTCAGGGATATTCGTTCGAGCCTTGAGCCGATAACATTCCTTAGCAAAACTTTGCGCGGGGACGGTGGTTTATGATTCGCAGGGAGCACGAACGGGATGCGAGTTTGGCTGATTTGCGGGTGGTTGGCCATGCTGCCAATGTGGGCGCAGCGCGGGGGAGGCGGAGGTGGCGGGCAGAATCCGCCGTTGGGGTCACTGAAGACGGTGACGGTGCCGAAGCCGACGGGGCTCGAGCGTTATGTCGCCGATGAGGCGGCGCTGGTCCAGTTGGGCAAGGCGTTCTTCTGGGACATGCAGGCGGGCAGCGACGGCCGGACGGCATGCGCCACCTGCCATTTTCATGCGGGTGCGGATCATCGGGTGCAGCATCAGCTTTCGGGCGCTGAGGCGGTGATGAATCAGGTACTGACGGCGGCCGATTTCCCGTTCCATCAGCTGAGCAATCCGAACAATAACCAGTCGGCTGTGGTGCGGGACCGGCGTCTGGTGGCGGGGTCCATGGGCGTGGTGGCGAAGGCCTTTGTGCAGGTGCAGCCGGGAAGCGATACGGATCTGGCGGACTTGCTGGGCGTCGCATCCCCCTTTATGCCGAACGGTGTGCATGTGCGGCAGGTGACGGGGCGGAATACGCCTTCGGTGATCAACGCCGTGTTCAACGTGCGCAGTTTCTGGGATGGACGGGCGAGCCGCGTGTTTACGGGTGCGACGCCGTTCGGCGAGTCCGACAGTGGGTTGCGGGCCGTGGTGCTGAGGGAGGGGGTGCTGCAGCGCGAACCGGTGCGGTTGGAGAATGCGAGTTTGGCGTCGCAGGCAGTGGGGCCGGCGCTCAACGCGGTAGAGATGTCGTGGGCGGGGCGCGCGTGGCCGGAACTGGGGCGCAAACTGTTCAGCCTGGCGCCCCTGGCGCGGCAGCAGGTGTCGCCGTCGGACAGCGTGCTGGGCGCATTGGCGAATCCGGAGGGGAACGGTCTGCGGCCGGAATGGTCTTATGCGGCGCTGGTGCGGGCGGCCTTTCGGCCGGAATACACGAGCGCATCACAGGAAGTGGATGGCTACTCTCAGGCGGAGCAGAACTTCGCGCTGTTCTGGGGACTGGCGATTCAAGCGTATGAGTCGACGCTGGTGGCGAACGACTCGCGCGTAGATCAATTTTTCGAGGGCCGGACGGGCGTGTTGACAGCGCTCGAGCAGCAGGGCTTGAACGAGTTCCGGGCAGGCGGTTCGCAGTGCTTGAACTGTCACCATGGTCCGGAGACGACGGCGGCGGGATGGACGGCGGTGCTACGGGCGAATAACGCGAATGCGCCGGCGAGTTTCGGCTTTTTCCGCATCGGCGTGCGGCCGATCGGGGACGATGCGGGGTTGGGCGGGAATGATGACTTTGGCTTGCCGCTCTTCCCTGCCTCGCCCACGACGGCGGCGGGAACGTTCAAGGCTCCGAGCCTGCGCAACGTGGAGTTCACGGGGCCGTACTTCCACAACGGGAGTCAGGCGACGCTCGAGCAGGTGCTCGAGTTTTACGGCCGCAACGGCGACTTTCCGGCGGGCGGCAACCTGGGGCCGGGGATCGGGAACATTCGTTTGAACCAGGGGGAGCGAACGGCAGTGGTGGCGTTCCTGAAGGCGCTGAGCGATGAGCGGGTGCGCTATCAGCGGGCGCCGTTCGATCATCCGTCGATCTGCGTGCCGAACGGCCATGCGGAGGCGGCGCCGGGAGTGTTGGCGACGGATGCGGCCCAAGCGGGGTCCGTGGCCGAGGATCGCTGGGCGCTGGTACCGGCCGTGGGACGCGAAGGGGCGAGCGTGCCGCTGCAGACGTTTGACGAACTGCTCCGCGGGATCGGCGACGACGGCAGCCGGGCCAACACGATGACGAAGGCCTGTCAGCCTTAACGGTCGCGGTCGGTGACCAGTTCGGTGACCGAGAGCAGCGCGCGGCGATAGGGCGAATCGGCAAAGGAAAGGATCAGTTCGCGGGCGCGGCTGGCAAAGGCGGCCGCGCGTTCGCGGGCTTGCTCCACTCCCCGATGATTCTCGATGAGGGTGAGGATGCGAGAGAACGGCACACGATCGTAGCACTTGTCCTTGAGGACGGTTTCGACGAGGCGGACTTCCTCGCGATTGGCGGTGGCCAGCGCGTAGATCAACGGCAGGGTGACTTTGCCTTCCTGCAGGTCGTTGCCGACGGGTTTGCCAAGGATGTTCTCGCGCGAGGTGAAGTCGAGGATGTCGTCGACGAGTTGGAAGGCCATGCCGAGGTTCCAGGCGAATTCGGCGAGGCGGGCTTGAGCGGCGGCGTCGGCACGATTGCCGATGAGGGCGCCGACTTCGGCGCAAGCGCCAAACAGCGCGGCCGTTTTGCGGTCCACGAGCTCCATGTAGTCGGCTTCGGTGACGTCAAGCTGGCCGATGCGCTCGAGTTGGAGGAGTTCGCCTTCCACCATGCGCTGGGTGACGCCCATCAGGATGTCGATGATGCGGAAGTCGCGCAGTTCGAGCGTAATCTGGAAGGCCTGCATGTAGATCCAGTCGCCGGCGAGGACGGAGACGTGGTTGCCCCAGATGGCGTTGGCCGAGGGACGGCCGCGGCGCGTGTTGGCCATATCGATGACGTCGTCGTGGATGAGCGTGGCGGTGTGCAGCAGTTCCATGACGGCGGCCATGCGAATGGCATCTGGACTGACGTCGCCCACCAGGCGCGAGCTGAGGAGCAGCAGAATGGGGCGCAGGCGTTTGCCGCCGCCGGCTTGCATGTGGCTCGCCACGGCGGTGACGGTTTGCGACGAGGCGGCCGAATCGAGCGCGAAGTGCTGCTCGACCTTCTTCAGGTCATCTCGAACGAGATCATGAATTTCGCGGCTGGTGAGCGCCAGGGCGATGTTGGTCATGCCGATCCTTTCAGCGGGCCTGGGGACGGGGCGGCGGCCCGGACAAAGAGCCGCTCGAAGTTCGCCGTCGTCAATTGGTCAATCTCGGCTAGCGTAGCATTCCTCAGTTCGGCCAAACGGGCCGCGGTGTAAGAGAGATAGCCGGGTTCGTTGCGCTTGCCGCGATACGGGACGGGAGCCAGATAGGGGCAATCGGTTTCGAGCAGAAGCCGGTCCGCCGGAGCTTGGCGGGCAGCTTCGTGGACGTTGGTGGCCTTGGGATAGGTCAGGACGCCGCCGAAGCCGAGATGGAACCCCAGTTCGACGGTGCGCCGCATCTCGTCGACGCCGCCGGAAAAGCAATGAAAAACGCCGCCGAGAGCCGGATCCCAGTGGCGCTCGACCAGGGAGAAGGTGTCGTCCCAGGCCTCGCGCGTGTGAATGATCAGGGGGAGACGCGCTTCACGGGCAATCTCCATCTGGCGGATAAAGGCGTGGTGCTGGACCTCGCGCGGGGCGAAGTCGTAATGGTAGTCGAGACCGATTTCGCCGAAGGCCACGACTGTAGGATGCTCGCAGAGGGCGGGAAGGCGTCGAAGAATTTCGGCGTCGACGGCGAGAGCCCGGTGGGGGTGGACGCCGACGGTGGCGAGGAACTCGGGATGGACCTCGGCGAGACGCACGCCAGCCTCGAGATCCGGAGGACCTTCGCCGGAGCCGATGGCCAGCATCCGGGTGACGCCGGCCTGACGCGCCCGGGCGATGACCTCGCCGCGGTCCGCGTCGAAGGCCCCGTCGTCAACATGGCAGTGAGAATCGATCACTTGAGGCGGGCCCCGACGGGAACCTCCTCGAGAAACGCGGCCAGGACGGGCGAGCCGCCTTCGAGCGAAGCGGCGACGATCATGCCTTTGCTCTCAATGCCGCGCAACTTGCGCGGGGCGAGGTTGGCGACGATGACGACCTTACGATTGACGAGGGTTTCCGGCGCGTAGGCCTTGGCGATGCCGGCGACGATGGTGCGCGGCTCGGGTTCGCCGATGTCGACCTTGAGGTGGAGCAGTTTGTCGGCACCTTTCACGGCTTCGGCCGAAAGGACGAGACCGACGCGGAGGTCAACTTTGACGAAGTCGTCGATGGTGATTTCGGGGGACAGCGGCGCGACGCCGTTGGTTTCAGCGGCGGCCGAAGCCGGTTCCGGAGTCTTACCCACGAGCGCGCCCTGACGCGCGAGTTCAGCTTGTTCTTGTTCTTGCATTTGAGGAATGATCAACTTGGCGTCGAGACGGGGGAAGACGGGGGCAAGGTCGCCCACTTGGCCGTGTTCACCCATCTGTGCGCGAATTTTTTCAATGGAGGCCGGGATGACCGGGTGCGTGAGGTCGCAAATGGCGGCCAGCGCCCGGTAGGTGGAGGCGAGTACGGCATCGAGCCGCGTGTCCTCGCCCTTCTTGGCCAGTTCCCAGGGCTTCTCTTCCATGATGAGACGGTCCAGAAAGCCGATCAGCGCCCAGATGGCTTCCAGCGCCTTCGAGAACTCGAAGCGCGAGTAGTAGCCTTTGGCGAGCGCGGTGGCGGTGGTCATCTGCTCGGCGACGTGCTCGAGGATGGCGACCGTGGGGACGCGTCCCTGACGGTACTGCTTGATCATCGACAGCGTGCGGCTGGTGAGATTGCCGAGTCCGTTGGCGAGATCCGCGTTGTAGCGGGCTACCAGGGCATCCAGCGAAAAGTTACCGTCCGAGCCGAAGACCACTTCGCGCAGCAGGAAGTAGCGTAGCGCGTCGACGCCCACCACGTTGGTGATCGGCGTGGCGCGGAGCAGGTTGCCCTTGGACTTCGACATTTTGTCGTTTTCAAAGAGCAGCCAGCCGTGGGCGAAGATCTGCTTGGGCAAGGGCCAATCGGCGGCCATGAGGAAGGCGGGCCAGAAGACGGCATGGAACCGCAGAATCTCTTTGCCGATCAGGTGCAGGTCCGCGGGCCAGCGGTCTTCCCCGTCGACGGCGCTCATGTAAGTCATCAGAGCGTCGAACCAGACGTAGAAGACGTGCTTTTCTTCGTGGGGGACGGGGATCCCCCAGGTGATGGAGGTGCGGCTGATGGAGAGGTCCTGGAGACCGCCTTTCACAAAGGCGAGGACTTCGTTGCGGCGAATGTCGGGCTGAATGAAGTCCGGGTTCTTGTCGTAAAGTTCCAGCAGGCGGTCCTGGAAGGCGGAGAGCTTGAAGAAGTAATTCTCTTCGGTGACTTCTTCGAGCGGGCGTCCACAGATGGGGCACGGCTCGCCGGGCTTGGCTTCGTTGGCGTAGAGTTCGTCGGAGACGCAGTAGGCGCCGGTATAGCTGCTCTTGTAGACGTAACCGCGCTCGAGGCAGCGGGTGAAAAGCTCCTGGACTTTCTTGTGATGCGCGGGATCCGTGGTGCGCTTGAAGCGATCGATCTGGAGGCCGAGGTCTACCCACTGTTTGCGGAACTCGTTGGAGATGACGTCGGTAAATTCTTGCGGTGTCTTGCCGACGGCTTTGGCGGCGCGTTCGATCTTCTGGCCGTGTTCGTCGGTGCCGGTGGTGAGGACGACGTCGTAGCCTTCTTCGCGCTTGAGGCGAGCGATCACTTCAGCGGCAATAGTGGTGTAGGTGTGGCCGATGTGCGGCGCGGCGTTCACGTAGTAGATGGGCGTGGTGAGGTAGAACTTTTTCATCGGGTGGCTTGATAGGCGAAATGGGCGGCGGCGATTACTTCTTTGAGGGGCACGCGACGCTGGCGGGCGAGTTGGGCGCAGTCATCGTACTCGGGCGCAGCGGAGCCTTCGGCCGTCACCTTCATGCGGACTTCGCCATAGGGCGTGGCGACCGGGACGATGCGGCGTTCGAGCACGCGGCGCTGGGCCGGATACATACGGATGCCGAGCGTGGTGGTTTCCGCGAGAATCAACTGGCCGAGCTTTTCCTGGTCTTCGGGCTTGGCAATCACGCGCAGCAGCGTGCCTTGCCGATTCTTTTTCATCTGGAGCGGCTGGAGGGCGACATCGAGCGCGCCTTCTTCGAAGAGGCGGTCCATCGTGTAGCCAAGCACCTGGGGTGTGGTGTCGTCGATGTTGGCCTCGATGACGGTGACCGTGGTGGCTTCGACGGCGGCTGAGGCTTCGCCGACCATGACGCGCAGGAGGTTTGCATGGCCTTTGAAGTCTTTCGTGCCGGCGCCGAAACCGATCTTGTCGACTTTCATGGCCGGCATGGAGCCGAAGCTTTCGGCGAGGGCGGCGGCAAAGGCCGCGCCGGTGGGCGTGGTGAGTTCGACAGTGGGGCCGGCGGAGTACGTCGGGTGGCCGGTGAGCAGTTTGGCGGTGGCCGGAGCCGGAACGGGCATCAGGCCGTGTTCGCATTGCACGGTGCCGCTGCCGACGTTAACATTCGACATGTAGATGCGCTCGATGCCAAGGAGGTCCAGGCCATAGCAGGCGCCGACGATGTCGCAAATGGAGTCCACGGCGCCGACTTCGTGGAAATGCACGCGCTCGAGCGAAATGCCGTGGACGGCGGCTTCGGCTTCGCCCAGTTTGTGGAACACGCGCTTCGAGCGTTGCTTGGTGCTGGCCGGCAGGCCGGAATCGTCGATGATGCGGTC
>JBGAHE010000008.1:0-97369 GCA_044226365.1 Bryobacteraceae bacterium
GGGCGGGGGTGGGCAGGGCTGGGGACAAGCGGATACAACGTTGGACAGTTTGGGGATCGATCGCGCCCGGGGCGGGTTCTTTGGTCAGGATGGCGAGGAGATGAGTGGGCGTGAGGCGGCCGGCAGCGAGTTCGGCCTCGTCGCGGGCGTGCACGCGGTCAAGGAACTCACGGTCCCAGGCGGAGGCGACGTCGAAGTGCCCGCCGAAGGTACGGTCGACGAAGGGGTCAATCAGGTTGCCGAAGGGCAAAAACATTTTGAAGTGGAAATGTTCCAGTAGGAGCGGCAGGATGTCCTGGGAGCGGATGCCCTCGAAACCTTCGCCGGAGCAATCCCAATTGACGAAGCGTTCTTCGTAAACCTGGCGGCGCAGGTTGAAGCGATAGGACGGCGGCAGGGCGGTCCAAAGCTCCTGGACGAGAGCGAGCGCTTCAGGCCAACGCTGATGGCCGTTGCGGCCGATCATGTCGGAGACGGCGAGTTCGCCGGTGTCGACCAGCGCGCGGCGAAGTTCGCTCAGCAAGCCTTCGAGATTGACGACGTGGTGGAGGGATTGATTGGCGAGAACGGCGTGGTAACGGTGAGTGGCTTGCCACTGGTTGAAATCAGCCTGGAGGAAGGCGAGTTGCTGACCGAGACCGGCGGCCTGGGCCGCGGCACGTCCACGAGCGAGCATGTCCGGATTCAGGTCCAAACATTCGAGGACGAAATTGTGGTGGCCTTGGGCGCGGAGCTGCGCAGCCAGGGCGAGCTCAAGATCAGCGTTCCCTGCCCCAACGCTGAGAAAGCGGCGGGGAGCGCCCTGGGCACATTGGCGGCGGAGAACGTCGAGAAATAAGTCCTGAGGAGACTCGAAGCCATACGCCTGGAGGCGAGGACGCAGGTAGCGATTCGACCAGTAGTGAAAGGACGGGGGAAGATCGTGAACGTCGAGGCAGTTCGCGTAGATCTTCTGTTCAGCGGCGAGGGCGGCAGCGTAGCCGCCTGGCGCATCCACACGGAACTGATTCACGTTGACCACTTAGTCATCGTAACGGGCGGGAGCAAGCCCCCGCCCGCCGAAGCGATGAGCGAACTAGTTGCGCTGGAGGCGGATCACAACCGAAGCGAGCACGTTGGCGGCGCTGGCGGTTTTGCCGTTCGACACATCGACGAGGTAGAAGGTGGTGCCTTCCTGAACCCAACTGCCGGTCATCATGGAGCCAGACTTGCCCTGCATGGCGAAGAGCTGACCGGTGGGGCTGCCCACGCGGATCTCGACGACCGAGGCGTTCGGCGCATTCCAGGAGATGGTGGTTTGACCGAGGTTGCCACCCTGCACGGGAATCGGGTTGGGGCTGGCGGTGATGGAGTTACCGGACGGCGACGGACCGGAGCCCGAAGCGGCCTTGATGTTGCCATTGACGCCGGTGGGGAAGAAGCCGCCGGAGGTGGCGTTGGCGGCGCCGCCATAGGCGAGACGGAGCACTTCACCGGGCGAGCGCACTTCGGAAAGGGCGTTGCTATTGGTGTTGAAGTACAACGTGCCGGAGGGCGGAGGGATGTGGTCGACCGCATCGAGCGCCGTGGTGGTGAGGTTGAGGCGGGCGACCTGCGTCCGGATGGCACCGGCGTGGAAGGCTTCGACGGCAAGGATCTGCGCGGCATAGCCGAGGATCGTCTTGTCCTGAATGAGCGGAGCAGCGCCGCCATAGGCGGTGACGCCAATGTCTTCAAGAGCCCGCGCGACGACGAGGAATTCGGCCTGGCTATTGAAGCCGACACCGAGGGCGTTGAGGTTGATGGCCGGCTTGGCCACCGGAGTGCCGCCGAGGGACGTGATGGTGTCGCGCAGCAGCTTGACGTGGACTTGTTCGTTCGAAGCGAGTTCCTGGGCCATCTGGCTGATGGCGGCGTCGGCAAAGGTGACCCGGGAGCCGCCGGTGGTCTGGCCGGCAGTGCCGGAGCCCGTGATGCCGATGCCAACCTGGCTAATGGTTTGGCCGGTGGTGGCGGCGGTATAGAATTCAGCCTCGAGATACTCGAGATTCAACGCGAACTGGACGATGTCGAGGTCGGTGATGGCGGCTTGCGCATAAGCCCGCGGATTGGTGACGGTAACGGCGGCACTGGCCATCGCGCCAGCTAAACCCAGCTTCTTGACAAAGCTACGGCGGTCCGGCGAAGCGGCGATCATGTCTCGGATTAGTTTATTCTCAGTCAATTTCTTCGTTCTCCTTGAAGAGCCCCGAAGGTTACGGCATGCCGCGAGGCATTGCTAGCAAACCGCTTCCGATGGGAGATACGAAGTAAACTGACCGCTGGATTGAGATTTATTTCAGGGCTTCGAGGATGTGGGCGGTGATGGCCTTGGTTCCATTGACCGCGGTGTAGTCGACATGGCTGACCGCGCGCTCGATGCGGCGAGCCGCTTGCCGGGTGGCTGCTGTGCCAAACCAATCGAGCATCATGGCGGCGGAAAGGATCATGGCGACGGGGTTCGCGAGGCCTTGACCGGCAATATCGGGCGCAGTGCCGTGCGAGGGCTGGAAGACGGCCCAGCGGTCACCGATGTCGGCGGAGGGGGCGTAGCCCATCCCACCAATCAAGCCAGCGGCAAGGTCACTGAGGATGTCGCCAAACATGTTTTCGGTGACGACGACGTCGTAAGTCTGCGGCCGGGTGACCAGATATAAAGCCATGGCATCGACATAGACGCAATCGGTCTGGACGTCCGGATATTGCGCAGCTACTTCCTGGAAGATACGGCGAAAGTAAGCCATCGACGGCAAGACATTGGCTTTGTCGACTAAGGTGACGTGGTGGCGGCGGAGGCGGGCGTGTTCGAAAGCGCGATGGAAGAGTCGCTCGCTGCGAGCGCGCGAGATGTGCATCGTGTCTTCGACGAAAGGTGGGTTGTCTTTTTGCGCGGCGCCGCGCGAGAAGAAGAGGCCTTCGGTGTTCTCGCGGATCAGCAGGAAGTCGATTTGGCCGGCGGCATAGCCTTTGAGCGGCGAGAGCGACTCGTGGATCAGGCGGATGGGGCGGAGGCCGAGGTAGAGGTCGAGCTTCTCGCGGATGTCGATCTGCGGCGTCATCTCGGTGCCGTTGGGCCAGCGGACGTGGGGAAGGCCCATGGCGCCGAGGAGGATGGCGTCGTAGGTTTGGGCGCGTTCGAGAGTGGCGGGAGGGAGGGGATCGCCATTGGCGAGATACTCGTTGGCGCCGACGCTCATCTCGGCGAATTCGAGGGCAAAGCCGGCAGCCGCAGCCTCGAGAACGCGGCAGGCTTCGGCCATCACTTCCACTCCGATGCCGTCGCCCGGCAACACGGCGATGCGATAGTTCATGCGATCCCGAGTGTAACAAACGCTGTTACCCTAACGATCATGCGAGTGCTTCTTCCTTTCCTGTTGGTGATGATGGCGTGGGGGCAGCCGGCCGGGGCGCCGAAGCCGATGACCGAGACGAAGCCGGTGACGCGCGATCAGGAACTGGTGGTGCGGGGTAAGACGCTGAAGTACCGTTCGACGACGGGGATGATGCCGCTGAAGAACGAGCAGGGCGAGATCGAAGCGCAGCTTTTCTATGTGGCCTACACGGTGGAGGGGGCGAACCGGCCGTTGACGGTGTGTTTTAACGGCGGGCCGGGAGCCGGTTCGTTGTGGCTGCATCTGGGAGCGATCGGGCCGCAGCGGGCGGCGATGAATGACGATGGGTCGCTGCCGCCGGCGCCGTACAAGATGGTGCCGAACGAGTCGACGTGGCTGGAGAAGAGCGATCTGGTGTTTGTGGACCCGGTGGGGACGGGATTTTCGCGAGCGCGGAATCAGGACCTTGCGCGGCGCTATTTTGGCGTGCGCGGCGACATCGAGTCCATTGGGACGTTTGTGCGGAATTATCTGAATCAGACGAAGCGCTGGAACTCGCCGCTGTACGTGGCGGGAGAAAGCTACGGGACGACGCGGGCGGCGGGGCTGTCGCAATGGCTGGTGGACCACGGGATTGCGCTGAACGGCGTGATGTTGGTTTCCACGGTGATGAACTTTCAGACCTTGCGCTTCCAGCGAGGCAACGATCTGACTTATGCGACGCACTTACCGACTTACACGGCGATCGCGTGGTACCACAAGAAGTTGGGGCTGGAGTTACAGAAGGATCTGCGCAAGGCAGTGGAAGAAAGCCGTAAGTTTGCGTCCGGCGAATATCAGGTGTTACTTTTCAAGGGCGATACGCTGACGGCGGAAGAGCGGAAGCGAGGGCTGGATCAGCTGGTGAGACTGACGGGACTCTCACGCGAGTTTCTGGACCGTAGCGAGCTGCGGATCGAAATTCAGCGGTTCACGAAGGAGTTGTTGCGGGACCGCGGCTTAACGGTGGGCCGGTTGGATGGGCGATTGACGGGAAGCGAGGGCTCGCCGACGGCTGAGACACCGAGCTTCGATCCTTCCCTGACAGCCATCCGCCCGCCTTATACGGCGGTGATGAATCAGTACGCGCGGGAGCAACTGGGTTGGGAAGAAGAGAAGGAATACTACGCGCTGGGCGGCGGCATCACTGCGGCGTGGGATTGGGGGATTTCGCAGAACGGGGGGCAAGGCTATGCCGATACGGCGGAGAACTTACGCGCCGCGCTGGAGCGGAATCCGCATATGAAGGTGTGGATCGCTTACGGTTATTACGACCTGGCGACGCCGTTCCACGCGGTGGAGTATACGGTTTCGCACATGGGTCTGACGCCGGCGCTGAGGAAGAATATCAAGTGGACGGATTATGAGGGAGGGCACATGATGTATATCCATGTGCCCTCGCTGAAGAAGCTGAAGACGGATGTGGACCAGTTTTACGACGAGACGAAGAAGTAACTACTGGTTGTCCTTCCACTCGTCGTACCAGGCCATTTGAATGGCCTCGAGCTTGGCTTCGGTGGACTTGAGCGGATCGTCGGCGAAGTCGGGGAGTTCGGTGATCCATTTGTGGAGGTCGGTGAAGCGGACGGTGAGCGGGTCCGTGTCGGGGTGGGCCTCGTAGAGGGAGAGGCCGAGGTCGTCGATGTGGTTCCAGGATAGGCCGGTCATATTTTGGTTCCCTTCAGCGCGCCTTGAACGGCGGTGTTCATCATGGTTTCGGCGAGGGGCAGCGTCGCCTGATTCAGTTCTTCGATCTTGTTCAGAATCAGTTCGTGATGGTCGCCGTGATAGGCGAGCAAGAGCTGATTGATGGCGAGGTTCACCGAGGCGCGTTGTTCGCCGGTGAGGGCGTCCCAAGCGGCGTGGGCCTTGGCCTTGTCGATCGCGGCGAGAATCTGGTCGGCTTCGACACGCGCCTCGCGGACCTGACGTTCGCGGAAGTCCTCTTCGGCGTTTTCGATGGACGAGAGGATCATGGCTTCCACCTGCTCGTCGGTGAGTCCGTAGCTGGGGATCACTTCCATGGAATGCTGCTGGCCGGAGCGGAGTTCTTTTGCGGAGACATTCAGGATGCCGTTGGCGTCGATGAGGAAACGGACCTCGATCTTGGGCAGACCAGCCGGCATGGCGGGAATGTCTTTGAGATCGAAGCGGGCGAGCGAGCGGCAATCCTTGACGAGTTCGCGTTCGCCCTGGACGACGTGGATCAGGACATTCCGCTGACCGTCGACGGCGGTGGTGAAGGTCTCAGTGGCGGAAGCGGGGATGGTGCTGTTGCGGTGGATGAGCTTCGAGACGACGCCACCCATGGTCTCGAGGCCCAGGGAAAGGGGCGTGACGTCGAGCAGGAGCGTGTCCTGCACGTCACCGGCGAGGATGCCGGCCTGGACGGCGGCGCCCAAGGCGACCACTTCATCCGGGTTGAGTTCGGTGTGCGGACGGGCGCGGAAGAGGTTCTCGACGGCGGTGCGGACCAGCGGGATGCGCGTGGAGCCGCCGACGAGGACGACTTCGTCGATCTGATCGACGGTGACGCCGGCATCGGCGAGGCAGCGCCGGCAAGGGCCGAGCGTGCGGTCGACGATGGGGGCGATGAGTTGGTCAAAGACTTCGCGCGTGAGCTCGCGACGATACTCCTGGCCGAGCCAAGCGAACTCGAGCGTGACAGCGGGCGCGGTGGAGAGCGTGTGCTTGGCTTCGATGACGGCCTGACGCAGGGACTGGTAAGCCGCCGCATCGTCGTGGAGCGAGGTGCCCCATTCGCTAGCGATGTCCTCGAGCGCGACGCGCAGCAGGAGGGCGTCGATGTCGTCGCCGCCGAGGTGGGTGTCGCCGTTGGTGGCCAGGACTTCGAAGATGCCGTCCTGCAGTTTCAGGATCGAGATATCGAAGGTGCCGCCGCCCAGGTCATAGACGGCAATGATGCCTTGCTTGCGCTTGTCGAGGCCATAGGCGAGCGCGGCGGCGGTGGGCTCGTTGACGAGGCGCAGGACTTCGAGGCCCGCGATGCGGCCGGCATCCTTGGTGGCCTGGCGTTGAGCGTCGTTGAAGTAGGCCGGCACGGTGATGACGGCTTGGGTGACGGTTTCGCCCAGATGCGCTTCGGCGTTCTGCTTGAGCTGGCGAAGAACGGCGGCACCGACTTCGGGCGGCGTGACACCGACGGCGAGGTGGATGACGTGCGCCGACTTATCGGCGTCAAAGGCATAGGTGAAACGTTCGCCCTGGACGTCTTCGAAGGCGCGGCCCATGAGGCGTTTGGCGGAGTAGATGGTGCGGGCGGGGTCCGACTTCAGGAAGTCGTTGGCGGCATAGCCGACGACGGGCGCACCGGAAGCGGGGTAATGAACGACGCTGGGAACCAGGGGGCGGCCGTCGACACCGGGAACGATGCGCGGGGCGCCGGCGGGGTCGAGGTAGGCAGCGAGGGAGTTGGTGGTGCCGAGGTCGATGCCGAGGATGCGGGTTTTAGGGGCGGCTTGGCCGAAGTCGATTTGAAAGGTGCCCATGATGATCTAGTGGCGAATGCCTTCGCCGGAGGCGGTCGAGATGAGGTTCGAGATGTAACGGCGACGGTTGAGTAAGCCGCGGAGTTGTTCGAGGAGGTCGCGGCTGGGGGCGGCGTCGTGGGCGCGGCAGAGAGTGTCGACCTGGCGGTCGATGTCGTCGCGCATGGAGATGAAGCGTTGCTTGGCTTCCGCGATTTCGTCTTCGTGACCGGCTTCTTCGAGAGCCATGTTGAGTTCGAAGACTTCTTCAAGCAAGTCCGCGGGGACGTCCTTATTGCCCTGTTCGCCGAGGTTTAAGCCAGCGACTTTGAGGGCGTACTCGACGCGCTTGAGCGGGTCGCGAAGGGTGCGGTAGGCGTCGTTCAGGACGGAGGAAGCGTCGAGGGCGGCTTGCTGCTCGGCGGCGGAGGCGCGAGCGAAACGGTCCGGGTGGAGTTGACGGCTTTTGGCGTGGAAGCGCTTTTCGAGGTCGGCCGGGTCCAGGTGGAGTTGGAGCGGGGGCAGGTCGAGCGAAGCGTAATAGTCGGGGTGCATGGAGGGAGAAAGGACGGGCCGCGAAGGCCCGTCCCCGGGGAAATCAGGCAGTGAAGGAAGTGCCGCAGCCGCAGCTCTTCTTGGCGTTGGGATTCTCGAAGACAAAGCCGGAATGCATGAGCGAGTCTTTCCAGTCGAGCGTCATGCCGTCGAGGAAGATCATGCTCTTGGGATCGACGAAGACCTGGACGTCTTCGAAGTTCAGTACATTGTCATTCGAGCGCGGCTGGGGGTCGAACTTGAACTGATAGCTCAAGCCGGAGCAGCCGCCGCCCAGCACGCCGAGCCGCAAACCGCCTTGAACGCCTTCGCGGGCGAAGGCTTCGCGGATCTTACCGACGGCTTTGGGAGTGACGCTAACCATCGAGCCTCCTTTTAGACAGTGGCCTGTTCGGCGACCGGCACGGCCTTGGCCTTATAGTCGTCGATGGCGGCCTTGATCGCATCTTCAGCAAGCACGGAGCAATGGATCTTCACGGGCGGGAGAGCCAGTTCGTTCACGATGTCCGTGTTCTTGATGGCGAGCGCTTCGTCAACGCTCTTGCCCTTGAGCCACTCGGTGGCCAAGGACGAAGAGGCGATGGCAGAGCCGCAGCCGAAGGTCTTGAACTTGGCATCTTCGATGACGCCCGTGGTGGGATTGACCTTGATCTGGAGCTTCATGACGTCGCCGCACTCGGGGGCGCCGACCATACCGGTCCCCACGTTGGGGTCCTTCTTATCGAGGCTGCCCACGTTGCGCGGGTGATTGTAGTGGTCGAGAACTTTATCGGAGTAAGCCATGTGATTGTCCCTCTCTAAATTTCGTGTTGGTTGCGCGGCTTAGTGGGCGACCCACTCGACCTTGCTGAGGTCGACGCCATCTTTGAACATCTCCCACAGGGGCGACAGTTCGCGCAGTTTATTGACGACGTCGATCATCTTGTCGGCGACGTAATCGATTTCTTCTTCGGTGGTGAAGCGGCCGATGCCGAACCGGATGGAGGTATGGGCGAGGTCGTCACCGAGACCTAGGGCCTTGAGCACGTAGCTGGGTTCCAGGGTGGCCGAGGTGCAGGCGGAGCCCGAACTGACGGCGATGTCGTTGATGCCCATCAGCAGGCTTTCGCCTTCGACGTAGGCGAAGCTCATGTTGAGGTTGTGGGGCAAGCGGCGGTCCATGCCGCCGTTGACGTAAGACTCTTCGATGGTCGCAAGCTTAGCGTGCAGGCGATCGCGCAGGGCGCGGAGGCGCGCAGACTCTTCCGGCATCTCTTTCTGCGCCAGTGCGCAGGCTTCGCCGAGGCCGACGATTCCCGGGACGTTCAGCGTACCCGAGCGCATGCCGCGCTCATGACCGCCACCATCCATCTGAGCGGTGAGTTGGACCCGCGGACCCTTGCGGCGCACGTAGAGGGCGCCCACGCCCTTGGGGCCATAAAGCTTGTGCGCCGTGATCGACATCAGGTCGATGTTGTCGGCGATCACGTTCACTGGGATTTTGCCGACGGCCTGGACGCCGTCGGTGTGGAAGAGAACGCCCTTCTCTTTGCAGATCTTGCCGATTTCGGCCACCGGCTGGATGTAGCCGATTTCGTTATTGGCGTACATGATGCTGACGAGAATCGTCTTGTCAGTGATCGCTTCACGCAGCATGTCGAGGTCGACGGCGCCATCGCCCTTCACGGGCAGGTAGGTGACGCGGAAGCCGTCCTTTTCGAGGTGCTTACAGGTGTCGAGAACCGCCTTGTGTTCGGTGGCCGCGGTGATGATGTGGTTGCCTTTTTCGGCATACATCTGCGCGACGCCCTTGATGGCGAGGTTGTTGGATTCGGTGGCGCCCGAAGTGAAGATGATTTCCTTCGAGTTGGCGCCGATGAGATCGGCGATTTGTTTGCGGGCCTTTTCGACAGCTTCTTCCGCCTGCCAGCCAAAGGCATGGTTGCGGCTGGCCGCGTTGCCGAAGATTTCGGTGAAGTAGGGCAGCATCGCCTGCACGACCCGAGGGTCAGTGGGCGTGGTGGCGTGGTTATCGAGATAGATGGGGAACTTCATCAAATCGTCCTTCAGAGATCAGCGCGAAGCCGCTGGGAGTAAACTGCTGAGCTCAACCAGCGAGCCTTCATTGGGGTCAGGAACTTCTTCGTCTACCAGATCAGCAATAGAGATGCTGTCAAGGAGGCGCAGGATGCTTTCGTGAACGCGCCGGAGGGGCTCTTTCACGATGCAGGTGCCGCTTTGGTCGCACGGCCGTTCGGAAGTGAAGCAGGAAGTGAGAATGATGGGGCCGTCAATGGAGCGAACCACTTCGAGCACGGTCATGCTCGCAGCGGGGCGCGATAGACGGTAGCCGCCATTGGTGCCCTGCTCAGAGATCAGGAAACCGCTCTTTCCCAGCTTTTGCAGGACTTTAGCCAGCAACGGCAGGGGGATGTGATAGGTTTCGGCGATCTCCTTCGCGCTGGCGCTCTCGCGATTGGGCCGGGGCATCGCGAGATGCTTGAGAGCGATCAGGCCGTAATCCGCTTTTTTGGTGAGCTTGAGCATTCTCGGACTAAAAATATCCTATTTCGATGATACTCAAACAGACAGCGAAGGTCAACGTCGGGCGGCGTAAATCTCCTGGGCGAGTTGGAGGGCTTCGGCGGTTGAGTGGAGCCGGCCATCGAGCTGGGCGGTTTCCACTTCGTGAAGAATGCGGGTGAAGACGGGGCCGGGCTGCATGCCTTGGGCGATGAGGTCGCGGCCGGTCAGAAGGGGGGCGGGACGGAGGTCCTGGGGTTGGAGGGTGTCCAGTTCGGCGCGGACGAAGTCGTAGTTGTCGAGCTTGCCGTGGCTGGCGAGGCAATCCAGACGGTGAAGTTCGAGGTGTTCATCGAAGATGGGGAGACGAAGGAAGCGGCGGAGAGTGCTGGGGCGCATCTGGCGGACGTGGAGCCAGTCCATGTGATGGGCGACCAGGGCGGTGACCTGGTCGGTGTCTTCCTGCGAGCAGCGCAGGCGTCCGAGGATGGATTCGGCCAGGCGGGCGCCGACGGCGGCGTGGCCGTCGAAACGGATGCGGTCGGTGAGCCGGAAGGTGGGGGGCTTGCCGACGTCGTGCAAGAGGGCGCCCCAGGCGAGCGAGGGCGAGGGGTCGCGCAGACCGGCGAGCAGGAGAAGGGTGTGGGTCCAGACGTCGCCTTCCGGGTGGTACTCGGGCGGCTGAGCGACCCCGCGCAGGGCGGCAACTTCGGGCAGAACATGAACCAGCAGGCCGGTTTCTTCGAGGAGGCGGAAGCCGTCCTGAGCGTGGCCTTGGGTGAGGATGCGGGTGAGTTCGTCGCGGACGCGTTCGGCGGCAACGCGTCGAATCGAGGCAGCCTCGGCGGTGATGGCGGCGCGGGTGTCGGGGTGAAGGGCGAAGCCGAAGCGAGCCGAAAAACGGACGGCGCGGAGAAGGCGGAGATGGTCTTCGCGAAAGCGAAGGGCGGGGTCGCCAATGGCGCGGATGAGGCCGCGGGCGAGATCGTCGCGGCCGCCAACGAAGTCGAGGACTTCGCCGGTGAGGGGATCGAGGAAGAGGCCGTTGATGGTGAAGTCGCGGCGGGAGGCGTCAGCGGCGGGGGAAGTCTCGAAGGTGACGCGATCGGGCCGGCGGCCGTCGGTGTAGGAGTCCTCGCTGCGATAGGTGGCGACTTCGACGCCATCGACGAGCATGACGCCGAAGTGGGCGCCGACGCGGAGGGCATCGGGAAAGAGGGCCTGCACCTGCTGCGGCGGGGCACTCGTGGCGATGTCGTAGTCGGTGGGCTCGCGGTGGAGCAGGAGGTCGCGGACGCAGCCGCCGACCCAGTAAGCGGTGTGTCCGGCAGAACGCAGGCGCTCCACAATGTGGCGGGGCGTCATCCTCTGTAGAATACAGGTAGGCGGTCCTGGATCGCCAAGTATGACTATCCACCATGGCAAATGACGCCCGGCCCGGTGCGCACGTAGCTGCGAACACGGCGAAGGTCGTTGTCGCCACCACAGTTGCCCTCTCCTTCATCAGCTTTTGGCGCGGCGCTTCGATCGTCCTGAGCGATCTGGCGTCGACGATGTTCTATATCGGCGGGATCGTCGAGACGTCGGTAGGACCGTCGGCGCCGTGGTTCATCTTTGGCGTGCTGCTGTTCGGCTTCGCGCTGCGCAGCGTGTACATGGAAAGCTGCTCGATGTTCGTCCGCGGCGGCGCCTACGTGGTGGTGCGCGACAGCATGGGGCCGGCGATGGCCAAGTTTTCCGTGTCGGCGCTGGTGGTGGACTATATGCTCACCGGCCCGATCAGTTCGGTGAGCGCCGGCCAATACCTGGCGGGCCTGATCAACGAAGTGGGCGAAAAGCTGGGGCAGCACGCGCTGCACGTGAATCCGAACTACTTCGCGATGGTGTTCGGCCTGGCGGTGACCGCCTATTTCTGGCGCAGTAACATTCGCGGCGTGCGGGAATCAAGCGGCCACGCGCTGCACATCATGCAGATCACCACGGTGATGGTGGTGCTGCTGTTGTTGTGGTGCATCGTGACGATGATCGCCAAAGCGGGGAGCATTTCCCTGCCCCCGGCACCGGTGCCGCAAAACTTGCGGCTCACGGAAGAGACGTTCGGATGGCTGCATGGCTTCGAGGCACTGACCAGCTTGTCGGTGGTGGCGGTGGTGGTGGCGTTCGGGCACAGCTTGCTGGCCATGTCGGGCTTTGAAACGCTGGCGCAGGTGTATCGCGAGATCGCCTATCCGAAACTGAAAAACCTGAAGATTACGGCCAACATCATCTGCGTTTACGCCTTTGTCGCGACCGGTTTTCTGACGCTGTTCACGTTCATGCTGATCCCGGACACGGTGCGCCAAACGTACCGGGACAATCTGCTGGGCGGGCTGACGAATTATCTGGTGGGGCCGCCGATCCTGACCTTTGCGCTGCATGTCTTCGTCGTGGTGGTGGGCACGCTGATCCTCTCGGGGGCGGTGAACAGCTCGATCATCGGCGCCAATGGCGTGTTCAGCCGCGTGGCCGAAGACGGCATTCTGCTCGAATGGTTCCGTAAGCCGCACAAGCAGTTTGGCACGGCGTACAACATCATCAACCTGATTGTGATTCTGCAGATGATCACGATCGTTTCGAGCCAGGGCGACGTCATCACGTTGGGTGAAGCGTACGCCTTCGGCGTGACGTGGAGCTTTTTCCTGAAGGCGCTGGGCGTGTTTGCGCTGCGCTTTCAGCGGCAGGACCAGGAGTATAAGTTCCCGCTGAACGTGAAGATCGGCGGGCGGGAGATTCCGGTGGGGTTGGCGCTGACGGTGGTGGCGCTGTTCCTGGTAGCGTTTGCGAATCTGATGACGAAGAAGCTGGCCACGACGTACGGCCTCAGTTGCACGCTGATCCTGCTCGGGCTGTTTACGATCTCTGAGCGGGTGAACCTGCGGCGGCGCGGCGAGGGTCAGGGGCTCGAGCAGTTCAACCTGGAACACGAGACGCAGATTCAGCAGGAGACGGTGAACGTGCGTCCGGGCTGTGTGCTGGTGGCCGTGCGCGGCTACGGGCAGATGGAGCATCTGAAGCGCGTGCTGCAGAAAACGAATCTGCGGCGGCACGACATTGTGGTGATGAGCGTGAGGCCGATCGCCGGCTCCGGCGAGCATGAGCTTTCGCAGGAACAGATCTTTACCAACTACGAGCAGGAACTGTTCAGCCACGTGGTGTCGATGGCGGAGCGCGAAGGCAAGCATGTGGAGTTGTTGGTGGTGCCGGGGCTCGATCCGTTTGACGCGATGGTGCAGACGGCCGCGAAACTGCAATGTTCGCGGCTGGTGACCGGCGTTTCCGCGACGATGGTTTCCGACGAGTTGGCGCGGCGCATCGGGCAGGCGTGGGAAAAGCTTCCCGACCCGAAGCATCCGTTTTCGCTCGAGATAATCCGGCCGGACCGGCCGTCGAAGTTCGTTAACCTGGGGCCGCATCCGCCGCGGCTGTGGCCCGAAGACGTGGACCGGGTGCACGAGATCTGGCTCGAATTGACGGAGAAACTGGGAATGGGGTCCAAACTGCATCACCGCGACATCGTCGGCGTGGCGCTGCGGCGTATGGAAGCCGATCTGCGGGGCGAGGATCGGCAGGCGATCGTCGAGGAAATGCGGCGGGAAATGGGAAAAGGCTAAGCTACTTCGCCTTTTTCTTCAGCGTCTCTTCCACTTCGTCGGGGGCGAGTTCACCGGCTTCGAGCGCCTCTTTGAGCAACTGCGCCGTTTTCAATTCCTTTTTGGTGGGGGGCGCTTGTTCGTGGCGGAAATCGTGGTCGTTGTAGCAGGAGCGGCAACGCACCTTGGCTGGTTTGTCCTCGATTAACGAGACGATCGTGTGATTCGTGAGACGTTTACACTTGATGCAAAAGTCATCCAGGTCGTCTCCGAGGCGAAGCTCGAACATACGTCGCTGAAGTATATCGGATTTATGGACGAATAGCGAGAGCGGTGGGCGAACCTTTTGGAATCAGAAGGTTAAATGCGCCATCGGACGGTGAGACGGTAGAGGGCGGAGCCGCGGGAGGGGTCGTCGATCTCAAAGCGGCCGGGGGAAGACTGCCGAACTTTGCCACGGCCTTCGCGTTTATCGAACTCGTAGGTGGCGCCCTCGGCCGGAGCGACGTCGCAACTGAGGCGGCGAGCCTCGGCGGGGGCGCCGGACAAGGTTTCGACTTTGGGAGTGCCAGGAAGAATGATGGCAGCGAGGCCATCGACGACGACCTCGACTTCGCAGGTGCCGGAGGTCGCGACCGGGGCGGCGGCCGGAGTAACCGACGTGGCGGCGTCGGTGGGGAGCGTTTCAAAGCCAAGGTAGGGGTTGTAGGTGTAGTTGAGCGAGACCGGGAGGCTGGCCGGGAAGGTGAGATTGCGCGTGACGGCGTAGGCCGGGTCCGCCGCCCATTGACCGGTGGCGAGGATTTTGCGGCGCTGGGTGGCCATGTCGTGCCAGCCCCAGAAGGGCTTGGCTTTGTCGGCGCCGAACTTGATGCCGAGGAAGGAGCCACCCACCTGCGGGAACTTCATGCCCGGGCGGCCGCCGAAGGGGGCGTATTGGTAGAAGGCGCTGAACATGCGCGCGCCTTTTTCCCGGTCAGTGGCTTTGAGCCACCAATGGTCGTAGATGGGAAGCAGGTCGTAGCTGACGTCGCGATCCATGCCGTAACGAGGGCGGGCGGCCTGGCCGCGGTAGACGTAGGTGATCCCGGTGCCGGTGGTCCACTTCATCAGCTTGCTGTCGAAGTAGCTCTTGCGGTCGCCGCCGCCCAGGGCGCCATGGCCGCCGGCCTCCAGGAAGACGACGGGGTGCGAGCCTTCGTAGAAGACGATGTCGGCTTCGATGTTGTGGGCGCCGTTGCGAATCGCGCGATTCGCGGTGTACGAGTACACGTTGTTGTGGGCGAGCGACTCGAGGACTTCCAACTGGCCGAACTCGGTGTCATTCTTCCGCACGGTGAGGACGATGCCTTCGTTGTCGTTCTCGTGGCAGGTGCCAACGACGCAATTGTCGGAATAGTCACGAGCGTGGAAAAAGTTGTAGATCAGAAACCAGTGGCTGGCGGTCTCGATGGCGGCGTAGTAGACGTAGGCTTGCGAGGAGCCGGTCTCGAGGTTGTCCCAGTTGTTGCCGCCGTCCCAGTCGTTGTCGTAGTCGAAGCGGCGCAAGGCGTCGGCGCGCCAGTCGAACCAGGTTTCCTGCGCAACGTAGGGGGACCAATGCTCGGCGAGTTTGCGGTAACGGTCCTGGCTGGGCGGCTCGGGCGGAAAGGTAACGGTTTCGGCCTTCACCACGGGCGCCGGGGCGTCGTCGGCAACGACGATTTCGAGCTTCTCGCGGATGGAGCCAATCCCGACTTCGACGCGATAGGTACCCGGCTTCTCGGGCGCGGTGTAGACCATGGCGTCCTTCACGGTGTATTGCGAGGCAACCGTGGAGAAGATCTTGGCGAAGGCGGAGGTGGCGGTATCGAGGTAGCCTTCATTGTCCGTGCCCTGGTAGCGAAACGGCTTCGAGAGCCAGCCGCCATCGTTCGGGAATACGGCGGCGTTGTACTCACCTTTGCGCAGGCGGCCCGATTGCTTGGAGCCGGCGACATCGGCTTCGCCGTAGACCTTCACCTGAATGACCGCCGAGGCCATGGGGCGGAGACGGGCGCCGGGTTCAATTTTGAGTTCGATTCTGGTGACCGTCTGCGCGGTCAGCGCCTGAAAGAGAATCAACAGAGGGAGAAAGCGGACGATCGCCACATGAATCATTATTCATGATTTGGACGCCTTGGTCTAGCATGGAAGCGTTGGCAGCATTTCGTTCATATCGGGCCAAATTGCAAACGGTCTTCGTTGCGCTGGGGCTGGCCGCCATTGGCTTGACGGGGTGGCAGGCTTCCGCCGGATCGGCGGAGGCGTTGCGACATGCGACTTCCGAGCGGCTGACGGCGATCCGGCAAACGCGCTGCCGGCAGGTGGAGCGGTACTTTCAGGATCTGGGGGCGCACGTGCTGGCGCTGTCCACCGACGAAGCGGCGCTACAGGCGCTGGAGGGGTTCGAGGCCGCGTGGCCGTCGCTGCCGCCGGGTACGGCGGAGCAGGCTCGCGACCTGCAGCCGCATTACGCGGGAGCAAGCGCCGGCTGGTTTCCCCGTGATCCGCGCGTGGTGGGCTTGCAGCATGCGGTGTTTCAGCATCGCGACGCGCCGGGCGAATTCGGGCGGGTGTATGCGCGCTATCATCCGACGTTCCATCGTTACCAGACGGCGTTTGGGCTTTATGACATCTTCCTGATCGAACGGCGCGAGTCGCGGGTGCTGTATACGGTGTCGCGCGAAATCGATCTGGGGATGCGGCTGGATGAATCGCCGTATCGTGAGTCGGCGTTGGGTAAGGCTTACGCGCAGGCGTTGGCGATTACCGAGCCGGAGCAGTTCATCCTGCGCGACTACGAGGGCTATCTGCCGTCGCATGGGGCGCCCGCGGCGTTTGTGGCGGCGCCGATCTGGCGCGCCGGGACGAAGATCGGTGTGCTGGTGATGCAGGTTTCGATTCGCGACGTGAATCGCGTGATGACGGCCGACGGCAATTGGGAAGCTGAGGGGTTGGGCCGCACGGGGCAGGCGTACATCGTGGGGCCGGACAATCTGTTGCGCAGTGATTGGCGGGAGTGGATCGAGACGCGGGAGGACGCCGGCACGGGCGTGCTGCGGGTGCGCGTGCCGCCGGGCGCGGCCGAACCGGGGACGGAGACGGGGCTGAATGCGAAGGGCGTGCCGGTGCTGCGTTCGCATGCGCGGGTAAACGTGCCGGGGCTCAACTGGGCGGTGATTGCCGAGATCGATGAGAGCGAGGCGTACGCGCCGGTTCGCGAGTTGCGGAATCGCATTCTGGGGATGGGGCTGCTGGTGGCGGCGGGTTTCTGGATGGCGGCGGCGTGGATGGCGCGCTCGGTGACCAAACCGGTGTTGGCGCTGGCGCGCGGCGCGCAACGCCTGGGCCATCGCGACTTTGGCACACGCCTGCCCGTGACTTCGAGCGATGAGATTGGGCAGTTGGCGGAATCGTTCAATCGCATGGCGGAAGATCTGGCGCGGACGACGGTTTCGAAGGAAGAACTGGAGCGGCTGGCCGGCAAGCTGATCACGGCGCAGGAAGACGAACGCCGGCGCATTGCGCGGGAGTTGCACGATGATCTGACGCAGCGTTTGGCGGCCGTGGCGATTGAAGCGGGCCGACTGGAGCAGAGCGCAGGCGGAGCGGCGGCGGGGCTGGCGCGCATCAAGCAGCAGATGGCGCAGATTTCGGACGATATCCACGGGTTGTCGCGGAGTCTGCATCCGGCGCTGCTGGATGACCTGGGGTTGACGGTGGCGATTGAGTCTGAATGCCGGGCGTTCTTTGAGCGGGGCGGTCCGCCGGTGGATTGCGATGCCCAGGGCGACTTCGATACGCTGCCGCGCGACACCAAGCTGACGATTTACCGGATTGTGCAGGAAGCGCTGCGCAATATCCAAAAGCACGCCGGGGCGGAGAATGTGTCGCTGCGCCTGGAACGGGGGAGCGACGCGATCCATCTGCGCATTGAGGACGACGGACGGGGCTTTGACCGGCGCGATCCGCATTGGCATGCCGGTTTGGGGCTCGCGAGTATGGAAGAGCGCACGCGCCTGTTGAACGGGCAGATCGCGATTGCGTCGACACCGGGCCAGGGCACGCGGATTCACATTACGCTGCCGGTGGCTTGATACCCTGAAGCCGTCATGCCATCACGCCCTCGCATCCTGCTCGCCGACGATCATCAGATCGTGCTGGATGGGCTGCGCAGTTTGCTGGAGGCGGATTTTGAGCTGTGCGGCGTGGTGCGCGATGGTTTGCAACTGGTGGAACAGGCGCGGGTGTTGCAGCCCGATGTGGTGGTGGCCGATATCTCCATGCCGCTGCTGAACGGCATTGATGCAGTGCGCAAGTTGCAAGAGCAAGGACATACGGCGAAGGTCGTGTTTTTGACGATGCATCCGGATGTGAGTTACCTCTCACGCGCGATGGAAGCGGGCGGGTCGGCGTATGTGCTGAAGCACGCGGCTTCGGACGAGTTGGTGTCGGCCATCCGGGCGGTGCTGAAGGGCGGGACGTTTCTTTCGCCGCAATTGCAGTCGCCGGCGGTGACGGAGTTGCTGGACGAAACCAAGCGGCGCACGAAGCAGACGGTGGAACTGACCCCACGGCAACGCGACGTGCTGCAGTTGTTGGCCGAAGGAAAGTCCGCGAAGGAGATCGGGGCGCTGCTCGATATTTCGTCGCGCACGGTGGAGACGCACAAGTACAAAATGATGGACGACCTGGGCGTGAAGACGACGGCGCAACTGGTGCAACACGCCATCAAGATGGGGTTGGTGCCGAGTCCGTAATTTTGCGGATATCGACGAAAGGGCCCATTCGGGCTTAATGGGTTCAGGAGATCAAACCATGAACCTGAACCGCATCGCTCAAATCCTCGCTCTCGCCACCGCGACCACCCTCTTTGGGGCCGATAGCTGGAGCAAGCTCGACACGAAAGAACTGGCCGTGAAGGCCTCGTCCGCCAAGACGGCCGACGAGCATCACGAAGTGGCCAGGGAATACGAAACTCGCGCTGCCGCCTTTGAAAACAAGGCCAAACAGCATGAAACCGAGGCGGAAAAGATGAAGAAGCGCCCCGGCTACGAGATTTATCGCTCGAAGTGGCCGGCGATGGTGCAGGGCCCGATCGATCGTGAACGGGCCCAGGCGTTGCAGGCTCGGCGCGCCGCGCGGGAGTCGCTGGAACTGGTGGCGAAGCACCGGGATCTGGCGGCCAAAGCTAGCGCGATTGCCGTAGAAGACTAGCTCCTCCGACTAGCTTCTCCGCAGGTGAAAGGACTTGGGACGCGTCAGTTGCTCGTAGCCCAAGGTGGATAGTGAGCAGCCGCGGCCTGAGTCCTTCACACCGGTCCAAGCCAGAGCCGGATCCAGATAGTCGCAACGATTCATGAAAACGGTTCCGGTCTCCAACCGGGACCCAAGCGCGATCGCCGCCCGCTCATCACGCGTCCAAACCGCGGCGGTCAAACCGTAGGCGCTGTCGTTCATCAACGACAGCGCCTCGTCGTCGTTTTGGACGGGCATGATGCCCACGGCGGGTCCGAAGGTCTCCTCGGTCATCAGCCGCATCGAGTGATTGACGTTGGTGAGAATCTGCGGACCGAGGTAAGCGCCTTCGCCCTGAGGAGGCAGATGGGTCTGAGCACCGGCGGCGACGGCTTCGGCAATCTGGCCACGCACGAAGTCCGCAGCCGCCGGCCGCACCATGGGGCCGAGCGTGGTAGCAGGATCGAGGGGATTGCCCAGGACGTAGCCTCGGGCCAGGGCCACGGCGCGCTCGACGAAGCCGGCAAACAGATCCTGATGTACGTAGATGCGTTCGATGCCGCAGCAGGATTGGCCGGAGTTGAACATGGCGCCGTCGACGAGATTGTCAACGGCATGGTCGAGGTCGGCGTCGGCTCGCACGTAGGCGGGATCCTTGCCGCCGAGTTCGAGAGAGGTGCCAATGAAGCGGGCGGAAGCGGCTTGCTGCACAGCGCGGCCGCCAGGTACGGAGCCAGTGAAAGCGACGAAGTCGACACGCAAGTCGCCGATCACCTGCATCACTTGGGCGTGGGTGAGGTGCAGGCAGGCAAAGACGCCTTCCGGCAAGCCAGCCGCTCGCAAACCTTCCGCATAGTGCTCAGCGCAGAGCGGTGTTTGCGCGGAGTGCTTTAAGAGGACGACGTTGCCGGCGGCGAGGGCAGGGACGATGGTGTTGACGCTGGTGAGGTAGGGGTAATTCCAGGGCGCGATGGTGAAGACGGTCCCCAGGGGCTCGCGGCGCAGGAAGCGCGTGAAGCCTTCGAGAGGCAGTTCGATGTCGGCGAGCGCCTCGGCGGCGACGTTGAGCATATAACGCGAACGTTCGGCAAAGCCCCGGCGGATCTCGAAGGGCGTGTAACGAAGCGGCCGTCCCATTTGCCAGGAGAGCTGTTCGCCAAAGGTATCGGCGTTCAATTCCATCCAGTCGACAAAGCGATTCAGGATGGCTAATCGTTCAGCCAGCGGAGTATGGCGCCAATCGGCTTGGGCACGGCGCGCGGCCGACAGTGCGGCTTCAATCTGTTCAGCGGAAGCGTAGGGCCGCTCCACGTACAAGCGGCCGTCAACAGGGGAATAGGTTCGTTGCACTCTCTTTTAGCTTAGCTACCAATGCATCACTTGGCCGCCATCGACGTTGATCGTCTGGCCGGTGACTTGCGCGGCGCGCGCGGACGAGAGGAAGACGACCATGTCGGCGATCTCGGCTGGCCGCTGCCAACGGCCGAGCGGGGCGACGGCGCGGATCTTCTCCAAAGCCCAATCCTCGTAGGTGCGCTGTTGATCGGGCGGCTGACGGTCGTTCCAGGCGCGCCAAACATTCTGATTCAGCGGCGTTTTCACCATGCCGGGGTTCACGGTGTTCACGCGGACGCCATAGGGGGCCAGGTCCTTGGCCAAACATTGGGCGAAGTTGATGTTGGCGGCTTTGCTGGCGCTATAAGGCGGATCCGTGGGGGAGCCGATTTGACCGGCAACCGAGGCGATGAAGACCATGGTGCCGGCGCGGCGGTGGCGCATACCGGGCGCGAGGGCTTGGGCAATATGAACCATGCCCATGATGTTCACTTCGAGGACACGAGGCCAATCGGACGGTTCCAGATTGGTGAAGGGAAAGCCGAATTTGCCGGATCCCATGGCAGCGGCGTGGACGAGGTGCGAGACAGGCCCGAGGGCTGCTTCCACCTGCGCGATGGCCGCCTGAACAGCAGAGTAGTCTTTGACGTTGACCTGTAAACCGAGCGCGGGGACGCCGAGGCGGGCGGCCACATCGGCCACTTCCGGCGAGAGGTCGAAGAGGGCGACGCGAGCGCCTTCGCGAGCAAAGGCTTCCGCGCAGGCGAGTCCGATACCGCTGGCGCCGCCGGTCACCAGCGCCACATGTTGTTGCAATTCTAGGTCCATCAGCACTATGCTGGCACGCCCGAGGCGAGGGTTACACCCACCTGGCGAATTTTCGAGTCGTTAAAGCCTGGGCGAAAACGTAACGCGGTCCTCAGGTAAAGGATCTAGAGGGCGAGATGATACCGCTCACCTTTCAATCCTCCCATCGCGGATCGCCGATTTTGCGCTTAGCTCTGATGACGCTCGGGCTCATGAGCAGCGCGGCGGCCGCTATTTCCGTCTCCACTGCGCTGCCGCAAGGCACCGTGGGACAGCCATATAATGCCGTGCTTGCCGCTTCCGGCGGCACCGCGCCTTATACGCACGTTGTCACCGCGGGCCAAATTCCAACGGGTCTTAGTCTCACCAGCACCGGTGTGCTTTCGGGTACACCACTAGTGGCCGGGCAATTCAACTTTTCGGTGCAGACGACCGATGCCGCCAGCGCCACCGGCGTGACGGCGCTCTCGGTACAGATCGCGAGTACGACCGGGCTGACGCTGTCGTCGAGCACGCTACCGGCCGGGCGCTTAAACACTCCATACGACACGACGCTCTCTGCCCAGGGAGGCACGGCGCCGTACTCCTTTGACCTTCTCATTGGCGGTGGCGTACTGCCGCCGGGGTTGGCGCTGGCGTCCACGGGCCGCATCTTTGGCACGCCGACCTCGGCCGGTGTCTTTCCGGTCATTGTCCGCGTGACGGACGCGACCGGCGGCTCCTATCAGGCGGCGTTGACCTTGCGGATCGAGGCAGCGAGCCTGACGATCTCGACGACATCGCTGGCCGGCGCTCCGGCTAACGTACCTTACAGCCAGACCATCTCCGCTACGGGCGGTACGCCGCCTTACACGTTTGACGTGATCTCGGGCGTGCTGCCTCCGGGCCTCACGCTGGCTTCGAATGGCGTGCTCTCGGGCACGCCGACCACCTCGGGCACTTACAACTTCTTTATTCGTTTGACGGACGGGGCCGGCATGACGGCGCAGGCCAGTTACTCGGTGGTTGTTTCCGGGTCTGGCCCCCGTCTGATTGTTTCTTCGCTGCCGACGGGTATTGTGAACACGACTTACTCGGGCGCGTTGCTCGCGCAGGGTGGAACCGCTCCCTACACCTTTAGCTTGCTGAGCGGTACGCTGCCGGCTGGCCTGACTTTGAACCAGAGCGGCGCCATCACCGGCACGCCGACGGCCACGGGCGTCTTTCCCATCAGCGTACGGCTGACGGACTCGACCGGGCAGACGGCGCAGGCCGACGTCCTGATCAATATCAACTCGAGCGCCTTTAACATCAGCACGACGACGGCTCCGGATGGCGCCGTGAATGCTCCGTACAGCCTGAGCTTGGCGACCGCAGGCGGCAGTTCGACTGTCGTCTTTACGTTGCTCAGCGGCTCTCTGCCGCCCGGTGTCGCATTGAATGTGAATGGTACGATCGCCGGCACACCGACCGCGGCGGGCACTTACCAATTCGTGGTGCGCGCCATCGATTCGCTGAATGCGATCGCTCAAGCGCCGCTCACCATTAAGATTCAGTCGTCGACGCTGGTGATCTCGCAGTTGGGTCTCGCCAACGGCTTGTTAAATCAGGCTTACTCCTCGACGCTGACGGCCTCGAATGGAACTCCGCCTTACACCTTCTCACTGGCAAGCGGCACGTTGCCACCTGGACTGACGCTGGCGGCCAATGGCAATGTTTCCGGGACACCGACGGCCGGGGGCCTGTTCCAGTTCACGGTCCGCGTGACGGATGCGATTCTCGGAACGGCGACCAGCACGGTGCCGGTTTTCATTGCGTCGAATGGCGTGGCGATCACGACGCTGACGTTGCCCCCGGCCCGCCAGAATCAAGCGTATGCGGCGGTGCTGCAAGCGGCAGGCGGAACGGCGCCGTATACTTTCCAAGTGTCGTCCGGCACCGTGCCGGCGGGGTTGACACTCTCCTCGTCCGGCTTGCTCTCGGGCACGCCGACGCAAACGTCCAGTTCTCTGTTCCAGGTCCGGGTGACGGACGGGACCGGTGCGAGCTCGTTCGTGACTTACGACTTCAACGTCAATAACTCGAACATTGTACTGAACTCGGCCGCTCCGTTAGCGGGACAGTTGGGGACGGCTTACACCTACAGTCTGGTGACGAGCGGCGCCTCCGGCACTGTCACTTACTCGCTGGCGTCCGGCTCGTTGCCGCCCGGCCTGACGTTAAGCGGGACGGGCGCCATCACGGGCACTCCCACCGAAGCGGGCACTTATCTATTCAAGGTGCTGGCCACCGACAGCGGCGGCAACATCGCGACGTTCAGCCAAGTGATCACCGTGGCGTCGGCGCAGCTTTCGTTCGGGACGGTGCAACTGCCGGACCTGATCCTCGGCGTGCCTTACTCGGCTACGCTAACCGGACAGGGTGGCCTGGCTCCTTACTCGTATAGCATCGCAAGCGGATCGCTGCCACCTGGTTTGACGCTGTCGCCCTCGGGCACGTTGAGCGGCACGGCGACCAGCCTCGGCACTTACTCGGTAACGTTCCGCATCACGGATAACAATGGGACGACGTCGACTCTGACGCGCACCATCACCGTGAACGCCACGGCTGGACTCGCCATCACCAGCCTCGCATTGCCCACGGCGCGGCGCGGCAGCGCTTATACGGCGACGATTACCGCGACCGGCGGCACGCCGCCTTACACTTACTCGGTAACCTCCGGCACGCTGCCCGCGGGTCTCACGCTTGCGAGTTCCGGCCTGATCACGGGCGCCCCGACGCAAGAAGGCAGCAACGTCTTCACGGTGCGAGCGCAGGACGCGGCCGGTGGCAGCGCGACGCGGACGCTGACGCTTACGGTGACGACAGGTTCGTTGAACATCACCAACGACACGCTGCCGAATGGCGTGCTTTCGTCAGCCTACAACGTGACGCTGACGCCCACGGGCGGCATTGCTCCGTACTCGTTCACGCTGACCAGCGGCACGTTGCCGCCGGGTTTGGCTTTGTCGCCAACCGGTATTCTTTCGGGCACGCCGAATACCGCGGGCACGTATCCGGTGCTGATCGGGGTGAGCGATGCCAACGGCGCTCAATTCCAGAAGCCGTTCACGATTCTGGTGAACGCGACGGGCCTGGGCTTTACGACGCCGACGCTGCCGACGCTCTTCATCGGCCAGAACTATCGCGTGGCGTTAGCCGCGAGCGGTGGGCAATCTCCCTACACTTACTCGGTCGCTTCGGGCACGCTGCCCGCGGGGCTGACACTGACCAGCGCGGGCGTTCTGTCGGGCATCCCGACCTCGACCGGCCAATCGACGGTCACGCTGCGGGTCACCGATGCGCTCGGCGCCAGTTCGTCGAACACGGTGGTGTTGAACGTGGTGCAGCCGACGATCAACTTCGGCTTCTCGGCGATTCCGAATCTGAACCTCGGTCAGGCCGCGAACTTCCCGGTGACGGCGACCGGCGGTGTGGCGCCCTACACTTACACCGCGGTCTCCGGACTGCCGCCAGGCGTGACGCTCTCTTCGAGCGGCACTCTGACAGGCACGCCGACGCAGGAAGGTACGTTCTATGTTCTGTTCCGGGCGACCGATGCGGCGGGTGCGGTGGTGGAATCCACCTTCCCGGTGACGGTGTCGCCGGCGGGCTTCCGCTTTACGATACAGACGCTGCCGGCGGCGGCGGTGAATCGTAACTACAGCCAGATGCTGACCACGACGGGCGGCACCGGCAGCGTGACTTATAGCTTGCAGTCGGGTAGCTTACCGGCGGGCCTGACGTTGACGCCGAACGGCCTGATCTCGGGAACGCCGACCTCGCTCGGTACGGCCACATTCACCGTTCGCGCGATCGACTCGGCGAGCGCTACGACGACGGGGTCCTTCACGCTCGCTGTGACGAATCCGACGGTCGTCTTCACCACGGCCACGCTGCCTTCGGGCACGGTGAACCAGCCGTACACCACGACGCTGGTCTCGAGTGGCGGCGTGGGGCCGTACTCCTACCAGTTGAACAGCGGCACCCTGCCTCCGGGGTTGACTCTCTCCGGCAACGGCACGATCGATGGCACGCCGACCAGCGTGGGCACGTTCCCGGTGACGTTGCGCGTAACGGACACACAGGGCCAGACGGTGACGAGTGACTTCGTGATCGGCATTGGCGCCGTAGGCGCTCCGAACGTGGTGGCGGTGGTGAGTTCGGCGAACTACACCGGTGACGGTGTAGCGCCGGGCGAAATCGTCCTGATCTACGGTACGGCCATGGGCCCCGCGACGCTGCAGAGCTTCTCGGTGGTGAATGGCACGGTGCCGACGACGCTTTCCGGTACACGGGTGCTCTTCGACGGCATTCCGGCGCCGGTGATCTACACGTCGGCGAATCAGGTAGCCGTGGTGGCACCGTTTGCGCTGGTGGGCCGGGCGTCCACTCGCGTGTCGGTGGAACTCTCGGGCCAGCCTTCGGCGGTGCTTCAGGTCCCGGTGCGCACAGCTAAGCCCTCGATCTTCACGCAAGATGCGAGCGGCAATGGACCGGGCTCGATTCTGAACCAGGACTTCTCGCTGAACACGGCGCAGAATCCGGCCGATCGGGGCAGCATTGTCAGCCTCTATATGACGGGCCTGGGCCAGACAAATCCGGCCTCGGTGGATGGCCAGGTGGTGAGTACGATCGCCAATCTGGTGAACGCGCCGACGGTGACGATCAACGGCGTAGCGGCGGAGGTCGTTTACGCGGGTAACGCTCCGGGCCTGGTCCCTGGCGTGGCCCAGTTAAACGTGCGCGTGCCCAATGGGGCGATGTCCGGCGCCAACGTCATTCGCGTGACGTCGGCGGGCACCACTTCCTCGGGCAGTGTTACGGTGTTCGTCAGATAGTGAAGTTGGTCTGTTAACAACGCCTCGTTAATGGACACGAAAAAGGGCGCGGCCAGTATTCCTGGCTGCGCCCTTTTTTCAGGTCGGTGAGTAAGTGTTAAAAACTGCACTCGGAGTGCAGTTACTGCATTTCGGCGGCGTAATATCCGTCCCGCCAGGACGCGGCCAGGCCGGGGTCCTTCGGGGGGGCCAATTGAATCGCGATGCGGTGAAACTTTCCGTCGCTCGGCGTGTTCACCGGAGCGTAAGTGAGGGTGTATTGAGTCCGGATGGCTTTGCCGATTGCGCGAACGACGCCGGCCATCTTTTCCAGGTCGCCGACACCGTAGGCCCAGCCGCCGGTCTCCCGCGATAAACGGCGGAGATGGCGGGTCTCATGGGTCGCGGCCGGGCCGCCCCCGAGGGTTACCGCGAAGACGACCACGCCCGCTTCACGCAGATAGCTGCGGACTTCGGACTCCTGATAGCGGCTAAAGTTATCGCCCCCGTCGGAGAGAATCACCAGCGCCCGCCGTGAATTGGTGGCCGCGCGCATCTTCTTTGTAGCGAGCATGATGCCGTCAAACAAGGCCGTCCAGCCTTGGGCCTTTACCGTGTCGAGGGCGCGGCGAACCTCCTTGGTGTCCTTGGTCAGGTCACAAAGGAGGCGCGGCGAGCTATTGAACTCGACGAGGTGGAACTCATCGTTCGGCATGGAATCGGCGAATAGTTCGGCCACGGCTTCGCGCGCTTGGGCGAGCTTGGGCTCCATGCTGCGGCTGGCATCAAAAACGATACCAATCGAGACCGGCGCGTCATCCTGGCCGAGCGTTTGAATCGTCTGCTCCACGCCATCTTCAAAGAGGCGGAAACGATCGCGGCTGAGGCCTAAGACGGGGGCGCCTTTACCGTCGAGCACGGTGACGGGGACCACGACGCGCTGGGAGGTCACCCGCAGGGCGTTCTCCGGAGCCCGGACGCCCACCGGCACGGGCCGAGGTGCACGGGGTTGCAGTTTCACCGGGGCGTCCGCGCCGAAAGCGGGCGCGAGAACGAGTACAGCCGCGAGCCAAGATTGCCTCCACACAGCGAACCTCCTGGGAAAAAGGGCAAGTGTACATCATTTTTGCGGCGCCGCGTAGGCCCACCGACGCGCGTTGGTTCCAGGACGAGGTTTGGTCGCCAAACTGCTCAACACTTCAGTAGACGCCGGAAACTATGTCTTTCCGGCCGCATCCCAAGGAGCTTCAGAAATGCTGAACAAAACTCTCGCGCTACTTGCCGCGTCCACGGCCCTATTTTTGGCCATGCCCGTAGCGGCACAATCGAAATTTAACGTTTCGTTTGGCGGCGGTCCTACGATTCCCGCCAAGTATACCGGCCGCCGGTTTGACACTGGTTACAACTTCACGGCAGGCGTCGGCATGCATCCGGTACGTGCTTTCGGCGTGATGGCCGAATTCGGGTACTACCGGAACGGCATCAACTCGACCCAGCTCTCCGCCATCGGCGTTCCCGGCGGCGGCTCCCGCATCTACTCGTTGACGCTGAACCCGATGGTACATCTGCTGCCTTCGGGACGCTTCGACGTTTATCTGGTCGGGGGCGGCGGGTACTATCGCCGCACGGTGGAACTGACTTCGCCGTCCTCGGCCATTACGACCGGGTTTGACCCGTACTATGGGTTCTTCTTCCCAGTGGAAGTAGCGACAACGACGGTACTCGGGTCGGTGACGCAGAACAAGGCCGGCTATAACGCCGGCGCGGGGATCGCCGTCCGCTTGGGCGAAGATAGCCGCGCGACGTTGTTTGCCGAGAGCCGCTATCACTACATCTACACGACGCCGGTGCGCACGGCGATGCTGCCCGTGACGCTCGGCTTCCGCTGGTAGTCCTGTCCTAATGATGAGGCGTCGGCATCTGATTCGGCGCCTCGTTCCAGGAAATGGAACAGTGCCTCAGTTTCGCCCTTCTCCGCTAGGAGAACGGCGATACTGGGCAAACTGGCCGTTTCATGCACTGGAAACCTTCAAACTCTCTCTCTCGCCGACACTGGCTAAAGGCCGCAGCAGCCGCGGCCGTAACTCACCCCTCCTTCAGCGCTGGCCCGAACATGGATTGGTGGATCCAGGCCAAGTTCGGGATGTTCATCCATTGGGGCGTGCATACGCTGATTGCGCGCGACATCTGGAATATGGAGCACGAGGCAATTTTGCCCGACGAGTATCGACCATTGGGGGCGCGATTCAAGCCGCCGGCCGGCGTGGCCCGGCAATGGGCGAAGCTGGCCAGACGAGCCGGGCAGAAGTATATGGTGCTCACCACCAAGAACCACGATGGCTACTGCCTGTTCGATACGAAGACCACGGACTTTTGCGCGACTAAACAAGCCTGCGGGCGCGACCTGGTGGCGGAGTATGTGGAAGCGGCGCGCGCCGAAGGGCGCAAAGTGGGCTTCTACTTCTCGATGATGGATTGGTTCCATCCGGACGGCTTGCGGTGTGCGGTAGATGAAGGTGCACGGCGCCGGTTTGTCGACTACATTCATGCGCAGGTGCTGGAGATTTGCTCGAACTACGGCCCGATTGACGTGCTGTGGTGGGACGGAACGTGGCCGCTGACGCCGGAAGGTTGGGAATCCGAAAAGCTGCATACGGTAATTCGCAAGCTGCAACCCAGGATGATCATCAACGATCGCGGCGGGACGGACGGTGACTTTGCCACCGCTGAGCAGAAGATCGAAGCGTCCGAGCGAGCGTGGGAAACCTGCATGACCATTAACGGCTCGTGGGGGTACGTGTCAGCGGACGATTCGTGGAAGTCGCCGAAGTCGCTGTTGAGTAATCTGATCACTTGCTCGCGTGGCGGAGGCAATTTTCTGCTGAACATCGGGCCGCGGTCCGATGGAAGTGTGCCGGAAGGCTCCGTGCGGGTGCTGGAAGAGATGGGGCGCTGGATGGACGTCCATGGAGACACGATTTATGGGTCCGAGCGCTGCCGCGTGCAGCGCAGCAATTATGTCAATTTCACGCGCAAGGGCAACACGTTGTTTCTGCATGTGACGCGTTGGCCCGGCTCGGTGATTACGCTCGCGCGGTTCACCAGCAAGGTGAAGAGCGCTCGTTGGCAGGCCACGGGTAAGCCAGTGGCGTTTGAGCAGGCGAAGGAGAACGATCCTCGCGAGCCGGAGCTGGGCTTTCCTCTGTATCGGGTGAAGTTTACGGGTTTGCCGGAGAAGTCGCCGGAGTTGCTGCCGGTGATCGCAGTGGAGTTTGAGGGGGAGCCGGTGCAGGATTTGAAGATTCCGCGCTGGCAGCAGAAGAAGCCAGCCTGAGCCGACGAGAAAGTAAAAAGCCCCGGCATCGCTGCCGGGGCTTTTTTGCTTGTGGAGAGCTCGCTTAGAAGGCGTACTTCAGAGCCATTTGAATCACGCGACCGGCACCGGAGCCTGTGATGCGGCCAAAGTTGCCGTTGGTCACCGAGTTCACCGGGTTGTTGAAGGTCGGCGTGTTGGTGGCGTTGAACCACTCACTCCGGAACGAGATCGAATGACGCTCCGTGATGCGGAAGCGTTTGCCGAAGACCAGATCGAGATTGCGCTGGCCCGGGCCGGACATCACGTTGCGACCGAAGTTGCCCCAGCTACCCGCGCCGGGAACCGCAAAGGCGGTGCGGTCAAAGAAGGCCAGCAGTTGATCCTGGCGCGACCGACCATCCGGCAGGAAGGGGTTGCCCACCAGGTCCGCACGCTCGCCGCCGGTACCGCTCAGCGACGCAGGCTGGCCGGGGACGATGTCGAACGGAAGGCCCGTGCGCATGGTGAGCACGCCGTTCAATTGCCAGCCACCCAGCACTCCCCCCACCAGTCCTCGCCGGTTGCGCAGGAAGGGAAGGTCCCATACGAAGGAGGTCACCATGACGTGATCGACGGCAAAGTTGGCGCGGCCTTTATTGAGTGCGAGGTTCATCGGCCAGGGCTGCGAGAGTGCCTGTCGTCCGCGCGAGATTGAGTCAAGCGTCTGCTGCCAGCTGTAAGAAAGCAGCACGGTAACGCCGTGCGAATAGCGTTTATTGAATGTGGTCTGCAGGGCGTTATAGGTCGAGAAGCCTTGTGACTCCGACCGGTCGAGACCGGCAAAACCCGCGATGGGGCGGCGGTCATTGATGTTGGCCAGGGTGGAATTGCCCGGGACGATGGCGGCGTAGTTGATATCGCGGCTGGTCCACAGCTTCGTGCCCTTGTTACCGACGTAGGCGACGCGGAGCATCGAAGAGCCGGGCAGTTCACGCTCGGCGATGAGAGCCCAGTGCTGCAGATAGCCGATGCGGAAGTTAGGGTCCCAGGTCCAGACGTTGATGCGCGGGCTAAAGACATAGTCCTTGTTTACGCTGGCCGGGTTGAACGGAAACGGATTGGGAGTGCCGGAAGCGCCGTAGGGGTCGCTGAAACTGCCGGGCGCGTTGATCTCCACCGAGCGTACGAACGGCTCGGACGAGCCTTGGGTCTCGGTGCCGCCCCAGCGGATGTTGTCGTAGAAGACTCCGTAGCCGCCGCGCAGGCTCGTCCGGCCATTGCCGAAAACGTCCCAGGCAAAACCGACGCGGGGGCCAACATTGTTGAGATCGGCGAAGTAGCCGCCCACGGGCACGCCCGCGTCGCCGGGGAAGACGAGGCCCAACGGGGCGTTGGGGAAACGGGTGGACTTCTGGCCGGGAATGAACGACGTGAAGTTGCCGTTGCGTTCCCGCACCGGCACGCGCGGTTCATAGCGGACGCCCAGGTTCAGCGTGAAGCGGCGGGAGACGCGGATGTCGTCCTGGATGAAGAAGTCCTGCTCAAAGCCGCTGGCCGTCTGCAGGCGCGGAGCATCCTGGAAGAAGCGGGTGGGCAAGCCGAGCAGAAAATCTCCCGAGGAGACGCCGGTGAAGTTCGTGGCGAAGTTGAAGGAGCCGCCGGCGACGCTGCCCAGCGGAATGTCGTAGAAGATGCGGCGCAGTTCGCCGCCGATCTTGATCTGGTGCTTGCCCTTGATCCACATAAAGGTGTCGGTGATCTGGGTGAGGCGGCGGCGCTCGTCGGAGGGACGGCGGCCGGAGAGAGAGAAGTCCGGCGTGGAGAGCACCAACCACTTCTGCCCGGCCACCTCCGGCACCACGATCTTCACGCCAAGTTGGTCGAAGGAGGTGCCCAGCAACTGTCCGCCGCGCTCCTGCACCAAGGTTTCCACATAGCGGACGACATTGGTTTTGTTCGGCGAGAAAACGTGGGTGTCTTCGAGCACGAAGTTGCGCGTCGGAGCCGTCACCCAGTTGAGGAACTGCGGCAGGCCGCCGATCAGGCGTTCGTCACGATCGTTCCAGAAGAAGCGTCCGCTCAGGCGATTCTTGTCGTTGATGGTGTGATCGATACGTCCCAGGTACTCCACCAAATCCTGCTTACGCGGGAAGGTGAAGCGATAGATACCGCCGGCGCCACCGTTCACCGAAGGCAGCAGTTCGTCGGTGACCTTGCGGGAGATGGGATCGATGCGGCTAGCCGGAATGATGCCGTTCGGGAAGGGGGCGCGTGTATTCGGGTCCGTGGGAATGCGGGCGGACCGGCTGAAGTTGCCTTGCCGCTCCAAGTCACTCATCAGGTAGTTCACCGTGTTCAAGCTGTGAAAGCGCTGCAGCGTCGTCTGATGGCTGAAGAAGAAGAACGTGCGGTCACGACCCTTGTAAACCTTCGGAATCCAGACGGGGCCGCCGACGGTGACGCCAAACTGATTCTGGCGCAGTGTCTCCTTGGAGGCGGCAAAGAAGCTGCGGGCATTCAGCGCGTTGTTGCGCAGGAACTCGAAGGCCGTGCCATGAAAGTCGTTGGAGCCGGACTTGGTCACCACGTTGATCTGCCCGCCGGCGCCGCGTCCATACTCGGCGCTCATGGCGAAGGTGACCATGCTGAACTCCTGGACGGCATCAGGATTCGGCATGCTGTGGGCCGTATTGGTGAAGCCGTCCACGGCGTTGGCGCCGTCCATGGTGTAGTTGCTCATGGTGCCGCGCGTGCCATTCACTGACAGGCCGGGGTTCGAGCCGCCGGATTCGCCGGTGTTGCCAGTGACGCCCGGCAGCAGCCGCTGCAGGTCCAACACATTGCGGCCGTTGAGCGGCAACTGGCTGATGCGCTCTTTGTCGACCAGCGTGGAGAGTGTGGCGGTGGAGCTTTCCACTAGGGCTTGCTGCGCCTTCACCTCCACCAGTTGGGTGGATTGCCCTAGGGTGACGGCGACGTCCACGCGGGCGCGTTCGTCGGCGCGGACGTCGATGCCGGTTTGCGCCTGGCGATTGAAGCCATTGGCTTCCACCTCCACGCGATAGCTACCGACCGGGAGCGGGGTGAGCAGGTACTCGCCATCAGTACCAGTGCGCAGAGTCCGGCGGACGCCTGTTCCTTCGTTGATGACCGCGACGCTCGCGTTCGCCACAACGCTGCCGCTAGGGTCAGTCACCGTGCCGTATATGCTGCCGCTGCCTTGAGCGAGTAGGGCCGCTGGAATCAAAAGAGCTGCGAGCAGCAGCCGCCAATGGAGCTGTTTCATATGCCTCCCGAGTGAGCCCAGTTCTGCCAAACTGGTGCCCTTGATCTTACCGGCGGCCCTGGAACAGAGGCAGGGAAACCGCCAGCGTATTCCGGTGTGTGGAACGGCCGGGAGCCCGGGGCTTTCGCCTTTCATGCACGGCGCTAGAATCTCGAAATGCCTTTCGGTGATTCCCGGATCAATCGTCGGAGCCTGTTTGCCGGCGCGCTCGGCGCGACGGCGGCGATGGCGGCTCCCACCACGCAAACGCGCTCCTTTACCGCTAACACGGAGAACAAAGACCTGAAAGAGACGCAGCTCTTTCTGGACGATACGTGGATTGAAGAGACTTATCGCCTGGAACGGGTCTGGGAGCCGGCCGAGATCTTTCCGGAGCCCGTCCTGCGGCCGGAGACGGCGGTAGACGGCTACCAGATCGTGATCTCCGGTGGCTCCGTGCATCGCGTCGGCGACGAGTGGCGAATGTACTACATGACGTACAACCGGCCCGAGCCGATGCGAATGTGCATGGTGACCAGCACGGATGGCATTCGCTGGGAGCGGCCGAAGCTCGGCCGCGTAGAGTATCGGGGCAACAAGAACAACAACATCGTTTGGCACCCGCCAGCTGAGCAGTCCTTTACCGCGGTGACGGTTTGCCACGATACGGCTGACCCGGCGAATCCGTTCAAGATGATGTACTACGGCGCGGGCGGCGGCAAACCCACCGGCACCTACGTCGCCACCAGCCCGGACGGCATTGACTGGAACCTGCGGCCGAACCCTGTGCTCGAAACGACGGGCGACCAGACCAACCTGATGGGAACCCGCGATCGCAACGGCAAGTTCGTGGCCTATCTGCGCCACAAGCAGATGCTGCCGCGCCATCGGGCCCGCACGATCTGGCGCACCGAAAGCGAAGACTTCATCAACTGGAAGGAGCCGTCGTCCATCCTGCGTCCGGACCTGCAGGACGATCCCAACGTCGAGCTCTACGGCTTCACCGGCTTCCCGTATAACGACATCTACCTGGGCCTGATCGAGCGTTGGAAGGGCAACCCGGACGTCTTTGAGATTCATCCGGCCTGGAGCCACGACGGCCTGCAGTGGCATCGGGCGATCGATCGTTCGAAGCCGCTCATCTCGCCGCGCTTTCCGTGGAACGAGCGCTGGAACAGCACCGTCAACACGGCGCCGCATCGCTCCGGCAATACGCTGCGCTTCTACTTTGGCGGGCGCAGCAAGGCCCACGGACAGGAGCTTGGCCAGGTGTACGGCGCGGTGGGCATGGCGGTGATTCCGATCGACCGCTTCGCCGCCATCCGCGGCGACTACAAGGAAGGGCAGTTGATCACCAAACCAATGAAGTGGCCCGGCGGCGACCTGATGCTCAACTGCAACTACACGCGCTATCCACAGGGCTTCTACAACGGCGGGGGTGGCACGATCGAAGTGGAGGTGCAGGAAGAGAACGGCACGCCCATCCCCGGTTTTTCGGGCGATGACAAGGCCAAGTTCAATAACCTGAACCCCTTTCCGTGGGGCGAACGGGTGAAGCCGGTGCTGTGGCCCAAGGACAAGTCTTTGCGCGAGCTTGCCGGCCGGCGTATCCGCCTGGTCTTCCTGTTGAAGGACTCTCGCCTGTATGGCTTCAAGGCTAGCTTCTAACAACTCGGTTTGGTTACAATCGGCTCATCCGGGAACCATGCCACGAAAGGCCGAGACCGCAAACAACCTCCAAACAGGAACCCGAGCCATCACGCGCGCGCTGGAAGTGCTCTGCTGCTTCAGTTCGGCCAAACCGGAATGGGGCATCAGTGAAATGGCCGAAGACCTCGGCTATTCGCGCAGCGTCATTCATCGCATTCTGAGCACGCTCGAGTTCGAGCGTTTCGTGGAGCGCACCGAAGCACGCCGTTACCGGCTGGGCACGCGGGCGCTGCTGGTGGGTCAGACGTCCCGGGTTTCGAATCGCCTGATCTGGGAGGCGGAACCACGACTGGATGCTCTCGCTAACAGTGTGAAGGGTGTGGCGCATCTGGGGATCCTGGAAGGAAGCGAAGTGGTGGAGTTGGCGCGCAGTACGACGCGCCGCCTGCCCATGGGCGTGGAGCGTCCGCATTTCCGGATGCCCGCACACGCCACCGCGCTCGGCAAGGTGCTGCTCGCCTATTCCCCGCCCCACGTGCGCGAGCGCTACTTCTCACTACGCCGGTCGCTGAGGCGGTTCACCGAGAAGACGATCTGCAGTACCGTGGAACTCAACTCGCACATTCAAACCGTGCTGACGCAGGGTTACGCGATGGATGACGAAGAGTGCAAGCTGGGCTATCGTTGCGTGGCGATTCCGGTGTACGACACGCACGGCTCGCTGATCGCGGCGCTTAGCGTGTCGAAGAAAAAGCCGTTCCCGGAGGAAGCCGAGACGTATCACATGCTGAAGAGCATGCTGATCACCGCGCGTGATCTGGCGCTGCCGTCAACCGGGACTCCTCTGTAAGCCCGCGCGCCACGCGCAGCGCTTCGCGAGCCGAGGTGGTGAGGCCGGACAGGTCTCCGGTGACCACCAGCATGGTGAAGCCTTGTTCAATGCGGCGGCGAATGTCGCTTTCGGCTTTGGCGACGGTCCCCAACGCGACGCCGTGCCTGGCGGCGCTCTGCGCTACCTTGGCAATGCTCTGGCTTACCAGGGAATGCGTAGTGTCAAAGGGCACGCCCAAGTCGGCGGACAGGTCGCCCGGGCCGACGAAGATCATGTCGACTTCCGGCGTGGCGACGATCTCTTCGATGTTCTCAACGGCCTGGGCCGTCTCCACCTGCACGATCACCAGGATCTCCTGATTGGCGGCCGCCACGTACTCGGGCGAGGTGAGGCCCCAGCGGGAGGCGGCCAGCATGCAGCCCAAGCCTCGAACTCCGGCCGGCGGATACTTGCTGCGGCTAACGGCGTCGCGCGCTTCCGCGCCGGTGTTGACAAACGGCACCACGATGCCCTTGACGCCCGTATCCAGTACCCGCTTCAACTGCCAGGCGTCATCACCGGCGACGCGTGCGATCGGCACGGTCTTTGAGCCGCGCAACAGTGCCACCATAAGGTGCAATTGTTCAATGCTGAAAGCGCCATGCTCCAAATCGAAGAACAGGAAGTCGAAACCGAGCGTGGCCAGGGCCTCCACCGCAAAAAAAGACTCCATCGTGACCGCCGCGCCAATGACCACTCGCTGATCGCGCAGGGCTTGTTTGATGGGATTCAGGGGTTGTGACATATCCGCTTAGGCATGGTAACGGCTTTCTGCCGCGGGTTCGGTCGGCGAGACAGCATGGTTCCACAGCATGGAACATCGGAACGCCAGGCCCCCGGATGACCCTTAAAGTTTAACTATCCTGATCGAAAGCAACGCATGCCGCCAACCCTCCAGCTCCATTGGTTAGATTGGGCGATCGTCGCTCTCTACTTCGCCGCGATGCTCGGCGTGGGCGTGCGCGCCATGCGCAAGGTGAAGAACATCGATGACTATTACACGGGTGGACATCGGTTCGGCCGCGTGCTGATGATTCTCTATGCCTTTGGGGCAGGTACCCATGCTGATAGCGCCGTCGGCGTCACCTCGCAGTCCTATCGTCTGGGCATGGCCGGCATCTGGTACCAGTGGATCCAGATTTTCAACACACCGCTGTATTGGCTGCTAAGCCCGGTGTTCCGGCGGGCGCGCTGCACCACGACGGCCGACTTTTACGAGATGCGCTACGGGCCTTCGCTCGGACTGCTCTATGGCTTCATGGGCATCGTGGTGAACATCGGTTACTTGAGCGTGGCCTTGCTGGGTTCGGCGAAGCTGATCGAGTCGCTCACCAACGGATATGTGGGCGCCACCACCGCCACACTGGCCATGACCGGCGCGTTCCTGCTTTACAGCATGATGGGCGGACTGATCGCGGCGGTGTGGAACGAACTAATCCAGGGCGTGCTCACCATCGTCATGTCGATTCTGCTGGTCCCCTTTGTGTGGATGGCGGTGGGTGGCGTGGACGGAGCGCGCGCCAAGATTCCGAACCTCGACGCTGTCTTCAGCATGACGGCCCCCGGGGAGATCGGGCTTTACTGGATCATCGCCGCCATGATCAATCAGATGTTCAGCGTGGTCGCCCAACCGCACATCATGAGCAATAACGCTTCCGCCAAGTCCGAGTTGGACAATCGCATCGGGTTCTGCGCGGGGGTGACGCTCAAGCGCGTTTGCACGATTTGCTGGGCGCTGACGGGCGTGCTGGCCATTGCTTACTATGGCTCCGGCACGCTCGATGGCGACCACGTCTTCGGCGCATTGGTGCGGGACTTACTGCCTCGCGGCTTTGCCGGCTTGATGCTGGCGAGCATCATGGCGTCCGTGATGGACAATGGCGCCGTCTACGTCATTACCTCTTCGGCGCTGTTCACCCGCAACCTGATGCGCATGGCCAAACGGAAGCCGGCCTTTGAAACCGAGTTGCTCATCAGCCGGATCTTCTCGGTTTGTTTCGCCGCGGCGGGCGTAGGGCTCACGTTCATGCACGCTGACGTACCAGCGGCGATGCGGTTCATGTTCAACCTGGTACCGCTGATCGGCATCGCCTTCTGGTTAGGCCTGTGGTGGCGGCGCGCCAATCGATACGGCGCCTGGGCCAGCTTTATCGCCTCCAGCGTGGCGCTGATCGTCGGCACAACGGTGTTTGAATGGACCGGCAACAAACACTTCCCCACCCTCATTACCTTCTATCTCAGCTGCGGGCTGGGGGCGGGCGTCCTGGCGAGCTTATTGACTAAGCCCGAAGAGCCTCAGTTACTTGATCGTTTCTTCCTGACCATCAATACGCCGGTGGGCCAGGAAAGCAAGTTAGCCGAATTCTCCAAGGATGCCGCATGATGCGCCGCGAAGACTGGTACCCCCGCCTGGTGACATGGAAAAACTGGGAGATTCAGAAACCGAGCCAGGAATCGGTGGTGGGGTTCTTTATCGTTCTGGCGATCTCGCTGGCGCTGCACGGCACGGTGCTGCTGATCTGCCGCATCTTCAAAAGTTCATGACTTACTCCGAAAAGAAGCAACAATACCGCCAGGCAGTTTCCCGGGCGGTGCAATGGCTAGTGGACCATCAGGAAGCCGATGGCGGCCTAGGCGCCTTGCAGACCATGAGCGCCTCAATGGTGGTACCCGCCTCGCTGCTGTTCTGTGGCCGCCCCGAGGAAGCTGCGCGCCACATCCAATGGCAGCGCCACACCTATGTGAAGCCCGAAGGCGGCTTCGATCCTCCGGAGATTCGGGCCGGCCGCGCGTCGTCGCTCGCCGAACGTCCCTATGGACCCGCCTGGATGATCTACAGCGGACATGTGAACCTGGCTTACGACATATCGCTGCGCGCGCTACCCTCCTTACTGGCGATGCAGGATCCGGCTACGGGAGGCATGTTCGGCCGGGCCGAAGAGGCCGCCGAAGGCCGCGGCATCGTCAACACCGCCGTCACCGCCGTAGCTTGTCAGGCAGCGTACACGGCTGGGGCCGTGGAAGCCGCGCGCCGAATGGCCGATCATCTCTGCCGCGTCATTCATGCGAACGACTGGCAGAGCACCTTCTACCCCGCCTGGGACACCGAGCGCGGCTTGCGCACTGATGACGAACTGGCGCCCACCGGTAACATGCCACGCCGCATTGATCGCTATGCCGCGGACCAGCACCATCATCTGACCGGAGCGCTGATCGCCATCTTGAGCGACGTTTACGCCATCACCCGGGAGCCCAAGTATCTGGACGCCGCGCGCCAGGTGTTCGAGTTTGTCGCTGGAGCGCCGCGGGCCGTGCTGCGGACGACGCTGGCGCACAAGCTCGCCTGGGGTTCAGCCTGGTTTTTCCGTGAGACCAGCGATCCACGTTGCCTGGAGGTGGCCTGTGAGATCTGCGACCATCTCATCAGCGGCCAGGAGGCTGATGGCTCGTTCGTCCACTGGGCGTTGATTCGCGACGTAAAGGATTGGCCGTACTCCTCGCGCGTGAACCTCACCGCGCAGTTTGCTCTCTGGCTTGAGCGCGCTTCCCAATGTCTGTAGACCTGCTGCCCAAGGGGCTCATCGTTTCCTGCCAGGCCGAAGAAGGCGACCCCTTCTACGCACCAGAGTATGTGTCACTGTTCGCCCGCGCGGCGGAGATGGGCGGCGCGGTCGGCATCCGGGCGCGAGAGGCGGGCAACGTTCGCGCGATTCGGAGAGCCGTCTCCTTACCGCTCATTGGCCTCACGAAGTCCGCGTTCCCGGACGGCCGGGTACTGATCACGCCGGACTTCGCCGACGTCGCCGCATTGCTAGAGGCAGGCGCGGACATCGTGGCGGTGGACGCCACCAACCGGCGGCGCCCGAACGGATTGTCAGGCGCCGATTTCGTCGCGGCACTGCGCCGGCAGTTCCCGCAAGCCCGCATCCTGGCAGACATCGCCACTCGCGAGGAAGGTCTCGCGGCCGCGGAGGCCGGCGCCCATGCCGTCGCCACCACACTCTCCGGGTATACTCCGGACACCGAGGACCGCGGCGGCGATGGCCCGGACTGGGAGTTACTCGAGCAACTGGCGCGCGGGTCGCAGGTGCCCGTCATCATGGAAGGCCGCGTGGCAAGTCCGCAGCAGGCGCGACAGGCGCTTGATCTGGGGGCGCACGCCGTCGTCGTCGGAACCGCGATTACTCGCCCGCGCCTGATTGTCGCCAACTACGTGAGCGCCTTGCGATGATCCCGACCGTGACCCAGGCCCTCACTCAGCTTTCGGCTGGCACGCTGACCTCCGAAGTCCTCGTGACCCAGTGCCTGGCGCGCATCGCAGAACTTGACGCCAGTCTCAACGCCTTCATTACCGTACGTCACGAAGACGCTCTGCGGGAGGCACGGGTGCTCGACGCCGAGCGCGCCGCCGGTCGCTTGCGCGGGCCGCTGCACGGCATCCCGATCGCCATCAAGGACAATATCGATACGGCCGGGATCCGCACCACCGCCGCCAGCGCGGTGTTTGCTGAGCGCGTGCCTGAAGCGGATGCGGAAGTGGTGCAGAGACTGAAGCAGGCGGGCGCCATCATCCTGGGCAAAACCAATCTGCAGGAGTTCGGACTGGGCAGTACGTCAGTGGATAGTCACTTCGGACCCGTGCGCAACCTCTGGGACGAGACTCGCTACGCGGGCGGTTCGTCCGGCGGCTCGGCTTGCGCCGTGGCGGCAGGCATGGCGCCGGCGGCACTGGGGACGGACACCGGCGGGTCCATCCGCACGCCGGCCGCGTACTGTGGTGTGGTGGGCTTCAAGCCCACTTACGGGCTCGTACCGCTCAAGGGCATCATCCCCGCCAAGCTGTCGCTCGACCACTGCGGGCCTTTGACACGCACCGTGGCCGATGCGCTGCTTCTCTTCGACGTCCTCGCGGGCACGCACACTAAGCTCACATCTGTTCACCAACTGCGGGTCGGCGTGCCACGTCCCTACTATTTCGAGAACGTGGATGACGCCGTGGCCGCGTGTGTGGAACCGGCTCTGCAACGGATCGGGCAACTCACCGCTGGCCTCCGCGACGTAGCGCTTCCCGCGGTGGACCGCATTTCGCTCGCCGGAGAAACGTTCGCCTATCATCGCGAGCATTGGGAGCGCGATCCGCACGCCTACACGCCGCACGCCAGCCGCGCCATTCTCAACGACTCGAAGGCATCACTCGGCGGTTACATCCGCTCCCGTTGGCTCCTGGATGAGTTGCGTGCCGAGATCGACCAGGCTTTCGACGGCTTCGACGTGGTGGTGCTGCCCACGCGGCGGCACTTGCCCGAGACGATCCACGAGTATCTCGAACGCGATCGCCTGGATGTTGTGCTGCCCGAAAACACTGGCCCTTTCAACATTTACGGCATTCCGGCGATCAGCGTTCCTTGCGGTTGGACGGCGAATGGTCTGCCAGTGGGTTTGACGATCGCGGGGCCGCGCCATCACGAAGCTAAAGTCCTTTCGCTCGCTCACGCGTTTGAGCAAGTCTTTCAGTCGGTTCCGTTCGCGGCAAGTTCGCGATAAGTCTCAAACGCGCGCCGCAGCACGCTGAGCGCCTCTTCGCGTTGCGCCGCATCGCGGAAGCGCCCGGTGGCAGCCACCTGCGCCATCAACTGCTCCATCCAGCGAACAAAGTAAAGGGCGTCTGCTTTCTTGCGCAAGGTCCGTCCGCCAAGCGCGATGTAGACCGGCGTCGTATGCGCGAAAGCCGCGGTGTCGTTGACGATTCGCCGGTCCCAGGGACCAGTAACTCGCAGCGCAATCCAGGCCGGCTCATTCACCGTCACCCATTCGTCGATGCGCGCCGGCGCCTGGTCGCGTCGAATCACGGGGCGGCCATTCAGCAGCACCTCCACGCGATCGACGGGCACGCGCGATTCAACGCTGGCCTGCACGCGGACACGAGCTCCCGCCGGCAGCGCGAGCAGTTCCCCCGGCGCCTTGCCGTTCACCGTAAAGCGCAGTATCGGGCCATTCGTCACCAACGAGCGGCCCGCCTTATAGGCCGAGAGCCACGCCGGATACTGCAAAGGCGTGCCGGCCTGCACGTACACGCGACCACCGCCAGGGATATAGTGATCGCGCACGTTCAGAAAGACGTCCGTGCCGGCGGAGACGCCCAGCCGGAAACCACAATTGAGCAAGCGGTGATAGAGCGGCACGGAAGCAGTCTCATAGGCGTTGCTCAGCACGTCCATGGCGTCGATCACGCCGAGGGCGACATCGGCGGGCAGTTCTTTCGGCTGACCGCCCGCCGCAGAAAGGCCCTCGAAGCCTGGCAGGTAACCTGGATGCATATAAGTCACCGCGCCCCCCTGCTCCTGGGCGCGCTTGGCCTGATGGTAGTTGAGCGGATAGTCGAACGCGCTACTGCTGCCTGCCAAGCCAGTAAACAGCGGACGGATGAGCGTGCGCAAGCCGAACAGACCCAGGTGCCCGTACAGGTCGCTGCCGCGGAACTCCTCGTTCCAATAGAGCAAGTGACGCTCCCCGCTCAGCGGATGCGACGCTCCCGTGAAGTAGCCTTCGTCGTGCAGGAAGTCGTCGTAAGAGTTGGCCGTCGTCAGGTTGAGCACATGCAAGTCCTCCGCCTCGGCGATCAGCCGCACGTCTTCCGGAGTGATGTTCTGATGGCTGCGCGCGGCATAGTTGGCGTGCACATGCGAGTCCCCCGCATGCCATCCGTCGCGCCCGACGTCGGACCAGCGCACGAGCCGCAGCACGACTTCGGCGTTGGCCCCCGCCGTCAGCGTCACCAGCCGCGAGGTCCACTCGTACTCGGGTCCGCGCGTGGCTTCGATCCGCGTCACGCCCGCGGGCAAGATCACGGTAAACGCGCCGGTGGCGTGGAAATACGGCTCGGCCGGTTCCGCAGCCAAGCGCTCCATCACGCCTTCCGGCGCGTACGAGAGACCGTCCGCCGCCGTGAGGTACACGCGCGCTGCCTCCGAGAGCCGTATCCGCAGAACGGCGCGCGGGCGAACGTCAAAGCGGATCTCCGTGGTGGCCGTGGCGCCGGCCAAACGAATGTCGACCGCCACGGCGTGGGTCGCCGGATGGGCGGGCATGGTCAGCTTGAGCAGATAGCCGTTGGCGCCATAGCGTGCGAGCTTCGTCGTCGTCCACGCCAATTGACCATTCACCAGCACCTGCGGCGCCGCCGATACGGGCATCTCGGACTCAATGATTAGCGGCAGTTGAAAAGCCGCGCCCGCCATCGCCACGAAGGGCAAGGCCGGGCGCTGCGCCCAAGCGAGTCCCTCGGGAGTCAGCCGCGCGACCAGGGCGTCAGCGGTCCGGTAGTCGCGGAACGAGCGGCTGCGGGCGAAGTAACGGTCGCGCACTTTACGCAGCACAGCTGCATTGGAGCGACGCCGGGCCACAGTTCGCGCGAAATCGCCTAAGGCCACTTCACCTTCGGCGAGTAACCCGGGCTTTTCTGGCCGAGCCCAGAAGGTGAGGTCGCCTTGGCCCGGCGAGGTCAGGGCGTAGTCCGGCTCCTGTGCCGTCGCGGCCAGCCAGAAGGCGAGGAGCAGAAAGAACCGCTTCATGAGCGCTCCACGGGCAAGGGTCCGAAGACCGGCAAGGCCATGCCGAGCGAGTCGCGGACGTTGCAATAAGGGTCTTTGCCGTAGCCGTACCAGAGATACGCCGGTGCCGTGGGGCCATTGTCATAGAGCAGCAGCAAGTCATGGCCGTCGATCGTCACGCGATAGATCCTTGGGGTGATGCGACCCGTCGCATCGGCGGCAGTGAAGCCGGCGAGCCGGCCGGGAGACTCCAGTCCCCCATTCACCGAATCGAGTTGCAGCCGCACGCGGCGGTCCTCGGCGAGGGCACGCAGGGGGCGCGGTCCTCGTCGGGCCGTGCCGCTCGCGACTAAGGCCAAGCGGCGTCCGAGTGTTTCGAGTCCATCGGCGCCTAAATGGATGCCATCGTCCATCTCCAGGTCCACCGCGGCTACCATCCCCAAGCGTGGCAGTTCGAGCTCCACCTGCCGTTGCGACTCTTGCACCAGATTCCACGCCTCGCGGTTCAGCGACTCATGAGCGTCATGCACGTGCCGACCGATTTGCACAAAGTAGATGGGCAAGTCTTCGCGGCCCAGGTCGTGACGGAGAGCAGCAATCAACGCATGGAACTGTTGTCGATAGGCTGGGGCGAGAGCGGGCTTACCGTCCGCCTCACCCTGGTACCAAAGCACGCCGGCGATGCGTCCGCCCGCGGCCTTTGCCCGCCGCAGCAACGCTCCATAAAGCGAACGATCGCGATCGCGCGCCGGGCTCCATTCGGCAATCGTGGTGCCGCTGAGCGCGCAGGGGATGAGCCCGACGGGCACACCGGTCTTCTCAAACATCGTGCGAGCGAACGGCAAGCCGAGGCCGGCCCCGGAAGTTCGCGCGTATTGACGCCGCTGCCCAGCGACTGTCTCAGACGGCCGGCCCTCCGGCCAATACGCTGCCTCCCGCGCGTCCCACCAATCGTGCAAAGGATCTTGCGCCGCCTGCCAACGACCCGCCAGTGTGAAGCAACGAAGGCGCTCCTCGCGATTGACGGCTCCATGAAGCAGACCCATGCCCTGCATGTTCGATTGCCCCGCGAGCAGCCACAGGTCGCCCACCAGGAATGGGCCCTCTACGCGAGTGCCATCCTCCGTGCGATACGCCACGCGATACGGCCCGCCGGCCGGCAGGCGCGCGGTGTCACCTTCGTGCCAGTCGGCTTGATCCGCCAGTCGCCACGCACTAGCGCCTGGCCTTCTCAAGATTGCCAAGCCATCGTCGCCACGCGGAACGACGGGCATGGAAGCCTCATCCGACCATCCGCAGGCGAGGGCGCCGAACGCGCCCAACAGCGTTCGCCTAGCGATCGACATATTGCAGTTGCTTTTGACCGTAGCGATCGCCGGCCACGCGCATGACACCGTTCAGCTCCGCCACCTCTTGGGGAGTCAGCGTGATGGCAACCGCCGCCACGTTCTCCTCCAAATAACGGCGTCGCTTGGTGCCAGGAATCGGCAGGATCTGCGGACCTTGATGCAGAAGCCACGCTATGGCGATCTGCGAGGGAGGCACCCCGCGCGCTTCCGCCAAGCGAAACACGGGCTTGGCCGCCCGCAGATTCTGCTCGAAGTTCTCCTCGGCCAAGCGCGGATCGCCGCGTCGCCAGTCGTTGGCGGGCAGCGTCGCCGCCGGTTTCGCCTGCCCCGTTAGGAAGCCGCGCCCGAGAGGCGCGAACGCCACCAGGCTAATCCCTAACTCGCGCAAGCACGGGAGAACGTCAGTTTCCAAGCCTCGCTCCCAGAGTGAATACTCGCTCTGCACGGCCGCGATCGGATGCACCGCGTGGGCGCGGCGAATGGTCTGAACGCCGACTTCGGAGAGCCCCAGTTGCCGCACCTTGCCTTCACGCACCAACTCTGACATCGTGCCCACCACGTCTTCAATCGGCACGGCACGATCGAGCCGATGCTGATACAAAAGGTCGATGTGGTCGGTCCCCAGGCGGCGCAGTGAACCCTCTACGCTGCGGCGAATCGACTCGGGCCGGCTGTCGGTGCCGTCTGGCTTGCCGTCGACAATTCGCCAGCCGAACTTCGTCGCAAGCGTGATGCTTTGGCGATGGTCCGCCAGCACCCGCCCGATGAACGTCTCGTTCGTATAGGGCCCATAGACCTCGGCCGTATCGAAATGCGTCACGCCGAGCTCCAGCGCTCGGTGTAGCGTGGCGACGGCCTCCTGCTCATCGGCATCGCCGTAAAAGCCGGTCATGCCCATGCATCCTAAGCCGAGCGCCGATACTGCCGGACCGTTCTGACGGAGCCTGCGAGACAACATGTTTCCAGCCTACGACCTGCCCCGCCACCCTGCCGGGCCGCACAGCGGCACGTTCCACCTTATGGAACATAAGGCCGGCGTTCGGCTCGGCGCTTTGCCGCGCTGCTTATCGTATTGTTTTGAACAAGTCCTCGCCCCGCCTTCTGCTCTGCACCGCTCATTGCACCGTTGACGTCTATTCGAGTGCGCTCGGCGCCCTGCAACCGCTCATCGTCGAACAATTCCGCCTGAGCCTCTCGCAAGCGGGCTTGCTGGGCGGCGCCCTGATCCTCGCTTCCTACCTGACGCAACCCGTGTTCGGATGGCTCGCGGACCGATTCCCCAGCCGTCACTATGCCATCTTCGGACCGCTGATCGCGGGCGTGGGCATCACGGCACTCGGACTCGCGCCGAACTTCATCGGGCTGGTCGCGCTGATCGTGGCCGCTGGCTTGGGCATGGCCATGTTTCATCCGCAGGCCACTTCCTCGGTCGCTGAACCCGGCAGTCCGCGCAGCGGCGAAGCCATGGGCTACTTCATCGCCTCCGGCGCGCTGGGCTTCTCCATCGGCCCCACGGCGATGGCCTGGCTCGCCCAAGCTGTGACCCTGCCCGGCTTGTGGATTGCCGCGGCGCCCGGCGCCCTCGTCGCCTTGCTTTTGTTCTGGTTCTATCAACCTGCGCGCCGTCGCGGGGTCAGCGCGCACCACGCGCCCCCGCCGCTCACTGCCGCGGTACGCAAGGCGATGGTGCTGCTGTTCCTCCTGGTGTGCATCCGTTCGGTGATTCAAGTCACCTACGGACATTTGCTGCCACTCTATTTCACGCGCGAGATGGGCTATAGCGCCGTGCAGGCCAACGTGATCGTCTCACTGTACTTCGCCGCGGGCGCGGTTGGCGGCCTCTTTGGAGGACGGATGGCCGATCGCTTTGGCGGGCGGCGGGTGATCGAATGGTCCATGCTCTTGTCTTGTCCGCTGCTTCTGTTGAGCTTTCTCACCACCGGCGTGCTCTCCATCGCCAGCCTGATTGCGGGGGGCTTCGCGCTGCTCCTCACCATCCCCGTCAACGTGATGATGGCCCAGAATCTGGCGCCGGAGCGACGCAGCACAGTCTCCGCCTTCATGATGGGTTTTGCGTGGGGCATTACCGGGATCCTGTTTGTGCCGGGCACCGCGTGGCTCGCGGATCGCTACTCGCTACACGCCGCCCTGATGGGACTTACGGCGTTCCCGCTACTCGGTCTGGCGCTCGCCCGTGGACTGCCAGCCCACCGCAGTCCCACATCTTGGACACCGGCACCCATCGCGCCGGCCAACTCCTCTAGACTGCAATAGACGATGACCACGCGCTTCACCCAAGGCATTCTGATCAGTTGCGAAATTCCGTGGGGGCCAGACGAAGAACTGCTGGAGCCGCTGTTCCGCGCCGAGATCCGCCGGGTGATCCGGCTCGGCTTCGGCAACCTGTACATCTTTGGCACCGCGGGCGAAGGCTACGCGGTCGACACCCGCCGTTTCCGCCAAGTGGTGGACGTGTTTGCCGAGGAAACGCTGAACGCCCCGGTGACCCCGCAGGTCGGCGTGATTGCCCTCTCGACGGCGCAAGTGCTCGAGCGGCTGCAGATCGCCTACCGCGCCGGCTTCCGCGTCTTCCAGATCTCGCTGCCGGGCTGGGGCGCGCTCAACGACACCGAAGTGGACCGTTTCTTCATCCACGTCTGTGGCGCCTTTCCCGAGGCTCGCTTCCTGCACTACAACCTGCCGCGTACCAAGCGTGTGTTGACGCCCAACGACTATCGCCGGCTGATCGAGCTGGTGCCGAATCTCGCCGCCACTAAGAATACGGGCCTCACGCCGCGGGCCACCACCGAAATGCTGCACAAAGCGGGCGAGTTGCAACACTTCTTTGCCGAAGATCAATTCGCCATTGGCTCGCTGACCGGCGAGTGTTCGCTGCTCAGTTCTTCCGGGAAGCTGCTACCGCTCCTCGCCCGGCGGTTCTTTGACTTGGGCGTCGCTCGCCAGTTTGACGCGCTGTTCCCGTTGCTCGTTGAGTATCATCGGCTCACCGACGAAATCCTGCTGGAGCCCGCTGCCGGTCTGACGCTGATGGACGGCGCCTACGACAAAGCGATGGTCCGCTTGGCGATGCCCGAGTTTCCCTTGCGGCTCCTCTCCCCGTACGACACGATGCCCGACGCCGTTTTTGCGCGCTGCCAGCAGGGGCTCGAGCCATATCGCCGCTGGATGGCCGACTAGCTCTCTTCTGCCAGAAACGCCGCCGCCCGCCGCAAACTCGCGGCTACCGACGCGATGTTGTCCGCATGCAGTTCGTGCGTCGTGCCGGCGACGCTCATCGCGGCCACAATCCGTCCGGAGGCATCACGCACCGGCACGCCGACACAACGCAGCCCCAGAGCGTCTTCTTCGTCATCGACCGAATAGCCCACCCGCCGCGCGATGGCCAAGTCTTCCTGCAGACGCCGCACCGTCGAAATCGTGTTGTCGTTGTGACGGGAGAGCGCCCGCTCCCGCGCCAGCCGCGCCAGTTCGGCGTCGCTCCAATCCCACAGTAAGGACTTGCCGATCCCCGTGCAATGCAACTCCATGCGTTTGCCCACCCAGCCCCCGCGCGGCGGACCATCCAAGCCATAGGCCACCTTCGCCACCAGCACGGCCTCGTCGAACTCCAGGATGCCGAGATGAATCGGTAGCCGCGTTGTCCGCGCCAGGGCGCGCATGTGCGGCTCGGCCCGTTCGCGCAGCTCCAAGCCGCCGATCGCGTGGTTCGCCAGGTGCAGCAGCTTCCGTCCGAACAGATAGCGACTCGTGCGTCCGTTGCGGTACAGATAGCCTGCCCGTTGCAACGTCACCACGATGCAATGCACGCTGCTCTTCGGCACCCCGCAAACCTCGGCCAGTTCGCGCAAGGTCAACCCGTTCGAGGACTGCGTGAGTACTTCCAGAATGGCGAACACCCGCTCGACGGCGGGCACCGACTGGGTCCGCCCGCCCGGCTCTTCCAACGGCAGCGCAGCGGAAATGGTCGTTAGTACAGCGTTCGATGCCATCATCGGTCTCCTGCGTGAAGTGGGAACATGTCTTCGGTCGCCTCATTGCGTTCGGCGATGATGTGGTCCAGCATCAAGCGGCGCGCCTCCCGCGCCTCGCCGTTCGCAATGGCCTCTGCCAGCCACTGATGCCCGCTCGGGTTCTTCGGCGTTTCACATACTCGGCAATTCTGCCAGCCGTTCGGCATGCCTTCTTCTCGGCTCAACACGCGCATCACGAAGACGGGCACCGAAAACTGATTCAGTTGGCGGATCACCCAGGGGCTCTGGCTAGCGTGCCAAACGGCGCGGTGAAAGCCGAGTTCGAGGTCCACCCATTCGCTATAAGACGCCGGCGGGTCGCCGAGAAACCGGTGGGCCGCTTGTCGGACGGCGGCGGCGTGCTCCGGCGTAATCTTCTTCGCGGCTAAGTACGCCGCGTAGGACTCGAGCGACGCGCGCAGCATTGTCAGTTCGGACGCCTCGTCTTCTCGCAAGCTGAAAACGGACCGCCCGCAATAAGGCTTGGTAACAATAATCCCTTCGCCTTGAAGCACATGCAATGCTTCGCGAATCACGCTGCCGCTGACGCCAAAGCGACTGTTCAGCTCGGCTTCCGTGAGTTTTTGGCCGAGCGCATAGGTGCCATCCAGGATGGCCTCGCGGATCGCGCGCGCCGTCTGATCGGTGAGGGATTCGCGCCGGATCAGGAGGGCGGAGGTGGCTTGTCGGGCGGCGCTCATGAAGTTTTATAGATTATGCATAATCTATAAAACTTTGGCAAACTCTATTCTTCCGAGCTCTCCACCGTCCACGCCGCCCGCACCTTCATCTCCGGCTCACCCCCACTGCTGTAGAGCTTGCCTCCGATGGTGACAAACTTAGCGTCCGCAATCGGATGCGGCAGCGTACCGGCGGCCTGATAGGTGTCGGCCGCGGGATCATAGGCGTAGACTTCCGCGGAGAAGGCGTCGCCATAGCCGCCGAGCAGAAAAATCGACTCACCCCGTGCCACCGCGCCCCAGCCGCGCCGCTTCACCGGCGGATCCGCCAGTTTCCGCCAGCGATCCGTTCCTGGGTCATAACTCCAGGCGTCGCCCAGGTTGTGAACCTGGCCGTCGACACCGCCAAACACGTACACCTTGCCCTGGTGCGACGTGATCGCCGCCGTTACCCTTGGCGTTCCTGGAAAGGGCGCGATCGCCTTCCAGCCTTGGCCCGGCGTCCCGCGCCAGACGTCCGCGGTCGCCGTCGTCAGATCGTTGGCCTTAGTCAGTCCGCCGACCACATAGATGGATTCGCCCACGGCGGTGGCGATCGGCAGATCGAGCGGTCGCGGCAACGCCCAAGCCAACTTCTTCCAGGCGCCACGCTCAAGCTGTCGGACGTCGCCCGAGATGGCGCCGTCCACGGTCCCGCCGATCACGTAGAGCGATCCGTTCAGCGTGGCACAAGCCCCGTTACCCCGCCGCTCGGGCATCTCCGGACCCGCCTTCCACACGTTCGCCGACGGATCAAACACGTCCGTCCGCGCCGACCAATGCTTGGTACCATCCTGCCAATACGTTCCGCCCGCAATCACCAAATGCTTGTCCAACGCCGCCGCGGCATACCCGCCCCGGGCCAGGGGCAGCGGAGCGCGCTCGCGCCAAACCAACCAGCCCACCGCCAGCGGCGCCGCGGCCAGCCACATCATTCCTAACTTCCAACCAATCGACAAAGTCACAACCTCTATGATCACTGGTAAAGCGCGCTCCAGATCGCCGCGAACCACAAGCTCGCCGCCGCCCGCTGACCGGCCGGGGCGAAGTGCCGCCGCGTGCCCATCGGCGCCCGATACAACCCGACCTCGCACAACTGATCCGTATCCGGACCGCGCCGAAAGTCAGGCTCCCCCAGCAAGCCCTCGAGCGCTCCGCGAATCACGCCTTCCTGCTCCGGGCGCACGTACACCGTGGGGTGACAGGTGCTTTTGGCCAGCAGCCACGGCGGATGGAAGCCCCACTTCTCCGCCGCTGTCGCCACGATCCGGCGCAGCCGTTCCTGATAGACCGGGGCTTCAGTCTTGTCAATGACGTCGCTCTCTCCCTGCTGCCACAGCACCGCCCGGAAGCGGCCCAGCGTTTGGCCGGCGGCCACGAGGTCATCGAACATCCGGTAACGACGCTCGCCCGACACCAGTTCCTCGCCGGGCAGCCATTGCCGCACGGACGTTCCGCCGACAGCGACATTCACCATACCGACAGGGACTCGCGCTACCGGGAGCAGCAGGTTCATCAAGGCAGGCCACGGCGTGCCGCCATCAGCCGGCGTGGAGGAGGGCTGCGGATCGTCCGCCACCTGCCACGTGCGGCGCCGCAGATCGTATGCCACCACGCGGCCTTCCGGATCGTCCACGCGCAGCCGCTCTTCGCCGGTGTTGCTGGCATAGCTTTGCCCCGCGACGATGAACAGGTCGCCCACCCCCACCGGCTCCACAACGGCAGCGACATCCCCGCGGCGCACCTCAAGCCGATACCAGCCGCCAGCCGGCAAGTCGAGCGTCATCTCGACGCGTCGCCCAGTCACCGTTGCCGGCAGCTTTGTCCACTCGCAGCCACGTCCGAACGCGCGCCCCACGGGCACCGCGCGCGCTTCCCACCCCTCCGACGGCAGGCCGGCATCCGCCGTGGCCGCGATCATCACTCGCCCGGAGCCCAGCACATTGGGCTCCCCGAATCGCATACCGGTCCGCTGAATCACCTCGCGCGGCAGGGGCGACGTGATCTCGAGCGAAGCGCCCAGCAACAGTAACCCGAGCCAGGTCATTTATGGTCTGCCTCCGTGACGTACACCGCGAACACCTTGGGTGATTCTGGCCCACGCCGCTCGATCACCGTCCGCAGACGATAAGTTCCCGCGGGCAGACGCCGTTTCGTCTGCCACGGCAGGGGCACCCGAAGGCCGGACCCGGACACCGTCGCGCGGTAGCCGGGCACCAATCGGCCCGCTCGGTCCAACAGCTCGAACCGCACAGTTCCCTCCGCGGCCAACTCGACATTCGCCGAGAACTGTACCGCGGTCTTACCGACTTCAAACGGCACCGTCATCATGCTGCCGACGCCATTGCCGAACGTGTCCTGAGCCCTGGCCATTTTCGGATCGAGCACCGCGACGTAGCCGAAGCGATCGCGCGGGAGCCGCAGCAAGCCCACCTGCCCCGACTTCGGCCGGAACGGCACCTGCGCCAAACGCCGCATGTCCCAGTTCCCATGCCAGATCCAAGTCTCGTCACCCACTTGCTCGAAGCCCTGCCCCTGCAGCAAACCATGCGAGTCCCACTCGTCGGCCGCGCCTGCTTTCGCGAAGACCCAGTCGGTCACCGGCTCGCGAAAATGCAAAGCGTCCACGCTGGTGGCGAGTCCCAGATTCACGCTGCGATCACTCACCTTCGGCGCGCCGTTCCACATCCCGAAAACACCCAGCACCACGTTGCCGCGATTCCACATCGCTACGCCTTCGTGAGTCTCCTGCCCTTCGCCGGGCCGCTTCGCCGGATCAAAACCGAACCGCGTCAGGGACACGGCCTTCTCCGGCTGCCACTGCACAAAGTCCGGGGACCAATAGCCCGCCACCAGCCTCCCGCTCTTTTTGCCGTTGTGCGCGTTCTCCGCCTGTCCGTTCAGCAGATACATCCCGCCGAAACGCACCAGGCCGCCGCCCTCCAGATGCTCGTTCGGCATGACGATCGAGTTCAGCCGGAAGCGCGTCTTCGCCTCATCGGTCAGTTGGGGCGGCAGGGCGTACTCCCAGCGTAAGCCGTCCGCGCTGAACAAAGGCACCATCGTCAGCCGTCCGCCTTCGTGCGGACCATGCAGCATCATCTTGTACCGGCGTCGCGGATCCGGGTCGTCCGGCTCGTAGAGCACGTGTAGGTTCTTCTCCGCCGGATGCGCCGTGGGCACTGGAGGGCCGATCTGCACGATGTTGTTGTGACGATTGCCGCGATGCTCCACCAAACCCAGATCAGGCTTCGTCCAGTGCAGTCCGTCGACGCTCTCGGCGTAAAGAACCCACGCAGCCATGTTCTCCGGCGTCCGGCTGCGGTCGTCGCGATAGCCGTATCCGCAGTACCACATGCGATACTTGCCACCCACCTTGATCACGCTGCCGTAAAACTGGGTGTGGACCTCGTCGGGCGCCCCTTCCGGCCCGGGACCCAGCACCGGTTCCGGATGCTTCGCCGGCGGCACCATCGTCAATTGGAGATTACGGCGGAAGGGCGTCGACTCCAGGTCGAACGCGAAGAAGGTGGCCTCACGCACCTCCACCGCGCCTCCGATCTGTACCCGGATCGCCGCGGAAACCGCCCCTCCGCCCATGACGAGTAGCCCCAACAGGGGCAAGCTCTTCATCATCGCTTCAGCACAGCACAAGCTCCACCGGCACCAGCTTGCGGGAAGGCGCTTTCCTCCCGTGTTGTCCAAGCTACCGGACACGATGCTCCGAGCTCACCGTCATACCCCGGTCGTCGCTGAGATTGAAAAAGTATGCCCCCGCCTTGGCCGGAAGCTGGCCTTCCACCTTTCGCCCTCGCACTTCCGCGGGCGCCGACCGCCAGGCCCGACTCAACCAGGGCCCAGCGTCCTCCGTGTAGTGCAGCACGGCCGAAGCGCAGCGGCCCTTGAATTGTACCCACCCCTTGTCCCCACGCTCGCCACTCCCCTGGACCTGGATCAGCCCCTCAGGCGATTGCGCAAACGCGGCGATCACCTCGGGCTTCACGCCGTCGGGATGGCTATGCTTCATGCCCGGCACAATGCTCAGGTAGCGCGGGCCGCGCGGCAATCGGTAGGATCGCTGCAAGCCGGGCAACGGATAGTAGCGATCGTTAGTCCCGCTTACCCATAAGAACGGGATGCGTGCCTGCGGCAGATAGCGCGCCGCATCCCACTGCGCCAGCCAACGCTGCCGCCGCGCCGCGCCCATCTTCTCGAGAGCCGGCAGCCAGGCACTCTCCTCGCCGTCGGCGAACCCGCAGCCATATACGGGCGCCGCAAAACGAAACCGTCGATCCAGTGACCCGGCAATCGAACTCAGATAGCCGCCGTAGGAGATGCCCGTCAGCCCCACGCGCCTTTGATCTACCTCCGCGAAACTGCGCAGCAGCGAGTGCGCGCGAATTACGGCGGCCACAGCGTGATAACTCCACTGATCCTTCAGCGGCTCGTCCACCTGATCGAAGCCGCCCCAGCCATCGGGCCCCGCAAAATCGTGCCGCCGCCGGGGAACGTTCAGTGGATGCGCCTTTCCCCGCGGCAACGGCACCGCGCCGGACGTATCCATGGCGATCGCCGCAAAGCCGCGCCGGTTCCAGATCCGCACCCATTCAGCAAAGGCCGTGCCGCCCCCGCCATGCACCAGGACCATCGCCGGCACCTTGCCGCGTCTGTCGGACGGAACCCCGTACCAGGCAAAAACTCGCGTCGCTTTCCCGCGATATGGCTCGGACTCGAAGAATAGACCACGCACGCCCTCTTCTTGCTCCTCAGCCGCGAATACCGCCGGAGCGCGGCGTAGGTCCGCCAGAGACCACGGTCCGCTCGGCCCTAGGAGCGAGAGCAAAAATGAGCGCCGTCCAACACCCTGGACCCATCCGCCCGCCATCACTTGATTCTCAATTGACACTCGGCCGATTGAACCATAGAATTCTGTCTCCGGCGCCCATCTAACCACTCATGCTTTTCGATCGCATCCAATCCTATGGACTCTGCGCCCTGTTTCTCGCCGCCGCGGGAGCCTCGGCCCAATCCTTCGCCGTTCTTCCCGGCCAGCGCGTCCTTTTTAGCGGCGACAGCATCACCAAAGGCTACGGTTTCGGCAACTACACGGACCCTTCCCCACTCCGCACCATCTACGGCATCACCACGATCCTCGCCCAGGAGAATCTGCCGCATCCGCCGGCCTTCATCCGGCCCGAACAGGTCTGGGCCGGGCGCGATGCCGCCGGCAACCCGAAGACCATCGATTCGCTGGCTGGCGAGATCCATACCTGGATCCGCCGCGGCGACATTCGCACCGGCGACTGGTTGATCTACGAAGACGCCGGCCAAGTGAACCAGATCATCAGCCCCGGCCCCTCGCCCCATCTCAATGACCTGTACGGCCGCTATCGCCGCAATCTGCGCGGCATGATCGAAGAGGCGGACCGTTCCATCGGCCGCCAGCACATCCTGCTGATGACGATGTTCGACTACAATCCCCGCATTCCGTGGTGCCAATGGGAAGTGCCCCTCGACGACGGCAAGCATACCGCCAACGATGCCATCCGCGACGAAGCCGCCTCGCTCGGCGTGCGCGTCATCGACATGCGGCGCATCATGAACCAGGCGCATCAGTATCTGCAGGCGCGGGGTTGGGGCCGCACCGTGGGACCCGATGGCATTCACCCGAACATCTTTGGCAACACCGTGATGGCCTTCGCCATCCTCGGAGCGCTCGGCGCCGACCTCGGTCGCTGGAAAGTCGACACCTTAGCTCCCCACTTCCGCACGCCCGAAGCCGGTGGCGATGTCACCACCATCTGGGGCTTCACGCGCAATCCCAACAACGACGAACGAGTGCGCATCCTGCGTGACCTGCAAGCCATCGTTGCCCAGGAAATGCCCACGGCGATCCTCGAGCCTCCCACGCAAACCTCCCAGCGGATCCTGCGGCACGGCCGCATTCTGGACCGTCCCGCCCAGCAACCCGCCGGCACCACCCGGCCCGTGGTCTATGAGATCGGCAAGCTTTTCCAGTTGGATCGCGAGCGCGTCCTGCTGACCACCGGCATGCGCGAGCAAGGTGGCCACGACTTCGAAGTCGGCAACGACGGCATCGTCTTTCGCCAACTCTCGGATCTGGTGCCGCAGGCAGCCTTCCCCGTCAACCGTCTCGACCCGAACTACCGCATGAAAGACGGCCGCCCTTCCGTGCTTGCCCGCTTCCCCGTTAGCGGCGGCTTCCTGCCGCAAGGCGCCGTCGATGCGAAGGAGCAGTTATACGCCGGCCACAGCACCGGCTTCTTCCTCGGCGCCGCCTACCCCTACACGCCTGATCGCCAGGACAACTACCCTGGCCTCGAGCCGTTCCTCACGTTTCAGCAAGCCCGGTGGGACGGCAGCCAACTGCACGTCACCGACGATCAACTCCCCGAGCCACTCGCTTCGCGCCTGATCAACGTCGGGTTCAACTGCCTCTTCGACAACGGCGCGTTCCTCTGCCCGGCCGTCACCCCGGAAGGCATCATCGTCATCCGCTTCGACTATCGCGACCGGAAATGGCAACCGGTTGCTTGGGGCAAGCCCTTTCGTTCTTCCGCCCGCGAGATTGAACCGTCCCTGCGCAAGACGCCCGACGGCTACCTAATCTACACGCGCGGGGCAGCGGACCGTCGCGGCCGCCTCTACCGCTCCATCCAAGGTCTCGACTACTACCTCGCCTCCGAACACTGGAACCTCACCGTGCCCCAAAGTCTCAACGAAGGCCTCGATGGCAGCCTCTACCTCACCACCAACCCCGGCCCTGGTATGCTCCGCAATCCACTGCTGGCCTACGATATGCGCGGCATGAGTTTCGTGGAGCCGAAGATGATTCACGACGAAAAGCAGATCGGCGACGACAAGGAGAAGGAGGTTCCTTTCGTCGACCACGGCATCGGCTTCAACGTGCATTTGGGCGGACGCTGGCGTCATCTGCTCCTCTACCGCGTCTGCGATCTGCGCGAGACCAATGGAGACGGCGCCCCTCCCCGGCCCCAGACCGGCCTTTACCTGGCGGAGAAAGAATATGACACGGTTACTGCCGCGCCCTTCCGCTTCCGCTAAGCTCACACGCCGCGCCTTTCTCGCGAGTCTGTCGCTCCTGCACGCCGCCGGGGACGCATCGCAGACGTTCCTGTTCGTCGATTGGCATCACGTCAACAAAGGTGACCTCGAAGCCACGCTCGACCCCGCTCGCATCTCTCCCGAGGGCCGCAAGCTCCTCGACACCTACGCGCGCGACTTCAACAAAGTCTTCGAGCAGTCGGGCCACGGCTTCCGGCCGCGCCACATGCCCACCGGTATTCGCATCGTGCCCGAAACTCCCGTCCTCTCCGAGCCTTGGCTCAAAGCCGATCAGCCCTGGGAAACCTCCGTCAGTTCGCTCAGCGTGATCCGCGAAGGGGACCGCTACCGTTGCTGGTACGCCGCGGTCCTGAAGAAGACAGAGGCCAAAGCCGCGGTGGCCGAAGGTCGCGTGATGGAGGTGAGTGGCAGCGCGCTCGCGTATGCCGAAAGCACCGACGGCTGGCATTGGACCAAGCCCAAGCAGCGCGTGCTCTCCTACGCGGGCTCGCTCGAGAACAATCTGGTCTCCACGTACGGCAACGGCGGCGAAGTCTTTCGCGATGACCATGGCCCGGCCAACGAGCGCTACAAGATGTTCTCCTTCGGCGAACTCCCCGCCGAGTCGCTGCCGCCCAACGCTCCCTCGCGCAACCGGTTCGGCCTCTACGGAGCCAGTTCCCCGGACGGCTACCGCTGGACGCGGCATCCGCAACCGCTGATCCGCTACTTCGCCGATACCTTCAACATCGCCGACTGGGATCCTGTGCTCGGTAAGTACGTTGGCTTCTTCCGCCATCATCAGGGCGGCCGCGCCATCTCCTTCGCCGAAACCCCGGACTTCTGGAACTGGCCCGAGCCGCGCCCGCTGCTCTATCCCGGCGCTCTCGATGCCCCCGCCGACGACTACTACACCAGCGGCTACACCCGCTATCCGGATGAGCCCACCCTCCGCCTGCTATTCGCCGCCATCTACCATCACGACTCGGACCTCGTCGACCTCCGCCTGGGCACCAGCCGCGAAGGCCGCGCGTTCCAGTGGACCGCTTACCAGCCCATCGTCCGGACCGGCGCGCCCGGCTCCTGGAATGCCGGCTCCGTCTACGCCCATCGCTCTCTGGTGCGGCTGCCGGACGGACGTTTGGCACTGCCCGTTCAGGGCTACCCCGGCACCCACAACGGCGCGTGGTTCCGCACCTTCTATGGCCTCGATCAAGGCGCCGCCCAAGTCGGTTGGGCCACGTGGCAGGATGGCCGCCTGGCGGGCATCGAAGCCACTTCGCAAGGTGAGTTCGTCACCACGTCCGCCCGCTTCAACGGCACGCGCATCCAACTGAACGCCCGCACCACCACCGCGGGCGCCGTTCAGGTCGAACTCGCCTCTTCGGGCCGGCCACTCGAAGGCTATACGTTCGCCGACTCCGTTCCCTTCAACGGCGACGAACTCTGGGCCGATCTGCGGTGGCGCAACGCGCCGGACCTCGCCTCGCTGCGCGGCAAAAACCTCGAGCTCCGCCTCAAATTGCGTGCCGCGAAGGTCTTTGCCTATCGTTTCGCCTGACTCGTCCAGTAGGTTGGACCGCGCTCCCTCGCCTTTATTGACGCCACTATCCCGCGCGGGCCATAGTCGCCAGAAGGAGTTCTGATGTACGGTCTACGCCACTGGTTTGCCTTGTTGTTACTGCTCTGTTGTTCGGCCTCTGCCCAGCGTGTCAAATCGACCTTGAGCGGTGTCGTTACCGATAGCCAGTCCGCCGCCGTGCCCGGAGCCGAAGTCCGCCTGATCAACGAAGGCACCGGCGTCGTGGTGACCCTCAAGACCTCCGCCGACGGCGCCTACGGCTTCCCGTTCCTCGACACCGGCACCTACTCGGTCCAAGTGTCGAGTGTCGGCTTCAAGACGCTCTTGCGCACCGGCATCGCCATCTCCTCGAATGCCGACCAGCGGCTCGACCTCACCGTCGACGTCGGCGAGATCAGCCAGAAAGTGGAGGTCGCCGCCGAAACGCCGCAGGTGAACTCGGTGAATGCAACCGTGGGCACTTCCATCAAACACGACGAAATTGAGAACCTGCCGCTGCTCGAACGCAACGTCCTCCAACTCATCAACCTCATCCCGGGCTCGACGCTAGGTGGGACAGGCACCACCGACTTCAACCCGTCGATCAACGGGACGCGCCCGCGCGGCAACAACTTCACCGTCGACGGCATCTCAATCAATCAGGAACACTCGGGCACCACTGGTGGCGCCGGCGTCTCTTACTCACCGCAGGTGGAAGCGGTGGGCGAACTGAACGTCCTCACCAGTAATTACTCGGCTGAGTATGGGCGCGCCATGGGCAGCGTCATCAGCTTGAGTTTGCTCTCCGGCACGAATAAGTTCCGCGGTTCCTTCTTTAACTTCATGCGGAACGACGTGCTGAATGCCCGCTCCTATTTCCTCGCCGCCACCGCCCCCAAGCCCAAGCTCCGCAACAACCAATTGGGTGGCAGTTTGGGTGGCCGCATCATCCGCGACAAGCTCTTCTTCTTCGCCACCGGCGAACAGTTGCTGCAACACAGTTCCAACGTCAGCACCTTCAGCGTTCCCACGCGCGCCATGCTGCAGGGCGACTTCAGTTCCGACGCCAACACCATTTATGACCCCGCCACCGTCGTCATCGGCGCCAATGGCGTCCTGCAGCGTCAGCCCTTCCCCGGCAACCGGATTCCCACCGCCCGTTTCGATCGCTCCGCCCTACCTCTCGCCGCCTTCTGGCCTCAGCCCGACGCCGGCAGCGCCGATGGCACCTTCACCAACGCTTCGGTGCCCGGCAAGAACGCTATCAAGGTCAATACCAAGGTGGATTACTACCTGAGTGACCGCGACAATCTCTCCGTTCGCGTCTCCTACAACTATCAGGAAACCATCGGCGCCACCGCCGTACCGGGCCCCGGCAACAGCAACACGGGCGCCTTCGTCAGCACTAAGTCCCCTGGCTTCCAAACGAATCACACCCACACGTTCCGCCCGAATCTCATCAACGAACTCCGCGGCGGCTTCCAGCGCACCACGGCGCTTCAGACCACCGTTCCCGAAGCCGTCGCCGACTGGCGGACGCAAGTCGGCCTACCGCAGCTTCACTCCGATCCCAAACTCCAGTACGGCTTCCCCAACCTCGTCGTCACCGGGCTGCCGACCCTCGGCGCCTCCTTCGATCGCTACGACTTCTTCTCTAACAGCCTCAATTTCAACGACACGCTCAGCTACACGCGCGGTAAGCACTTCTTCAAGTTCGGTGGTGCGCTCAACCGCATTCAGACCCAGGACCGTTTGCCTGGCTATCCCGCCGGCCTCTATACCTTCTCCGGCACTTACACCAGTAACCCCGGCAACACCCGATCGGGCCGCGGCTTTGCCGACATGCTTCTCGGCTGGTCGAGTAACTCGCAGGCTGGCTTATTGGCGCGCGGTGGCAACGGCTACCGCATGATCAACTGGGAAATCGGCGCCTTCATCCAGGACGACTATCGTGTCAGCCGCAAACTTACTCTCAACATCGGCCTCCGCTGGGATTTGGCCACGCCGCTTCACACGCTCGACAACGTCCTGTTCAGCTATGACCCTTCCACCAACACGATGAAAGAGTCCGAGCCGCCGAATCCCGCCAACCGCAAAGACTTCGGCCCGCGCTTCGGCTTTGCCTATCTCGCCAAGCCCACCTTCGTCATCCGTGGCGGCTACGGCATCTCCTTCTTCCCGCAATTTAAGGGGCTCGGGGGATTCTTCGCCGGCCCACCGATTTCGCAAACCAAGGCCTTCCCCAGCGTGAACCCCGCCGTAGCCGCGCTCACCTTCCGCGACACCTTCGGCGAGTTCGATGAGTCGGCCAGCAAGGTCTTCACGTTCACGCCCAATGACGCCGGCCCCATGTTCGGCAGCAATCCGTCCCCCTACATGCAAGCCTGGAACCTGACGCTCGAAAAGCAGATCAAGAGCTATCTGTTCTCGCTCAGCTATGTCGGCAACAAAGGCACGCATCTGGAGAACATCATCCAGGCCAATCAACTCTCCGCCGACTTACTCGGGCCGGACTCTAAGTTCGGCGGCGTCCCCGCCCAGCGCCGGCGTCCGTTCCCCAATGCCGGCCGCATCCAGAAGATGCAGAACGACCTGAATTCGCATTACCACTCGCTGCAAGCCAAGATCGAAAAGCGCTTCTCCCACGGACTCTCGCTGCTCACCGCCTTCACCTGGAGCAAAAGCATGGAGGTCAACCGCGCGTACGTGCAGGACCACACCTACCGCGAATCCAGCAAGAGTCAGTCGCTCTACAACGTTCCCAAGGTGTTCGTCCAAAGCGGCACCTACGAACTTCCAGTAGGCAAGGGCAAATGGCTCCTGAACCGCGGCGGCGTAGTGAATAGCTTCGTCGGCGGCTGGCGACTTTCCGGCATCCTGACCCTCCGCGACGGCTATCCCGTCAACGTCGTCTCCAGCATCAACAACTCCGGCTCGTTCAACCTGCGCTTGCTCCCCAACATCATCCGCAACCCGAACCTCTCTGCCGACCAGCGGACGGTGCTTCGCTGGTATGACCCCGCGGCTTACACCATCCCGGATCCCTACACCTTCGGTAACGCCAGCAACTTCACCGTTCGCGGCCCTGGCATGGTGAACCTCAGTCCCTCGCTCGCCAAGGTCTTCCGCTTCTGGGAAGGCAAGCGCCTCGAGTTCCGCGCCGAAGCCTACAACGTCTTCAACACCCCCGGGTTCGGACTTCCCGATGGCAACATCGGTGGCGCCAACGCGGGCCGCATCACCGGCCTTTCGAACCAGAACCGCGCCCTGCAATTCGCCCTGCGCCTCATGTTCTAACCTTGCATCCATGCACCGACGCCACTTTCTCGCGCTCGCCGCCCTGGCCCCAGCCGCCGTTGCCCAGGAGGCCGCTGAAGATCGGTTCGCCCCGCTCAAAGCTCTGCTCGCCGCCCCGGATCCGGCCGTGTGGCTCTTCACCGGCGACAGCATCACCCACGGCGCCGCGCACACCAATGGCTGGCGCAGCTATCCGGAGCACTTCAACGAGCGCGTCAAGTTCGAGCTACGCCGTTACCGGGACGTCGTGATCAACACCGGCATCAGCGGGGACCGCATGCCGGGTCTGCTGAAGGATCTCGAGTGGCGGGTCCTCCGCTACCAGCCCACCGTGGTCTCGTTAATGATGGGCATGAACGACTGTGGACGCGGGCCCGCCGGCCTCGACGACTTTCGCACCAACCTGGGCTTCTTCCACGACGCCGTCAAGGCGAAAGGCTCGCACCTGTTGATGAACACGCCCAACGCCGTTCATATCCCCAATAGCGCCGCGCGCAAGCATCTGCCCCTCTATGTCGACGCGATCCGTGCCTTCGCCGAAGAACGGCGCCTGCCGCTCGTCGACCACTTCAAGTTCTGGACCGAAACCCGCAAAGGCCCCTTCGATCTCATCTACGTCCTGCGCGATGCCGCCGTTCACCCCAACAACTATGGGCACATCCTGCTCGCCAAACTGATTTTCCGCGAGTTGGGCATTGACGATCCCGCGAGCGCCACCTGCCGCCTCTGGGTGCCGTAACCATGCTCCTACTGTGCATCCTGGCCGTGCTCACGCAGGCCAAGCCAATTCCTTATCAGCACACCCCTGACCACGCGAACCTGCGCTATGGTCCGCATGAGCGCCATGTCATCGACTTGTGGCTTGCCAAGTCCGATCGGCCCACGCCGCTGGTCATCTCCATCCACGGCGGTGGTTTCCGCGGCGGCGATAAGACAGCTCTCTACCCCCTGTTGCTCGAGTTGCTGCTCGAGCGCGGCATCTCTGTGGCCGCCATCAACTATCGCCTCACCACGCAGGCCCCGTACCCGGCGCCGATGCTCGATGGCGCTCGTGCCGTCCAATATCTGCGGCATCACGCGCGGCAATGGAACCTGGACCCCGAACGCTTAGCCGCTACCGGTGGTTCCGCTGGCGCCGGGCTCGCCCTATGGCTCGGCTTCCATCGCGACCTTGCCCAGCCGTCCAGCGACGACCCCCTTCTGCGCGAGTCCACGCGACTCACGGCCGTCGGAGTCTTCGGTGCGCAAACCACTTACGATCCCCGCGTCGTAGCGCCGCTCATCGGCGAACCGGCCATCCGCCACGGGCTCTTCGAACCGCTGGTGGGCTTGAAGAAAGGTGACCCGTACACTTCCGCCGCCTACGCGCTTTTCGAAGACGCTTCGCCCATCAATCACCTCACCGCCGACGACCCGCCGGTCGCGCTCATCTACAACGAACCGGACCTCGACATTCCCCCCACCGCCAAAGACGGCACCGCCATCCATTCGCCGCGCTTCGGACAGTTGCTGAAGAAGCGCATGGACGCCCTCGGCGTCCCTTGCGACCTTCACGAACTCACCGTGCCCGCGGCACACGCCCAGGTTCAACAACTCCTCGCCGACTTCTTCGCCGCTCGCTTGAAAGGAGCCCGCTAATGCGCCGACGGCAATTCCTCCAACTCGCCGCTGCCTTGCCCGCTGCGTCCGCCCAACTTCAGTACGCCCCGCCGAAGCCCGGCCCGCCGCGGACGCTCTTCCTCTTCACGGACTGGTTCCACGTCAACAAGGGCGACCTGCGCCCCGTGCTCGACGTCACGCGGCTCTCTGAAGACGGCATCAAGAAGAAGGAGTCCTTCGAGAAGGCCGGCCTGGTCTTCTACTCCGGCGCCCACGGCTTCCGCGGCCTCGATGTTCCCTATGGCGTGCGCATTACCCCGGAGATCGCCGAACGTTCGGCCCCGGTGCTCTCGGCCGACGCCCCCTGGGAAGCCGACTTCGGCTACCACTCCGTTATCCACGAAGAGGGCCGCTATAAGTGCTGGTATTACGCCCAATTGCAATCGCAGAAAACTGGCTTGGCGATCGCCGCCGGTCGGGCGATGGAAGTCACCGGCTCCGCCATGGCTTACGCCGAAAGCGAGGATGGCTTCCGTTGGAAGAAGCCCACGCTCAACCTTCTGCCGTACAACGGCTCCACGGCCAACAACCTGATCACCACGCTAGGCAACACGGCCTGCGTCTTTCGTGACCCGCATGGCCCGCCCGAGGAGCGTTTCAAAGCCGTCCACTTCGATAAGTTACCCGCGGCGGACATCCCAGCCGGCGCGCCGTCGCAACAACAGTACGGCCTCTATGGCATCTACTCGGCCGATGGCTTTCATTGGCAACGTAAGGACAAAGTGCTCGTCCGCCACTTCGCCGACACGCTCAACGTCGTCGCCTGGGATCCGCTGCTCGAAAAGTACGTCGGCTACTTCCGCGATCACATGAACGGCCGCAGCATCAGCCGCGCGGAGACCGGCGACTTCTGGGATTGGCCCGCCACCACTCCCCTGCTTTATTCCGGCCCCCAGGATTTCGCCTCGGACGACTTCTACACCAATGGTTACACCACTTATCCTGGCGACCCCACGCTCCGCCTGCTCTTCCCGGCCATCTATCATCGCGACAGCGACTCGGTAGATGCCAAAGTCGCCATCAGCCGCGAGGGCCGCGCCTATCAATGGCTCTCCGACCAGCCGCTCATCCGCAACGGCAAAAGCGGCGACTGGGATCACGGCGGCATCTATCCGAGTCCGCAGCTCGTGCACCTACCCGACGGCCGGCTCGCGTTGCCTTACCGCGGTTACGCCACCACGCACAACGAGTTCTGGTTCTCGATCTTCTATCAGCAATACCAGCGTCCCGCCCACATGGGCTGGGCCATCTGGCAGGACGGCCGCCTGGCGGGCATCGAAGCCGAGCATCGCGGCGAGTTCACCACGCAGAACGCGCCCGTCGCCGGCACACACCTTCAGATCAACGCCCGCACTTCACGCGCTGGCAGCGTAGAAGCCGAGTTACGTCTACGTGGTAAGCCGATTGAAGGTTACACCTTCGCCGACTGCGTCCCTTTCCATGGCGACGAAGTCTGGACCGACTTCCATTGGAAAGGTAAGTCTGATCTCAGCGAGCTGCGTGGCAAGGCGATCAGCATCGCTTACCGTTTAAATAGCGCCAAAATCTTCGCTTTCCGCTATCGCGGCTAACTTAGTCCTGTATGCCGGACGGTAAACCGATTCCGTAGGCTCCATCGCAAGCGTTGCCAGTTACAATGACACCCGATGAGCCTAGTTACCCGCCAACTGCTGCAGCAACTCCGCGAGTTCGATACCGCTTTACTCGCGAACACCATCGGCGCCATTGACGCGACGCCCGTCGAGTGCTGGTACATGGGCGGTAGCATCCAATCGGTCACTCCGGAACTGGGACCCACCGTCGGTGTTGCTTACACCTGCGAACTCGATTCCAGTTCGCCGGGCGGCATGGCGCAGATCGATGACTACTGGCAACTAATCGAGCAGATGGAAGCCGACGATCGTCCTAGTGTCCTCATCGTCAAAACCATCGGCTCGCGTCCGGACCATGAGTGCGTCGCCGGCGACGGCATGGCGAAAACGCTTTACGCCGCGGGATGCTTGGGCCTGGTCACCGATGGTGGCGTGCGCGACCTTGCCGGACTGCGCACCGTCCCCTTCGCCACTTACTGCAAAGGCCGCACCATCCATCACGGGCCGCTGCGCTTCCGCGCGGCCAACCAGCCTATCGAAATCGGCGGCATCGTTGTCCGCCACGGCGATGTCGTTCATGCCGACGGCGGCGGCGTCATCACCATCCCCGTGTCCTGTCTGGAGGATCTGCCCGCTCAGGCCATGCGCATGCAGAGCTTCGAACGCGAAGCCCACCTGCTGCTGCGCCGCACGGACGTCCCTGCCGCGGTGAAGCGTCATCAGGTGCAGGCCATCCTCGCGAGCTACGGCTTTCAGCAGGTGGCGCGCTAGGTCAAGCGCAGCTTACTGCGATAGGCCAGGGGCGTCATTCCCGTCCGCCGAGAGAAGAAGCGCGCCACATGCGCATCCACCTCAAAGCCGCACGCCGTCGCGATCTCGCGGATCGTCATGTTCGTATCGATCAGCAGGCGGCAGATGCGATCCACCCGGCAGCGATGGATCTCCTCCATCGGCGTGCGACCCAACTCCTGCAGAAACATGTTCTGAATCGCCCGCCGTGACAGACCCGCCACTGCCATCACATCGGAGACTCGCAAATTCCGATTGCTGTTCTCGCGAATGAACCGTAACGCGCGCAGCATTCGCGGATCGCGAATGGCCAGAATGTCAGTGGATTGCCGCCGCACCTCCTGCGTCGGATGCACCGTCACCACCCGCCGCTCCGGCGCCCTGCCCTTCATCAGCGCCGCGAGCAACGCCGCCGTCTCATAGCCGCCACGCTCGGTGGCTAGCGCGATGCTCGAGACCGGCGGGTTGGCACTCCGGCAGACCTGCTCGTCGTTATCCACCCCGAGAATCGCGATCTCATCCGGCACACGGATGCCCTGCAGCCGGCAGATCTCGGCCACAATCCGAGCCCGGTCGTCGTTGCAGGCCAACAGACCGACCGGCTTCCGCAGATCCAGTAGCCAACGCGCCAGCAGCTTCTGCTCCACGTACCACGATTGCCCCAGATGTTCCGTCGACGAGCTGTAGATCTGGGCCTGCCATCCGGCCTCCTCCACCGCTTCTTGAAACCCCAAACCGCGATTGTCCGAAAAGTCGAGCCCTTCCAAGCCGCAATACGCAAAGTGCCGCAGCCCGAGCCCCAGCAAAGCCCGCGCGCCCGCGCGGCCAATCTCCTGATCCGCGCACACCACCTGCGCCTGCCGCCCACCCAGCGTCCGCGTGCCGATCGCCACCACGGTGGGAATCCCCAGCGACTTCACCTCCGCCGCGCGGCTCTGCACCACGATCATCCCGTCGGCATTCCAGTCCCGCATGTTGCGCAGGCGCTGCGCCGGCGATAACCGCTGCAGGTAGGGCGGCGCCTCTTCATAAAACGTCCACGGGCCGTGCGCATGCGCATACTCGAAGATTCCCCGGCGCAGCCCGCGATCGAACTCGCGAGCCGAGGGGATCAACAAGATTACGCCTTTCGCTGGCTTCACGGCAGCGTCCAGCATAGCAAGCCACTGCCGATTCTGGTGAAAAGTATACCGATTCTGTCCTTGTCGAGCCTGGCTCTGGATGGAATAATCACAGGCGCGGCTGAGTGGATGCAACGTCCGCGCCCCACGCCTTCAATGCTTTCAGTGGCCTCGATCCCCTGGAATTGGATAAACGCCTAACCGTGAAATACAGCCAACTGGGCAGAACAGGGATGCTCGTTTCTCGCTTGAGTTTCGGAGCTTCGGCACTCGGAGGAGTCTTCGGCCCGGTCGAAGAGTCCGTGGCGCTCCGGACCGTCCGGACCGCGCTGGAATGCGGCATCAACTACTTCGACGTCGCCCCGGCTTATGGCGGCGAACAGGCTGAGCTCCGGCTCGGCAAAGCGCTGCGTGCCACACCCCGCGATCGTTATTTCCTCTCCACCAAAGTCGGCAAGTATACGCAACCTGGCGCCTATGGTGCGGATACGCTGGATTACTCCCGCCAGCGGATCCGCCAATCGGTCGACGAAAGCTCGGCCCGTCTCGGCGTCGACTACTTTGACATCCTGCATCTTCACGACATCGAGTATCAGAACCGCCGGCACACTGAGTGGGCTCTCGCCGAAGGCTTGGAGGCGGTGATGGAGTTGAAGCAGGAAGGCCGCATCGGCGCCATCGGCTTCGGCTTCTACCCCACCGACCTCTGGATGCGCATCCTCCGCTCGGTTGACCTGGACGCCGCGCTCGTCCACAACCACTATTGCCTGCACGACACCCAACTGCTCCACCTCATTCCAGAGGCTTCCGCCAAGGGCATCGGCATCATCAACGGCTCGCCTTTCGCCTCCGGCCTTCTCACCGATCAGGGTCCTCCCCACTGGCATCCCGCCACCGCGGACGCCCGCGCTCTCTTTCGCCAGGCCGCGGATCATTGCCGCCAGGCCGGCTTCTCTCTCACCCGGCTCGCCATTCAGTTTGCGAGCCAGAACGAATCGATCCCCACCACTCTGTTCAGTGCCTCCGACGCCCAGTCCGTCGAGGACAACGTCCGCTGGAGCGAGGTGCCTTATGACCCGCAGCTCCTCGCGGAAGTCCAACAACTTCTCGAGCCGATCCGAAACCGGGAATGGAATTATGTCTAACGAAGCTAGGAGTCTCGCCATGAACCTCAACGTTCTCCTCTCCGGAGGCGCAATCGTTCGCTGTATCTCGCTGGCCCTTTGGGCGGCGATGGCCTGTTTTGGTCAAATGGCGGAAGTCACTGGCCTGGTGACGGACGCCAGCGGCACCCCGATGGCTTCGGCGCCGGTCACGGTCACCAACGTCGACAAACAAACCAGCCGGCAAGTCCAAACCAATGAACAAGGCCTCTACACGGTGGCCAACCTGGTCCCCGGTCTCTATCAGGTCTCCGTCGAGGTTTCGGGATTCCAACCCGCCACGCGCTCCGGTTTCCGGCTCGATGTGAACCAGTCCGTCCGCCTGGACTTCATCATGAAAGTCGGCGACGTCCAACAGCGCATCGACGTCACCGGCGAAGTTCCTGTGATCGAGACCACTACCGGCCAGCTAGGCACGGTCGTCACGGCGGAGAAGATCTCGGACCTTCCCCTCAACGCCCGTAACTTCACCCAGTTATTGACGCTCACCCCCGGCGCCTCACCCGTTAACGTTACCCAAGCAGACCAGAATCAGCGCATCGGTATCAGCATCCAGCCGGCCATGAACGGACAATCCAACCGCAGTAACTCCTATACCCTGGACGGCATTTACAACAACGGACACTTCACCGGCACTTACGCCGTCGCCCCGAGCGTCGATGCCCTGGACCAGTTCAAGGTCCAGTCCCACAGCGATCTCGCCGAGTTCGGCGGGGTCACCGGCGGTGTCATCAACATCGCCTCCAAAACCGGCACCAACGGCTTCCACGGCACTCTGTTCGAATTCCTCCGCAACGACAAGCTCGATGCCCGCGGCTTCTTCACCGCCGGCAAGCCGGCCCTGCGGCAGAATCAGTTCGGCGCGTCGCTTGGCGGCCCAGTCATCAGGAACAAGACGTTCTTCTTTTTCTCTTACGAAGGCTACCGGCAGAAGAGCGGCGCGAACATCCTCTCCGTGGTTCCTACGCAAGCCCAACTCGGCGGCGACTTCAGCGCCCTTTCGCGCCGCCTCTTTGACCCGTACTCCACGCGCGTCAATCCGGCGAACTCCGCCCTTTTCCTGCGCGACCCCTATCCCAATAACATCATCCCCGCCTCGCAGTTGAATAAGTCGATCCTCGCCTACACGCAGGCCATTGTCCCCGCGCCGATCAGCACCGGCGTCACCGGTTTCAACGCCCGCAACGGCGATCCGCAGAGCTTCCCGGCGAATGGCTACAGCATCCGGGTGGACCACTACCTCACCGAGAAAGATAACCTCTGGTTCCGCGCCACCTGGAGCAAACAGGATATGATCGCCGGCCAGGCCCTGGCCGGCACCACACCGTCACCACCATAAACCCCAAGAACCTCGGCGCGAATTACTCGCACATGTTCGGACCCAACACGCTCTTCACCGCTCTGTTCGGTTTCAGCACCTCCACCCTGATCGATCACCCGTTCTTCACCAGCAAGAACCTGATCGGCGATGGCTTGTTCAAAGGCTTCCAAAACGATCCGCGCTCCAACGCCCCCGGCGTCACCATTCCCGGCTATTTCAGCCTCAGCATGCGCGACCGGCGCTTGGGCCCGCAGCGCGGCTGGCAGTACAAATCAGACCTCTCCCACAACATGGGCCGCCACACCTTGAAGTTCGGTGGCGAATGGGTCCGCCAGCCCTGGGAGAACTTCCAGCTCACCCAAGGACTCACCTTTAACACTCGTCAGTCCGCTGACCTCAACAACCTCGGCGCCACCGGCGACGCCCTTGCCTCCTACTTACTCGGTCTGATGGAAAGTGTCACCACCTTCGACGTCGGCTTTGGCCTCGAGTCGCAGAACCTCAACGCCTACGTGCAGGACACCTGGCGCGCCACCAACCGGCTCACCCTGAACTTCGGCCTCCGCTACGATCTCGTCCGCACGCCGAACTTCTACCACGACTTCCAATCCACCTGGGACTTCAACACCGGCAAATACCTGGTCGGCATCAACAGGCCCGGCGCCTGCAGCGCTTCGCAAGGTCCGCCCTGCCTGCAGAATCCCAACGACCCCTACGTGCAGCAGTGGGTCGTCTTCACCGGCAACTCCCAGTTGCGCAAGAACGACTACAAGATGTTCGGCCCGCGCTTCGGCTTCGCCTATCAAGCCAACTCGAAGACTGTCCTTCGCGGCTCCTACGGTATCTTCTACGACACCATGGCCGGCGTGAATCAGCAGGCGCAGAACGGCGCCATCAACAATGCCAACTGGCCGGGCAATCGCGGCGCCACGCTCAACCAGAATGCCAATCAGATCGAGACCACCGCCGATGCCCCCTTCGGCGCGAAGGACCCGCTCAAGCCGGATCCCACGCCGGAAAAGCTCAACGCCTTCTACTACGACCCCAACTTCCAAAGCCCCTACTCACAGCAGTGGAACTTCGAGATCCAGCGCGAGCTCCTCCGAAACCTCACGCTCTCCACCGCCTATGTCGGCTCGCACAGTCTGCGCCTTTCCATCGGTGGCGACTACAACACCGCCCTCACACCCGGCCCCGGCGCGGATCGTCCGCGCGCCCTCTGGCCCCACGCCCCCGTCACCGGCTATGACCGCAGCGTCGGTCAAAGCAGCTATCACGGCCTGCTCGTCAAGGCCGAGCGACGCTTCGCCCGCGGCTTCTCTTACCTGATGGCCTACACCTGGAGCAAGTCCATCGACGTCGCTTCCTCCGCGCAGTTCCGTGAGAGTCTGTCGCTGCAGAATCCGTACAACCCCAATGAGTCGCGCTCCGTCTCCGGCTTCGACGTGCCGCACCTGTTCTCCAGCGCGGTCGTCTACGAACTGCCTTTCGGCCCTGGCCGCCAGTGGGCCAACACCGGCCTCGCCTCCCGCCTCATCGGCAACTGGCAGATGAATGGCATCTTCCAGGCTCGCAGCGGCCAGCCCTACACGCTCTTCATGAACGTCGACGTCGCCAACATCGGCGCCATCAACCAGGCGGTGCGGGCCCGCCCCAACCTGGTGGGCGACCCCACCGTCGCCAATCCGCGCCCCGAACTCTGGTTCAACAAATCGGCCTTCGCTTCGCCCGCGCAGTTCACCTTCGGCAGCGCCGGCCGTAATCTCCTGCGCACCGATAGCCTCACCAACCTCGACTTCTCGTTCTTCCGCGAGGACCGCCTCAAAGAGGGCATCCGCTTGCAGTTCCGCGTGGAGCTCTTCAACTCACTCAACCATCCCACCTTCGGCACGCCAGTGTCCCTGTTCACGTCGCCGCAGTTCGGGCAGGTCACCTCCACCGTCAGCACCGCCCGGCAGATTCAACTCGGCCTTAAGCTGATCTTCTAAGGAGTCACCGCCGTCATGGATGATTCGACCACCCAACAACTCAGCCGGCGAGGCTTCCTCGCTACCGCCACCGCGCTGGCGGCGGCGCCCAAGTCCTCGCGGCTGAACGTCATCCTCATCCTCACCGACGACCAGGGCTACGGCGACCTCGGCTGCCACGGCAACCCTATCCTCAAGACTCCCCACCTCGACCGGCTGCACGCCGAGAGCACCCGCTTCACCAACTTCTATTCCTCGCCCCTCTGCTCCCCCACCCGCGCCAGCCTGATGACCGGCCGCTACAACTACCGCACGGGCATCGTCGACACCTGGGTCGGCCTCGCCCAAATGCGTCCGAACGAAGTCACCATGGCCGAAATGTTTCGTAGCGCCGGCTACCGCACAGCCCTCTTCGGCAAGTGGCACCTTGGCGACAACTACCCCATGCGGCCCATGGACCAGGGCTTCACCGAGTCGCTCACCTTCACTGACGGCGCGATCGGCGCGCTCGGCGACCCGGCGCCCAACACCTACTTCGATCCCGTTTTCTTCCGCAATGGCATGCCGGAGAAGACCAAGGGCTATTGCACCGACATCTTCTTCAACGAGGCCATCCACTTCCTGGAAAAGAAAACCGCTCAGCCCGCGCTCATTTACTTGCCGGTCAACGTCCCCCACGGTCCGCTCGATGTCGCCGAAAGTTATTCTGCGCCCTATCGGCAAGCGGGCATGGACAACACCACCGCGCGCGTCTACGGCATGGTCGCCAACCTCGACGAGAACCTCGGACGGCTCCTGCAGTTCCTCAAAACTTCAGGCTTGGAGAAAGACACGCTCGTCATCTTCATGAGTGACAACGGCCCTTGGGGCACCCCTCGCTATAATGCTGGCTTGCGCGACCTCAAAGGTACGGTGTATGAAGGCGGCATCAAGGTGCCTTTCTTCCTGCGCGCTCCCGGACACTTGCGCGCCGGTGTCGATATCGATCGCGTGGCCGCCCACATCGATGTCCTCCCCACTCTCCTTGACCTTTGCGGAGTCAAGGCGCCCACCGCGGTCCGCCTGGATGGCCGTAGCCTAATGCCGCTGCTGCAGGATCGTGCTGCCGCCTGGCCGTCCCGCACTCTCTTTTTTCAGCAGACCCGGCCCGACCCGCAAGGCATCGACGAACCTCGCCTCTTCACCCACGCCGCCGCTCGCTCCCAACGCTTCAAGATCGTGATGTCCGCCCACCAGCCGGCCGATCTTTACACTCAAGCCATCAGCGAAGCGGACACCGAACTCTACGACCTTGAAAAGGATCCCGGCGAAAAGCAGAACATCGCCCCTAGCCATCCGCAAGTCGTTGCCGCCATGCGCCAGGACTATGAGCGCTGGTTCCGCGACGTCACCGTCGGGCTCGATCAGCCGGTCCGCATGCATCTCGGCGCCAAGGCCGCGAACCCCGTGGTACTCACCCCTCAGGATCTCCGCGGCCCGCGCGCGTACCTCGCCCCGTGGAACTACGAGCGCGCCAAGGCTTATTGGAGGAGCGAACCGGATGGCTACGGCTATTGGGAGGTCGAACTCGTTCGCGCGGGCCGCTATCAGTTCGTCACTCGTCTCGGCACCAGCGAATCGCCGCAGCCCCTCCAAGCCGGTGAAGCCACGCTCGCCGTCGGCAGCCAAAAAGAATCACAAGCCATCGCCGCCGGCGCCACCACCGTCACCTGGAATCTCCGCCTTCGGCCCGGGCCCGCGCGGCTCGAAATCGGCTACAGCGGTCAACGCAAAGACGGGCGCCTCATCTCGCCCTTCTTTGTCGACGTCAAGTATTTGGGAAGTTGAATGGTCATTACAAAACTCAGGGCATATCGCGTCGAGCTTCCGCTGCACGAAGGAAGCTACCAGTGGTCCGGCGGCAACTCCGTCAGCGTTTTTGACTCCACCGTCGTCGAACTCGAAACCGACACCGGCCTTCGAGGCTACGGCGAGATCTGTCCCCTCGGCCCCGCCTACCTGCCGGCTTATGCCGCCGGAGCCCGCACGGGCATCGCGGAGCTAGCTCCCCGCCTGATCGGCCTCGATCCCACGCAACTCGGCGTCGTCAACCAGACAATGGACCGCGACATGCGCGGACATCCCTACGTCAAGTCCGCCATCGACATGGCCTGCTGGGATCTGCTCGGCCAAGCCTGCGACGTGCCCGTCGTCACCCTGCTGGGCGGCCGGTTCGGCGATACCTTCGCCCTCTATCGCGCCATCTCCCAGGACACGCCCGAAGCGATGGCGCGCATGGTGAAGGTCTATCGCGATCAGGGCTACACCAAATTCCAACTCAAGGTCGGCGGCAATCCCGATACCGACATCGAACGCATTCACCGCGCCGCCGCCGAACTTCAAACGGGCGATGTCCTCGTCGCCGACGCCAACACCGGCTGGACCCAGCATCAAGCCCTTCGCGTCGCCGACGCCGTTCGCGGCGTCGACGTGTACCTCGAGCAACCCTGCCTCCGTTACGAAGAATGCCTCGCCGTGCGCCAACACACCGACCGCCCTTTCGTTCTCGACGAAGTCATCGACGATGTCGCCCAAGTCTTGCGTGGCTATCAGGACCGCGCCATGGACGTCATCAATCTCAAGATCTCCAAAGTCGGCGGCCTCACCAAAGCCCGCCAAATCCGCGACCTCTGCGTCTCGCTCGGCATCGCCATGACCATCGAAGACACCTGGGGCGGAGACATCGTGACCGCCGCCATTGCCCATCTCGCCCACAGCACCCCGCCCGAACTGCTCTTCTCCTCCACGGACTTCAACAGCTACGTCACCGTCAGCCTTGCCGAAGGGGCTCCCCAACGCCAAGGCGGCCGTCTGGCCGCCCCCGCCACTCCCGGCCTCGGCATCACCCCGCGTCCGGAAGTTCTCGGAAAGGCCGTGTTCGTCTCATGAAACTTTCCCTCGTTCTGATCGCCTCCACCGCCTTCGCGCAGCTTACGCCGCTCGGACTCAACCAGAACGACTTCCCCGCCTCCGAGTTCGTGGAGCGACGGGCAAAAGTCTTCGAAAAGCTCGGCCGCCACCTCGCGATCATCCCCGGCGCCGCCGCAGCGGACTCGCCCCAGGTCTTTCGCCAGAACAACGAGTTCTACTACCTCACCGGCATCGAAGCGCCACACTGCTATCTCTTGCTCGATGGCCGCACGCGTAGAACCACGGTCTATCTTCCCCATCGCGACGCCGGCCGCGAACGTCAAATCGGCCCGCTGGTCAGCGCCGAAGACGCGGCCTTGATCATCGAGCGCACTGGTGTCGACGATGTCCATCCGCCCGAAGCCCTCGCCCGTCATCTCGCACCCATTCAGATTCATCACCCGGCCCCAGCTCTCTACGTCCCCTTCAGCCCGCTCGAAGGCGCGAACGGTAGCCGCGATGAGCGCTTGCGACAGATCGCTGAAGCCTCCTCGGACCCCTGGGACGGCCGCCCGTCCCGCAACGGTCACTTCCTTTCACTGCTCCGCAGCCGCTTCCCCACCTTCGAGCTGCGCGACCTTTCGCCGCTTCTCGATCCCATTCGTCTCATCAAAAGCCCCCGCGAGATCTCCGTCATTCGCCGCGCCTCGCAGATCGCCGGCCTCGCGATCATGGAAGCCATGCGAGGTACCAAGCCCGGCATCTTCGAATACCAACTCGATGCCGTCGCCCGCTACGTCTACCTGCTCAATGACGCCAAGCACGAAGGTTACCCCTCGATCATCGGCGGCGGCACCAACGCCTGGCACGGCCACTACTTCCGCAATAGTTCCCCCCTCAAGGATGGCGACCTGGTCCTGATGGACTACGCGCCGGACTACCATCACTACACCAGCGACGTCACCCGCATGTGGCCCGTCAACGGCAAGTACACCCCGGACCAACGCGCCCTCTGCAGCTTCATCCTGGCCTATCGAGAAGCCCTTCTGAAACGCATCCGCCCCGGCGTCACCCCGGATCAGGTCCTGGATGGCGCCCGGCAGGAAATGGACGCCTTCCTCAAGTCGCTCACCTTCACCAAAGAGATCTACCGTAAAGGCGCGGAGGCAGCTTTGAACTTCCGCGGTCATCTTTCACACCCGGTCGGCATGACCGTCCATGATGTGGGCGGCTACCAGAAAAAAGAGTTCGTCACTGGCCTCGTCTTCTCCATCGACCCCATGCTTTGGATTCCCGAAGAGCGCCTCTACGTCCGCATGGAAGACGTGGTCGCGGTCACCGAGAACGGCGTCGAGAACTTCACGGCCTTTCTGCCCGCCAAGCTTGACGACATCGAGAAGCTCATGCGTGAAGAGGGCCTCCTGCAGCTCCGCGCGCCCACCACTCCCTGACATGATGCGGCCCACCTTTCTCACTCTCTTGTTCCTCACGGCTCTGCTGCCCGCGCAGATCGACCTCGCCAGCCGCCCGCGCCGCGCCGAGCGCAGCCGTCAATACGACGTGCTGCATTACCAGATTCGCCTGAAGCTCGATCAAGCCCGGCGCTCTTTCGACGGCGAGACCCAGATCACTCTGCGCCCCCTCGCCGACCGTTTCGACACGCTCGTGCTGGACGCTGAAACCTTCCGCGTCACGGCCGTCGATCAGCATCAGTTCACCCAAAGCCCCGGCCAGCTCACCATCCGTCTCGCGCGCCCCTATCGCTACCAGGAGCAGTTCACGGTCACGGTCCGCTACCGCGCCGAAAACGTCGCGATTGACCCGGAGCGTTACGGCATGCCCAAGGGTTACGGTCTCGGCTTGGCCTTCAAGGCCGCCACCGCCCATCACCCGGCGCTCGTTCACACGCTCTCTTTCCCGGAGGGCGCCCGCCACTGGTTCCCCTGCTACGACCATCCCAACGACAAAGCCTCCAGCGAAGTGATCGCCACCGTCGCCGCCGGCAATCAGGTCATCTCGAATGGCGTTCTGAAAAGCGTCACCGAAGATGCCGCGCGTCGCGAGAGGACCTTCCACTGGCTCCAGGAGCAGCCACACTCCACCTACCTCTATGTCCTCGCCGTCGGCCCTTACGTCCAAGTAACGGATCCCGGCAAGTTACCCGTCAGTTACTGGGTCTATCCGCAAGACCAGCCCCACGTCCAGCGCACCTTCGGTCACACGCGCGCCATCATCAACTTCCTGGAGCAAGAGCTCGGCTACGCCTATCCGTGGCCCAAGTACGACCAGATCGCCCTGCCTGACTTCGGCGGCGGCGCGGAAAGCACCAACGCCACCGTCATCGGCGACGGCACACTCCATGACGCCAAGGCCGACAAGGACTTCCCCAGCCATTGGCTCATCGCCCACGAAGCTGCTCACCAATGGTGGGGCGACCTGCTCACGATGCGTGATTGGAGCCACACCTGGCTCAACGAAAGCTTTGCCACTTATTACGAGTACCTCTACATGAAGCACCTGCTCGGCGAAGAGGAAGGCGCGTTGAATTTACTCGCCAAACAACAGGCCTATCTCCACGAAGCCCATAACAAATACCAACGCCCCATCGTTTACGATCGCTGGGAATGGCCGAACGACAACTTCGACCGGCACACCTACCAGAAAGGTGGCGTCGTGTTGGCCATGCTGCGCTCCGTCCTCGGTGACGAACCCTTCCGCCGTTCCATCACGCACTATCTCCGCAAGCACGCCTTCGGCTCCGTCGACACGCATGACTTCCAACTGGCAATTCGTGAAGCCACCGGCCAGAATCTCGATTGGTTCTTCGAACAATGGATCTATCGCGCCGGCCATCCTATACTCAACGTGAGTTACTCCTGGGACGGCCGCGCCGTCCAATTGCGCGTGCAGCAGAAGAACGTCTATCGCTTGCCTGTCGCCGTCGCCGTCACCACCGCCGCCGGCCAGCAGATCCACCGCGTCGAGCTTACGCGCCAGGACGAAACCTTCACCCTGCCGGCCGAGGAAAAGCCACTGCTGTTGCATTTTGACCATGGCAATCTGCTGCTCAAGGAACTCACTTTCGCCAAAAGCACCGCTGAGCTGCTCTACCAACTCAGCCACGACGACGTCATCGGCCGTCTCGACGCTGTCGCCGCCCTCCGCGCGCAGAGCAGCAGTACCGCGGTCGCCACGGCTTTACGCCAAGCCGCCACGCAAGATCAGCAGTGGGCGGTCCGCCGCGATGCCACTCTCGCCGTCCCCTCCGACGTGGCGTTCCTCCGCGCGCGCAGTTTGGACCCGGTCTCCGCCGTTCGCGTCGCCGCGCTCAAAGCCTTAGGCGATCGCCGTGATGCCTCTCTCGCTAGCTTCTTCGAGCAGCGCTTCCGTGCCGAAGACAGCTACCTGGCTCAGGCCGAAGCAGTTCGAGCGCTCGGCAAGTGCGGTGCGCGCCCCGCGCTCCTGCGCGAGGCCGCCGCGATGGCCTCCCCGCAAGACGTCGTCGCCAAGGCCGCCCGCGCCGCGCTCGAGGCACCGGGTCAGTAGCATGCCGCTGTCGTTAGCCGGTATCTATGTCGTCCTCGGTATCTTCACCGCGGCTTACACCTTTGTACTCCTCCCTGCCGTCCGCCACACCCGGCCCACGCCGAGCCACTTACTCACCGGCTTCGTCACCAACTTCTTTGACACGCTGGGCATTGGCTCCTTCGCCACCACCACCACCATCTTCCGTTTCACCGGCATGGTTCCCACGCGCCTCATCCCTGGCACACTCAACGCCGGCCACACGCTGCCCGTCATTCTCCAAGCCTTCATTTACCTCACGGCGATCTCGGTCGAACCGCTCACCCTGTCGCTTCTCATGGCCGGCGCAGTCGTCGGTGGCTGGTTCGGGGCGGCGCTCGTCGCCGGACTCTCGAAACGAACCGTACAGCTCTGCATGGGCGGCACACTCCTCATCGCCGCCGCCGTCATGCTGATGCGCCAGTTCGCCCTCTTTCCCGCCGGTGGCGACGCTCTCGGCCTGAGTGGTTGGCCACTGGCCATCGGCGTCCTCGGCAACTTGCTCTTCGGCGCCATCAGCACCTTGGGCATCGGCTTTTACGCCCCTTGCATGACGATGGTCAGCCTTCTCGGCATGAACCCTGCCGCCGCCTTCCCCATCATGATGGGCTCGGGCGCCCTGCTGATGCCCGCGGCCAGCGCGCAGTTCGTCAAGCGCCAGGCCTTCTCGCCCGTCGTCGCCTGGGGACTCACCCTTGGCGGCCTCGCCGGCGTCCCGCTCGCGGCCTTCGTCGTCAAATCCCTCCCCCTCGATGGCCTCCGCTGGCTCGTAATCCTTGTCGTGCTTTACGCAGCCGTGCTCATGCTGCGCTCAGGAGATTCCGAATGAGACTATTGCTCAGTTGCCTGTTCGCCTGCGCCGCGTGCGCGCAAACCGCCACTTGGTCCTTTGAAAAGCTCGAACCCGGCGACCAACTCCTCGGCTTCTCTCGCTATCTGCCCGGCGTCACCGGACAAGCCCTTCGCTCCGACGGACAAACCACGCATCTGGTGCGCCCCGCCGCCCAAGCACCGCAACTCACCGGTCCGTTCACCATCGAAGCCTGGGTTGCCATTCAGACTTACCCCTGGACCTGGTGCGCCATCGCCAATCAGGAGAAGGCGCTGAAGCGCGGCTACTACTTCGCGATTGACCCCAACGGCCACTTTGGCCTGCATCTCTCCGTCAACGGTCGCTGGATCGAGTCGAAGTCCACTCAGTCTCTGCCGCTCTATCGCTGGAACCACATCGCCGCCACCTACGACCCGGCTTCCGGCATCCGGCTCTACTGGAACGGCCAGCCCGCGGGTGTCGTCGCCGTCACCGGCCCAGTCGACCTCGCCTCCACCGAGAACCTCTGGATCGGTCGCAACCAAACGCCGCGTCCGCTCAGCGAGGAGGTCCGTGTCGTCGCCGATGTCGCGTACTCCTTCGATGGCTTGATCGATGAAATCCGCATCCATCCGCGCGCCCTCACCACCTTCACTCCGCTGCCCACTCCGGCGACCATCCCGCTGGCTCCGCCTGTCCTACCCTCCGGCCCCCCAGGTCCCGGTCGATTTGGCGCTTACTACACACGCCTTCGTTATACCGACGAATGGGAGCGGCCCTGGCGCGTCGGCCAGTCTCCGGATGTCGTCGTCCGCTTCGACGACAACCCCACGCGGCTGGTCTTCTGGCGTGGCACCAGTTACGTGCCGGCCTGGGTCACCGAGAACGGCATCTGGTACACCAACGAGTTCTACGAAAATCAGGAACTCGGCATGCCCACCAGCGCTGAGCCCATGGCCGACAAGCAGGCGCGCTACTCCACCGTCAAAATTCTCGAGAGCACGCCCGCCCGCGTCGTTGTGCAATGGCGCTACGCACCCGTCAGTGTGCACTATGAGCCCGTCTTCGTGGACCCGCTCACTGGCTGGGGCGACTGGGTGGAGGAGACCTACACCGTCTATCCCGATGGCACCTGCGCCCGCAAAATTCAGACTTTCTCTTACAGCCCTTACGTCGTCCCCGGCCACGGCGCCGGCGAGATCAACTTCCGCCAGTTCCACGAATCCATCGTCATCAATCCCCCTGGGACGCGCCCGGAGGACAACATCAAACCTGACGCGATTACTCTCGGCAACATGCGCGGCGAGTCCCATACTTACAACTGGGCCCAAGAACCACTCGGCGAAAAGGCTACCTTCGACGCCGAAACGTTGAAAGTCCTGCATCGCATTTCCGACATGGACACCCACTTACATAAGTGGCTCACCAAACCCGCCAGCGGCAACATCCATCTCGTCAACCTGAAGGCGCAATTCAGCCCCTTCGTCATTGTCGATCCCCGCCATGTTGCGATCGATTGTTACGCCGGCGAAATCATCCGCGAGCGCTCCATGTTCCCCTGGTGGAACCATTGGCCCGTCTCCCAGCAAATTCGTTCGAACGGACGCTGGGCCGTCGCCCCGGATCGCGTCTCGCACAGTTCGCTCACCCACATTCAATCCTGGATGCCTCACGAGGAGCGTCCCGACGGCGTCACCATGGTCATGCTCAACGGCCTCACCACCACCTCCGTCACCGGACTCTTGCCCTTGGCCAAATCCTGGTTGCAAGCTCCCCAGGCCACCGCGCACACCGCGGCGTTCGATAGCCTGGGCTTTGACCGTCCGGAGCGCGCCTTCGTCTTCGCCCGCCGTCAGGACGCCGCCGCTCTTGATCTCACCCTCGCCGCGACGGCCGATTCGCCTCTCGTCAATCCCGCCCTCGTCATCCGCAACTGGAACGATTCCTCCGTCAAGGTCCGCCTCAACGGCCAGTTGCTGGCCGAGGGCGCCAACTTACGAACGGGAATCACCCAGCGCCTCGACGGTCAGGACTTAGTCGTCTGGCTGCGGCGCACCTCCAATGCGCCGCTTCGCCTCACCCTCTCTCGCGAATAACTCAAAGGACAATTGCATGAAAGTTAACTGGCAAGGCGTCTATCCCGCCGCCACCACTCAATTCCACGCCGATGGCTCGCTCGACCTCGCCGCCACCGCTCGCCATCTGAATCACATGATCGACGAGGGCATCAGCGGTGTCATCCTGCTGGGCAGCGTCGGCGAAAACACCGCCCTCGAGTATCAGGAGAAACTCCTCGTCCTCGAAGAAATGCTCAAAGCCATCAGCGGACGCGTTCCCGTCCTCACGGGAGTTGCGGAGAACACCACTCATCTCGCCTGCCGGTTCGCACAGGATGCGGAGAAGCTCGGCGTCGATGGGCTCATGGTCCTCCCGGCGATGATCTACAAGGCCGATAGCCGCGAAGCGCTCGCGCACTTTCGCACAGTCGCCCAGTCCACGCGGCTACCGATCATGATCTACAACAATCCGATCGCCTACCACGTCGACATGACTCCGGAGATGTTCAGCGATCTGGTCGACGAACCCAACATCGTCGCCATCAAAGAATCCTCCGATAACGTCCGCCGCATCACCGACCTCATCAACCGCTTCGGCGATCGCTTCCTCCTGTTCAGCGGCGTCGACGACCTCGTTCTCGAAAGTATTCTCCTCGGCGCCTCGGGCTGGGTCTCCGGTCTCGTCAACGCCTTCCCGCGGGAGAACCGCGTCCTTTGGGAACTGGCCACCGCCGGCCGTTGGCAAGAGGCCCGCACCCTCTATCGCTGGTACACGCCCCTGCTGCACCTCGACACCAAAACCAAGCTCGTCCAGTACATCAAGCTCGCCATGGCGGAGACGGGTCTCGGCAGCGAAACCACCCGCGCCCCCCGCCTGCCGATCGTCGGCGCCGAACGCGACGAAGTTCTTCGGGTCATCCGCTATGCGCTCGCCACGCGTCAGCCGCTATGACGATCCATCCGGTAGATCTCGCCATCATCCTCGCCTATCTCTCGGCGGTGGTCGCCGCTGGCTATCTCTCCTCCCGCCAGGCGTCGGCCACCAGTGCGGACTACTTCCTCGCCGGGCGCTCTCTCAGTTGGGTAATGGTCGGCGCCGCCCTGTTCGCCTCGAACATCTCCACCATCCATCTGGTCGGCCTTGCCGCCTCCGGCTACAACGAAGGCCTCGTCTGGGGAAACTTCGAGTGGATGGCCACCGTCACGCTCGTCCTGCTGTCGCTCGTGTTCGCCCCCTTCTACTTCCGCAGCCGAATCGCGACCTTGCCGGAGTTCCTGGAGCGCCGCTACTGCGGCGGCGCTCGCTCGATGCTCGCCTTCATGGGCATCGTCGCCGCCCTCTTCATTCACATCGGCATGAGTCTTTACGCCGGCGCGATGGTCTTTGAGCAGTTCTTCGGCATCAATGTCGTCACGTCCATCGTCTTGGTCTCCGCCATCACCGCGGCTTACACGGTCTTCGGCGGCCTGCGCGCGGTCGTCGTTACGGAAGCGATTCAAACCATCCTCCTGCTGGCGGGCGCGGTCACCATCACTGTGCTCGCGCTGCTGGCCTTGCCTGAACGCGGCATCCACACCTGGGAAGACCTCCAACTCGCCACGCGGCCCGGACAACTCAGCATGCTCCACTCGGACAACAGTTCCGGTCTCGCCTGGTACTCCATCCTGCTCGGCTATCCCGTCCTCGGCATCTGGTATTGGTGTACGGACCAAACCATCGTCCAGCGCGTCCTCGGCGCCCGCACCGAGCGTGACGCCCAACTCGGCCCCCTCTTCGCCGGCCTCCTCAAGCTTTTCCCCGTCTTCCTGATGGTGCTCCCCGGCGTTCTCGGCTTCGTTCTTTTCCGCGACCAGATCGGCACCAACAGCAATCAAACGCTCCCCGTCCTCATCAGTCAACTTGTCCCCGTCGGCCTCAAAGGCCTCATCTCCGCCGGCATCCTCGCCGCCCTCATGAGCACCGTCGCCTCCGCCCTCAATAGCTGCGGCACTCTTGTCGCTGTCGACATCGTACAACGCCTGCGCCCCGGCCTCAGTGAGCACGCGCAAATCCGCATCGGTCAGCTCAGTTCAGTCGTCGTCATGTTGCTCGCCATGGCCTGGTCCACCCAGGGCGGCCGCTTTGGCAGCATCTTCGAAGCCATCAACGCCATCGCCGCGGACCTCGCCCCACCCATCACCGCGGTCTTCCTCTGGGGCGTCTTCTGGGCCCGCGGCACCTGGCAGGCCGCCATGGCCACCCTCATCTCCGGCTTCGCCCTCGGCGCCACCGCGTTCGCCGTGGACCTACCCCTCTTCGGCACGCAAAAACTCATCACTCAGGGTTGGGGCATCCCGTTCATGCTCCAAGCCTGGTGGCTGTTCTGTCTCTGTAGTGTGATCTTCGTGATCGTCAGCCTGCTCACCCCTCCGCCGCCGGCGCACACCCGCGAGCTCACCTGGCCAAATCCTCTCTCGATCCTCCAGGGCCGCTTCACCAGTGTCTCTGATCCGCGCGTCATTTCCGCCGCACTGCTACTAGCCGTGGCGGCGCTGTACATCGTCTTGCGCTAAGGCACACCGCTGCCGCAGGGGTGCTGGATGGATTTGGGAATCGAGAAAGGCGGGATGGCGGTGAGGGTGGGATTCGAACCCACGGTACCCGTGAAGGTACGGCAGTTTTCGAGACTGCTCGATTCAACCACTCTCGCACCTCACCGCGTGGTCTCTAACAGCATACCAGATCGCCAGCCGTTACCCGACCGGGGTTGTATACTCGATAGGATTCTCCCCATGGCCGAACTAGCGGCAAGCGACATCACCGCCCTCCTGCATCGCTTTCAGACCGGCGACGCCGCCGTGCAGAACCGCCTCGTCGAAGCCGTCCAGGACGAACTGCGCGTCATCGCCGCCCGCTACATGCGCCGCGAAAAAGCCGGCCATACCCTTCAAACCACGGCCCTCGTCAACGAAGCCTATCTCAAGCTCATCAACATCAAAGCCGCCACCTGGCAGGATCGCGCCCACTTCTTCGCCGTCGCCTCCCAGATCATGCGCCGCATCCTCGTCGACCATGCCCGCCAGCACCTGGCCGGCAAACGCGGTGGCGGGCTCGAAGCCCTGCCCCTCAACGAGGCCCTCGTCTTTTCGTCCGAGAAATCCGGCCAACTGGTGCAGTTGGATGAGGCGCTCGCCCTTCTCGAACAGCACGACCCTCGCGCCGCCCGCGTCATCGAACTCCGCTTCTTCGGCGGCCTCTCGGTCGACGAAACGGCTGAAGTACTCCGCACTTCGTCCCGCACTGTCCGCCGTGAATGGACCTTCGCCCGTGCCTGGCTACGCGAGCAGTTAGGACTCAGTCCCAGCGATGACACTCCCACCTTGGGATCGCGTTAAGGCCATCTTCCAGGATGCGGCCGAACTCCCTCCCGCCGAACGGGAGTCCTTCCTCGATCGCGCCTGCGATGGCGACCTCTCCCTCCGCCAGGCGGTCGAAAAACTGCTCGCCCAAACCGAAGGCGACGAAACTCAGGAAATCTTCACCAACCGCCCGCAGTGCTCCCTGCAACTGAACGCCGTTCTCAAGGGCCGCTTCCGCATTCTCCGCTTCATTGGCAAAGGCGGCATGGGCGAAGTCTACGAAGCCGCGGACCTCGAACTGGGCGGCAGCCTCGCCCTCAAAACTCTCCGCCTCGAACTCAGCAACGACCCCGAGTTCCTCACCCGCTTTCGTCGCGAAGTCCAGTTAGCCCGTCAGGTCACGCATCCCAATATCTGCCGCGTCTTCGACGTCGGCCACGAAGACGGCCAAACCTTCCTCACCATGGAGTTCCTCGATGGCGAAAACCTGGCCGCCTTATTGCGGCGCCGCGGCAAGCTCTCCACTGACGAAGCTCTCCCGCTCATCCGGCAGATGGCCGCCGGCCTCACCGCGCTCCACGAAAAGGGCATCATCCATCGCGACTTCAAGCCCGGCAACGTCCTGGTCACCCAATCCTCCACCGGCGCCCCGCGCGCCGTCATCGGTGACTTCGGCCTCGCCCGCGCCCTCAATCAGGACGCCACCAGCCTCAGCCGCACCGGCCATGTCCTCGGCACACCGGACTACATGGCCCCCGAACAACTTCTGGGCGAGCCCATCACGCCCGCCGCCGACATCTACGCGCTCGGCTTGATCATGTACGAGATGGTCACCGGCCAGAAAGCCTTCCCCGGTGGCCGTCCCCTCGAAAACGCCGTCCAGCGCGTCGTCGACTTGCCCTCCCCGCCCCGCTCCCACTCCACCGAACTCACCAACGAGTGGAGCGAAGTCATCATGCGCTGCCTGGCGCGCCAACCGGCGGATCGCCCGGCTTCCGCCGACGACGTCGTCGCTGCTCTTGGCGGCCAGCCCTTACCGCCCCTCCGCTCCGCCCGTCCCCGCTGGGGACTCATCGCGGGAATTTTCCTCCTCGTCGTGGCCGCTTTATTCATTGGCCTCCGCTTAGGAGGATGGATCGGAGGCAGAGGCAGCCAGATCAACACGCAAGCCGTCGTCCTGCTGCCTCTCAACGTTCCCGGAGAACAGGCGGAGTTGCGCGTCTTTGCGTTGGGCTTGATGGAAACCATTACCAGTCGTTTGTCGCAGTTTGAAGATGGCCAGTCGCCGTTGATGGTCGTTGCCGCCAGCGAAGTGCGCTCCCAGCAGGCCCGCACCGCGCGCGATGCCTTGCAGAAATTCCAGGCCACCACGGCCGTCGAAGGCACTCTGCAAGCGCAGGGCGACCGCGTCCGTCTGCTGCTCACCCTCATCGATACCGCCCGCATGGTGCAGCTCGAAACCATCACGCTCGAAGACACGCGCGCCAACTCCTGGCGTCTGCAGGATGCCGCCGTCGCTCGCCTGGCCAACGTCCTCAACGTCCGACTCCAACCCAAGTTCACTCAGGACCAGGGCGCGCTCCCCGTCACCCCCGGCGCCTACGAGTTCTATCTCCAAGCCCGCGGCTACCTCCAGCGCAGCGACCAGATGCTGAGCTTGAAGTCTGCCGAAACGCTGCTCAAGCGCGCTCTCGAAATTGACCCCAAGTTCGCCCTCGCCCACTCCGGCTTAGGCGAAACCTACGTCGCCCAATACCAGCAGACCCGTGATCCGCAGCTCATGGCCCAAGCTCTCGAAAGCGGCGCCACCGGCCTGAACCTCAACCCCAACATCGTCGAAACCCACGTCAGCATGGGCCGCATTCACCTGGCGACCGGCCGCTATGCCGACGCTCAACAGGACTTCGAGCACGCCATCGCCGTCGATAGCCGCAACAACGCTGCCTACCAGGGGCTCGCCGAAGCATACAGCAAGCAGCGCGACTATGCCCGCGCCGAATCCACCTTCCGGCAAGCCATCTCCCTCCGCCCCGGCGACTGGACCGGCTATCGCGCCCTCGCGCAATACTACGCCGGCCGCGAAGCCTGGGACCAGGCCCTCGAAAACCTCCAGCGCGTCGTCGAGCTCAGCCCGGATAACGCGCAAAGCTACCAGAACATGGGCGTCGTCTACGCCCGCAAGGGTGACATGGCCCAGGCGCAAAAACTCTGGGAGAAAGCCCTCGAGCTCGACCCCGTCCGCGTCGCCTCGCTCTCCAACCTCGGCAAGCTCTACTTCGATCAAGGCCGTTACGACCGTGCCATCGACATGTACCAGCGCGCCATCAAAGCCGGCAGCCGCAGCTTCGGCGCCTGGGGACAGCTCGGCAGTTCTTTCGCCCGCGCCCACCAGCCCGATCAAGCCAAGGATGCCTTCGCCCACGCCGTCGAAATTCTCGAGCAGGAGATGCTCGTCAACCCCAACGACGCCAAGCTCACCAGCAGCCTCGCCTTCTATCGCGCCCTCGCCGGTCGCCCCGACTTTCTTGCCCCCCTTCGCCGCTCGCTGCAACTCGATCCCCACTCGCAGGAGATCCTGTGCCGCAACGCGGAGACCTATGTCATTGCCGGTGATCGCGCGCACGCGCTCGAACTCGTACGCCAGGCCACCAACGGCTGTGACACCGCCACTCACCGCAGTATCTATCTCCAGGACTTGGTTCCCCCCGCGGGCGCCAAAGCCAAGACCCCCTAACCGACCCGAGGAGAGTTTGCTATGCCCGACCAGATCGAAATCGTTCTCACCACCGAGAACACCGTCACCGGACGCCGTGTGCGCCGCACCCCCGCTCAGCTCACCACCAGCGTTGCCCAGCACGACCGTGTCAAGATCACCAACGGCAATGCGCCCAACGCGGCCAACCCCGCCGCCAGCCGCATCACCCTCGTGATCGACCCTCGCCAGACGGCGCGCACCATCCTGGCCGCCGGCCTGCCTCCCGCTCTCGCCGCCATCGCCCAACTGCCCGCCGTCGCGGCCGCCGCCATCCCGCCAGTCCGCTTCCCGCTCGATGCCGGCCGCTCCGTCGAATGGCGTATCGGACCCGTCACCGCAGGCGCCCACACCGGCTTCAGCTTGAACACGGAGCCCGCTCGCATCGACAACCCCGACCACGTCGACTACCACTGGGACTGCTAACCACATGCGTCGGCTCGCGCTTCTCGCGTTCGTCCTGGCGATCCACGCCCAGGATCCGGCAGGGATCCTGGGCGCCCTCCGCCTCACCAACGTCGAAGACCCGGCCCAGCTGCGCCTCGTCCTCCTCAACGCCGCCGGCGCCGATTGCCAACGCACCGTCATCCTCGATGGCGGCCTTCCCTTCCGCATGCCCGGCGCCCCGCCCAACGCGCCTTCGGACGCCGCCGAAGTGCAGATCGCCCCGCATGTCGAATCCGGCTGTTGGACCCGCAAGGACCTCTCTGGCCTGCTCGTCATGGCTCCCAATCGGGCCGTCGCCTTCGTCCCCGGTGCCTTCCTCAACCTCGGCCTCACCAACTACCACCTCGAACTCCGCCCGCCCCGCGACCTCATCATCGAAGTCTGGCCCGCCGCCGACGAGTTCGTCTCCGCCGCCCATGACGATCTCGCCAACCTGGATTGGCTGCTTGAATCTCAGCGCGCCGGCCTCCGTCTGCGTCCCCGGTTTCACCCCGTCAAGGAGTCGCCCGGTAAAATCAGTTGCGATACCGCTCCCTTCCAGCCGTCCTATCGCAAAGGCGTCATCAACCTCTATTACGGCGCTGGCCGCTCCAACGAAAGCTGCATCGACAACTCCGCCGTCCTCATCCACAACATCCCCGTCCTTGGCGACGTCGCCCACGAAATTGGCCACAAGCTCGGCTTGAACCAGGCCGACTCCGAACGCGACTACGACGCCGGCCACACCACGGACCAGCCCGGCTTCACCTGCGACAACATCATGTGGACCTTGAGCGAAGTCCTCAAGCACGACCTCTCCTTGGGGCAGGCCGCCTGGCTTGGCCTCAGTTGCAATTCCTTCCTCGGCGCTCAAGGCGCTTGCCTCGCTTGTTCGTTCTCCGGCAGCAGCCAAGGCCCCTCACCCTGCCCCCGCTTCTCTCTCCGGCCTCCCCAGGTCAGCGAATCCAGTACCGGCTGCCCCTTCAACTGCCCCGTCGACGACGCCAAAAAGCTCCTCGCACGCCAACCGTCCCTCGAAACACCCAACCCCGACGGACGGGCCCGCCTCTGCACCCGCGCTGACCTCCGCCGCCGCCTCGCCGATCGCTTCAATGCCCTGCGCGCGCACGTCCAATCTCGCCCCGATCTCGCTCTCAGCACCGGCCGCGAAGAAGTCTTCGTCGCCTCCTGGATGGACCGCATCGCCACCATCCTCACCATCGAATCCATCTGGAAGAACTGCCAGATCAATCCTCAAAGCGGCAAGCCCGTCGCCAACCCCGCCGAGCTCCGTTATCTCGAAGAACAGTTCCGCCACGGCCCCCTCAAAAATCACGACTACCTCATGTACGCCCGCGACAAACTCAACCAGGGTGTCTACGCCCCGCGCTGCGACTCCGGCCGCCCGCCCAAGCTCCCGTCTCAACCGTAGCTACACTAGCGGATAATGCTGCGCCGACACTTCTCCGCCCTGCCCCTCCTCGCGGCCGCCCCCACTCCCGGGATGCAGGCCGAAGTCTTCCGCGTCCAGCTCAAGCACACCTGGACCACCACCATGTCCTCGTCCACCTACCGCGATGTCCTCTACGCCCGTTTCACGCGCGATGGCCTCACCGGTTGGGGCGAAGGCGCTCCCATCGTCCGCTACCACGAAACGGCCGCCCAGGGCGTGGAAACCCTCAAACAGCTGCAGCCCTTCTTCGCCCAGGCCAATCCCCGCCACTACTCGAAAGTCCTCGCCGCCCTCTTCGCCCAAGTCCCCGGCCAATACGCCATGAAAGCCGCCGTCGACATCGCCCTCTTCGATTGGCTCGGCCAGCGGCTCGGCATTCCCGTCCATCAAATCTTCGGGCTCGATCCGGCCGACGCGCCTCTCACCACCTTCTCCATCGGCATTGATACCCCCGCCGTCACGCGCGCCAAAGTGAAGGAAGCCGCCGCCTACCCCGTCCTCAAAATCAAAGTTGGCCTCGCCACCGACGAAGCCACCATCGAAGCCGTGCGCGCCGAAACCAAAAAGCCACTCCGGGTCGACGCCAACGAAGGCTGGAAGACCAAGGAAGAAGCCGTGCGCAAGATCAACTGGCTCGAATCGCAAGGCGTCGAAATGATCGAGCAGCCGCTGCCCGCCGCGCAACTCGACGACATGAACTGGATCCGCCAGCGCGTCCACATCCCGATCATTGCCGACGAAGCCTGCCTCCATCCCGAAGACATCCCCAAACTGGCGCCGCACTTCGATGGCGTCAACGTCAAAGTCGACAAATGCGGCGGCCTCCACGAAGCTCATCGCATGCTGCAGATGGCCAAAAGCCTCGGCCTCAAAACCATGCTTGGTTGCATGGTCTCGTCTTCGGTCGCCATCACCGCCGCCGCCCAACTCTCACCGCTCGTCGACTACGCCGACCTCGACGGAAACCTGCTCATCGCCAACGACCCCTGCTCCGGCGTCCGCGTCGTCAACGGCAAACTCGTCCTCCCCACCAAACCCGGCCTTGGACTAACCCGCGCCTAACGCCTGCTCCGCCTTGACGCGCATCCACTCATAGACGCTCGCGTCGCTGGCCGAAGCCCCTTCCGTCAGGGCCTTGATCAAGGCCAGCGTCTCGCGCGGATATCCTGCGTTCATCAAGGACCGCACCTGCAAGATCGCATCGTTCGGCGCCCCGTGCGCATAGCGCAGTACCGCCCGCACATAGCTCTCTGGCGCCTTCACGCTCAGATAGTAGGCGCAGGCAAACGCCAGCCAGCGCACATGCACCGCTCGCTTCCGCCAGTCCGGATGCACGTGCTCCACGCGCCTCTCCGCCTCCTGCGCCAGTTCCCGCCGCCCCACCGGACCCAGCCACTCATACACCTCTCCCAAATCGATCTTGTCGACGTCGGGGTGAATGTCCCAGCTCAGCACCTGCGTGATCACCACCATCCGCTCACACCGCGACGCCCGTGCCGCCTGCACAAACAACGACAGCGCCTTGGGAATATGTTGGAAGATCACCTTCACCGACAGGTTGTGATCCTGATGCACGTAGATCAGCCGCACCAGTTCGCCCGCCATTTCCACCACCGCCGCCGCATGGCCCCGCAACAGCATCGTCTCGAGCTCTTCCATCTCTCGCTTAATCTGCTCGGAGTAGCGCTTCGCTTCCAGCGGACGTGCCGCGGCCGGCATCCGCCGCAGACGCCGCCTCAAGCCGGCCACCATCTCCTTCACGTCCAGCGACATCCCGGCCTGCTCGGCCGCAAAGTTCATCAGATGTTGCTGCAAGCGCTCGTCCTCGCGCGCCCAGTTCAGCAGCAGACCCACCAGCGTCTCCACCGGCTGCTCGCGCAGCACGCGATCCGTCTCCGCCAGGTCCACCACCTTCACCTTCGGCTTGCCCTTGCCCTTACTCGGCGGCGCCATCGCCGCCAGCCCCACCGCCACTCCGTGCGCGCACAGCAAGCTTTGCTGCCCCGTCTCGCAAGGACATTCAAACTGCAGAAACCCGTCGTCCATCCACAGGCGCGCTAAGTAAGTAGTCTCGTCGCGCACCTCGCCCGCGGCTTCGTCCTTCTCGGCGATCAGCCTGTGCACGCGCCCGTCATGAAAGAATTGCTGCCCCTGCTGAAATACGGGTGTCGTCGCCACCCGCTGCAATACCGGCCGGGCGAGCGCCGTTTGAAACGACTTACTCAGGCCCGACTTCGCCACTACCGGACCTCGAACAACACGAGGTACTGGCTCTGCGGAATATGTTCCTTCCGGATCACCGCCCGAAACCCTTCCGCCTCGATTTCTTTCACGGCCTCGTCGATGTCCAGCCGTATATGATTCACCGCGTCGCCGCCCGGCATCGCGTTCGGCCGCTTATAGTAATCCACCAGCGCCAACCGCCCACCCAGCTTCAGTGCCGCTTTGATTCGCGCCAGCATCTTCTGCGGATAGTCGAAGTGATGATACGCATCCAGCACCAGGATCGTATCGCACGAATGCACCGGGAGCTTCGGATCGGACGTCGTCCCCAGGAAGAAGCGGACGTTGTTCAAACGTTCCGCTTCCGCTGTCGCCTTGGCCTTCGCCAGAAAGTCCGGAAAGATATCCTGGGCGAACACATGACCATTGCCGCCCACCGCCTCACTCAGATACGGCAGTAAGTAACCCACGCCGGTGCCTAAGTCAGCGACGGTTTGTCCCTGCTTCAACCCCAGCGCCGCCACTAACTCCCGCGGCTTCTGCCGTGCGTCGCGATCGGGCGCCGTCAGCCGCTGCGCAACATTCTTGCGCAGCTCCGGCGTCTTATAGCCCTGGTTGGCCTGATCGGCCACCTGCGCGAACAGACACAGCAGCACCAGTGTCATAAGCCCTTCTCCATCGGCATCGCCAGCGGCGGCTCCACCACAAAGTCGAGTGCGGCCATCTCGGCCACCGCCGCCTGCAGCGCGCCTTCTTCCGCCGGCTCCACCGTAATCACAAATGGCAAATCTTCCTTCGGCTCATTCGGCAACTGCAACACCGCATCGATGCTGATGCCCTTGCTCGCCAGAATGCCCGCCAGCTTCGCAATAATGCCGGGCGCGTCTTTCACCCGGAACCGCAGATAGTAACTCGACTTCAACCGCTCGATCGGCAGCGGCTCATTCGCCGTCAGCGACGCATGCGCGAACGGCGACGTGCGCGCCCCGTAACGCAGCTCGCGAGCCACCCGGATCAGATCGCTCACCACCGCCACGCCCGTCGGCTGCGGCCCCGCCCCGCGCCCGTAATAGAACGTGTCCTGCCCATAAGTGCCCTTCACCCACACCGCGTTATAAGCGCCCGTCACCCCGGCCATAATCGCCGTCTGCGGCAACAAGCTCGGCCGCACCGAAAGCAACAAACCCTCCGGCGTCCGCCGCGCCGCGCACACCAGCCGGATCGTATGCTTCAGCGTATGCGCGTACGCAAAGTCCAGCGGCGTCACGCGCCGAATGCCTTCCAGATAAATCTGCGTCGGCAGAATCCGCTGCCCGAACGCCAGCCCCGCCAGAATCGACAGCTTCGACCGCGCATCGAACCCGTCGATATCCGCCGTCGGATCCGCCTCCGCATAACCCAGCCGCTGCGCCTCGGCCAACACCTCGCCAAACGCACTCCCCTTCTGCTCAATCTCCGTCAGGATGTAGTTACACGTGCCATTCAGAATGCCGAACAGCGTCTCCACCCGATCGCCGCTAATGCCGTCGCGCAGCACCGTGTGAATCGGAATCCCACCCGCCACACTCGCTTCCATCGCCAGGCTCACGCCCGCCGCTTGCGCCTTGGCCCAAATCTCCGGACCCGCCAGCGCCAGCAACTCCTTGTTCGCCGTCACCACGCTCTTGCCCGCCGCAATCGCGCCTTCCACAATCTCGCGCGCCGTTCCGGTGCCGCCCACTAACTCCGCCACCACCTCCACGTCCGGGTGATTCACCACCTCCCGCCAGTCGGTCGTCTTCAGTACGCCCGGCAGCGCGGGCAATTCGCGAGTATGAACGCTCGGCGAGCAAATGGCCGCGATTTCCAGCGGAAATCCCAGCTTCTCAGTCAGGCTCTCGGTGCTCCCGGCTACGATGGAGAGGGTCCCCGACCCCACGTTCCCCAAGCCGACCACACCAACTTTCACGGGTTTCATTCACTCGTCATGGTAACAATGACGGGCTACAGTAAAAGCATGCCAGCCCTGCTGCTTGCTCTGCTTCTCCTGGTTCAGGATCAGCGCCCCAAGCCGGACGATCCCACTACCGTCCGCCTCCCCGATGGCAAGCTTCAATCCGAAGAAATCCTCAAAGCCGAACACCGCCGCAGCCTCAAAGAGGCCGACGAGCTCATCCGCCTCACCCAGGAAGTCCGCCGCGAACTCGAGGAGCACGAACACCACGTCCTCTCGCTCGGCCTCCTCAAAAAGCTCGAAGAGATCGAAAAGCTCAGCAAAAAGCTACGAACCCGCCTGAAGCGTTAAACTGAGAGAGCATGTTCTTTCGGCGTGAAAAAAACACCGTCCCCACCTTCGATAGCCTGCTGGGCGATCTTCGCTCCCAGGGCTTCTCGGTGGCGCCCAAAGGCTCCGGCGCTGCCGTCGCCCTCCGGAACGGCTGCGCCGCTGTCCTGAAGGATGCCAACCCCGGCCTCACCATCGAAAAGATCGGCGTCCTGCTCGGCAACGAAATCGGCGAACTCACCCACGGCGGCTATCAGGTCTACTTCGAAACCTCGCACGGCACCCGCCGTGCCGGCACCGCCGACCAGCTCAAAGCCCTCCACGCCTTCGACGAAGACCTTCGCGAAGCCGTCGGCCTCACCAGCCTCTACAACGAAGGCTTAGGCACCACCAACGGCCGCCACCTCTATGACCGCGTCCGCAATCGCGACAAAGGTCAAAAGCCCGTCTTCACCGCCCGTTAACAAATATTCACAGTTGAGCCAACCGCGCATCCAAGTGCGCCAACGCGTCTTCGATCTGCTGCCGATGCCGTGGATGCTTCGCCCGCTCCAGATCAGCCGCCACTCGCTTCCGTGTCAACTCTAGGCTTAAACGCTCTTGTTCTTGCGCACTCATCTCCCGCGCAGGCCTCTTTTCCGCCTCGCGCAGTTCCTGCTGCGACTCGATGTCTTTGCTTTCCCAACCGCGTGCCATCGCGCCTCCATGCTAACTGAAAACACCCCGCTGAAAAATTGACGGATCAACCACTGCCAGTTACGCTTTAGTTGTGCCTCACTCCCCGGACACGCTCGATAGTAGTCACATCCAGCGTGAAATTCGACAGATAAAACCCTTCCGCAACCCTCCCCACGAAGCCGGCATCGCTCTCATGCGGACCGCCGACCTGATTCAACGCAACTACTCCCGTTTCGTCGCCCCCCACGACCTCACCCTGCAGCAGTACAACGTCCTCCGCATCCTCCGCGGCGCTGGCGACGCCGGCCTCCCCACCCTCGAAATCGGCGAGCGCATGATCGAACAAACCCCCGGCATCACCCGCCTCATCGATCGCCTCGAAGCCAAAAACATGGTCCGCCGCGAACGCAGCACCCAGGACCGCCGTCAGGTCTTCTGCTGGATCACCCCCACCGGCCTCGAACTCCTCGCCACCCTCGACGAACCCATCGACCGCACCGGCGCCGACGCCTTTGCCGGCTTCGACGAAGCCGAAATCCGCACCCTCATCACCCAACTGGACCGCCTGCGCGGCACGCTCCACTCGCTACTCGGACTCGAGAGCTAGAATCCCCTCGCGAATCCGCGCCAAATCCTCAGCCTCCGCCGAATCGAAAAAGCCCCGGATGCGCATCTGCTTGTCCACCAGAATCAGCCGGGTCGAGTGCGTCAGATCCGCCTGGATGTCCCCCACCTTGAACGCCCCCCGGCTCAGTTCGTTCAACCGATCCGCCGGCCCCGTCAGGAACGTCCACCGCGCCGGCCGCGCCTGATAGCGCTTCGCATACCCGGCCAGCACCTCCGGCGTGTCGCGCGCCGGGTCCACCGTGAAGGACACCAGCCGCGCCTTTGTATCGTCCTGCAGCTTTTTCATCTGCGCGCTCATCCGCAGGCAGGGCCCCGGACAATGCGTGAAGATAAAGTCCGCCACCCACACCTGCCCACGCAGGGATGTGCTCTCAAAGGGCTGCCCCAGTTCGGAAGTCAGCGTAAAGGGCGGCACGTCATAGAGCACCGGCAGGTCCGGTCCCCGGCGGCAGCCGGTAAAAAGAAGAACGAGGAAGAGCCAGCGCTTATTGACGGTCAAGCAGCATCAGGCCGTACAGCACCGGCAGATAGATCACCGAAGTCAGCAGCACGCCGCGCGCCAGCACGATCGTCCGTTCGCGCGACACACGAATCGCCGCCCGCAGAAAGTAAACGCCCAGCAGCGCCGCGCCCACAAAATACACCGTCCCGGTCATCTGCAACCAGCTCGGCACAAAGCTCACCGGAATCAGCAGAATCGAAAACAGCAGGATCTGCCGTGCCGTGGAATCGCCTTCCGGCTCCACCACCGGCAGCATCTTGATGCTCGCCTTGGCGTAGTCGTCGCGATACATCCACGCGATCGCGTAGAAGTGCGGGAACTGCCACACGAAGAGAATCGCGAACAGCGCCGCCGCTTCCCAGTTGATCGCCCCGCTCGCCGCCGCATAACCGATCACCGGCGGCATCGCCCCCGGCACCGCGCCCAGCGTCGTTGCGTGCCAATGCCGTTGCTTCATCGGGGTGTACACAAAAAGGTAGGTCACCAGCGTGAACAAGCCCGCCATCGCCGTCAGCGGATTCACGCCCAGCCACAACTCGGCAAACCCGGCCACCGAAAGCAGCAAACCCCAAACGAACGCCTGCGTCGGCGTCACCTGACCCTGCGGGATCGGCCGGCCCTTCGTCCGGCTCATCAACGCATCGGCCTTCCGTTCGTACCACTGGTTGAACGTCGCCGTCCCCGACGCAATGAGCGCCGTGCCCACCAACGTATGCAGCAACAACACCCAGTTGAAGCCCTCATGGCTGCCGAACACATAGCCGATCGCCGTGCTCATCAGAATCAGCCACGTGATGCGCGGCTTGGTTAACTCAATGTACGGCTTCATGCAGCCACGCCCTTCCCGATCGGGCCACCGTTCGTCAGCGGCGCGTTGCCGGGACGGACGTGGAAAAAAACTTGCATTGCGTAAGCCACCGAAGCTCCCAGGGTCGCGGCGCCGCAGGCCACATGCGCCGTCCGCGCCAGAATGGTCCACCATTCCTGATCCAGCCCGTCGGCCGCCATCACGCGCCCCAAAAACGCGCCCAGGCCCAGCGCCATCTGGGCAATCGTCACGCCCACCAGCACCTGCGCCGCGCGCCGCAACGCGGCGTGCTCTCCATGGGTCTCCAAAACTACCATTCCGGTATAAAGCAGCAAACACCCTACCAGCAGCGAGCCCGTCAAATGCGGCCACGCCGAAAGATTCAGGAGCCGGTAAATCGCTCCCAGAAAGATCTGCACCATCACCAACACCGGAGTGACCACCCCCAGCGTTCGCAGCGACGGCGATCCCGTATCGGCCAACTCAGCCGATCCGTGCTCCCATCCCTCGGACGTCGCCACCACCACCGCCGCGCAACCGCCAAAAAGCAGATGCGCCAGGCAGGCATGCAATACCGCCATCCAGGGCGAAGCCCCCAAAGTCAGCCCCACCGCCCCCGCCATCAGCGAAAGCGCCAGGCAACCGGCCGCCAACTGTCTCACCCGTCCCCGGGCCAAGATCGTCATCGCGCCGGCTAGCACCGCCACCATCCCCCCCATCCCGCGGTGCGGTTCCCCAGCCGGACTACCCGCCTGGATCGCGCCTGTCAGGATGACACCGAGCGTTCCCAGGGCCAACATCAGGGAAAAGGTATGGAGACGTCGAGAGGACATGCGGTCCACTCTCTATTGTAGCTGAGTCAAATTCTCCCTGGACAAGAATTTTTCCAGTATGACGATAGACCATTCTTCGGAAGTCGTTTGTTTTTAGCACCCGAAGGTGCGACAATCGAAAATCTCTGGTGGGAAGGCCATGAATCCCCGTACCCGCCTTAGCACTTTACACGTCCGACCCATGAAAATGTTCCGCCGCACTTTCCTCCTTGGCGCCCCTGCTGCGCTTCCTCTGCCCTCGCTCCAGGCCCTCACCATCGGCCCCGAAGCGAATCACACCGCTCGATTCCTCGCCGGATTGCCCTCGCTCGATGGCAGCCCGTACAAAGAGCTGGAAAGCAGCCCCGCCTGGGTCGAACACAAGACGAAGCTCGACGAAATCTTCGCCAAGATCGAAGGTCCCCGCACCGGTCCCCAGCGCGAGTTCCAAAAGACCGAGGTCGCCCCCATCGATAAGGCTAAAAACGTCTTCTACCCCTTCGCCGGCGCCGACGCCTGGAACGTCTACCTCTTCTATCCCAAGGCCGAAACCTACACCCTCATCGGCCTGGAGCCCCCCGGAACCCTTCCCAGTTCTGCCGCCATCCTCAAGAACCCGGCCACGCTCGAAAAGAAGCTCGACGACATCCGCTACACCCTGCGCTCCATCCTCGAGCTCAGCTTCTTCGTCACCCGCGAAATGGACCGCGAATACCGCGGCCAGATCACCGACGGCTTGCTCGTCCCCCTGCTGGTCCTCCTCACCCGCCACGAAGTCACCATCGACAGCGTCCGCTACACCCTGGTCTCCGACACCGGCCAGCTCATTGACCGCGACCCCAAGGACCCCAAGCTTCCCCGCAACAAAAACAAGTGCGTCGAGGTCAAGTTCTCCAAAAACGGCAAGTCGCAGATCATGCGCTACCTCTCCGCCGACCTCATTGCCCTCCAGTTCAACACCGGCCTGCTCATGTACCTCGACTCGCTCGGCCGCGTGAACACCTACCTCAAGGCCACCAGCTACATGCCCCACCACGAGGATTGCACCATCATCCGCAACAACATCCTCGAGCGCAGCGATGTCATCCTCCAGGACGATTCCGGCGTCCCCTACCGCTACTTCAAACCCGCCGAATGGGACGTCCGCCTCTACGGCAAGTACATCAAGCCCATCACGATCTTCAACTACCGCTCGCAGCCCGACCTGCGCAAGGCTTACGAAGAGGCCGGCCGCGCCCGCGAGCTCAAGTTCCCCATCGGCTACGGCTCCAACCGCTCCCCCTCCAACATGCAGCTCTCCGTCCGTAAGTCCATCCTCAAGTAATGAGTTATCGTTTCCGGCAAGCCATCTGCAACGAAGTCTTCGAGAATTGGGACTTCGCCAGCACCTGCGCCGCGGTTAGGAAAGCGGGCTACGACGGCCTGGAGATCGCGCCGTTCACCCTCGCTGAATCTCCCGCTCTCCTGAGCCCGGAGCGCCGCCGCGAAATCAGGCAAACCATGGCGGACCATGGCTTGGCCTTCGTCGGCCTTCATTGGCTCATGGTCTCGCCCAAAGGCCTCCACGTCACCACACCCGACGAAGCCCTCTACCAGCGCAGTTGGCAGCACATCCACGACCTGATCGACCTCTGCGCCGACTTGGGCGACAACCGCGTCATGGTCTTCGGCTCTCCCTTCCAGCGCAACTCCACCGGTGGCCTCTCTCCCGCTCAGGCCACCCGCCGCTTCGCCGAAGGACTCAAGTCCGTCGCGCCCCACGCCACCGACCGCGGCGTCCGCATCCTGGTCGAAGCCCTCCCCCAAGCCCAATCCGACATCGTCAACACGGTCGCCGAAGCCGTCGCCATCGTCGACGAAATCGCGAGCCCCGGCATCCGCACCATGTTCGACACGCACAACGCCGTCGATGAGACCGAGCCCCACGCCGTCATCCTCGAACGCTTCTACGACAAAATCTTCCACGTCCACGTCAACGAACTGGACGGCGGCTACTGCGGTAGCGGCGACTATGACTTCAAACCCATCCTCGAAGTCCTCCGCCGCAAAAACTTCGGCGAATGGGTCTCGCTCGAGG
>JBGAHE010000009.1:0-97371 GCA_044226365.1 Bryobacteraceae bacterium
GTAGTTATTCCACATAGCGAGACCGCGATTGCCGATGTGGGTGCCGCCACGGGTTTTCCAGAAGTAGTGCCACAACTCGCGGCCATCGCGCGCGTCGACGGCCCAGGCATTGTCGGGCATGGTGAAGTAGAGCGTACCGTCGACCGCGAGAACGGAAGCCTTAATGGTGGTGCCCCCGACGGAGATGTCACCGGTGCCTTCGCCGCCGACGATGAGCGGGGCGGGCGGACCGTTCGAACGGCGGCCGGTGGCCAAGGCCGGGCCGGGCGTCATGCGGATGCTCCAGGCGAGGGAAAGGTTCTTCACCGTGTTGGTGTTGATGTCCTTGAGCGCGCTGAAGCGGCGGCCGGAGTAATCGCCGTTGTAAGTGGGCCAATCGTTTTTGAGGGGCTTGAGTAACTCTTCGGGAGAGACGCCGCCACCCTGGGCGAGTAAGTTGGCTGCGACGAGCAGTAAAGGAAAGAGCTTCATTTCAAGGTCACCAGGTAGGCGGTCAGATTGTGCATGTCTTGGTCGGTGTAAACGGGGAGCAGGTCGCGATGGCCTTGGAGCGGATCGCGAACGTCGACCTTCGGGACGTCGCCATCACGGCGGAAGGAGCGTTGCGAGCCATCGGGCAGTTCCAGCGTGACGAGGAAGTCGTCGATGCGGACGAGCTTGCCTTCGACGGGAGCAGCGCCGCGCGGGGTGACGGTGGCGGTGACGATGGACCGGGGAGACGGGGTGGCTGGTCCGCGGCCGGGACGGTACATGCCGGCCACCCAGGTGTTCTGCAGGATCTTGGGATCGGCGATGCGCGAGGCGAGGCCCTTGAGGTCGCCGGTGGCCGAGTGGCAGGAGGCGCATTTCACGGCGAAGTAAGCTTGGCCCTCGGAGGCGTTGCCAACCAGGATCGAAGGCGGCTCGATGGATGAAGGCGGGCGTCCTTGGCCGCCGATGGTGGCCAGCACGCTGCGGACATAAGCCGCGACCGCTTTGGCGTCGGCCGGGCTCATGGGGATGGCCGGCATGCCGCTGCTTTGGAGGCTGCCCTGGATGACCGGGACGATCTTTTCGCCGTCGCGGTCGCTGAGCGAAAGCATGGAGCGCAGCAGATTCGGACCGCCCATGTCGCCGCCGCGAAGGTCGGCTCCGTGGCAGCCGCGGCAGGAGACGCCATAGATGCTATTGCCGCGGGCGATCTGAGCCGGGTCGCCGGTAGGGCGTTGTTGTCCGGGGACAAAACCGCCTTGCCGGGGCTTGGCGGGAGGCGTGGTTGGTGGTGGCCCTTGGGCGGCCAAGCTTGCGGCGAGGAGGAAAAGAGAAAGACAGCCTGAGGAGAGCGGCATCAGGTCCATTGTAGCGAGCCGCTGAATTGCTAAATGACCACGATGAAACCGATGGCAGCCATCAGTGTCATTACCGTGACCAAGGCGGCGTCAGATTGGGGAGCGACGGAGAGTTCCCAGAGTCCTGCGGTGGGCTGGTGCGTTGCCGCGGCGCCATGAAAGTCAGGGGACGTTACGTCGTTCTGCCAGGGGTTATGTTTGGCGAGAAGGCGGGCGCGGGCGACCGGGCCAAACTCGATGACGGCGCCCGTGGCTGCGGGGTCCTGACCGAACGCCGCCGCAGCCAGTGTGCTTGGTGGGCCAGCATAGTGCGCGAGACCCCACAAGGGTGCTTGCCGGTTGACGAGGGTCCACTCGCGAAGGGTGTCGGGAAGCGCTCGCGGTGAAGTGGGGCTCGATCGCCGGGTGACGACTTCTTCGAAGAATCTGCGATGGTTGCAGGCAAGCAGAAGGTCAGGTTCGAGGAGGGTAAGCAAGTCTTCTACTGTTCCGTTGCGATGAGTCCAAACGCGGTGTCCCATAATGTTCTCGTCGGCCGGGCGCCGTAGCGGGGGGAGGGGCAAGGGCTGGGTGAAGAGTAACAGCGCGCAGCCTTGATAAGGGACCATCCCTGTGCGCCGGGGAGGCGCGGCGGTGTCATCAAACTTGCGTCCGGCCAGCGCGGCGCGACGTACGGTAAGTCCGAGGATGTGCTCGAAGCCGCGAGCGCCAGCGGCAGATTCGAGATGGGCGAAAAAGAAAGACCGAGCCGAGGCGAGCGCGGTCTGAGACTCGGAACCATCGAGCGTGACGTCGAAGGCTTGGGCGGCGACCGCGAGTGCTTCGGTGTCCGATGGCAGCCAGGTGAGCACGCGGTCCACCCAGTCCGATCCGCTGGCGGTGAGCTTGCCGTTGCGGGTCTCGACGGTTCTCGCGGTGCCAGTTTGGCTGAACAACGCGGCTTGGACGTCGTGCTGGGAGGCGGGCGCCGGGGGCTGCGCGCCGGCTAACGTCGCCAGGAGAGCCCAACTGAGACGGAAGCACCGCATGAGCCGAGTTTAACGAACTTACTGCCGAGTTACTTGGATGACTCGAGGGCGTAGGCGGTGATGCTGTCGTCGGTGACGGGGTTATTGAAGAAGCCGCCCCCGGTGGAGGCGATGACGACGTATTGGCGACCGTCCTTACCTTGGTAAGTCATGGGGGTGGCTTCGGCGGCACCGCCGAGTTTGACGGTCCAGAGTTCTTTGCCGGTCTTGGCGTCGAAGGCGCGGAAGCGAGCGTCGTCGGTGGCGCCGACAAAGACGAGTCCGCTGGCGGTGGCGATGGTGCCGCCGTTGCCGGGGCGGCCGGTGAGTTGCTTTTCGGGCGGGAGGCTCTCGGTGATGCCGAGTGGGACGCGCCAGGCGAACTCGCCGGTATTGACGTTGACGGCGGTCAACTGGCCCCAGGGCGGTTGCTGACAGGGCAACTGCTGGGTGGAGCCGTTCTTGCCGGGGATGCTGAAGCGTCCGCCGCCGATGCCTTCGTAGGGGCCGCCGGGATCGACGCGGTTGCCTTGCCCGCGAGCGATGGCGCGGCCTTCGTTGATGTCGTGGTCGCGCACGCCGGTGATCTGGCCGAGCTCATTCGAGTTGATGAAGAGGTAGCCGAGTTGGGGATTGAAGGAGGTGCCGCCCCAGTTCACGCCGCCGTGGTTGCCAGGGAAACGGACGCCGAGCTTGTTGTAACTGACGGGGAGATAGGGGCCGCCCAGCTCGAGGTCTTTCATCAAGGCGCGGCAGGCCGCTTCGTGCTCGGGGTTGATCGTGGCGACGTCTTCGGCGGCGATGCTCATGCGCGAGAGCGGCGGCGGCTTGACGGGAAACGGCTGCGTTTTGGAAGTTCGTTCGAGCGGAACCTTACTCTGCTGGACGGGACGCTCTTCGACCCCATAGATCGGCTTGCCGGTGACGCGATCGAGCAGGAAGAGCAGACCCATCTTATTGATCGCGGCGACGGCGGGAATGGTTTTGCCTTTCTGCTTGACGTCGATCAGCGCAGGGGCGCCGGTGAGGTCGGCGTCCCAGATATCGTGATGGACGATCTGGAAGTGCCAGAGGTATTGGCCGGTGTTGGCGTTGACGGCGACGAGGCTGCTGCTGAAGAGATTGTCGCCCGCGCGATCGCCACCGTATTGGTCGACCGAAGGTGCGCCAAAGGGCAGGTAGGCGATGCCGCGCTGGGCATCGACCGTGATGAAGCCCCACACATTGACGCCGGTGCGGTTCTTCCAGCTTTCGCCGGCCCAGGTGTCGACGAACTTCTCGCCGGCGCGGGGGACCGAGTGGAACTTCCAAACGACTTTGCCGGTGCGCATGTCCCAGGCGCGGATGTCGCCAGCGGGTCCGAGGGGCGGATTCTCCTGCGTGGTGCCGCCGGCGATCACCAGATGCTTGTAAACGATGGGCGGCGAACTGAGTCCGTTGCGGCCGGGCATGCCGCGCATGATGTCGTCGGTGTTCATGTTAACGATGCCGTTGTCACCGAATTGCGGGTTGGGCTTGCCGGTCTTCGCGTCGATGGAGAAGAGCCGGCCGTCACCGGAGCCGAAGACGACTTGCGGCGGGGTTTGGGCGTCGCCGGGCCAGTATTCGAGGCCGCGGGTGGAGGCGCCGCCACCTCCGGCGAGGGCATAGTTCCAGAGCTCTTTGCCCGTGGTGGCATCGAGCGCGGCGATGCGGCCGTAGGGCGTGGTGAGGTACATGATGCCGTTGATCACCAGGGGAGTGACGGTGCTGGGGGCCATGCCGTTGGCCGAGCGCATGCGGCCGCGGGTGCCCTCGGGCGGCTCATCACCGACGGCGCCGCCGGTGTTGCGCGGGGGGGCGATGGGTGCGACGGCTCCGGTGGGTTTCATGTGGTAGACCCAGGCGACTTTGAGGCGGTCCACGTTGCCGGGCTTGATCTCGGTGAGCGGGGAGAACCGCATGCCGCCGGAATCGTGACCGTAGGTAGGCCATTCCTTCGGGTTTCCCGCGGCGGTGGGCGCTTGCGCATACAGAGCGCCGGTGACGATCAAGACGGTGCAAAGTGACTTCATTGCGTCGTCCATTCTATGTCGATTCGAGTGCGCTTGCGGAGCACTTCCCAGCGGTGGCAAGCTGAGAGCAGGATGTCCCACGCCGTTCGTCTCTTTGCCCTATTACTGTGCATCGCGCTGCCCGCGGTTTTCGCCGCCGAAAATGATGATCTGCCGGAGGGCGAGGGCAAGGAGACCTTTGTCAAGATCTGCTCGAACTGCCATGCCTTGAAGCGGGTGGTGAAGGTGCGGTTTCCGAAGAAGTTCTGGGAGAGCGTGGTGGACGATATGGTCTCGCGGGGGGCGGAAGGCACTGAAGAAGAAACGACGATGGTGATCAGCTACCTGTCGCGCAACTTCGGCAAGCCCCTCGACATCAACAAGTCCAGCGCGAAGCAGATAACCGCAGGGCTCTCGTTCAGCCCGGCGCACGCGGAACTGATTGTGAAGTACCGGACGGAGAACGGTCCTTTCAAGGCGTTTGAAGATCTGGAGAAAGTGCCGGGGATCAGCCGCAAGATTCTGGACGAGCAGAAGAAGAACATTCTTTACTGATTCGCTCGGTATACTCGGGGAATGGACGATGCCTTTCTTGCCGAGTCGCTTGAGATATTGCAGCGGACCCCCCTGGTACTCGATGCGTTGTTGCGGGGCTTGCCGGAGAACTGGCTCACCGCGATCGAGGGTCCGGACACGTGGAGTGCCCAGGTGGTGGTGGGGCATCTGATTCACGGCGAGAAGGCGGACTGGATCCCGCGCGTCGAGACGATTCTGCAGCACGGTCCGTCTAAGACATTTGAGCCCTTCGATCGCGAGGCACAGTTTGAGGAGAGCCCGGATAAGTCGATGCCCGAGTTGCTCGACGAGTTTGCGGCGTTGCGGCGTGACAGCCTGGAGCGTCTGCAGGCACTCGATCTGCAGCCGGAGCAGTTGTTGCTGACGGGGACGCATCCGGCTTTCGGAACGGTGACCCTGCGGCAACTGATCGCCACGTGGACGGCGCATGACTTAGCGCATCTGGTGCAGATCAATCGCGTGATGGCGAAGCGGTATCGCGAAGAGGTGGGACCGTGGGCGGCCTATCTGTCGGTGATGAAACAATAAAGCCCCGCAGCGAGTATACTTTGGGGCAAGGAGTGGTGGGAGCGAAGTGATGAAACTGCGTATCTTGTTGGCCGTCGTACTGACTTGTCTGTCCGTGCCGGCACAAAATGCCCTGCCGAAAGGCGTCACCAAAGTAACTTCGGTGGAAGGGATCACCGAGTATCAACTGGCGAACGGTTTGCGGCTGCTGGTGTTCCCGGACTCCTCGAAGCCGACCATCACCGTCAACATGACTTACATGGTGGGTTCGCGGCATGAGGGCGCGGGTGAAGGCGGCATGGCGCACCTTCTCGAACACATGGTGTTCAAGGGTAGCCCGAAGCATTTGAACATTCCGCAGGAACTGACCGAGCATGGCGCGCGGCCCAATGGCAGCACCAACTTCGATCGCACAAATTATTACGAGACGTTCCAGGGGACGGACGAGAACCTGAAGTGGGCGCTCGACCTGGAAGCCGACCGGATGGTGAACTCGTTCATCCGCAAAGAAGATCTCGATAAAGAGTTCACCGTGGTGCGCAACGAGTTTGAGCGTAGCGAGAACAATACGATGGGCGTGCTGTATAAGCACGTGATGGCGGCGGCGTACACCACGCATTCGTACGGACGCCCGGTGATCGGCAATCGCGCCGATGTGGAGCGGGTGCCGATTGAGAATCTGCAGGCGTTCTACCGGAAGTATTATCAGCCGGACAACGCCATCCTGACCGTAGCGGGCAAGGTGGACGAGGGGCGGATCGTCGCGATGGTGAATGACTACTTCGGTGGCATTCCGCGACCGACGCGCAAGCTGGTGCCGACTTACACCACCGAGCCGACGCAGCACGGCGAACGGACGACGACCGTACGCCGCGTGGGCGATAATCAGGCGATTCTGACGGTGTTTCACACGCCGGATGGTGGACATCCGGACAACGCGGCGTTGAATGTTCTTTCGGGGGTGCTGGGCGAGCCGGCTTCCGGCCGGTTGTACAAGGCTCTGGTGGACAACAAGAAGGCGACGCAGGTGTTCGCCGGCACGGAGCAGTTAAACGACCCGGGCGTGCTGCTGGTGGGTGCTGTGGTCAACAAGAACGATTCGATCGACGCGGTGCGGCAGACGATGCTCGATACGCTCGAAGGCGTGATCAAGGAGCCGCCAAGTGCGGAAGAAGTGCAGCGTGCGAAGAATCGGCAACTGAAGCAAATGGAGATGGCGCTCACCGATTCCACGCGGATCGGGCTGGACCTGAGTGAATACATGGCGGCGGGCGATTGGCGGCTGTTATTCCTCGAGCGTGACCGGCTGAAGAAGGTGACTCCCGAGGACGTGCAACGCGTGGCTAAACAATATCTGAAGGCTTCGAACCGGACGATGGGCATGTTCATTCCCGAGGCAAATCCAGACCGGACCGAGATACCGGCGAAGACGGATCTGGCGGCGTTGTTGAAGGACTACAAGGGCGAAGGGGCGATCGCGGCGGGCGAGGCGTTTGACCCGTCGCCCAAGAACATCGACTCCCGCACTCAGCGGTATACGATGCCACAAAGCTTGCAGGTCTCACTTCTCGAGAAAAAGACGCGTGGCGCAACCGTGCAAGCCCTCATTCGGTTACGGTTTGGCAATGTGGAGAACCTGAAAGGTCTGCAGACCGTGGGGAGCATGACGGGTTCGCTGTTGATGCGGGGGACGGCTCGGAAGAATCGGCAGCAGATTCAGGACGCGATCGATCAGTTGAAGCTGCGTCTGTCGGTGAATGGGACGGCGATGACCGCGACCGCCACGCTCGAGACCACGCGAGAGAATCTGCCGGGCGCGCTGCGGTTGGCGGCAGAGATCCTGAAAGAAGCGTCGTTACCGGAAGCGGAGCTCGAGCAGATCCGCAAGCAGCGGATTACGGGATTGGAAGCCGGTCGGAACGAACCGCAAGTCCGGGCCGGGATGCGGCTGGGGACAGCGCTGAATCGTTTCCCGAAGGATGATGTGCGGGCATCGCTCACCATTGATGAGCAACTCGAACGGCTGAAGGCAGTGAAGATCGAGGACGTGAAGGCGTTCCACAAGAAATTTTACGGAGCCTCGCAGGGCGAAGTGGCGATTGTAGGCGACTTCGATCCCGCGGCGGCAAAGAAGGTGCTGGCTGAGGAGTTTGGGGCGTGGAAGAGTCCGGCGGCGTATGCGGTGGTGATTAGCGGATACGCTCCGGAAAAGCCGATCAACGAAGCGATCGAGACGCCCGACAAGCAGAACGCGATTCTGGTGGCGGGCATGCACATGGAGATGACGGATAAGCACCCTGACTATCCCGCGCTGGTTTTCGGTAACTTTCTGTTGGGCGGCGGCTTCCTGAACTCTCGGCTTGCCACTCGCATTCGCGTGAACGAGGGACTGAGCTACAGCATCAGCTCGGGGTTGTTTGCCGGAACGCTCGACAACAACGGAATGTTTCAGGCGTCGGCGATTGCGGCGCCGCAAAACATCACGAAGGTGGAAGCGTCGTTGAAGGACGAAATCGCGCGGACGCTGCGGGATGGATTTACGGCCAGGGAAGTCGACGCCGGGAAGTCCGGTTGGATTCAGAGTCAGCAAGTGCATCGGGCGAGCGATGATGCGCTGGCGGGAACGCTGGCTCAGCGGTCATTCCAGGGGCGGACGCTGGCGTGGGACGAGGAATTCGAAGCTAAAGTGATGGCGCTGAAGGCAGAGGACATTGCCGCGGCGATGCGCCGACATCTAAAGCTCGAGAACTTGAGCATCGTGAAAGCGGGCGATTTCGCGAAGGCGGCGAAGCCTTAGTTCGCCTTTTCGCAGAAGGCCGCTTCCGCGCCGCGCGGGCTGCGAAAACTGACCGTGGGATGCCCCTTGGGCACATGGTAGACGGCGATGAAGCCGTTGGGCATCACTCCGTCCAGGCCGCCACCCTTGAACGTCACTTGGCCGGATTTGGCGTCGTAACGGTAGGCTCCGGGCTTGTTGTCGGAGTCCAGATACTGGGTCGGCGACTTGATGGTGAAGTTCATCAGTAACCGCGCTTGGCCATTGGCCCAGCATTCATAGCTGCCGGAAGCGACGTTGGCGGGAGGCTCGCCCGCGAAACTGGCGGCGAGTCCCACGAGTGCGAACAACGAGATCATGCGTGGCAGATCGGCGTAAGCCCGTCGAAACTCTAGCCCTTGAGGATCTTCTTGAGGACTTTCTCGAATTCGTCGGCTTGGCGGACGAAGCCGAGGTCCGTAGGGTGCGAGCCGTCGACGGCGCCTTCGCCGTCGGAGCCGAGTAAGTTGTCGGCCTTCAGGTAGAAGAGATGCGGCACTTTGTCCCGCTTCAACTTGGCGTAGACCTCACGCATGGCGAGGTGGTTGGTTTCGTTGCGTTCTCGCCGCGAGGCGATCAGGAAGCCATCGGTGTAGTTGCGGTCTTCGACCAGGAGGATCGGCGTGTTCGGGTGGGCCTGGCGCAACAGGCGGACGCAGGGCTCGGCGCGTTCGCGAATGTCCTTGTCGTTCATGTTGGGTAGGCAATCGAGGACGAAGACGGCGGGGTCGAGTTCGGCGACGAACTTGGTGACTTCGGGCTCCATGCGGCCATTGCCGGAAAAGCCGAGGTTGATGATCTCGCGATTGAAGCGGCGGCCGAGGATGGCGGGGTGGGTCATGCCGGCGCGCGAGGCGGAGATGCCGTGGGTAATCGACGTGCCGTAGAAGACGATGGGTTTGCGGCTGGGGTCACGCGGCGGGCCGGGGTTGATGGAGGCGCCTTTGGTGACGCCGATCTCGAGCGATGAAACGCCGTTGCGCAGCGGCAGGTAGAGCATGTACTCACGCTGAGTTTTGGGAATGACGCTGGCGAGCGTCCCGACGTTCTCGGGGAGCTTGGTGGGTTGGCCGATGCCGAGCCAGCGCCAACGTCCGGCGTCATCGCGGGCGTACAGGTCGAGACCGCTGGAAGCGACGGCGGTGATGTTGGCCGCGGCAAGCGTTTTGCCCGTGACGCTCCAGCGGGCCCGGATGGTTTCCGTGCCGGCGATGAAGCGGACCAGCACGCCGGACGAATCGCGGCTGAGATCCCAAACTGCTTGGCGGACCACGCCTTCGGCCCGCTGGGGAAGACGGTCAAAGGGCGCTTTGCGGTCCTTGAAGCCGAGGCCCTCTACGGTGAATTTGCGGGCATCGTACCAGTCGAGTTCGGGTTCGGGGGTGTTGGTTTGCGCCCAGGCGCCACCGGCCAGCAGAGCGCCGGCCCAGGTCCGTCGAGTCATCATCGGCTTATTGTTTCACGGACTGCTTGCTCACAGCTTTGCGGATCGGGCCGATCAGCAGCAAGGCTGCCGCGAAGACGACGAGCGAACACCAGCGGAAGGCGCCATCGATGCCGATCTCCGCCTTCACCATGCCGGCGCCGAAGGCGGACACGCCGCCGACGAAAGTGCCGGCGAAGTTGAAAATGCCGTAGCCGGGCGCGCGCTGGTCGGGCCGGGCGGTGAGACAAAGCAGGGGCATGATATTCGCGTCGTAGAAGCCGCGTCCGATCCCGTAGGCGGTCATGGCGGCCAGGGCCAGGGCCGCGTTGTTCGCGGCCCCACTCAGGAAGATGAAGATGGCGGAGAGCACGAAGCCGGCGAAAGGCAGGTAGACGCGAGCCAGGGGATTCGTCCAGCGATCGCTGATCCAGCCTCCCGAGAAGATGCCCGCGAAGCTGCCGGCCTGAAGGAAAAAGGTGGAGGCAAAGCCGGCTTGGGCCAGCGTCATGCCGAAGCGTTCGTAGAGATACAGCGACGTCCACGTGATGACTACCCAGCCGGCCATGGAGAAAAGCGCAAACACGCCGAGCATCGCGGGGTAGCCGGGGATGCGGAACAGGGCGGGAAGGCTGGTGCCGGTGGTGGAGGTGCTCTGTTGCTTCGGTTCGGGGAGGGACCAGGCGAGAAAGGGCGTATAGAGAAGGCCGAGGCCGCCGAGGATGTAGAACGGCATCCGCCAGCCGTAGTGTTCACCCAGCCAGCCCCCGAATAGGCCACCGAGCATGATGCCGACATAGATCCCCGATTGGTGGAGCGCGGTGGCGCGGCCGCGAGTTTCGTTGCCGTGGAACTCAGCGACCAGGGCCAGCGCGGCGGGCAGATAAAAAGCTTCGCTGAGGCCCATGATGGCGCGGGCGATGAGTAGTTCGTTCGCCGTGCGGGTGAAGCCCGTAATGAGCGTAATGGCGGACCAGAAGCCGAGGCTGAGCAGAATCACGCGCCGCGCGCCGAGTTTGGCGGCAGCAAATCCACTCGCCAGGCTGGCGGCGGCATAGATCCAAAGGAAGGCCGTGGCGAGCAGGCCCATCTGCGTATCGCTGAGCGAGAGCTCCTGGCGCAGCAACGGAAGCAGGCTGAAGATGACCTGGCGGTCCAGGTAGTTCAGAAGGGCCGCGAACCAGAGGAGCGCTACCAAGCGCCACGCAAGAGACATAAAGAAAGCTTAACGGCGTTCGGTGACCTCGCCGAATCCCGCGCGAAATAAATCGTCGCGAAGGCTGCTCTCCTGCGCCGGGGTGAGGTTCAAGCGTGGCGACAGCACCGGTCCGCAGGCGAAGCCTTGCCAGCCGAGGATCACTTTGCAAGCCGCCACGCCCGGATATCCGAGGCAGACGTGGATCAGTTGGCGGATGCGCTCGCCGACGGTCGCGGCACCCACCCAATCGCCGGCCTGGCTTTTGGCGTAGAGGTCCAGGAACCATTCGGGTACGAGGTTGTAGAAGGTCCCGATGCCGCCATGGGCGCCGAGCAAGAGCGCCCCGGCCAGGACCTCGTCGGCGCCGAAGAGCACGTTTGCGCCCTGACGCACCGTTTCCGCCATCCAGTCGAGGTTGTGCGCCGTGTACTTCAGCCCGGCCACGTTGGGCAAGGCGCAAAGAGCCGTGAGGTCCTTGTGCGACTTGACCGCCGGCGAAAGGGTAGGGAAGTAGTAGACGTAAAGGGGCAGCGGGGAAGCCTGAGCCAGGCGGCCGTACCAGTCGATCAGTTCGGCGCCGCTCGAGGCTCCGGGAGGCGGCAGGCTGCTGATGGCGGTGGCGCCGGCTTTAGCGGCGTGTTCCGCCAGGACGATCGCTTCGGAGACGCGCATGGCGCCGACGTGAATGATGGTGCTGGCGCCGGCCGGCGCATGGCGCACGGCAATTTCGGTGAGTTTCTGCCGCGTGGGCACGTCCAACTGCCAGCCTTCGCCCGTCTGTCCGCCGACGTAGAGTCCGTGGACCCCCTTGGCGTAGAGGTGTTGGATCAGTTTTTCGAGAGGCGCGGACTGCAGCACGCCGCTCGCATCAAGCGGGGTGGCCAGAGCCGGAAGAATACCGCGAATCATGCTTTGGGAGGGACTCCGAGGTCGAGATGGAAGCGCACGCACTCGGCGGCGCTCTCCGGAATTTCGCGCGCCAGGTAGCGCAGATACATCGTGTGCTGCTGATGCAGCAGTTCCGCGCTCATGTCGCTGCGGCCGAGTTGAAAGGCCGAGACATAGGTGAAGTAGGGACGGCAGACACGGCGCAAGGCGCTGGCGAGCCAGGGGTTGCCGGAGAGGTCCCAGACTTCCTGGTGAAAGGCGAACTCGGCGATGGAGCACTGGCTCAGTCCGCCGACGGCGTAGGCCACGTCGATGGCTTGTTGCTTCGCGGTGAGACTGGCGAGATCGGCGGGCGTGGCGCGCTCGCGCCCCTGTTCAAGCGCAATCGTTTCGAGCGGCTCGCGCACGGCGACGATCTGGCGGAGATCCTCGTGGGTGAGGCTGAGGACGCGGAAGCCGCGGTTGTGGACGTGGCGGATGAGGCCTTCTTCGGCCAGGATGAAGAGCGCTTCGCGGACGGGTCCGCGAGAGACCTGGAACTCGGCGGCGAGCGAGGTATCGAAGATTTCCTGGTCGGGCTGAAAGCGACCGGCGATTAGAGCGTGACGCAGGGCGTCGAGAATGTTGCGGCGAATCGCGGCGGGCTTGGCCGGTGAGAAGGGAGCAAGCACAGAGTCGAGGGTACAGCGAGCGGGCTCTGATGTCAAACGAAAACTGTTGACAGTTTTCAGAAACGTCGCTAGACTCCATCCCATGCGATCTTTGTCTCTTCTGGTGGCGCTTTGGGGCTCCGTCTGCTTTGCCGCCTCCGAGCCCACCCTCCTCTCCGTCGAACGGGTGTGGGGACAGACGCCACATTCCGCGTTCGGCGATCTGTTGCTGCATCAAGGCCGTTGGTATTGTGTTTTCCGCGAAGGCGTCCGGCACGTGGCCGGTGGCGATCTGCTCAAGGATGACGGCAAGATCCGGGTGCTGGCGTCGAAGGATGCGAAGACCTGGGAGTCGCTGGCGCTGGTGGAGGAGTCGGGCACTGACCTGCGCGACCCGCACATTTCGGTGACCGCCGACGGGCGGCTGATGCTGGTGATGGGTGGCTCCATTTACAACAACGCCAAGTACGGGGGCAGGCGTCCGCGCGTGGCGTTCTCCAAAGACGGCCGCAACTGGACGGCGCCGCAGGCGGTGCTGCGTGAAGGGGATTGGCTTTGGCGAGTCACCTGGTACAAGGGCTGGGCCTATGGCGTGGCCAAGTATGGCTCCTACAGCAAGCCGGAGCCGGGCAATCCGCGGCGCGCGGACCTGGTGCGTAGCCGGAACGGCGTGGACTGGGAGACGGTGGTAGAGACGAAGGTGGATGGCGCCGACGAAACGACGGTCCGCTTTCTGAAGGACGGGACGATGGTCGCGTTGATGCGCCGCGTGTGGGGCGAGCGCAACACGGCTATGATCGGCCATGCGAAGCCGCCTTATCGCGAATGGACGTGGAAAGACGCCGGCACCTTCATCGGCGGCCCGAACTTTATCGTGCTACCGGACGACACGATGTGGGCGGGAGGACGCTACTTCCGTGATCCGTCGGGCAAGGATCCGGTGACCGTGCTGGCGAGGTTGACGCTCGATTCCTACACGCCGGTCCTGACGCTGCCGAGTGGGAAAGATAGCAGCTATCCCGGCTTTGTGTGGCACAACAATCTTCTTTGGATGAGTTATTACTCCTCGCACGAGGACCGAACGGCCATCTATCTGGCACGCATCCAGTTATCAGCCAATAAGTAAGAGGTATCCATGTTACAGCGACTGATTTTGTTTCTTCTCCCGGCCATTGCCTGGGCTCAGTTTGCGGAAGTGAACGGACGGGTGACGGATGAGAGCGGCGCCGCAATCCCGGCGGCCGTCGTGCGAGTGATCAATACGGCGACGGGCGTGGAACGGCGCACGGAGACGAACGAGAGTGGCATCTACAATGTGGCGAGCCTGATTCCTGGACCCTACGAGATCGCGTTGCAGAAAGATGGGTTCAAGCCGGTGACGCGGCGAGGCATCACGCTGGCGGTGCGGCAAACGGTGGCGATCGACTTCGCCCTGGCGCTGGGCGCGGTGAGTGACCGCGTGGAGGTGACGGCGGACACGCCGGTCCTCGAGACGGCGCGTACGTCGGTGGGGCATGTCATCGAGAACCGGAAGATCACCGAACTGCCGCTGGTGGGGCGGCGCTTTCTGGAGTTCGCGCTGATGGGCGCGGGCGTAAACCAGGGTCGACCGGGCGACGTGCGCGCCTCGCAACAGGGCGTGGCGATCAGCGCCAATGGTCTTTATACGAAGAACAATAACTTCATGCTGGATGGCGCCGATAACAACGAAAGTTATCAGAACCAGTTTGCCGTCTCGCCGTCGGTGGATGCGATCGAAGAGTTCAAGGTGGAGACGGGGTTGTACTCGGCGGAGTTTGGCCGCGGCGGTGGCGCGATGATCAGCGTGGTGACGAAGTCCGGCACGAATAATTACCATGGCGTGCTGTTCGAGTTTCTGCGGAACGACGTCCTTGACGCCCGTAACTACTTCGCGCGGGGGACGGACCCTAAGCCGCCGCTGCGGCGTAATCAGTTTGGCGGCTCAATTGGCGGACCGATCAAGCGCAATCGGGCCTTCTTCTTCGCCAATGTCGATGAGACACGGCTGCGGTCGAACGGAACCAGCACCAGTGTGGTGCCGAGCGAGGCACAGCGCAGCGGTGATCTTTCGTCCTTCCGTCCGGTCACCGACCCTGTTTCGCGTCTGCCGTTCCCTGGCAATCTCATCCCGGCGAACCGGATCTCGCCCGTAGCCCGTAATCTGCTGCAGTATTGGCCGCTTCCCAATGCGACCGACCCAGCGCGCAACTTCCTTTCGACGCCCAAGACGCAGAACGACCTCGACAACGTGTTAGGTCGCGTGGACTTCCGTCTGACGGACTCCGACACGGTCTACGCCCGGTTTGCGATCAACCGCAATCCTTACACGTCGGCTGGTGCGGCACCGGCGGCGGGGGGACGTCGCAGCAACGACACGGCCCACGGCGCCGTCGTGAACTGGACGCGCGTCATTGGTCCGAATAAGCTGAACAGCGCGTCGATCAGTTATAACCGCTTTGTGCAGGATAGCTTTGGCCAGAACAACGGCACGCCGCTGGCGGCGCAAGCCGGCATTACAGGGATCTCGAACGATCCGCGCGACATTGGCTTTCCCGAGAGCATCACGTTCTCGGCCGGTACGGGCTTTCTCTCAATTGGCGAGGCGGCCGTGCGTTTGCGCCACATCACGACTTATAACGCCAATGATACGTTCACCTGGACGCGCGGCGGACATTCCGTGAAGGTGGGAGGCGAGTTCCGCAACGTGCAGGTAAATGTCTTCCAGACCGCGGCGACGCAGGGTCAGTTCACCTTCAACGGGCAGTACACCGGCGGCAACGGCTTTGCCGAATTCCTTCTCGGTGCGCCTTCGAATACGGCGACCTCGTTGGCCGGCGGCTTGCTGTATCCGCGACGCAAGGCTTTCGCGGGCTTCGTGCAAGATGACTGGAAGGTATCGTCGCGCCTGACGCTGAATCTGGGCGTGCGCTACGAACTGAACTCGTCGCCCAACGACAAGCGAAATCAGCTTTCGAGCTTCGATCATGCGACGGGGACACTGATGTTTCCGAAGGATGCGCCGTTGGGCGACTTCTACACGCGTGTGCGCCCTGACTTAAAGGTGGGCCGCTTCTCGAACAACACGCTCTACGATCTCGACGCGAACAACGTGGCGCCGCGCGTCGGTGTGGCGTATCGCCTGGGCAAGAAGACGGTTTGGCGCTCCGCGGCCGGGATCTATTTCCTGTCGCCCGAACTGAATTCGGAGCAGAACACCGGGAACTCGCCGCCTTTCCAGTTGCGCATCGACCAAGTGGGCAATCAGGGAACACCGAATCTCTCCTGGAACCTGCCGGGCGACCCCACCTTGCTGCGTTCGGCGGAGTTCGGCATCTTTACCTTCAACGCCGATCGTGCGTTCCGGATTGGGTATGTGGCGCAGTGGATGGGCGAATTACAGCAGGAACTCGGCAAGGGCTGGGCTTTGCGCACGGGCTACGTGGCGAACAAGGGAACCTCCCTCGATTCGCACTTAGTACGGAACCAGCGTGAGCCCGGCCCCGGCACGGCTTCCTCGCGCCGCCTGTTTGCGGGCTACGCGCGAATTCGTTCCTATGAGGCCAATGGTTGGAGTAACTATCACTCGTGGCAGACCACGGTAGAAAAGCGGATGGCGCGAGGCCTCAGCACGCTGATGGCTTACACATGGTCCAAGGCGATGGACTTCGGTTGGGCTCAGGACATCTGCTGTCAGCAGGACATCAACAATCTGGCGGCGGAGAAGGGCCTGGCGAGCCATGACCAGCGTCATCGGTTTACGGCGAACGCGCTCTATGATCTGCCTTTCGGTCGCACGCCCAAAGGTGTCGTAAGCCGGTTGATTGGCGGCTGGCGCGCGGGGACGTTGCTGACGATTGCGAGCGGCTTCCCGGGTAATCCGGCCATCAGCGGCAATCCGGATAACGTGCCGGACAATACGGATCGCCCGAACCGCGTGGGCGTGGGCAGCGTGGCGAATCCGACGCCGGACAAGTGGTGGGATGTGACGGCCTTCGCCCGGCAACCGAACTTCACCTTTGGGAACTCGGGTCGCAACGTGTTGACGGGGCCGGGGACGTTTAACATTGATTTGGTGATCAGCAAGGATACGGCCATCAGTGAGACGAAGCGGCTCGAGTTCCGGACCGAGTTCTTCAACTTCACCAATACGCCAAACTTTGGTCAGCCGACGGCCGACATTGCCAATGCGAACTTCGGCCGAATCACTTCGGCTCGGACGCCTCGCCAGATGCAAATGGGATTGAAACTCTACTTCTAATGGAACGCCGGGACTTTAACCTCAGCTTACTGGCGGCCGCCGCACCGTCCTCTGACTTGGTGGAGAGCGTCGAGACATCGACGCTCGTCCGCTATGAGGACTACGGCAAAGGCTGGTTCTCACCCCGCGCCTGTACCATTCCGGGGAAGCGTCCCAAGCTGATCATGGCGATGCAGCAGGTGACGGGCAGCGATGTCTTCTATCACGTGCACTGGCTCGAGTCTGATGACGGCGGACGCACGTGGAGCAAGCCGCAACCGATCAACGGCATGGGGCGGCGCGATCTGGGCGATGGCCTGGAGGAAGGCTATTGCGATACCGTGCCTGAGTATCATGCCAAAACCGGGACGGTGCTGGCGATGGCGCATAACGTTTATTACAAGAACAACGTGCTCACCATGCCCTGGGAAAAGCGCTGGCCCGTGTATGTGGTGCGAAGGCCCAACGGCGAATGGCTGCCACCGAAGAGGCTCGAGTGGAATGATCCTGACGCGACGGGGATGTACTCAGCCAACTGCTCTCAGCGGGTGACACTCGATGACGGCACGCTGATCGTGCCGATCACTTACGGTCCGCTGGGCCGGCCAGATCACGGCGTCACGTCGCTGCATTGCCGCTTTGACGGCGAGCGGATGACGGTAATCGAGCGCGGCGCCGAACTGCGGCTGCCGGTGAAGCGGGGCCTGCTCGAGCCGTCCGTGACGCGCAAGGGTAAGTTCTGGATGACGATCCGCGCCGAAGACGGGCGCGGTTACTATTCGACCTCTCGCGATGGTTTGCAATGGGCGCCGATCAAGCCCTGGTGCTGGCAGGACGGAACGCCGCTCGACATGTCAACGACGCAGCAGCATTGGGTGACGCACAGCGACGGCTTGTATCTTTCTTACACCCGCAAGGCGCCGGGCAACGAAGGCGTCGTGCGTTGGCGTACGCCGCTGTGGCTGGCGCGAGTGGATGAGAGCGCCGGAGCGCTGATCAAGGCGACGGAGCGCATTCTGCTGCCGCAGCGTGGCGACGGCGGCGAGAAAGGGATGGATGCCTGGCTATCGGGTAACTTCCATCCGGCGAACCTGAATGCGCGCGAGTCGATCGTTACCGACGGCCAAACGAACCCCGCGCGCGGTTATCGCGGCGAGGTTCTGATGGCGCGCATTCGTTGGAAAAAGCCGAATCGGCTGGCGCTTACTTCGTAACTGGCGAGTGGATCTCTTGTAAGTTCCACACGCGGATCGGATCGCGGCGGCGGGAGGTGAAGGCTTCCACCGCCGCTTTGGCGCCACTGATCGTGGTGATGCAAGGGACGCGATGGGTGAGCGAGGCGCGGCGCAAGGCTTTCTCATCGCTGAAGCTCACGGCGCTGGACGTCGTGTAGATGATGAGCTGGACCTTGCCGGCTTTGAGTAAGTCGACGGCATTAGGACGGCCTTCATTGACCTTGAACACCGTCTTCGGCTTGAGGCCTGCCGCCTTGAGCACCGCGGCCGTACCGCGCGTGGCCGCGAGCTCGAACCCGAGCTCGGCGAATCGCTTGCCGATCTCCACGGCGTCCTGCTTATGACGGTCACTGACGCTGAGGAAGATGCAGCCCTGCGAGGGCAGGGGAGTACCCGCGCTCAACTGCGCTTTGGCGAAAGCTTCGCCGAAGTTGGCGCCTACGCCCATTACTTCGCCCGTGGACCGCATTTCCGGTCCGAGGGCCGGATCGACGCCAGGGAACTTGGCGAACGGGAAGACGGGCGACTTGACAAAGAACTGCGGCACCGGCAATACCCCGGACGTTTGCCCATTGGTGAGGTGCGCCAGTTCCTTCAGCTTCTTACCGAGCATCAGGCCGACGGCGACCTTGGGCAGCGGCACGCCGGTGGCCTTGCTGACGTAAGGCACCGTGCGCGACGCCCGCGGATTCACTTCGAGAACATAGACGGTGCCGTCCTTGATGGCGTACTGGACGTTCATCAAGCCAACGACGCGCAGACCACGCGCGAGCTTCACACTGTAGTCTTCGATCTGCTGGCGCTCGCTGGCCCCCAGCGAGATGGGCGGCAGCACGCAGGAACTATCGCCCGAGTGGATGCCGGCTTCTTCGATGTGCTCCATCACGCCGGCAATCAGGACGTCTTCGCCGTCGGAGAGGCAATCGACGTCCACTTCGACGGCGTCTTCGAGGAAGCGGTCGATGAGAATGGGTCGGTCCTGGGAGAAGTGCACCGCTTCGCGCATGTAGCGCCGAACGGTGTCTTCTTCGTAGGCGATGGTCATGGCGCGGCCGCCGAGCACGTAACTGGGACGGACGAGCACGGGATAGCCGATCTCGCGCGCGGCGTCGACGGCTTCCTGTTCGCTGCGCGCCGTACGGTTGGCGGGCGACGGAATGCCTAACTCGTCGAGTAACTTGCCGAATAACTTACGGTCTTCGGCGAGATCAATGTCTTCGGGCTGCGTCCCGATCACCTTCACGCCATGCGCCTTAAGCGGCAGCGAGAGATTCAGCGGAGTTTGTCCGCCGAACTGCACGATAGCGCCGGTGGGCTTTTCCTTGTCCTGGATGTTGAGGACATCTTCGAGCGTGAGTGGCTCGAAGTAGAGCCGGTCCGAAGTGTCGTAGTCGGTCGACACGGTTTCCGGGTTGCAGTTCACCATGATCGACTCGACGCCGAACTCCTGCAGCGCGTAAGAAGCGTGGCAGCAGGCGTAGTCGAACTCGATGCCCTGGCCGATGCGATTGGGCCCGGCGCCCAGGATCATCACCTTCTGGCGGTTCGAGGGTTCGGCCTCGCACTCGCTTTCGTAGCTCGAGTAGAGGTATGGCGTGAAGCTCTCAAACTCGGCGGCGCAGGTGTCGACGCGGTTGTAGACGGCTTCGATGCCCAGCGACTTGCGATACTCGCGCACCTGGTCCGGGTCGGCGCCGATCTTGCGGGCGATGGTGACGTCCGAGATGCCGTTGCGCTTGGCGCGGCGCAACTCATCGCGCGAAAGGTCCGCGAGTTGCCTTCCTTCAAACGACTTCTCTTCCTGGATGATCTCGAAGATCTGGCGCAGGAACCAAGGGTCAATCTGCGTGAGCTCCTGAACTTGCTCGACCGTGTAGCCTTGCTCGAAGGCGAAGCGGATGTAGCCCAGGCGCTCCGGCGTGGCCGTGATCAGGCGCGTGGGAATCAACTGCGGATCGAAGACTTCGGCGGAAGCGCTCTTGCCCGTTTCGAGCGAGCGGATCGCCTTGCCCAGCGACTGCTTGAAGGTGCGGCCCATGGCCATCACTTCGCCGACCGACTTCATCTGTGTACCGAGCGTGGATTCGGCACCCGGGAACTTTTCGAACTGCCAACGCGGAATCTTCGTCACCACATAGTCGATGGTGGGCTCGAAGCATGCCGGCGTCAGGCGCGTGATGTCGTTCTTGATCTCGTCCAGGCGGTAGCCGACGGCGAGCTTGGCGGCGATCTTGGCGATGGGGAAGCCGGTGGCCTTCGAGGCCAACGCCGAACTGCGCGAAACGCGCGGGTTCATTTCGACAACGACCATGCGGCCATCGACGGGGTTGATGGCGAACTGGACGTTCGAGCCGCCGGTGTCGACGCCGATTTCACGAAGTACGGCCAGCGCGGCATCGCGCAGCATTTGATACTCGCGGTCGGTGAGGGTTTGGGCTGGCGCCACGGTGATCGAGTCGCCGGTGTGGACGCCCATGGGGTCGAAGTTCTCGATCGAGCAAACGATGATGCAGTTGTCGGCGAGATCGCGCATCACCTCCAGCTCGAACTCTTTCCAGCCGAGCACGCTCTCTTCGGCGAGCACTTCGCCGACCGGCGAAAGCTCCAGGCCGCGGCCCAGAATTTCGTGGAGGTCTTCGAGGTTGTAAGCGATGCCGCCGCCGGAGCCACCCATTGTGAAGCTGGGGCGCAGGATCATCGGGAAGCCGATGCGCTCAGCAAACTTCACGCCGCTTTCGATGTCCTTGAGCAGCATCGAAGTAGGCGTGGCGAGGCCGATCTTGCGCATCGCATCTTTGAACAGCAGACGGTCTTCGGCCTTCTTGATGGCGTCGATCTTGGCGCCGATCAATTCGACGCCGTACTGCTCGAGGACGCCCGCTTCGGCCAAGGCGACCGAGAGGTTGAGGCCGGTTTGGCCGCCGACGGTGGAGAGAATCGCGTCCGGCCGCTCACGCCGGATGACTTCCGTAGCGTACTCGACGGTGAGTGGCTCGACGTAGGTACGGTCGGCGATTTCCGGATCGGTCATGATCGTCGCCGGGTTGGAGTTGATCAGGACGACTTCATAGCCGTCGGCTTTGAGAACTTTACAGGCTTGGGTGCCGGAGTAATCGAACTCGCAGGCCTGCCCGATGACGATGGGGCCGGAACCGATAATCAGGATACGTTTCAGGTCATTACGGCGCGGCATGGCTTAGGCTTTCTTCCCCTCGCGCATCAACTGAGCAAAGTCGTCGAAGAGGTACTGGGAGTCATGAGGCCCGGGTGAGGCCTCGGGATGATATTGCACGCAGAAGGCGGGATACTCGCGATGCCGGAAGCCTTCCAGCGTCTGGTCGTTGAGATTGACGTGAGTGAGGTCGATCCGGTTCTGGTCGAGCGATTCGGGATCCACGGCGAACCCATGGTTCTGCACCGTGATCTCCACCTTGTTGGTCACTTTGTTGAGCACCGGATGGTTGCCGCCACGATGACCGAACTTGAGCTTGTAGGTTTTGCCGCCCAGTGCGAGGCCCATGATCTGGTGACCGAGGCAGATGCCGAACATCGGCACGCGGCCCATCAGCTGCTGGATCTGCGCAGCCTGGAAGTCGAGCGGCTCGGGATCGCCCGGACCATTGGAGAGGAACACGCCGTCCGGCTTGAGCGACAGCACCTCTTCCGCGGTGGTGCCGGCCGGGACGACGGTGAGCTTGGCGCCCACGTGCGCCAGGCAGCGGAGAATATTGCGCTTGATGCCGAAGTCGAAGGCCACCACGTTGTAGATCTGCTCGGCGGTGGGCTTGAGAATTTCCGAAGGCGAGGCCTGGTGCATCGGCTCGGTCCACGGATAGGATGTGGCGGTGCTCACGCGGGTGGCCAGATCCTGCCCGGCCATCGAAGGCACATGCTTAGCGCGCTCGACGAGCTCTTTGGCGTCGGCGCCGGGCAGAGTCGACAGGATGCCCCGGAGCGACCCTTTGCTCCGCAGGCGGCGCACCAGGGCGCGCGTATCGATCTCGGCGGTGGCCGGAATGTTGTGGCGCTTCAGGTATTCGTCGGCGTCGCGCTGAGAACGCCAATTGCTGGCGCCAGAGATGTCCCGCACGATCAAACCTTCAATGAAGGGCTGTTGCGCTTCATCGTCGGCATCGTTGGTGCCATAGTTGCCGATTTGGGGATTGGTCAGGCAGACAATCTGACCGGCGTAGGAAGGATCGGTGAAAATCTCTTGGTAACCAGTGAGGGAAGTATTAAAAACGACCTCACCTTGTCTCTCTGCGGGCGCACCAAAACCGAGGCCCTCGAAGATCGTTCCATCTTCCAGAGCGAGGATGGCTGTGTTCAACCGTGGCTCTCCTTATCGCGTGGGGGGGATTTCTCCTTAAATTAGCACACTGCGCCCGCTATAATCGAGAGACACCCCGCCTCTGATGGTAGTCGAAACACAGATAGTCACCTTTCCCTCGCTGGCTTTGGATTGCGGCGTCACGCTGTCGCCAATCGATTGTGCGTACGAGACTTATGGTCAATTGGCGCCCGATCGGTCAAACGCGATCCTGGTCTGCCATGCCTTTTCCGGCGACGCGCACGCGGCCGGCATCGCGAAGGACGATGGCCGCAAAGGTTGGTGGAGCGACATGGTGGGGCCGGGTTTGGCCTTCGACACCGACAAGTATTTCGTGATTTGTTCCAACGTTCTGGGCGGTTGCCGCGGTACCACCGGCCCCGGCAGCATCAATCCGGCCACCGGCCAACCCTACGGCATGACCTTTCCCGTGGTGACGATCAACGACATGGTGCGGCTGCAGAAGTTGCTGGTGGACCACCTGGGGATTCGCCGTCTCCTTTCGGTTTCCGGCGGCTCCATGGGGGGCATGCAAGCGCTCGCCTGGGCCGTGCTGTTCCCTGACGCGGTGGCGAGCGTGATTCCGATTGCCACCACCTCGCGGCATTCGGCGCAGCAGATCGCCTTCAACGAAGTGGGCCGGCAGAGCATCATGAGCGATCCCGATTGGCGGGAAGGGAACTACTACGGCGTGGCGCCTCCCAAGCGCGGCCTGGCGGTGGCGCGCATGGTGGGCCACATCACCTACATGAGCGATGACTCAATGAAGGAAAAGTTCGGACGGCGCCTGCGCCAGCGCGCCGAACTCGGCTACGACTTTTCAGCCGAATTCGAGGTGGAAAGCTATTTGCGCTATCGCGGCAGCCAGTTCGTCGATCGCTTCGATGCCAACTCGTATTTGTACATTACCAAGGCCATGGACTATTTCGATCTGGCCGCCGGCGCCGGTTCTCTGGGCGCGGCCTTCGAAAAGACGCGCGCGCGCTTCCTGGTGATCAGTTTCACCTCGGACTGGTTGTATCCGACCTATCAGTCGATCGAAATCGTCAGCGCTCTGCGCGGTCGCAATCGCGACGTGGCCTATTGCGAGCTGCCTTCCACCTATGGTCACGATGCGTTTCTGCTCGAGGTGGAAGAGCAGACCGATCTGGTGCGCGGTTTCCTGGCCAGCACGTTGCGCAACGAACAGCGGGCGGTTGCGTCGTGAAGCGGCCTTTCGTTCAAAACGTTCTGAGTCGTCTCGACTACAAGATCATGACGGCGCTGATTCCGGAGCGCTCGCGCGTGCTTGACTTGGGCTGCGGCGATGGCGAACTGATTGCCTGGCTGATGGAGCACAAGCAGGTGGATGCGCGCGGCGTGGAACTGATGCCGGAACTGGTGCAGGTGGCGATCGCTCGCGGGGCTTCGGTCTATCAGGGTGATATCGAAACCAGCCTGAATGACTATCCGGATCAGGCCTTCGACTACGTGATCCTGAGCCAGACGCTGCAGCAGACGCGCCATCCCCTGCAGGTGTTGCGCAACATGTTGCGCGTTGGCAAGCGGGCCATCGTGGCGTTCCCGAACTTCGGGCACTACAGTGTCCGCCTCGCGCATCTGTTTAGCGGGCGCGCGCCGCGCAATCGCCTGTTCCCCTACGAGTGGTACGACTCGCCGAACTTGCACTTCCTCACGGTGGATGACTTCGAGATGCTGTGCGCCAAGGAGAACTGGCCGATGGAGAAATCCATCTTCTTGGCCGGGCAGCGCGAAGTCTCCACCTTGCCGAATCTGATGGCCGAGGTGGCCGTGTTCGTCATCACGTCGCGCTGATGTCCGAAGGACCCCATCGCCGCCGGCCCACGCGCAATCGCATGGGTTGGACGTCGAATCAACTGAACGAACTGAGCGACCGCTTCGTCGATTTCTGCCGGACCGCGACGCTGCCGGTACTCGACATCGGCACGGCCTATGGCATCGCGGCTCTCGCAGCGCTCGAGGCGGGTGCCACCGTCATCGCCAACGATCTCGATGCTGACCATCTGGCGGAGCTTGCGCCGCGCCCTGGCCTCACGACCCTAGTCGGCCGGTTCCCTGAATACGATTTACCACCGGCGAGCCTCTCGGCCATACACGCTTCAAACGTCCTGCACTTCCTGACGGGACCTGAGTTGACCCTAGGCGCGGCTAAGATCGCCGAGTGGCTCGCGCCGGGTGGACGGCTCTTCGTACATGCCGGTACCCCGTACCAAGGTCCTTTTGCGGCGTTCGTGCCGGAGTATGAAGCGCGTCTCGCACGCCAGGAACCTTGGCCCGGTTATATCGCTGACACCAAAGCGTTTTCCAGCCATCGCCGTTTGGGGCAGATTCCCCGCTCAATTCACTTACTCGATGCTCAGGTCCTTAGACGAGTGTTCGAGGAGGCAGGACTTGTAGTGGACGAGGTCCGGTATTACCGCCGGCGCGACCTTCCTAGAAGTATGTATTTTAATGGACGCGAAGGCGTCGCCCTCCTAGCCCATCGGTCGTAAGGTTTCCCCGGATTTCCGATTTCCGTTTAGTACCGGCAAAGCGCGCGAGTACTGAAGAAACAGGACGTTGGGCGTATCTACCAAACGAACGTACCAGCGGCGTACTAAATAGGTTTCCTCCGTATCCTAGGGAATTCCTCTAATTATGCAATGCATTCGTAAAGCGCACTATTAGGACATGAAACGTTCTAAGGCGATGTACTTAGTGCTGTTTGCGGTATCTGCCCTCCCCCAGGCTCAGGCAACCACGATCAACTATACGGGGGAAGACCCGGCGCGCACGTTCAGCATCTGGATGCGGGCCACTTACAACCCCGGCGATATGCTGACGAACGGTCAGATCGCGACCTCCACGCAGACGGTGAACGAACAGGTGCCGGCGGGCGTGATGAACCTGATCGTCGACGGCCTCTACGCCGTGGATGCTTTCTGCGTCGACTACTTCGTACTGATCTCGAACGGCAGCTACAATGTCAACCTGCTCGGACAGGATGCGATCAACGGCGGCGGCCGGATCGAGTGGATGCTGAAGAACACGCTGCCCACGATCAACGCTCAGGCCGATGCCACCCTCAAGCGGCAGCAGGCGGCGGCGCTGCAATTGGCCATCTGGGACATCGTGCACGACAATGGCGACGGCTTTTCGGCGGGTCGTATCCAGCAAAGCACCAGCCAGCAGCGGCCAACCAACTCCACCGTTCTCTCTTATGCCAATAGCTTTCTGGCCGCCAGCGCCGGTCATACGGCGACGGGTGGCGTGGTCTACGTCAACGTGGTGGGGCCCACGGCTGTCCAGCGGCTGATGAGCAATGATTACGCTTCGGTTCCCGAGCCCTCCACCTACGGTCTTGTTTTAGGCGGCGGCGTACTGCTCGGTGTCCTGCGCCGCCGCCAGCGGTAGCCATCGAGTGGCCAGTTGCGATATGGTGTTCCGATGCAGGGGATCGGAACACGGGCCGCGTTGCTCGTTCTGCTGGCGGCCAGCCTTCCGGCGGCGCTGGTCAGGGTAGAAATTACGGACCGCCACGCGGTATTGGACGGCCAGCGCTTTGGCCGCACCGGCGCGTATGAGTTTGTCCGCGGCCGCGCCTTTTTTGCCGTTCGGCCGGATACGTCCCGCGTGACGGATCTGGCGCTGGCGCCGCGCAATGCCGAAGGGTTAGTGGAGTTTTCGGCCGACTTCGTCATTCTTCAACCAAAAGACGCTACGCAGGGTAACGGCACGCTTTTGGTGGAGGCGCCCAACCGTGGCGGCATGGGGATGCTGCCGCTCTACAATCGCGGACGGGCTTCCCTGAATCCAGCCCTCGCGGCGGACTTCGGCGACGGCTTCCTGATGCGCGAGGGCTACACGCTGGCCTGGGTTGGGTGGCAGCATGATGTGCCTGAGCGCGAATACTCGCTGCGCGCGCACGTGCCGGTCGCCAACGGCGCTAGCGGCTGGGTCCGCGGTGAGTACACACCAAACGCGCCGGTGACTCGCTTTTCGCTGGGCGATGCGAATCACATCCCGTATCCGGTGAGCGATCCGGCCACCTTGAAGCTAACGGTGCGCGACGGCGTCGACGGCGCGCGAAGTCCTCTGCCAGCCGCCGCCTGGCGGTTGAGTGGCACCGAGATTGTTTTGGCCGAGCCTGCCACGCCCGGACGGATTTACGAGTTCGTTTATCGCGCGGAGAGCCCGGCCGTGGCAGGGCTGGGCTTGGTGGCGATGCGCGACTTTGTTTCTGCGATCAAGGCGGGACGGGTGGTGTCGGGGATTAAGCGGGCGATCGGCGTGGGATCCTCACAGAGTGCGATGGCCCTCAAGGCGCTCGTCTATGAGGGCTTCAATGCGGACGAGCAGAAGCGCATCGTCTTTGACGGTCTGCAGCCGCATGTCGCCGGCGGCCGTCGGGCTACCTTCGAGCGCTTCGCTCAGCCGAGCCGTACGTCTGGGCCGTATCGCAACGCGAGCTTCTCCACGACGGACCAGTTCCCTTACTCGGATGCCGAGGACACCGAACTCGCGACGCATCGCAAGGATAGCGTGCTGGCTCGGGCGCGGGCGGCGCGCGTAGTACCCAAGATCATTTACACGAACTCGAGTTACGAGTATTGGGGTTCCGCGAGTTCGCTCGCGCATACGACGCTCGACGGCCGGCGCGACTTACGCTTGCCGGAGACGACCCGACTCTATTTGCTTGCCGGCGGCCAGCACGGTCCCGCCGCCTTCCCGCCACAGATTGGCGCTGGCCAGAATCTACCGAACTGGAACGACTATCGCTGGATTCTGCGCGCGGTCCTGGCGGACTTACAGCAATGGCTGGTCCAGGGAACGGCGCCTCCGGACTCGCGCTATCCGACGCTCGCCACGGGTACGTTAGTGAAGGGCAAGCCGCCGGCTTACGGCGTGCAGTATCTCGACTTTGGCCCCGAGTATCTTGCGCGCGGACTGCTCTCGCGTCCTTTGCCGAAGGCCGGCCCAGCCTACGCGCCCTTGGTACCACGCGCGGATGCTGATGGCAACGATGCCGCCGGCGTTAAGATGCCCTGGGTGGCCGAACCCCTCGGCGCCTTTACCGGCTGGAACCGGCGCACGGCGGCGATTGGCGCCGCGGGTGAATTGCTGGGTCAGACCGGCTCGTATTTCCCGTTCTCCACCCAGCGCGTGCGCGAACGCTATGCCAACAAAGACGAGTACCTGCGTCGCATTGACGCCGCGGCGCGTGCCCTGGTGGGCGAGCGGTTCCTGCTCGAGGCCGACCTGCCGCAGATCCGCGCCACGGCGGCCCGCATCTGGGACTGGTCCCAAGGCGCGTTGAGCGCCCGTTAAATCTGGAAGTCGAGTTCGAACGTCTCGTGGTGCGGACGCTTCGCGATGACGCGCGTACCGGTGGATTCAAGCACCACCAGCGAATTCGCCGGAACGCTCTGCGTCAGAAAGACGCTGGCGCCGATCGTGCTGCCCGCGCCAATTACCGTATCGCCTCCGATGATCGTGGCGCCGGCGTAAACCGTCACCCGGTCTTCGATGGTGGGATGCCGCTTCTGCCCCTTCAGCGCCTGTCCGGCTGCCAGGGACTTCGCCACCAGGCCCACGCCCTGATACATCTTGACGTGGTTGCCGATCACCGCTGTTTCGCCAATCACCGTACCGGTGCAATGGTCCACGAAGAAGTGAGTGCCGATGCGCGCGCCGGGGTGCAGGTCCATGCCCGTGCGGGCGTGCGCCCATTCCGTCATGATGCGGGGAATCAACGGGATATTCTCGAGGTAAAGCTCATGAGCGAGGCGTTGCACGGCAATCGCTTCGATGAACGGATAGGCCACGATCACTTCTTCTTTGCTGAAGGCGGCGGGGTCGCCGTTGAAGGCGGCTTCGGCGTCGGTATTCAGCAGTTCGCGCAACTGCGGCAGCTTGCTCAGAAACTTGCACGTCAGCGCATGCGCCATCTCCGGCGGCGCCACGCCTTCAATGCCGGCCGGCAAGGCGTAGTCCAGGCTCTTGCGGATTTCGATCTCCAGGCGATTCAGCACGCTGTCCAGCAGAATGCTGGTCACCGGGCCGATGGTGGACTTGTGGATCGGCTTGTCATCGAAGAAGCCGGGAAACAGGAGCCTCAGAAGATCGACCGTAATCTCGGCGATCACGTTCTTCGACGGCAGATTCTTGCCGTCCACGTGGTTGATGCCCCCCATCTCTTGATAAGACCCGAGTAAGCGCTCGGCCAGTTCACTCACCGTCGAGCAGACGGGAGTCTCAATCGTGGCTTTCATGACGGGTACGCCATTGGCTGCGGAGACATGGATTCCTTCATTGTACTCTCTGGGTCCCAAAGGAAAATCCCCGCCGGCACGGGGCCGGCGGGGATCCTGAAGCTTCCGCGGAGGAGCTTAGTAGCGGTAGTGATCGGCCTTGTAGGGGCCATCCTTGCTGACGCCGAGGTAGTCGGCCTGTTTGTCGGTGAGCGTGGTGAGCTTGGCGCCGATCTTTTCCAGATGTAGGCGCGCTACTTCTTCGTCCAGGTGCTTCGGCAGCGTGTAGACGTCCACCTTATAAGTGTCCTTGTTCTTCCACAGATCCAGCTGGGCCAGCGTCTGGTTCGAGAACGAGTTCGACATGACGAAGCTCGGGTGGCCGGTGGCGCAGCCGAGGTTCACCAGGCGGCCTTCGGCAAGCACGTAGATCGAGTTGCCGTTGGCGAACGTGTACATGTCCACCTGCGGCTTGATCTCGGTCCGCTTCACGCCGCTGAGCGTGTTCAGCCGGTCCATCTGGATCTCGTTGTCGAAGTGGCCGATGTTGCAGACGATCGCCTGATCCTTCATGTGCTGCATGTGCTCAAGCGTGATCACGTCGCAGTTGCCGGTGGTGGTGACATAGATGTCGCCGCGGCCCAGCGTCTCTTCGATCGTGGTGACTTCGTAGCCTTCCATCGCCGCCTGCAGGGCATTGATGGGGTCGATTTCGGTGACGATGATGCGGCAGCCCAGGCCCTTCAGCGAAGCCGCCGAACCCTTGCCCACGTCGCCGTAGCCGCACACGACGGCCACTTTGCCGGCGATCATCACGTCGGTGGCGCGCTTGATGCCGTCCACCAGCGATTCACGGCAGCCGTAGAGGTTGTCGAACTTCGACTTGGTCACCGAGTCGTTGACGTTGATGGCGGGCACCAAAAGCTTGCCGGCCTGATGCATCTTATAAAGGCGATGGACGCCCGTGGTGGTCTCTTCGGAGACGCCCTTCCATTCCTTCACCACGTCGTGCCAACGGGTGGGGTTCTCGGCGTACACCTTCTTCAGCAGGTCCTTGATCACCTGCTCTTCGTGATTGCCGGACGGCGTGTTCACCCAGCCGTCGCCATTTTCCAGTTCGTAGCCCTTGTGGATCAGCAGCGTGACGTCGCCGCCGTCGTCCACCACCAACTGCGGTCCCTGCCCGTCGGCATGACGCAGCGCTTCGTACGTGCACCACCAGTACTCTTCCAGCGTCTCGCCCTTCCAGGCGAACACCGGGACCCCGGCGGCGGCGATCGCCGCGGCGGCGTGGTCCTGCGTGGAGAAGATGTTGCAGCTCGCCCAGCGCACTTCGGCGCCCAGATCGACCAGCGTCTCGATGAGAACCGCGGTCTGAATCGTCATGTGCAGCGAGCCCGTCACGCGGACGCCCTGCAGCGGCTTGCCCGCCGCATACTTCTTGCGGATCGCCATCAGGCCGGGCATTTCGTGCTCGGCGACGGAGATTTCCTTACGGCCCCAGTCGGCGAGCTTCATGTCGGCGACTTTATATTCGGTAGCGACTTTGGAAAGTGTGTTGGTGCTCATGGATTTGATCTTATCTACAAATCAAGATATGTTGATAGGATAAATATCGCGTTCCCCAAAAGTCAATGGCGTCAATTGTCAAATCTCTGCGAGCTCTCTCGGACCCCCTCCGCGTGCGGCTCGTTCTCCTGCTGCGGTCCGAAGAACTGTCGGTCGCCGAGATTCAGGAAGCGCTCGGCATGGGGCAAAGCCGAATCTCCACGCATCTCGCTCAGCTCAAGCAGGCCGGATTGCTCGAGGACCGGCGCAGCGGCAAGAACATCCTCTATCGTCTAGGTCCGGACGTCCACCCGCAACTGCTTGAAGTGCTTGAGGATTCCGCCAGGGAGATACCCGAGACGGGGCAGGACGCCCAGGCTCTCGAGCTCATCCTGAAGAAGCGTCTCGACAAGACGCGAGCCTATTTCGATGAACTCGCCGGCCGCTTCGGACGGCAGTACGTCCCCGGACGCTCCTGGAAAGCGCTCGCCGAAAGTATGCTGATGCTACTGCCGCCGATGGTGATTGCCGACCTCGGCGCCGGCGAGGGGACCTTCACCCAACTGCTCGCCCGGCGAGCCAAACAGGTCATCGCCGTCGATAACTCCTTGAAAATGGTTGAGTTTGCGAGCGACCTCGCCCGTCGGAACGGCCTGACGAACGTCGAGTTCCGCCTCGGCGACCTGGAGTCGCCGCCCATCGATCCGGAGTCCTGCGACCTCGTCTTCCTCAGCCAAAGCCTGCACCATGCCCTCCATCCCGCCAAAGCCGTGGCGGCCGCTTACCGGATTCTGAAGCCGGGCGGGCGCGTGGTGGTGCTGGACCTCAAGAAGCACACCTTCGAAGAGGCGCGCGAACTCTACGCCGACATCTGGCTCGGGTTCGCCGAAGTAGAGCTGGACAGCTTCCTCCGGGAGGTGGGCTTTGCCGGCGTTCAGGTGTGCCCCGTGCACCGCGAGAAGGACCACCCGCATTTCGAAACGGTACTTTGCCTGGGCGAGAAGCCACATTGTTAAGATATGTTGATGCGGTCTTTTGCGCTTTTGCCTTTGTTGGCAGCTCTTCTGTGGTCTCAGGGAACAACTTCTCGTGTGGTGGGGACAGTTCAGGATCCGTCGGGGTCGGCGGTGGTGGGGGCCAAGGTCAAACTGACCAACGAGGCGACCGGCGTCGCTTTTGACGCCCAGACGTCGCAGTCCGGGAACTACCAGTTCGAGTCGGTGCAGATCGGGATGTACACGCTGGAGGTGGAGTCCGCCGGCTTCAAGAAGTTCGTCACTCGCGAGAACCAACTGACGGTGGGCTCGCCCATGACGGTCAACGTCACACTGCAACTCGGCCAACTGGCCGACGCGGTGGAAGTGAGTTCGGCGGCGGAGCTCGTGCAGACCAGCCAAAGTGGCAACATCGGGCCCGTCATCAATGAGCGGACGATGAAGGAGATGCCGATCGTCGCCACCCGCCGTCGCGACCCCACCAGCATTCTCGCCGTCGTCCCCGGTTATAGCTCCGGCCCCAACGGCAGCGGCGGCCACATGAACGGCGCCCGGGACCGTGCCTGGAACTTCACGCTCGACGGCATCGACATGAACGAAGTGAGCGCCGGCGGCGGCATCGGCAACAATCCGATTCGCGTCAATCCGGACTCGGTGGCCGAAATGAAGATCATCACGTCAAACGCGTCTGCCGAAAGCGGCCGCAACAGCGGCGGCCAGGTGGCGATGGTCACCCGCTCCGGCGGCAACGAAATCCACGGCAACGCCTTCTGGTTCTACCGCACGCCCAGGCTCAATGCGAACTCGTGGCAGAACAACTTCAACCGCATCGGCAAAGAGCAGTTCGTGCAAAACATCTACGGCGGCAGCGTAGGCGGGCCGATCAAGAAAAACCGCACGTTCTACTTCGCCAACTGGCAGGAACTGCGCGCCATTCGCAATGTCACCCAGCAGGCGACCGTCCTGACTGCCGAAGCCCGCGCGGGCATCTTCCGCTATGTCGCCGGCGGCCGGAACTTCCCGGCGGGCGTCACCGGTGCCAGTGTCGATGCCGCCGGCAACGCCATCGTGCCGGTACAATCCTACAACATCGTCACCAGTGATCCGCAGCGTCTGGGTTTCGACCCGACGGTGAAGGCGCTCATCGATCAGACGCCGCTGCCCAATCGCTTCGACGCCGGCGACGGCTTGAACACCGCGGGCTTCGTCTTCCGTCCCACCGAGACCGAAAAGCAGCGCGACATCACGGCGAAGGTCGATCATGTCATTAACGACAAGAACACCGTCTTCGGCCGCATCTACTGGGGCTTCCAGAACACTTACTGCGACGGCGTGAACGGCGGCTTGCCGCGCGTGCCCGGCGCGCCTTGCCTGGTGGATACTCTTCGCCTGCCGCGCAACTACGCCGCCAACTGGCGCAGCAACCTCAGCCCCAACGTCACCAACGAGTTCGTCTCCGGCTGGAGCGAATACAACTTCGACTTTCCGAACCCGGTGCAGGACCTCACCAAGCCCACCCTTGAATCCGGCTACACGATCCCCATTGCCTACACCTTTAGCAACGCTCGCAAGCTGAACACTCTGCAGTTCGTCGACAACCTGAGCTGGTTCCGCGGCAAGCACGCCTTTAAGGCCGGCATCAATTTCCGCCTCACACAGCACCTGGACACGCGCTCGAGTGTCGGGGGCCAGAACTCGGGCCTGGTCGTGAACTTCGATCGCACGGTGAATACCGTTGACCCGAACGCCTTCGGGCTGCCCTCGGCGATTAACCAGGCGAACGATCGCCCCGCGCTCGAAACGATGATCAACACGCTGCTCGGCCGAGTGGGCCAGGCGCGGCAGGGCTTCGTCGCCGATGGCAACCAGTTCGTGCGCGGCACCTTCAACTTCGACGCCCGTTACTACGAATACGACTTCTACTTCCAGGACACCTGGAAGGTGAACCGCAACCTCACGATCGATTACGGCCTGCGCCTGGATGCGCGCCAAGCGCCTCGTTCGGCCGGCAAAACGCCGATCCTGGTGCCGAACATCGTACCGGTGGCCGGCGGCCCCAGCTCCAACACCCTGACCTGGCAGCCGGGCCAGCTCTGGAAGAGTGACTGGAATAACTTCGGTCCCTCGCTCGGCGTGGCTTGGGATCCGTTTGGCGACGGCAAGACGTCCATCCGTTCGAACTACCGTCTGGCTTATGACCGCGTGCCGTCCTTCCTGATTTCGAGCTTCGTGCTTCCCAACATGCCGGGCAGCACGCTTGGCATCACCGACGTTGCGTTCGGCGCCTCCGGTGGCCGCCTGCGCAATCTGCCGGCGCTCAGCACCACGCGCACGCCGAGCGAGCTCCGCACGCCGATTCCGTTCAGCGCGAACAACAACACTGTCGTCGATCCCAACTTTGAAACGCCCCAGACCCACATGTGGAGCCTGGGCATCCAGCGCGAGATCGCGTCGGGCACGATTCTCGAGGTGAACTACATCGGCCGCCGCGCCCACAACCTGCTAGGCGGCTACAACGCCAACCAGGCCAACCTCCGCTCGAACGGCTTCCTCGATGCCTTCAAGGTGGTGGCCGCGGGCGGTGAAAGCCCCCTGTTTGATGCCATCTTCCGAGCCGATAGCCGCCGCGGCGCGAACGAAACCGGCGCGCAGATCGCCCGCCGTCTTTACGCTTCCAATTTTGCGCTCGGCAACGTTGGTGGCCTCGCCGCCACCCTGGCTGCGCAACCGCAATCGGGCACCAACCTGACGAACGCTTCGGGCCTCGGGCCGTACTTCTTCTCGCCCTATCCGCAGTACCAGGGCGGCATGTTCGTCATCGACTCCAACGACTTCTCCACCTTCCACTCGCTGCAGACGAACCTCTCGCGGCGCTTCGCGCGCGGCGCCACCGTCTCGGCCAGCTACATCTGGTCGAAGTCGCTCGACACCCGCAGCTTCGATCCCGTCTTCACGCTGGCCAGCACCGGCAACGCGCAGTCGGCTTCCAGCACGCCGCTCGACATCAACAACCGCCGCTTGAACTATGGTCTTTCGGACTTCGACCGCCGGCACCAGCTCTTCTCGAACTTTGTTTACGAGCTGCCCTTTGGCCGCGGTCAGCGCTATGGTTCCGGCTCGGGCCCCTGGCTAAACCGCCTCATCGGCGGCTGGCAAGTCTCCGGGCTCTTCCGCTGGACCAGCGGTCGTCCGTTCTCGATTTACTCCGGCGCCAGCACCTTCAACAGCGTCGTGCAATCCTTCGCCAACTGCAACGGCTGCACGGAGACGATGGGGAAGGTGCAGGACGAAAACGGCTTTAAGTGGTTCTTCGATCCACTGCTGCGCGGCAAGTATACGGCGCCGGCGGCGGGTGAGTTCGGCAACACGGGCCGTAATTCGGTCCGCTCGCCCTCCTTCATCAACTTCGATGCCAGCTTCGCCAAGAAGGTCGCGATCACCGAACGCTTCAATCTCGAACTGCGCGCCGATGTCAGCAACCTCACCAACACGCCGTCGTTCAACATTCCCACCACCACGCTCACCAGCACGCTTTTTGGGCGCATTGGCGCGGACGTCACGAGTGCGGCGCGACAGATCATGCTCGGGACGAAGATCAACTTCTAGCCGGTCGAGTCACTCGATGAAGAACGCGGCTCTACGGACCCGCGTTTTTTGCTCTCGACGCCGACCTACTCTGAGCGAACGGCTTACCCTAGCTTGAGCGGCAAAGCCCGCAGGCGCTGGCGAGTGGCGTCGTAGATCGCGTTGCCCAAGGCCGGGGCGACGGCCACAATCGGCGTCTCACCCGCGCCCGCCGACGGCAAGTCCTTGCGATCGACCAGTACCACTTCAATCTCCGGGATGTCCTGGAAGCGCGGCACGCGATATTGCGAGAAACGTGGATTCAGGATGCGGCCATTCTCAAAGCGGATCGCCTCGAACAGCGCTCCGCCCAACCCCATGATGGTGCCGCCCACAATCTGGTTCTTTAACTGATCCGGATTCACGATCGCGCCGCACTCGAACGACTGCACGATCCGCTCGATCCGCACCTGCTGATTGACCACCGTGATCTCGACACAGGCCGATACGTAGCCCCCCTTATCGAAGCCGGCCATCATGCCGAAGCCTTGTCCCGCGCGGTCCTTCGCGCGGCCCCATCGAAAACGCTCGGTAGCCGCCTCGATCACGGCGCGCAACCGCGCGTCGCTCGCATTCTTCAGGCGGAACGCCGCGGGCTCGAGCTTCGCCGCCAACGCGAGCTCATCCATATGACTCTCGCGCGCAAAGTGATTCGCCACCGCCGCCAAGCCACGGTACGACCCCTGCCGCAAGGGCGAGTCCGCGCCATGGAACTCCGCAATCTGATTCGGCACATGGTAAGGGCTGCGCAGCGCAGCCCCGCCCGAGTTGTAGTTGTGAAACTGCCAGTCCGTAATCACCCCGTCCGGCCGGGCGCCGCTCCGCACTTCGATCACGCCCGCAGGCCGAAAGTAAGCCCAGGTGAATTCGTCCTCGCGCGTCCATTGCAGCTTCACCGGCTTGCCGGCGGCCTTGGCCAGTCGGGCCGCCTCCACGGCACACTCGCCGCTGTGCTTGCCGCCATACCCGGAACCCGTCGGCGGCACGATCACGCGGACATTCGCTTCCGGCAATCCGAACGTCTTGGCCAGTTCCGCGTGGACGCCGAACGGCACTTGTGTTCCGGTATGCACCGTCAGCCGGTCGCCTTCCCAGATAGCTACTGCCGCGCGGGGCTCCAGTGGCACGTGCGCGATGTAAGGCAGGGTGTAAGTCGCTTCGGCGCGCACTTCGCCGGCGACTGGTTGCCAGTTCGGAGGGGACTTGCGTAGGGCAGGGAACAGGTCCGCGGCGCTGATCTGCGCCGGTGCTTTCCACTCGGCCTTCACCGCCTGGGTGGCGGCTTGGAGCTTCGCCGAGTCGTCGCAAACCACGCCCAGAAACGCGCCATCCTTCACGGCCGTCACGCCGCTCATCTTCTGCGCCGCGCTCAAGTCTGCCGACACCAGGTCCGCCCGGAAAGCCGTCGGGCGCACCACGCGGCCATACAGCATGCCCGGCACCTTCAGATCCGAGGTGTACTTCTCGCGTCCCGTGACGATGGACCGCGCGTTCACCTTGCCCAAACTCTGCCCGGCAACCTTCCACTGCGCCGGCGGCACCACGACGCTTCCGGTGATCGTCTTCGCCAACTGCCGGCCCTGGGTCAATTCGCCGAACGAAAGCGAGTCCGGCCCATGATGCACCCGCCCGCCTTCTAAACGCACTTCCGTGAGCGCCGTCTTCCAATGCTGCGACCCCAACTCGAGCAGTAAGTCGCGCGCCGCGGCCGCCGCTTTGTGCAGATGGGGCGCCATGAACGGTGTCGTACGACTGCCGAACGTCCCCATGTCGTAGGGCGTCAGCGCTGTGTCACCCAGGATCAGCGTGATCTGTCGGGGGTCCATGCTCAGTTCCTCGGCCACCGCCTGCGCGAGCGACGTCCGAATATTCTGCCCCACTTCGGCCTTACCCGAATACACCGTCACCGCACCAGATTGGGCAATGTGCAGCCAAGCGCCCAGGTGGGTCGGCTGATCCCGCTGCTGCGCGTCCAACTCAAGGAGGATCACCAGCCCGCCGCCCAGCACCTTCAGAAAGTCGCGGCGATGCGGCGCGAAGTCGTAAGTCGGCGCCGCTTGTAACTCGTAGCGTTCGACGTCGATCTTAGGCATGTTTAGCCGCCATTCTCACGGCGTCCACAATCCGCGGATACGTCCCACAACGGCAGACGTTCCCCTGCAGCCCGGCCTTCACCTGCGGCACCGTCGGGTTGGGTGTCTTCTTCAACAAACTCACCGAGCTCATGATCATGCCCGCCGTGCAATAGCCGCACTGCAAGGCATCGCAGGCGACAAACGCCTCCTGCACCGGATGCAACTTGCCGTTCTGCTCCAGTCCCTCGATCGTCGTAATCGCCTTGCCTTGCGCGGCGGAAACAGGCGTCAGGCAACTGCGCACGGCCACGCCGTCCAGCAGCACCGTGCAAGCGCCGCACTGGCCTTCACCGCAGCCATATTTGGCTCCGGTAAGGTCGAGTTCGTCGCGGAGAACATGCAGCAGCGGGCGCGAGGCCTCACTACGGACGGACTGGCGGACGCCATTGACGAGGAGGTCCATGGCCGTATTCTAGCGCCCGCTAGGGACGAGGAGACGGGCTGAGCACCGTGGCGGCCCAATCGAACCGGCCTGCGGGCAGCTTGGGAAGCTCTTTCGGACCCGGCAGGCCCAGCCCGGCCAGGATCCGCGCCTGCAGCAGCCACGTCACCGCGTCCGGTTCGGCCAGACCGCGCGCGACCACCGCACAAAGGCCGAATAGGTACCGCATTGGCTCTAGAGTAACCTGAAAGTTGGTCGTGACGTGAGGCTTTGTTTGTGCCGCGTAGGTACTGAATAAGCACCTGGTACTTTCTATTGACCAGTGAGTGCGCTCAGAAAGGCTACTAACTGCGCCGCCTGCCGATCGCTGATCTCAAGCGGGCGTAATTCAGAGGCCTTGGGTGGATGCCGGTAATGCTCGATCACCGCTGGCAGCGTCTCTCTCGAGCCGTCGTGAAAGTACGGGGCAGTCACCGCGACGTTGCGCAGCGAGGGGACTTTGTAAGCACCCGTCAATAACCCGTCGTGGTCGTCCGCCCGCGCATGGTCCAGCGCGGCGCACGCGGTCGGCTGGTCACTGTAACGGCTGCGGCAGTTAAACCGATCATAGGGCAGGGCGGCAATGCCCATGGCTCGCCCAAAGTCCGGCTGTTCACCATCGAGCTTCGCCGTGCCGATGTTATGAAAGCCCTGATTGGTCAACAGCGGACCGTTATGACATTGCGTGCAACGCGCTTCCGGACTGAGGAATAGCTTCAAACCAGCCATCTCGTCGCCGGTAAGTGCCTCGCTGGCCCGCCCAGCATCGAGATCTTCGATGTAACGATCCAGGCGCGAGGCTTTCGGTTGCAGAGTCCTCTCATAAGCCGCCAGGAACTTACCGGTATCGGCAAACAGACGGTCTACGTCGGTTTCCGCCGCCTTCGCCCCCGTCACTCGCTCGTAGGACTGCCGATAAGTCCCTCGCAGTAGCTCGGCCACCGCTTGCCGTGACCCGCCCATCTCCACCGGCGACTCAATCGGCGACAGCGCTTGCGACCAAAGACTATCGCGCCGTCCGTCCCAGAAGAACCACAGCGCGTCGCTCACGCCCAGCAGTCCGGGCGTGTTGCGAGTCGCCCCCGGCCGTGAGAACCGCTTCTGATCGGCAAAGGCGAACTCCGGCTGATGGCAGGTGGCGCAAGACACCTTGCGGTCGCCGCTCAGGCGGACATCAAAGAAGAGTTCCTTTCCGAGCGCGGCCGCTTCCGGGCGATCCGCCCAGCGATTGGTAGCGTCCACGCGAATCGCACCACGCGCGCCCAGCCACAAGCTTCGCAATTCGTTCGACGTGTATCTCACTTCGAACGGCACCAATACGGTGTAACTGCCCGTGGGGTCCTCGTACCGCACCCGCAGAGTCCATGCGCCGGACATCTGAAAGCGGACACCCTCCACCTCGAAGACTCTGCCCTCGCGCGAACCCGGCTGGCTCGCCGGGTACAGACGCGGCTGGTCCGCGAGGCCATGCCCGTGCACCGGCATCGACGCATCGAAATGCACCGCCTTCACCGGTGGGCCCGGTGGCAGCGTCAGCGTCCAGCGGTGAAAGCGGCCGAGCTCAATCCCGCTGGCGGACGTCTCGAGCGCCACCTGCGGACCCGTCTCCGGATCACTCTTCAGCACCACCGCCGCCGAAAGCGCCAGCGCCCACCACAGTCCGAATGTCATCTGCTTGACCATTTTGTAGTGAAATCGGTCACTCGATAGTACTATTGGGCCTCAGATCACCTGAACATGAGTACTGGACCCTTGCCTCATGGGGTGCAGAACTTTACACTCGTTAAACCATGCGAGCTCGCGGCCGGTTGTGGTCGATTCTCATTCCAGCGATTGCCCTCACGCTGATTCCCAATTTCATTAGCGCCCAATCCACGGTGGCCACCCAGGGTCGGTGGACGAATGTCATCCAAACCTCGGTCAATCCCGTGGGGGCCGCCGCTCTTCCCGATGGCAAGGTCCTCATCTGGTCCGCCTACGACCGCTACTCGTTCGCCCAGAACGCGGCCGCTCAAACCTGGACTGGTCTTTTCGACCCCGCCACCGGCCTCGTCACCGAGCAGTTAGTCACCAACACCGCTCACGACATGTTCTGTCCCGGCACGTCCTTTTTGCCCGATGGACGCCTGTTGGTCACCGGCGGCGACACCGCCGCGCGCACCTCTATTTATAATCCCGGCACCGCCAGTTGGACCGCCGGTAGCACCATGAACGTTCCCCGCGGTTATCAGGGGCAGGTGACCATCGACGACGGTCGCGCCTTCGTTCTGGGCGGATCCTGGTCTGGCGGCTCACTCGGGAAGAACGGGGAGACCTGGGCCAACAACTTGTGGACTTACCTCGCGAACGCCCTGGCCAGCGTTACGCTCGGCCCCGACCCCGGCGGCCCCGCCACCGCTGATCGACATCCGTGGCTCTTCTCCATTGGCGCCGGCAAGGTGGTGCACGTGGGACCGTCGGTCGCCATGAACCTCTATGAGCTGAATGCCGGCGGCCGCACCACTTCGCTGGGCAATCGCGCCGACGACCAGTTCAGCCAGAACGGCACCGCGCTGATGTACGACATCGGCAAGATCCTCAAAGCGGGCGGCGCGGCCGCTTACGATAGCGCCACGGCGACGGCCGGCTGCTACATCGTCAATGTCAATAATGGCGTTAGCGTCACCAAGACGGGCTCGCTCAAGCGCGCCCGCGGCATGCACAATGCGGTTGTGCTGCCCAACGGCGAAGTCCTGGTGATTGGCGGCATGCCCGTCCCCGTGCCGTTCTCGGACACCAATTCGATCCTCGTGCCCGAGATCTGGAATCCCACCACCGGTACCTGGCGCGATGTCGCCCCCATCTCCGTACCGCGTAACTACCACTCGACGGCGTTGTTACTCCCCGACGGCCGGGTCTTCTCCGGCGGCGGCGGCTTATGCGGCGCCGGCTGCGGCGCCAATCACTCCGACGTTCAGATTTATAGCCCGCCTTACTTATTCAAGTCGGATGGCACCGACGCGGTCCGCCCGACGATCCAGTCGGCCCCTGCCGTTGCCTATCACGGAGCCACGATGGACGTCATCACCAACGGCGGCACCCAGTTTGTTCTGATTCGCTACTCCGCGGTGACGCACTCGGTGAATAATGACCAACGCCGCATCCCGCTGACGGGTACCTTACTCAGCGCCGGCGCCTATCGCTTGAACATTCCCGACGCCGGCGTCCTCACCCCGGGTAACTACATGCTCTTCACGCTGGACGCCGCCGGCGTGCCGAGCCTCGCGCGCACCATAAACGTTCAGCCTCCGGTGCGGCCGCAAATCAGTCTCACGGCACCCACCAGCGGTCAGACCTTCCAGGCGCCCGCGAACATCGCCATCAATGCCGCCGTCACTGATCCGTCGAGCACCGTCCTGCGCGTGGAGTTTTATGCCGGACAAACGAAGTTAGGCGAAGACTCAAGCGCGCCCTATAACTTCACGTGGACCAACGCCACCGCCGGATCCTATACCGTCACCGCCACGGTGATCGATAGCACCGGCTACACCGTCTCCGCGAGCGCGCCGATTTCCGTTGCTGCCACGCCCGTAAACCGCCCGCCCGTCGTCTCTTTGACGGCTCCCGCATCCGGCTCCACCTTCCTCGCGCCGGCCAGCATCGTGATTGCCGCCACCGCTTCGGACCCCGATGGCAATCTCGCCAAAGTGGAGTACTTTCAGGGCACCGTCAAGCTGGATGAAGATGCTGTCGCGCCGTTCTCTTATAACTGGAACAACGTCCTCGCCGGCAGCTATCAGATCCGCGCTGTCGCCACCGACCTTGCCGGACTCACCGCTACCGCCACGGTCAACATCACGGTCAACGCCGTGGCCGGTCGCCCGCCCGCTGTTCTCCAGTCGCTCAAAGGACTGGCCGTTCCTGAGCCCGCTGCTTTGTCGTCGTTCGTCACTAATCGTGCCGCGGCCATCGCGCTGGGCAAGGCTCTCTTCTGGGACGTTCAGGTCTCGAGCGATAATCGCACCGCTTGCGCCAGTTGCCACTTCCAGGCCGGCGCGGACGTTCGCTCGCGCGGTCAAAGCAATCCGGGGATGAACCGCGTGGGAGTTGGCGCCTTTAGCTTCACCGGCACCCGCTCGGGCGCCGCCGCCTCAGGGCCGGACTATCGTATGAATGCCGCTGACTTTCCGCAGTACGAGCTCAGCGGCCCTGGCGACCCGAACTCGGCGGTGGTCTTCTCCACCACCGATGTGATGGGCTCGCAAGGCGTCGCTCGCGCTACGTTCAGCGCGCCCGGCACGGCTCCCGCTCCCGACGTCTGCGCCGTCTCTCCGGACCCGGCGTTCGGCACGTTCCGCCAAACCACGGCCCGCAACGCGCCCACGGTCATCAACGCTGTCTTCAACCTGCGCAACCTCTACGACGGCAGCGCCAACCACTTCTTCAACGGCGTCGACAAGTTCGGCAAGCGCAACACGCAAGCCGTCATCTACCGCGGCGCTTCCGCCACGCCCCAAGCCATTGCGCTCGAGAACTCCTCGCTTGCGTCTCAAGCCCTCTCGGTCCCGGTGAACCCGCAGGAGATGTCCTGCGCCGGCCGCACGTGGCCGCAGATTGGCCGCCGCCTGCTCTCCGCCGTGCCGCTCGTCGCGCAAGGCGTGTCCGCTACCGATAGTGCCCTCGCTCCTTACCGTGCCACCAACGGCCGCGGACTCCGCAACACCTACGCCGACCTCGTCCAAGCCGCCTTCGCCACGGACCTCTGGAGCGCCACCACCAACGTCACCATCGCTGGCCAAAGTTACTCGCAGCGCGAAGCCAACTTCGCTCTCTTCTTCGGCCTCGCCCTGCAGATGTATCAATCGACGCTGGTCTCGAACGACGCCCCTCTTGATCGTTTCTTCGCTAATTACCCGTCCACTGACGTCGCCGATTTCAATGCGCTCACTCCGCTCGAGTTCCAGGGCATGAGCCTGTTCACCGGCAAAGGCGCCTGCATCAACTGCCACTCCGGCCCCCAACTCAGCAACGCTGGCACGCCCGCTCACCTCGCCCTCGCCAGCGGTGTCGTCGCCGATCGCATGTTCCAGGGCAATGGTCAGAAAGGCATCTACGACTTCGGCTTCTACAATATCGGCGTCCGCCCCAGCACCGACGACCTCGGCGTCGGCGGTACCGATGCCTTCGGCAATCCGCTCTCCTTCGCGCGCCAGGCCACCTCCGGCGTGAACCGCGATGGCTTCACCGTCACCCCCTGCAACCTGAGCGAGGACCCTTGCACCGCCGTCAATCCCAGCGAACGCACCGTCGTCAACGGCGCCTTTAAAACGGCGACGCTGCGGAACGTCGCCCTCACGGGCCCTTACTTCCACGACGGCAGTCTCGCCACGCTCGAAGACGTCGTTCAGTTTTACGTCCGGCGCGGTAACGCCCGCACCGTCGGCGATGGCGATACCACCGGCTTCGGCGGTGATTCGTCCAACCTGGCGGGCAGTTTCCCGCGCATCGAACTCTCCGGCACCGAGCAAGCCGCGCTCGTGCAGTTCCTCAAGACCGCGCTTACCGACGATCGCGTGGCCTACGAGCGCGCGCCGTTTGACCATCCTGAACTGCCTCTCGTCGAAGGCTCGGACACGATGATTGTGCCCGCCGTCGGCGCCGGCGGACGCGCCACGCCGCTCACCCCATTCTCGTCTTCCGTAGCCTCCGGCAGCCTGGGCTATCCGCTCAATGGTCCGCCCACCATTAGCCTCACCACCAACGGCAGCACCTTCAACGCGCCCGCTTCGATCACCCTCACCGCCACCGCTGCCGATGCCGACGGCGCCGTCGCCAAGGTGGAGTTCTTCAATGGCTCCACCAAACTCGGTGAGTCACTTACTGCTCCTTACACCTTCGTTTGGTCGGGCATCGCCGCCGGCACTTACTCGCTCACCGCGCGCGCCACCGATAACCTTGGCCTAGTCGCCGCCTCCGGTGTCGTCAACATCGTGGTGAACCCGGCGGCGAATAACCCGCCGAGTGTCAGCCTCTCCACCAACGGCACTACCTTCGTCGCCCCGGCCTCGATCACCTTGAGCGCCAGCGCTGCTGACACGGATGGCACCGTCGCCAAAGTCGAGTTCTTCAGCGGCTCCACCAAGCTCGGCGAAGATCTCTCTGCTCCTTATACCTTCGCTTGGACAGGCGTCGCCGCCGGTACTTATAGCCTCACCGCGCGGGCCACCGACAACCTCGGGTCCGGGGCGTCTTCATCGACCGTGTTTGTCACCGTCACCGCGCCCACGAATAATCCACCCAGCATCAGCCTCTCCACCACCGGCAATCCTTTCACCGCGCCGGCCTCGATCACGCTTACGGCTTCCGCCGCGGACACCGACGGCTCGGTCGCCAAAGTTGAGTTCTTCAATGGCGCCGTCAAGCTGGGCGAAGATCTCACCGCTCCGTACTCGTTTGCCTGGAATAGCGTGGCCGCCGGCAGTTACAGCGTCACCGCGGTTGCTACGGACAATGCCGGCGCTTCCACTGCTTCGTTGCCATTGAGCATCACGGTCAATGGCGCCATGGGCGTCTGCACATTCCCGTCAGTCGGCATCATCGATAACCTGAATCGCGCCAACGGCGCCCTCGGCGGCCTCTGGACCGGCCAAACCGGTGGCTACACGATCACCAATAATCAGGCCGTGTTTACCGGCGGGGATGCCTTCGTCGCCCAGTCCACCGCCTTAGGCGTCGATCAGGAAGCGTACGTGCGCTTCACGAACATCGCTTCCGGCACCTCCGAGGCAGACATCATCTTGAAGGCCGGCGACGCTACTTGGTGGCGCGAGGGTGCGCTCATCGTCGCCTACCTGCCCGGTAGCCAGTCCATTCAGGTTTGGACCTATGATCCTTCCGCCACCTGGGTCATGCGGACGTCCATCGCCACCACACTCGCCAATGGCGACGTCTTCGGCGCCCGCGTTCGCGGTGCCACGGGCGCGGTGGAAGTCTATCGCAATGGCGTGCAGATCGGCACCGCCAGTGTGGCCGGCTGGACCCGGCAGAACCTGGGTGGCCTCGCCGGTGTCTGGCTGGTGGGTCCCGCCGGGTCCTCCTTTGACGACTTCGGCTCCGGCAACCTCAACTGCTCGGGGCAGGGCAGTAACGCGCCTCCCACCGTCAGCCTCTCCACGAATGGCTCGGTCTTCAACGCGCCCGCCGCCATCACGCTCACCGCGAGCGCCGCCGATAGCGACGGCAGCGTCGCCAAAGTCGAATTCTTCAATGGCGCCACCAAGCTTGGCGAAGACCTTTCCGCGCCTTATTCCTTCTCCTGGACCGGCGTGACCGCGGGCACTTACTCGCTCACGGCCCGCGCCACCGATAACCTCGGCGCCACCACCACGTCCTCTCTCATCACCGTCATCGTGAACGCGGCGGCCAATCTGCCGCCCACCGTCAGCATCTCCACCAACGGCACCACTTTCACCGCGCCGGCCACGATCGCCCTCAGCGCCTCCGCGGCGGACCCCGACGGCACAGTTGCGAAGGTCGAGTTCTATAACGGCTCCACCAAGCTGGGCGAGGATCTTACCGCTCCCTACTCGTTCACTTGGACGAACGTCACCGCCGGAACTTATAACCTCAACGCGCGCGCCACCGATAACCTGGGCACGTTCGCCAATTCCTCTTCAGTCGCGGTCACGGTCAACGCCGCGGCCAATCTTCCGCCCAGCGTCAGCCTCACCACCAACGGCACCACCTTTACCGCCCCAGCTTCGATTACCCTGAACGCCACCGCGGCAGACTCCGACGGCAGCGTATCCAAGGTCGAGTTCTACAACGGCTCCATCAAGCTCGGCGAGGATCTCACGTCGCCCTACACGTTCAGTTGGACGAGCGTCGCCGCCGGCACTTACTTGCTTACCGCCCGCGCCACCGATAACCTTGGCGCCGTCACCACCTCCGGCACCATCACCGTCACCGTGAACGGCACCACGGGCGGTTGCGCCTTCCCCTCCGTCGGCATCACCGATAACTTCAATCGCTCGAATGGCGCCGTCGGTGGCAGTTGGAGTAGCTGGACCTCCACTACTTACTCGATCAGTAACAACCAGATGGTGGTCGGCAGCGGCGACCAGTACTTCGTCTGGCAGCAACCCGTTGGACCCTCCGTGGAAGCGTCGGTGAAGATCACCAGCATCAACGCCGCCTCCCAGGAGATCGACCTCGTCCTCAAGTCCATGACCAACAACTGGTACAACGGCGCGGTGATCATCTCCTACAACAGCGGACAACTGCAGGTCTGGTCCGCCGTCACCGGCAATTGGACCCAGCACAATGGTCTCAACGTGCAGCTGGTGGCCGGTGACGTCCTCGGCGGTCGGTTGCGCTCGAATGGCTCGGTGGAGGTCTACCGCAACGGCGCCTTGATTGCCACCACCTCCGTCGGCAGTTGGCCGCACCTCAACAGCACCGGCTACGCCGGCGTCTGGGTAGTCAACGGCTCGGGAACCGCCTTTGACGACTTCCGCGCCGGCACGCTCACCTGCCAGTAACTCTTGCTGCGGCGGCTGGGGCTTCCCACCGCCGCTGTATTGCCTTCACCAGTTCCACCACCGCGATCGGACTCACCGACGCCACCACGATCAACTCCCATTCAGTGGCGCTGGGCGGAGCTACGTTCAGTAGTCGCTGCAGGAGCGGCACATAGACCGCCATCACCTGCAGCGCCAGGCAGCTTCCCACCGCCACCCACAGCCAGCGATTCGTCCATAGCCGGTCTAGCGCCGAACGCTTCTGCGAGCGTGCGTTGAAGACGTGAAAGATCTGTGCCAGTGACAGCGTGAGAAACGCGAGCGTTGCCGCGCGGCGCAAGCCGTCGCCCTGGGCCCCATGCCAGCGCATCCCCGCGCCGAAGACGAAGAGCGTCACGCCTGCCAACAGCATCCCCTGCCACACCACCACCCCGATCAGTCGCGGCGCGAGCAATGGCTCCTTCGGGTCGCGCGGCGGCAGTTTCATCATCCCGGGCCCGGAAGGCTCGAGGGCGAGGGCGAAGGCCGGAAAGATGTCGGTGATGAAGTTAAGCCACAGCAGTTGTAGCGCCGCCAACGGCAACGGCCAGCCGATCATCAGTGCCATAAACACTGTCAGGATCTCGGCAAAGTTACACGAGAGTAGATAGTGCAAGAAACGGAGGATGTTGCCGTAGATGATGCGCCCCTGCTCCACCGCGCCCACAATGCTTGCGAAGTTGTCGTCGGTGATCACCATCGCGGCGTTCTCTTTAGCGACTTCCGTCCCTTTGATGCCCATCGCAATCCCGATGTCGGCCTTCTTCAACGCCGGAGCGTCGTTCACCCCGTCGCCCGTCATCGCCACCACTTGCCCGTCTTGTTGCAACGCTTCCACAATGCGCAGCTTGTGCTCCGGCGAGACTCTGGCAAAGACGGCGGTCTCGGCCACCACTTGCTTCCAGCCCGTCTCATCCAGGTCGGCGAGCGCGCGCCCGTGCACCACCCGCAAGGGCTCGCCCGCCAAATTGCGGTCCAGGTTCAGCTGTCGGGCGATCTCGGCCGCCGTCGCCTGCTGGTCGCCGGTGATCATGACCGTGCGAATGCCGGCTTGCCGGCAAGTGGCGATCGCCGCTTTCGCTTCCTCGCGCAGCGGGTCGCTCATCCCCACCAGTCCGGCAAAGACCAGTTCACGCGTCAGATCCGCCTCGCTGTAGTTCTCGGGCAACTCGCGGTAGGCCAGGCCCAACACGCGCAGCGCTTCGGCGGCGAGTTCCTGGTTCGCCTTCTCCCAGCGCTGCCGGTCTTGCGGCGTCATAGGCGAACTCCCGGAGTGGGTCTGCTGCGCCTGGCTCCCGGCGAGCAACGTCCCCGGCGACCCTTTGACGAACGCCAGCGTCCGGCCCTCGGGCGTCCGGTGCACCGTCACCATGCGCTTGGTGCCGCTAGCGAAGGGGATCTCGTGCAAACGCGGATACTCCACGGCCAGCACCAGCGGATCGATTCCTGCCTTTTCCGCTGCCACCGTCAACGCCGCTTCCGTGGGGTCGCCCAGCACCGTCTCGCCGTCGGCGGTTCGCGTCACCTGAGCGTCGTTGCACAAGGCGCCAATCCGCAGCGCCCAACGCAACGGCTCGTCCGCCCCCGCGTCGATCGTCCGTTCGCCCTCCTGGAAGTCACCCGTCGGCGCGTATCCGCTACCGGTCACCTCGATCCGCCGCCCCGGCCATCGGTACACTCCAACGCTCATTTCGTTCTTAGTCAGCGTGCCGGTCTTGTCCGTGCAGATCACCGTCGTGCAGCCCAGCGTCTCTACGGCGGGCAGCCGTCGCACCAGCGCGCGCATCCTCGCCATCCGCTGCATCCCGAGCGCCAGCGTCATCGTCGCCACCGCCGGCAAGCCTTCCGGCACCGCGGCGATCGAGAGCGAAAGGCCGATCTCCAGCATGTGCCAGAAGTCGGAGACGCCTTTCAGCCAGCCGCCCACCACGATGACGCCGCACAGCATCAGCACGATTCCGCTCAGCAGCCGCCCCAGGCGCGCCAGCTTCTGTTCCAGCGGCGTCTCCCTCGCTACCGCCTCATCGATCAGGCTGCCGATGCGCCCCATCTCGGTCCGCGCGCCCGTCGCCGTCACGAGCAGACTGCCCCGGCCGTCCGTGATCGTCGTGCCGAGAAAAGCCATGTTCAGGCGGTCGCCGAGCGTCGCGTTCGCATCGTCCAGTGCCGCGGCGGTCTTCGCCACCGTATGCGACTCACCGGTGAGCGCCGCCTCTTCCACCTGTAACTGCACCGCCTCGACAATCCGGCCGTCGGCGGGCACCCGAGCCCCGGCCGCAAGCACCACGAGGTCGCCGGGTACCAGTTCGGCCGCCGGAATCTCGGCCTTCTCCCCGTTGCGAATCACGTGCGCCACGCGCACCCCGGTTTGCTGCAGCGAGGAGAGTGCCTCTGCCGCCTTCCATTCCGTGGCAAACCCGATGACGGCGTTAATGGCGATCACTACCAGGATGGCGAACCCCTCGAGCCGGTCCCCCATCGCGAAAGCGATCGCCGTTGCGGCCCCCAGCAACCCCACAATGAAGCTGTGGAACTGTGCGATGAAGATGTCCCCCGCCGTTCGCTTCCGCGCCTGCGCCAGGACATTCGGGCCGTACTCGGTCAGCCGCCGGGCCGCCTTCGCTAGGGTGAGACCCCGCGCGGCGTCCGTCTCCAGTCGCTGCTCGACCTCTCCCACCGGGAGTGTATGCCACCGAGCCGAAGGTTCCTTGGGCATCTGCCCCGATTATCCGCCCAATTCGATTCGCCATTACCTCCGATTTTCGACCGTCGAAATCGTTAGAAACAAAAGGCATGAGCCGTAAACCCGCCTCTTGCCTGCCGTCTGGCCTGGTACGATCGGGTTTCGACTGGTCACCTCAATGGCGGTGCACCAGGTCGCGCGAAAACAAAAATTAGAAAACGAACCCGGCGATCTGCATCAAAAGAAACGAAATGAGTTCCCGGGACCCTGTGAGAACCCGAGAGCGGACCCGGTCGTTGGCAGCCGATCCGGTTTACGAACGGCCGCCGCCGACGAAGTGCACGACCTCGATCTGCGCCCCTGTCTCAATCAGCGTCTCTGGCCACACGGCCTTGCGCACGATCTGCCGGTCCAATTCCACCGCCACCCGGTCGGCGGGAAGACCTAAATGCGTCAGAAAGGTAGCCACGGAGAGCCCGGCGGGAACCTCGCGGGGTTCTCCGTTCAATACGACTGTTATAGTCTTGATTTGATTCGACATGGTGAAGCGAAGTTGGTTTGACACCCCCTTCCACACCCAATTATATTGGGATTTAACAGTTGGGGTCTCCACGCCTGCCGCCCCAGCCGAATTGAAGCTTCAAACGCAATGCCGGAAAGCCTAGCCCAACAATATTTCCCTGTTCTGGTTCAGATCCTTTTGGCTGCCCTGGTGGCCGCCGGACTGGTCGGGGCCGGTCTGCTGATTGGTAAAAAGGTTCGCAGTCGCGTGAAGGAAATGCCCTACGAATGCGGCATCGTTCCCACCGGTACAGCGCGCGAGCGCTTCAGCGTCAAGTTCTATCTGGTCGGCATGCTGTTCATCCTGTTCGACATCGAAGCGGTATTTCTTTACCCGTGGGCTGTGGTCTACCGGGAACTGAAGCTATTCGCCTGGTTCGAAATGGTCATGTTTGTGGCCTTGGTGCTGACGGGCTTCTTCTACATCTGGAAAAAGGGCGCTTTGGACTGGACCTTGCAGGAGACCACCAAAGAGCACAAGCCGCCCACCGCGGTGGACCTGATGTTGTCCGAAGAGCTCGAGACGGCTGGCCGGCGCTAATGGCGGACGGATTCCCAGACAGGTGCCAGGCCGGAAGAGAGGCGCAGAGTCATGATCGCTGAAAGTGTATTGGCGCGGCCGGACGTCGCCGCGGCCGTGGCGGCTCTGCCGTCGGCGGTGCTGTCGGGCGATGACCAGCATGGGCAAGCCACCCTGGTGATCGAGGCCAGCCACCTCGTCGCGCTCGCTCGCCAACTGAAGCAACAAGGCTACGAACGCCTGAGCGGCGTTACCGCCGTCGATTGGCATCCCCGCGAACCGCGCTTCGAAGTTGTCTACCTCCTCCATTCGATCCGTCACAACCTGCGTTTGCGTCTCAAGGTGGAGCTGACCTCCGCCCATGCCGAAGTTGACTCGCTGACCAGTGTCTGGCGCAGCGCCAACTGGTACGAACGCGAAGTGTTCGACCTGTTTGGCATCACCTTCCGCCAGCATCCCAATCTCAAGCGCATCATGATGCCCGAAGAATGGGTGGGCCATCCGCTGCGCAAGGACTTCCCCGTGCACGGCCACAAGTACAGCTATCAGGAGAGCTAATGCCAGAAGAACTCATTGACGGCACGCTGATCGCCTCCCCTGAAACCGGCAGTACCCGCAAGATGACCCTGAACATGGGTCCGCAGCATCCGTCAACGCACGGCGTACTGCGCATCGTGCTCGAACTCGATGGTGAGACGATTCTCACCGCCGCACCGGACATCGGCTACCTGCATACCGGCATCGAGAAAGAGTTCGAGGTCAAGCTTTACAACCAGGGCACGCCGCTCACGGACCGCGTCGATTACCTCTCGAATCTCTCGAACAACCTCTGCTACGCCCTCACGGTCGAACGCCTGCTCGGGCTCGAAATTCCCGCCCGCGCCCAGTTCACGCGGGTCATGATGGCCGAGCTCACGCGCCTCAACAGCCACTTGGTGTGGCTCGGCACCCACGCCCTCGACATCGGCGCGATGAGCATGTTCTTCTACTGCATGCGCGAGCGCGAAGACGTGCTCCGCATCTTTGAGATGTTCAGCGGTCAGCGCATGATGACCAGCTACATCCGCATCGGCGGCCTGGCGCTCGATCATCCCCGCGGCGGCCTGCAGGCCATCAAGAAGTTCATTGACGCCTTCCCGTCGCATGTCGACGAGTACGAAGCGCTGCTCGACGAAAACCCCATCTGGAAGAACCGCACCCAAGGCGTGGGCTACCTCTCGCTTGAGGACATGCTCGACTTGGGCGTCACCGGCCCCATGATCCGCGCCGGCGGGCTCGCCTGGGATATCCGCAAAAGCGAACCCTACTCCAGCTACGAGAAATTCGACTTCGAGATCCCCACGCGCACCGAAAGCGACGTCTTCGCTCGCTACAAGGTGCGTATGGATGAGATGCGGCAGTCCGCCCGCATCATTCAACAGGCCCTGGAAGGGATGCCCGAGGGCCCCTTTAAGGCGGACGCTCCGAAGGTGCTCCTGCCCGATCGCGAAAAGATGAAGACGCAGATGGAAGCGCTCATCTATCACTTTAAAATTGTCACCGAGGGCTTTGGTGTGCCGAAGGGTGATGCCGCCGTGGCGGTGGAGTCTCCGCGGGGTGAGCTCATGTATTACATCGTCAGCGACGGCGGCACGCGGCCGTACCGTGTCTTTATGCGGACGCCGAGTTTCGGCAATCTGCAAGGACTGCCGGCCATGATCGAAGGGACGCTCATTGCGGACTCGATCGCCGCGCTGGGCAGTATGGATTTCGTGCTGGGAGACGTCGATCGATGAGTCTGCAACTGTCGCCGGCGATGGAAGCGCGCTGGCAGAAGATTCTGGACGCCTACCCCGAGGGCCGCAAGCGGTCCGCGGTGATTCCGATGCTGATCTTCGCTCAGGATGAGACGGGCATCATCACGCGCGAGTTGATGGAAGAGATTGCGCGCCGCGCCGAAGTGCCTTACCTCCAGGTGGAAGAGGTCGTGGGCTTCTACTCGATGCTGCGCAAGCAGCCGCTCGGCAAGTATCACGTTCAGGTCTGTACCAACATCAGCTGTATGCTCGCCGGCGGAATGGAGCTTTGGCACCATGCCTGCAAATCGCTCCACCTCGGCAACAAACAGACCACGGCCGACGGGCTGATTTCGATTGAAGAAGTGGAATGCATGGGCGCCTGTTCCTGGGCGCCGGCGGTGGAAGTGAACTACGACTTCCACCATCACGTGACGCCGGAGCGGTTCGATGAAATCATCAACGAACTGAAGGGGAAAGGCTAAGTGTTCAATCAACCCAGTCCGCACGAGGTGAAGATTCTGACGCGCCGCTTCGGCGTGCCGAACTCGCACACGATCGATGCGTCGCTCGCCCATCAGGGCTACGAGGGCCTCAAAAAGGCCATCGCCATGGGTGCCGACGCGATCATCAATGAGATCAAAGCCTCGGCCCTGCGCGGCCGCGGCGGTGCTGGCTTCCCCACCGGCATGAAGTGGAGCTTCATTCCGCGCACTTCGCCCAAGCCCAAGTACATCGTCTGCAACTCCGACGAAAGCGAACCGGGCACCTGCAAGGACCGGCTGCTGATTCAGAACGATCCGCACAGCCTGCTTGAAGGCATGCTGATCGCCGGCTTCACCATGAACTCCAACCGCGGCTACATCTACGTCCGCGGCGAGTATCGCTACCTCATCTATATCCTCGAAACCGCCATTGCCGAAGCCTACCAAAAGGGCTTCCTGGGGAAGAATATCCTTGGCACGGGCTGGGACTTTGACCTCTTCGTCCACTCCGGCGCCGGCGCCTACGAGTGCGGCGAAGAAAGCGCCCTGCTGAATTCGCTCGAAGGCAAGCGCGGCACCCCGCGCCTCAAACCCCCGTTCCCGGCGACGCACGGCCTGTATCAGTCGCCCACCTTGCTCAACAACGTCGAGAGCTTCTGCGCCGTCACGCACATCATTCGCGATGGCGCCGCCGAGTTCGCCAAGCATGGTCCGGAAAAGAGCGGCGGCACGCGGCTGATGTGCATCTCCGGCCACGTGCAGCGCCCCGGCGTCTATGAGATGCCGCTCTCCACTACGCTGCCGTTCCTGATCAACGAAGTGGGCGGCGGGTTGCGACCCGGCCGGACGCTCAAAGCCGTCCAGCCCGGCGGCTCCTCCTCGCCGATTCTGTTGCCCGAGGAATGCAATGTCGGCCTCGACTTTGACTCGCTGGCCAAGGCCGGCACTATGGCCGGCTCCGGGGGCATCGTCGTCCTCGATGACAGCGCCGACATCGTCGCCTACGCCCTCCGCATCATCCGCTTCTATCAGCACGAAAGCTGCGGCTGGTGCATCCCCTGCCGCGAAGGCACCACTTGGCTCAAGAAGATCCTCGAGCGCCTCGATCGCGGCGAAGGCTCCATGAAAGACGTCGACCTCGTCGGCGAACTGGCGAAGAACATGTTCGGCCGCACCTTCTGCGCCCTGGGTGACGCGGCCGCCTGGCCGACCGGCTCCATCGTCAAGAAGTTCCGCGGCGAGTTTGAAGCGAAGCTGGCGGCCGTGCAGGCGCGCGAAGTGTCAGCGGAACTGGTGAGCATCGGATAAGACATGGCCACGACAACCGCCCCGCCCACTGTTGTGAACGCGAAGCTGAATGGCCAGGACATTCAGACCAAGCCGGGTACCCTGCTGATCAACCTCACGAAGGAACTGGGCGTCGAAGTGCCCGCCTTCTGCTACTACGAAGGTCTCTCACTGCAAGCGGCTTGCCGCATGTGTCTGGTGCAGGTGAACGGCTCGCCCAAACTGCTCCCCGGCTGCACGACGATCGTCACCGAAGGCATGGTCATCGAGACCGAAAGCCCGCTGGTGGTGGAAGCCCGCAAGTCGATGCTCGAGTTCCTGCTCACCAATCACCCGCTCGATTGTCCCGTGTGCGATAAGGGCGGGGAATGCGAACTGCAGGACATGGTGTTCAAGTACGGCGCCGGCGAAAGCCGCTTCGTCGACATCAAGCACCATGAGCCGGAGCGGCCGTTTTCCCCGGTGGTCTACTATGATCCGGCGCGCTGCATCCTCTGCTATCGCTGTGTGCGTGTGTGCGACGAAGGCTACGGCGTCAGCGCGCTGGGCGTCGTCAACCGCGGCGTGCTGAGCGAGATCGCTCCCAACCTGGGCGACCAGCTCAACTGCGACGAATGCGGCGCCTGCATCGACATCTGCCCGGTCGGCGCGCTCACCTCGAACACCTATCGCTACAAAACGCGCCCCTGGGAAATGAAGCATGTGGGCACCACCTGTGGCCACTGCGCCGACGGCTGCAAAACGACGCTCGGCGTGCGCAACGACGAAATCATGCGCGCGAACAATCGCGACGCCTCCGGCCTCAACGAAGAGTTCCTCTGCATCAAGGGCCGCTTCGGCTTCGACTTCAACCACCATCCGGAACGGCTCCAGTCGCCGATGCTGCGCATCGATGGCGAACTCCAGCCGGTGAGTTGGTCCCGCGCCCTGGGCGCCGTGGCCAGCAAGTTCTCCGCGGTGAAAGCCGCCGGTGGACGCTTCGGCATCGTCGGCTCCAACCGCACCAGCAACGAAGAGAACTACTACCTGCAGAAGTTTGCCCGCCAAGGCCTCGGCACCAACAATCTTGACCACGCCCGCACGGGCGACGTCGTCACCCTGGTGGATGCCCTGGACGGCAAGCAGGGCCGGCTCGCCACCATGGCTGACGTCTACCAGACCAAAGCGGCGCTGGTGATCGGCAGCGATTTGGCTCAGCAGCATCCGCTCCTCGCCTACGAATTGCGCCGCAACTGGCGGCATCATCAGGCACGCGTCTACGCCGTGACGCCCGGCCCGGTCCGCGAGGACAAGTACGCCGCCGCCACCGCGCGCGTAGCTCCGGGCGGGGAATTGGCCGCGCTTGAAGGCTGGCGCGAGCAGTTGGCCAAAGAGCCGGAACTGCTGATCATCTTCGGCGATGCGATCAAAGGCGATGGCATTCGTAAGCTGGTCGCCTTCGGCGAATCGCTCGGCGTGCCCGTCAAATACATCGCGTTGGTCGACTACGTGAACTCGCGCGGGGCGATCGACATGGGGCTGGTCCCCGAACTGCTCCCCGGCTATGCCGCTTCAAACCAGCCCGGCCTCACGCTGCCCGAAATGCTCGCCGACGCTTCGCTCGACGTGCTCTGGGTGGTGGGCGCTAATCCGCTCGCCGGTCAAAAGCTCGCCGGTAGCCCGTTCCTGGTCGTGCAAGAGTTGTTCCTCACCGAGACCGCGGCCCAGGCCGATGTCGTCTTCCCGGCCGCTTCGGCTTACGAGAAGAAGGGCACTGTCACCAACGTCACCGGCGAGGTCCAGCGGCTCACGGCCGCCGTCAAGACAATGGGCGCCAAGTCCGATCTGGAGATCTTCGGACTCCTCGGCCAAGAAATGGGCCTGAATTTGGGGATTTGGACGCCCGATGTGGTCTTCAACGAGATTCGTCAGAACGTGCGTGGCTATAATGTAGCGATGCCCGTGCTGGCCACGGGCGGCGCGGCGCCAACCAGTCCGGTCAATGGCCGGGTAAACGTCGAAGCCAAGCCCCAGTTAGTGAAGTCGGCGGGAGATACTTTGTTCACTTCAGGCTCGATGACGAAATACTCTCAGGTGCTCAATACAGTGCCGGAACGGCCGGGACAGTTATATAAACCGGTTTAAGGCATGGACTTCTTTCTCGTTAGTCTGATCAAGATCCTGGTAGTGTTCGGCGCGTTCATGACGACGCTGGCCTACCTGCAATGGGTGGAGCGCAAGGTGCTCGCCCACATTCAATTGCGGCTGGGGCCGCAGCGCGTGGGCCCGCATGGGTTGCTGCAGCCGTTGGCCGACGTTATCAAGCTGGCTACCAAAGAAGGTGTTATTCCCGCCAACGTCAACACCTTCTTCTATATCCTCGCCCCCTTTCTCGCTGTCTTGCTGGCGCTGGTTTCGATCGCGGTGATTCCGTTTGGTCCCGAGATTGAGTTGTTCGGCATCCGTACGAACATGGAACTCACCAGCCTCAACATCAGCGTCTTGTTCATCCTCGCCATTAGCTCGGTCGGCGTCTACGGCATCGCGCTGGGCGGTTGGGCTTCGAACAATAAATACTCGCTGATGGGCGGCCTGCGCAGCTCGGCGCAGATGATCAGCTACGAACTGCCGATGGCCATCGCCCTGGCCACTCCTTTGCTGGTCCTCAACTCCGTCGACCTTCGGCAGATCGCCGAACGTCAGGCCGGCGGCTGGTTCTGGAATTGGACCGCCTTTGCCTACCCCCCACTCCTGTTCTTCGCCTTCATCGTCTTTCTGATTGCGGCTTTCGCCGAAACCAATCGCGTCCCCTTCGACTTGCCCGAAGCCGAAAACGAACTCGTCGCCGGCTTCCATACCGAGTATTCGAGCCTCGCCTTCGCCGGCTTCTTCATGGCCGAATACGCCAACATGGTCACCATTACCTGCGTGGCCACGACGATCTTCCTCGGCAGTTGGCACCCGCCTTTCCCCGCGCCTTACTCCAACTTTGTGCCGACCGCCTTGTTCTGGTTCTTCGGTGCCGTCCTGCTCTTCCACGGCCTCACGCAACCCGCGCGCCGTTGGGATCGCTTCACCTTCCCGGCTTTCGGCGTCGTCTCGCTCGGCTTGGGCGCCCTCTTTTTGATCGCGGCCACGCTGCTGCCGGTCATCGGACAGATCCTCTTTCCCGTGTTCTGGTTCGCCGCGAAGGTCGGCTTCCTGCTGTTCCTCTTTATCTGGGTGCGCGGTACACTGCCTCGCTTCCGCTATGACCAACTGATGCGCTTTGCCTGGACGTTCCTGTTCCCGGTCGCCCTCGGTTGCATGTTGCTCACCGGGCTGGGAGTGGCCTTATTCGGATGATCCCCCTTCCCAATCTCGAAGTCTTCGCCTTTCTGGTCCTGGCGGCTTTCGCCGTCCTCTGCGGACTCAGTGTGATTCTCCAGAAGCACGCCGTCGCCAGCGCCCTCTCGCTGGTCGGCGTGATGGGCGCCCTCGCCGTTCTCTATCTGATGCTGGGGGCCGAGTTCCTGGCTGCCGTGCAGATGATCGTCTACGCCGGCGCCATCATGGTGCTGTTCGTCTTCGTCATCATGCTGTTGAACGCGGGTTCCGAACAGCGGGGCAAGGTGCGCTACTTCCCGTATCTGGTCGGCATCCCTTCGCTGCTCGCCTTTCTCTACGTCGTCACCTGCTTCATCCTGAATCAGTTGCCCAACACCTCGGCGGTGAAGTTCGGCGCCTTTACGCAAGGCGGCCCAGCCCCGGTCGGCCGGCTGCTCTTCACCCAATACTTACTACCGTTCGAAGTCACTTCACTGCTGGTGCTGATTGCCATCATCGGCGCCATGGTGCTGGCGAAGAAGGAGATCGACTAGCATGACGCTCCCCAATGTAGTGCCGGTCAGTTGGTACCTGGTGCTGAGCGCCATTCTGTTCTCCATGGGCGTCGCCGGCTTCCTCATCCGCCGCAACATCATCACCGTGTTCATGTGCATCGAACTGATGCTGAACGCTGTGAATCTCAGCTTTGTGGCTTTCTCTTACGAACTCAAGAAGATCGACGGTCAATTGTTCACCTTCTTTGTGATGGTGGTGGCGGCGGCGGAAGCGGCCGTCGGCCTGGCGATCATCCTCACGGTGTTCCGGCACCGCATGTCGCTCGAAATTGATGACGTTTCGGGTCTGAAGAACTAAACGATGACTGAAACTCAAAGCCTTTGGCTGATCCCGATCCTGCCGCTGATCGGCGCCGCCCTCAACGGGTTGCTGGGGCGCCGCCTGCCGAAAGCGGCCGTAAGTGCGATCGCCATCCTCACTGTCCTGGGTTCCTTCGCCTGGGTGATGAAGACCATCACCAATCTTGGCGACCTCAGCACGCCTTACTCGGAGCACTATTACACCTGGATCCAGAGCGGCGTGCTCGACATCGGCGTCGACTTCATGGTGGACCGCCTCACGCGTGTCATGCTCCTCATCGTCACCGGTGTCGGCCTGCTCATTCACATCTACGCCACCGGCTACATGGACCATGAAGAGGGCTTCGCGCGCTTCTTCAGTTATCTCAATCTCTTCATGTTCTTCATGCTGACCCTGGTGTTGGCGAAGAACTTCCTGCTTGTCTTTGTCGGTTGGGAAGGCGTGGGTCTCGCGAGCTACTTACTCATCGGCTTCTACCTGAAAGAGAAGTTCGCCGGTGACGCCGGCAAGAAGGCCTTCATCGTCAACCGCATCGGCGACTTCGGCTTCGCCCTCGCCATGTTCCTCATGGTGAACACCTTCGGCTCACTGGACTTTGCCAAGGTCTTTGACGCGGCCGCCAAACTGCCGGTCGAAGCTCACGCCGGCATTCTCACCGCCATCGCGCTCCTGCTCTTCGTCGGCGCCTGCGGCAAATCCGCTCAGGTTCCGCTCTATGTCTGGCTGCCGGACGCCATGGCCGGCCCCACTCCTGTTTCCGCCCTCATCCACGCCGCCACCATGGTCACCGCCGGCGTGTACATGGTGGCCCGCGCCAGCGTCATCTTTGATCGTGCTCCGATCGCGCTCGACGTCGTCAGCTACATCGGTTTGATCACGGCTGTCGTCGCCGCCACCATCGGCGTCACCCAATACGACATCAAGAAGGTCTTCGCTTACTCCACGGTTTCGCAGCTCGGCTACATGTTCATGGCTTGTGGAGCGAAGGCTTACAGCTCCGGTATCTTCCATGTCGCCACGCACGCCTTCTTCAAGGCGCTCCTGTTCCTCGGCGCCGGCAGCGTGATTCACGCGCTCCACGGCGAACAGGACATGCGGCAGATGGGCGGCTTACGCTCCAAGATTCCTCAGACTTTCTGGACCCTCTGCTTTGCCTGGCTTGCGATCTCCGGCGTACCGGGCTTCTCGGGCGCGCTCAGTAAGGACGAAATTCTAATCGCCGTTCACGGCAAGTCCGAATGGATGTTCTGGGTGGGCGTCGTCACGGCTGGCATCACCGCCTTCTACGTCTCGCGCGCCATGTTCATGACGTTCTTCGGCGAGTATCGCGGCAAGGCGCATCCGCACGAGTCGCCCTTCGTGATGACCGGTCCGCTGTGGATGCTCGCCCTCTTGAGCGCCGGCGGCGGTTATCTCGTCCGCGACATGGTCCACTCCATCGGACCCGAGATGGAACACGCGGGCGACCATGGCTCGCTTGAGTTCGTTATTGTCGCGGCCGGCTTGATCGGCATCGCGTTGGCCGCATTCTTCTACCTGATGAATCGCGGACTCTCCCAGTCCGTCGCGAAGGCGCTCGGCCCGGTCTATCGCTTGGTCTACGACAAATACCGCGTGGACGAGCTTTACGATGCGGCGTTGGTCCGGCCGATCCAGACCGGATCGACCTGGGTGCTCTGGAAGGGCTTCGATAACTTGCTCATTGATGGTGTGGTGAACGGTGTTGGCCGCACGGCCGCGGCGATCGGCGGCATTCTGCGCTTGGCGCAGGGCGGCCAGATCGCCTCCTACGCCACCTGGATCATCCTCGGCGCGGCCGCCGCGCTGATTGGCTTCCAGCTGTCTGGAGGTGGCCGGTGAATCCGTTGAATCTGGTTCTGCTCACTCCGCTGGTCGGCTTTCTGGTCTGCCTGCTCGCTCCCAAAGAGAATCAGGGTGCCGCGCGCACGATCGCGCTTGGCGCCGCCGTCCTGACGCTCGTGCTTTCGCTCGGCTTGGTCGGCATGGTGTCGGCGATGCCCGCTGGCTTCCAGCACCACAGCGACGTCGTCTGGATCTCCACGCCGAACATCCACTTCCACATCGGGGTCGATGGCTTCAGTCTGTGGATGGTCCTGCTCACCGCGCTGCTCACCCCGCTGGCCGTCCTCGCCTCGTGGAATGCGGAAAAGGATCGCGCCAATCTCTACTACGCGTTTCTGCTGCTGCTGGAGTTCGGCATGTTGGGCGTCTTCGTCTCGCTCGACCTGTTCCTCTATTACGTCTTCTGGGAAATCTCCATCGTCCCCGTGCTGTTCCTGATCGGCATGTGGGGCACCGAGAAGCGCTCTGCGGCCGCGGTTAAGTTCTTCGTCTACACAATGACCGGCAGCGTGCTCATGCTCGCCGGCATCATCTACCTCTACTCGAAGACCAGCACCTTTGACTTCACTCGTCTGGCCCTACTCACCAAGAGCTTGCCGCCCGAAGCGCGCTGGCTGATGTTCCTCGCCTTTGGTTTCGCCTTTGCCATCAAGACGCCGCTGTTCCCGTTCCATACCTGGCTGCCCGACACTTACTCCGCGGCACCGACGCCGGTGACGGTGATGCTCGCCGGCGCGATGTCGAAGATGGGCACTTACTCGCTCCTGCGCTTCTGCATCGGCCTGTTCCCGGCCGAAGCGCAACATGCCGCGCCTTGGGTGGCTTGGCTGGCGGTGATCAGCATCATCTACGGTGCGCTGGTGGCGATCGTCCAGCCCAGCATGAAGCGCCTGGTGGCTTATTCTTCGATCTCGCATCTCGGCTTTGTCGTCCTCGGGATCTTCTCGTTCAACCGCTGGGGCTTTGACGGCTCCGTCTATCAGATGGTGAATCACGGCATCTCCACCGGCGCCCTCTTCCTGCTCGTGTGGTTCCTCGAAGAACGGCGCGGTTCGCTTGAGATTGCCGACTACGGTGGCGTTGCCCGAGTCGCTCCCTGGCTGTCGACGGCCTTCATGGTCGCCGCCCTCTGCTCTATCGGGCTGCCCATGCTGGGCAACTTCGTCGGTGAGTTCCTGATCCTGCAGGGCGCGGCGAAAGCCAGCTTCCCCTGGGCGGTCTTCGCTTCCGTCGGCGTCATCATCTCGGCCGTCTACATGCTCTGGATGTATCAGCGGGTGTTCTTCGGCGAGATTGGCGAAGGAATCGCGGCTCGCATCCCCGACCTGTCGCTTCGTGAGGTGACTTTGATTCTGCCGCTGGTGGTGTTGATGGTCTGGTTCGGCGTATGTACGTCGGGTTTGCTGGAGCCGATTTCCGCGGCCAACGGAGCTCTGCTCACCTTGATTGAAGGTCCGGCTCGGGTGGCGGTGCGGTAATGAACATGCTCTTTCCCACCTCCGCTGACTTCTTCCGGACCGCGCCCGAGATCCTGCTCACCCTCTTCGCGACTCTGCTGATGGTGCTCGAGCCGCTCACTGGCGATGGCGAAGGTGAAAAGCCCTCGCTCCGCTGGCTCGCCATCATTGGCCTCGCCCTCTCGCTGGGCGGCGCGCTGATGGCCTATGGCGATCCCGGCACGGCCTTCAACGGCATGCTCGTGATCGACGGCTTTGGAACCTTCTTCTCCGTACTGGTGATCGGCACCGGCTTGCTCACCGTCTTCTGCGCTCAGGACTATCTGGTGCGCGAGCGCGTCGAGAACGGCGAATTCTACGCCTTGCTCCTGTTCTCCATCGCCGGCCAGTGCATCATGGCTACGGCCAACGAACTGATCATCCTCTTCATCGGCCTCGAGATCTCCTCCATCTCGTCCTACATCCTTGCCGGCTTCCTCCGTGATGACCGCCGTTCGAACGAAAGCGCCCTCAAGTACTTCCTGCTCGGTTCGTTCGCCACCGCGTTCCTGCTCTACGGCGTCGCCTGGATCTACGGCCTCACCGGCTCCACCAACTTGCAAGTGATCGAGAAAGCCGTTGCCGGCGGCTCGATTCACCTCAACCTGCTGACGCTGGCCGCGTCGCTCATGTTCATCGGCTTCGCCTTCAAGGTCTCGGCCGCCCCCTTCCAGGTCTGGGCGACGGACGTCTATCAGGGCGCTCCCTCACCCGTCAGCGCCTTCCTTTCCGCGGGTCCCAAGGCCGCCGCCTTCGCGATCTTCCTTCGCGTCTTCCTCACTGCCTTCGGCTCCGTCGCGGACCGTTGGCAGCCTGTCCTGTGGACCTCGGCTCTGCTCACCATGATCGTCGGCAACCTGGCCGCGCTGCGCCAGAACAACATCAAGCGTCTGCTCGCTTACTCGTCCATCGCCCATGCCGGCTACGTCATGGTGGCGGTCACCTCGCATTCGTCGGTCGGCACCGCGGCGGCGATGTTCTATCTCGCTTCTTACGCCTTCGTGAACGTCGGCGCCTTCGCCGTCGTCAGTTACGTCGCGTCCCGAGGCGAAAAGAATGTCGGCGTCGAAGACTTTGCCGGCTTGGCGGCGCGCCAGCCCATGGCCGCGCTGGTGATGACGATCTTCTTCACCTCGCTGATCGGAGTGCCGCTCACCGCCGGCTTCTTCGGTAAGTTCTACATCTTCAAAGCTGCACTCGATGCCGGCATGGTCTGGCTGACCGTCCTCGGCTTGTTGAATAGCGCCGTCGCCGCTTACTACTATCTGCGCGTCATTGTTGTGATGTACACCCAGGAACCGTCCAGTTCGGTGGAAGCGCTCGAACCTGCCGGCTCCGGCCTGCAGATCGGCTGGGCCGCCGCGGCCGTCGCCACCCTGGTGCTGGGCATCTTCCCGTCTGCCTTGCTCGAGTTCGCCAGCCGCGCGGCCAATCTCCGCTAAGTTTCTTGATTTTGCCGGTTCCCCCGGGGCCTGCATTATATAATCCGAGAGACCATGGACTCAGCTTTTCGTGTCGGCGTCACGCCCGATTTCTATGTAGATTTGAAGGGCAAGTTTGAGGCCAACATGGAGAGTAAGTTGGCCGGCCGCGCCGGGCTCACTGTCCAGGCCATGCCGCCCCAAGCCGATAACTTCGTCGCCGCAGCCTCGCTCAACGATTACGACGCCGTTCTGGCGCTCGCCATTCGCTTCACCAGGGAAAGCGTCACGGGTGTCGAACGCACCGCCGTGATCTCGCGTTGGGGTGTGGGCTACGACATGATCGACGTCGACGCGCTTACCGCCAACGACATCGCTCTGGCGATCACGCCCGGCGCTGTGCGCCGCCCGGTGGCCGATGCCATCCTCGGCCTCATCTTCGCGCTTAGCGTCAATATCGTCGGGCAGGATCGTCTGGTCCGGGCGGGGAAGTGGCGCGGCCAACTCACCCGCCTCGGCCGCACGCCTCGCGGACGCGTCCTCGGCTCGGTCGGCTGCGGCAACATCGCGCAAGAACTCTTCCGCATCAGCCAGTCGGTGGGCTTCAGCCGCATGATCGCTCACGACCCGTTCGTGTCTCCTGACCTCGCCGCTTCCCTCGGCGTCGAACTCGTCCCCCTCGACGAAGTCTTCCGCCAAAGCGACTACGTCTGCATCAATACGCCTCTTGCCGCCGCCACCCGCGGCCTTGTTGACGAACGCCTGCTGCGGCTCATGAAGCCCACGGCGTTCTTCGTCAACACCGCTCGCGGTCCCATCGTGCAGCAGGCCGCCCTGATCAAGGCCCTCACCGAAGGCTGGATCGCCGGCGCCGGGCTCGATGTCTTTGAAGAAGAGCCCCTGCCCGCCGATGACCCGCTCCGCCAGTTGGACAACGTCATCCTGGCGCCGCATGGCCTGGCCTGGACGGAAGAACTCGCTCGCGACAACAGTCTCGAGGCCTGCGAAAACATCTTGACGATTGCGCGCGGCGAAACGCCCGCTGCCATCGTGAATCGGGAAGTACTACAGCGCCCCGGCTTTCAGAAAAAGCTGGAACGTTATCGGAGGAATGGATGAAGGCGAATCGATTCCGGGAGGCGCTGGCCGCGGGCCGGATGCCGATCGGGCATATGGTGTGGGAGTTCGGCACGCGCGGGATGGCCAAGATCCTCGAGTCCGCGGACCTGGACTTCGTCATCTACGACATGGAGCACTCGGGCTTCGGCGTGGAGCGGGTCTTCGACCTGATTGCCTACGCCAAGGCCGCGCCCTTTGCGCCTTTCGTCCGCGTGCCCCAGAACCAGTACCACTTCCTGGCGCGCGTCATGGATGCCGGTGCGCTGGGCGTCATGGTGGCCAACGTCGAGAACGCCGCGCAGGCCAAGCAGATTGTCGACGCGGTCAAGTACGCGCCGCTCGGCAATCGCGGTGTCGGCATCGGCACTGCGCACACGGACTTTCTCGCGCTGCCGGCCGTCGAGTACTTCCGCGAGAGCAACGAAAGCTCCGTCATCATCTGCCAGATCGAGTCGCCCGAAGGCGTGAAGAATGCCGAAGCGATCGCCGCCACCCCCGGCGTCGACCTGCTCTGGGTCGGCCATTTCGACCTGTCCCAGACCATGGGCATCCCCGCCCAGTTCCAACACCCCGACTTCCTCAACGCGCTCAAAACCGTCGTCGCCGCCGGCCGCAAGCATGGCAAACGCCTCGGCATTCAGCCCGGAAGCATGGACCTCTGCGATCAGTGGATGGGCCTCGGCTTCGACGTCATCTCCTGGTCGGCGGACTCCTTCGTCTACCGCCAAGCCCTCGCCGAGGCCATCGCCGCACTGCGCGCCAAGTAACGGCTACTTGATCAAAATCGTCGGCAGAATACGGTCGCGCGTGGGCTTCAGGCGCGGCTGCTGCCGCAGATGCCGGTTTACGTCTTCCAGCGACGCAAACAGGCCTTGAAAGCCCGCCGCGCGCCGCGAAGGCGCCCGGCGCATCCCGTTGAAATCCCGCGAGCGAAACAGCTGGCTCGCGGCAATCACGGCCGTCCCCATGGGTTTGTACTCATGCGTGCCGGCGGCCCACGCTTCCTGGTCGATCAGCCAGAGTGCGAATCCCATACCTCTTTATCTTCTCTCAGGTGGGAATTTGCTTGGCTTCGGGCGAAAACCGGCGGAAAATGCGGGTATGAGGCTGCTCTGGACTCTCTGCTGCGCCCTGCCGCTCCTGGGGCAGTTCGTCTTTCCCGGACGCCTTTCGCCTCACCTCACCGGACCCGCCGCGCGATCTGAGCCCAGCCACGTGCGCGTCGCTCGACCGTGGGGCCGCGGCCAGACTGGTTACTGGGGCGCCGGCTATTGGGGCGCCGGCTACTGGGATGGCTCGCCGCAAACCGTTCTCGTGCCGCAGACCGCACCCGAACCCAAGTCCCCCGTTCTCAACTCCAGCAGTCTCTACCAGGCCGATCGCGCCCAGCCTGTAATGCGCGAATACGGCGCCCTACCCGAACCCGCCGCCGTCTCCCCCATGCCGGCCACCGCCGCTGCGCCGCTGGCCGTGCTCGCCTTCCGCGACGGCCGCGTCGAAGCCGTACGCGCGTATTGGGCGGAAGGCGATCAACTCGCCTACGTCACCGCCCAGGACGTCGTCCGCAAGGTCGCCAAAGCCGCCATCGATGTCCCCCGCAGCACCAGCCTCAGCCGTCAGCAAGGGGTCGAATTCCGGCTCCCCTAAATAGCAAAAAGGCGAGCCTTGCGGCCCGCCTTCCCCTGTTTGTCTGGCTGTGTTAGAAGCTCACCATGCGCGCGCCGCGCACGGCTGGATTCGCTCGCAGTTCCGCGATCACTTCCTCGGGCACCACATTGTCCACTTCGATCACCGCGATCGCCGTCAACGGCTCACCCGGTTTCGCCGGCGCCTCTTCGCGGCCCAGCGAGAAGTTCGCGATATTCACTCCGTGCTTGCCCAGCACGGAGCCGAAGAAGCCGATTACGCCCGGCACGTCGTCGTTCTTAGTCACCAGCAGGTGACCGCCCAGCATCGCTTCGCAGTAGATGCCGTCCACCCGCAGCAGGCGGGGACGATCCAGCACCACCGCGCCTTCCACGGTCACCGTGCGCGTACTGGTTTCGAGTTCGATGCGCACCGTGTCGACGTGCGCCAGCCGCTTCTCATGACTTTCGGAAACGCTCAGGCCGCGGTCGCCCGCAATCTGCATCGCGTTCACCAGGTTCGCCTTCATCGACAGCGAGCGGTTCAGCAGGCCGGCCAGGGCGGCGTTACGCACCAACTGCGTATTCTGCTCCGCAATGCGGCCCGAGTAAGTGATGTGCACCTTCGACGGATTGCCCGTCGAAACGTACGCGGCAAACAACCCCAGGCGTTCGGCCAGCGTAATGAACGGGCCCATCGCACGATAGGCTTCCTTCGACATCGCCGGCATGTTCACCGCATGAATCGCGACGCCTTCGGTGAGGTACTGAATGATCTGGTCGACGATGCGATGGCCAACGATCTCCTGCGCTTCCTCCGTGGAGGCGCCGATGTGCGGCGTCGCGATCAGGTTGTCCTGCTTCAGCAGCGGATGGTCGGGCGGCAGCGGTTCGGTGTCGAACACGTCGAGTGCGGCGCCGGACACTTTGCCCGATTGCAGAGCTTCCACCAGCGCGTCCGAATCGAGCAACTCGCCCCGTGCGCAGTTGATGATCTTCACGCCCATCTTCATCTTGGCGATCGAGGTGGCGTTGATCATCTTGGTGGTTTCGGGCGTCAGCGCCACGTGGACCGTCAAGTAGTCGGCTTCGGCGTAAAGCTGATCCAGATCCACCAGTTCCACGCCCAGGTCGGCCGCGGCCTGCTGACTCACATACGGATCATGCCCCACGATGCGCATGCCGAAGGCCTTCGCCCGCAACAGCACTTCGCGGCCGATGGCGCCCAGGCCAATCACGCCGAGCGTCTTGCCCCGCAGCTCCGAACCCATGAACTTCTTCTTTTCCCACTTGCCCGCCTTGGTAGAGGCAGCGGCTTGCGGAATGTGGCGCGCCAGCGACAGCATAAAGGCCACCGTCTGTTCGGCCACGGCCACGGCGTTGCCGCCCGGCGTGTTCATCACTGTCACCCCGGCCTGCGTAGCCGCCGGCAGATCGACGTTGTCCACGCCCACCCCGGCACGGCCGATCACGCGCAAGCGGGGGGCCTTGCGCAGTACGTCCGCGTTCACCTTCACGGCGCTGCGGACAATCAGAGCATCGGCATCTTCCAGATGCTGACGGAAATCGGTGGGATTGGAGACGACGATCTCCCAGCCGGGTTGGGACTTGAGCTTGGCAATCCCGGCTTCAGCCAGGGGCTCGGCGATCAGAATTTTCATTTGGTTTTAAGCACCTACAAGGGCGGGCTGCGGCAGGGCAGCCTCGGCATAGACCCGTTGGACAGCGGTCACGCCGGATCCATAGGCCACCGCGTGGCCGTGAACATTGAGAATAATTTCGAGCGCGGCCACCATGGCAAACAGGTCCATGAAGTCGAAGTAGCCGAGGTGAGCGATCCGGAAGATCTGGCCTTTCATCTCGCCTTGGCCATTGGTAATGATGGCGCCGAAGCGTTGCCGGAATTCCTTCACGATCGCGCCCGAATCCATGCCTTGCGGCGCGCGGATGGCGGTCACGCTGCCCCCCGGAGCCGATGAGAAGACTTCCAGGCCCAGCGCCTTGGCCGCTTCGCGCGTCGCGCGCGCCAATAGCTGAGCGTTCGCCACCAACTGGTCCATGCCCAGCGCCTTGATGTATTTCAGGCTCTCGGCCATGGCCAGCAGCAGCGCCGTGTTCGGCGTCCATGCGGATTCGCCATTCACGGCGTTCTTCAGTTCGCGCTTCAAATCAAAGTAGAACCGCGGCAGCTTGGCGGATTCACCCAGCGCCCACGCCTTCTTGCTGATCGAAAGGAACGAGATGCCCGGCGGGACCATAAAGGCCTTCTGCGAACCGCCCACCACGATGTCCAGGCCCCAGCCGTCGATGTCCAGCGGCATGGTGCCCAAACCCGTGATCGCGTCCAGCAACAGGATGGCCGGCGTCTCGCGCACCAGCGCGGCAATCGCCTTCACATCGTGCGCCGACCCCGTCGAAGTCTCGGACGCCTGCAGCATCACCGCGCGGATGTCCGGATTCTCCTTCAGCGCCACCGCCACGCGTTCCGGCGAGACCACTTCGCCGTAGGGCGACTTCAGCGTCACCGCGCGCAGGCCGTAAGCCTTCGCGATATTCTCCCAACGTTCGCCGAACTTGCCCGCGCTCAGAATCAGCACGGCATCGCCGGGCGACAGAAAGTTCACCGCCGACGCTTCCAGGGCGCCGGTACCGGACGAGACCAGAATGATGACGTCGTTGGACGTCCCCATCACCGACTGCAGGTCAGAGAGCACGGACTTGTAAAGTTTGCGGAAGTCCTCGGTGCGATGATGAATGTCCGCACCCATCATGGCGTGCAGGGCCTGGGGCAGCAACGGCGTGGGCCCAGGCGTCAGCAACCGTTGTTTCTTGATGTACATGGTTTGATTAAAATCGACGCGCGAAGCGCTTATTCCCTAGAATATCAGACAGCATGTCACTACTTGCGCAATTGCAGACCGACTTGGTGGCCGCCATGAAGGCCAAGGATGAAGTAAAACTCGGCACCATCCGGATGCTGAAGACGGCCCTCATGAAATGGAAGGCCGACAATATGAAGGAACCGGACCAGGCCGCGGAACTGCAAGTGATGAATACCCTCCTCAAGCAGCGGCGCGAAGCAGCCGATGTCTTCCGGAAAAACGGGCGCGAAGACGCCGCCGTCAAGGAAGAAACCGAGTTGGCCATGATCGAAGCCTACATGCCCGCCGCGCCCAGCGATGAGGACATCGACGCCGCCATCGGCGAGGCCATCACCGCCACCGGCGCGAACTCGGCCAAACAAATGGGTCTGGTGATGAAAGCGGTCCAGGCCAAATTCGCCGGCCTGCGGGTCGATGGCAAGGTCATCAGCGAAAAGGTGAAAGCGAAGCTCGGATGAGGTTTGGGCTTCTGCTGCTGACTCCCGCCCTGGTTTTGGCGCAGACCCCCAAGCGGCTGCACCCCACCGTCGAAAAGATCACGGCCGGAGTATCGGCGGACCGCATCGCCGCCACGCTGCAGAAGCTCGAAGCCTTCGGAACGCGCGACATCCATTCCGCTCAAATCCACGAAGCCACGCGCTGGATCGAGTCCGAGTTTAAAGCGATGTCGCCGCGGCTCGAAGTCTCGCTCGATAAACACCTCGCCAAAAAGCGCGGCCGCATGATGCGCGACCTCGAGGTCACCAACGTCGTTGCCGTGTTGCGCGGCAAAACCCAGCCCGACGTCCAGGTGCTCATTACCGCCCATTACGACTCAGTCGTTCTGGTCCGTAAGCCGTCGGTGAACGGCGCCCCTCCCCCCATTGATCACGCCGCCTCCGCCGCCTCACCCCGGGCGCCCGGCGTCTCGGACGATGCCTCCGGCGTCGCCGCCGTCCTGGAGCTCGCTCGCGTCATGAGCCAGCACGAGTTTGACAAAACCGTCGTCTTCATCGCCTTCTCGGGCGAAGAATACGGCCTGCTGGGCGCGCTTGGCTACGCCGCCCATGCCAAGAAGACCGGGCAGAAGATCGAAGCCGTCCTCAACAACGACATCATCGGCAATGACGACAACGGCCAAGGACTCAAGCTCTCCAACGTCGTCCGCGTCTTCTCCGAAGACCCCATGGACTCGCCCTCCCGCGCGCTTGCCCGCTATGTCCGCGACCTGGGCGAGCGCTACCTGCCTGCGATGAAGGTGGACGCCGTCTTCCGCAACGACCGTTTCGGCCGCGGCGGCGATCACACCGCTTTCAACAACCATGGCTTCCCCGGCGTGCGCCTCACCACCGCCGCCGAAGACCTCAGGAAGCAGCACTCCGTCGACGACACCTTCGCCCACGCCTCGCCCGCCTACTGCGCGCAAGTGGCTCGCGTGAATGGTGCGGCGCTTGCCAGCCTCGCCCTCGCGCCCGCGCCCCCCATGGTCAGCCGCGACGTCACCCGCACCGAAGCCGAAAGCGGCTACACCACGCAGCCCAACCTCGCCCGCGGCAAGGACTCCGTCGACGCCGTCCTCAAATGGAAACTGGGCACGGAGCCCGATCTCGCCGGCTACAGCATCGTCGTTCGTTCCACCACCGCGCCCTTCTGGGAACGAGAAATCTGGGCCGGTAAGGTGACCGAGTTCACCCTCAAGGGCTTCTCCATCGACGACGCCGTCGTCGGGGTGAAGGCCATCGACGCCGACGGCAACGAAAGTCTCGTCTCCGCCTACGTCCTGCCCCGCCGCAACTTCGCCGCGGTGAACTAGCTTTAAGCGCTGGGAGGCGTCAGTTCCGTCTTCACTTCCGGCAGCGGGAAGCCGGCTGCGCCGAACGTCGACCGGATGGCGTCTTGGGTGTCGAAATAAACCTGCCAGTAGTGGTCGTTATGGCAATACGGCCGCACTGCCAGCACGCACCCGTAGGCACTATAAGTGAGGATCTTCAGATCCGGGGCGGGGGAGGCGCAAACATTGGGGATCGCGGCGATCTTCGGCGTCAGCTGTGCGATGAAAGCCTGCGGATCGACCGCGTGCGAAACCGGCGCCGTGATGTCCACACGGCGAAACGGATTCGCGTTGAAGTTCATGATGTTGTCGGAAAAGATCTTGTTATTGCCCACGTAAGTGCGTACGTTGTCCGGCGTGTTGATCGTCGTCACAAACATCCCGATCTCGTCCACCGTCCCGGTCACCCCGCCCGCCGAAATAAAGTCCCGCACGCGGAACGGCTTCAGGAACACCAGCAACGCGCCCGCCGCAAAGTTCGAAAGCATCCCGCCCCAGGCCGCGCCGATCGCCAGTCCCAGGCCGGCGAGTAACCCCGCAAACGTCGTCGTTTCGATGCCGAAGAAACTCAGTAACCCGACGATCAGAATGACGTTCAGCACGATGCGGACCGTCGACTCCACGTAGCCGATAATTGTGCGGTCCACCTGCTGGCGGCTCAGGCCGTTCGCAATCAGGCGGATGCCGAGGTTGATCAGCCAGCGGCCGATCAGCCACATCGCGAGGGTCTTAAACAGAATGATGCTGGCGTCGACGATGCGCGGAATCAGCGACTGGATAAACACGTTGATGTCCATGGGTGCTCCTTTCGAGGGCTCCCAGTATAACTAACGCTAGCGCGCGAAGTCGCGCAATTTTTCCGCTAACACGCTCAAATCTCCGTCGCTCAGACAGGTCGGGTTGATCAGCAGCGCTCCGAGGTGTAACTCGGAGGGATCCACCACCACCGAAGGCGTGGCGTTTTGTAGCAACCGGCAAGCTTCGGTCGCACTGCGCGCGGCCGGCTGCACCACCAGTTTCGGCACTAACCCTTCACGCACGCTACACCGGACGCCCTCGAGCTGTGCAGAAAGTTGTGCCAGCCGCGCCGCATAAATCGCCCGGCGTGTTTCTTCGCTCGTGCTGACAAACCGATCCAGTGCCACCAGCAGCCCCACGATCGTTTCTTTGCCGACCTTCGAGGACCGGCCAATGCCATGCGGCGGAATCCCCTTCAGCGCCGCCTTATCGATCAGCGTCGCCGGCGGTGCCCAATGCTCCCATTCCACATCCAGGTCCAGGTTCTGCAGAATCGCCGACATCACCAGGTCCCGCCGGCCGCACAGAATCCCCGACCCCTGCGGACCCCCAATCGCCTTGCCCCCGCTGAACGCCACCAGGTCCGCGCCCACCTCGATGAAGCGCCGTAAGTTGCTCGCCGGCGGCAGTTGTCCGGCCGCATCCACCAGCACCGGCACCCCGTGCCGATGCGCCACCTCAATCACCTCGGCCAGCGTCGGGCGCGCGTCCGCGTGCGCCACGTAGAGAATCGCCGCCGTCCGCTCGCCGATCGCGTCTTCGATCTCCCATGGCTCCGCATCGCGCACGCCAGCGCCCGCAAAGCGGTCCGGCAATCCCACTTCGACGATCCGCACGCCGGCCGCCCGCACCGCATGGTCATAGAAGTTGCGCTGGCTGCGCACCATGATCACTTCGTTCGTCATGCCGCGTGTATCGGGTAGGCGCGCCATGCGCGCCGGGTCCAGCCCTGCGACGCACGCTGCTGTCCCCAGCAACAGCCCGGCCGCGGCCCCCGATGTCACGATGCCCGCCTCCGCCCCGGTTGCTTGCGCGATCGCCCGGCTCGCCGCCGCTTGCAGTTGCGCCATATCCACGCAGTAGGTGCCGGCCTCGGCCATCGCCGCGGAAACCTCCGGCGCCAGAAAGCCGCCCGAAACCCGGGTCGACGGTCCTTTGGCGTTGATGATGGTGGGGACGCCCAGCGTCTGGTAGATGTTCATCGCCCTTATGATCGCAAGGCTTGCCAGGCCATGATCAGCGTGATCCCCACCAGCGACGTAATCACCTTCATCGCCGTCCAACTGCGCAGCGTCTGCGGCACCGTCATGCCGAAGTATTCGTTCACCACCCAGAAGCCCGAATCGTTGACATGCGAAAGAATCGTGCCGCCCGCGCACAACGCCAGCACGATCATCTCCGGCTCATAGCCCGCCAGACCCTTCACCAGCGGCGCGACGATGCCCGCCGCCGTAATGATCGCCACTGTCGCCGAACCTTGCGCCACGCGCATCCCCGCCGCCACCAGATAAGCCACTAACAACGGCGAAATCGACGATGACGCCAGCAACGCTCCGGCATACGGACCCACCCCGCAGTCAATAATGATCTGCTTGAACGCGCCGCCGCCGCCCATGATCGCCAGCAGCGTCCCCACCGGCATCAACGAATCCGTCGCCATCTTGCCGATCGCGTCGCGGTTCAGCCCGCGGCGCGCGCCGAACAGGTACATCGCCAGCAACGCCGTCAGCAGCAGCGCTGTGAACGGATGCCCCAGAAACCCCAGTTGCTGACGGATCGGCAGCTTCAGCATTTCGGCGATCGATGCTGCGAAGATGAACGAAACTGGCATCAGCAACAACAGCATCACCACGCCCACCGACGGCGGATTCTCCACGCGGCTCGCCTCGCGTCCCGCCACATCCGGTACCGGCACAAAGATTCGCGAAGCAATCCAGCGCCCGTAAAGGATGCCGCCGGCGATCGCCATGGGCAACGCCAGCACTGCGCTGTACAGGATCGTCCGGCCCAGGTCCGCTCCCAGCAGCGACGCCGCCGCGGAAGGCGCCGGATGCGGCGGCACCATCGCATGGGTCACCGTCAGCGCCGCCGTCAGCGGCAGTCCGTAGAACAACAGCGTCTTCCTCGACTCACGCGCCAAACTCCACGCCACCGGCACCAGGATGATGAACCCGACCTCGAAGAAAATCGGCAAGCCCACCAGAAACGCCGCCGTCAGCACCGCCCACTGCGCGTTCTCGCGCCCGAACTTCGCCAGCAGCCATTCCGCCAGCACGCGTCCGCCGCCCGAATGTTCCAAGAATCGCCCGATCATCGCGCCCAGTGCCACCACGATCGCGATAAAGCCCAGCGCATCGCCAAACCCCGTCTGGATCGATTGCAGCACCTTGCCCGGCGGCATACCGCTCGCCAGCCCCAGCGCCATCGAACTGATGATCAGCGCGAGAAACGCATGCAGCCGCGCCCCCAGAATCAGAAACAGCAGCAGGGCGATGGCGCCCAGGGTCAGGGTCAGCAAAACGGCGTTGGGCACTTGATCCGCAATTTTAGCAACGGCGGCGGGACATACTATTGGGATGCAGCGACGTGACTTCTTCGGCTTTTCAGCAAGCATGATGCAGGCGGTGCCGGATCCGGTGGACCGCGAGTACGAATCGGGCGGCACCGGCGGCCTCTCTTACCAGGCCCGCACCGTGGTCGAGCGCGCCCGTCCCGGCAAGCCCCATCAAGGCAAGGTGCTCGCCGCCATCCAACCCCATTGCGACGACATCCCCATCTTCGCGGGCGGCACCGTCCTCAAGCTGATCGACGAAGGCTACACCGGCTACCTCATCACCGTCTCGAATGACTCGATGGCCGGCGAAGGCTCTTCCATCGGCGACATCGTCCTCAAGAACGAGCAGGACACCAAGCAGGTCGCCGCGCGCCTCGGCTGCAAGGACGCCTTCTTCCTCAACTATCCGAATCACTGCATGGACGCCTGGCCCATGGTCGAGATTCGGGCGCGCCTCATCTTCCTGTTCCGCCTGCTTAAAGTGGATACGGTCCTTGTCTACGACCCCTCCGCCCTCTACGAGCGCAACCCCGACCACTACGTCACCGCGAAAGCCGTTGAGTCTGCCTTCTGGATGGCCGGCAGTCCCTGGGACTATCCCGAACACTTCCGCGCCGGCCTGACCGCTCACGCTCCGCAGGACGCTTACTACTTCGCCCGCGGCCCGCAGATCGTCAATCGTGCCGTCGACATCGGCCCCTATATTGACCGCAAAGTGGAAGCCAATCTGGCCAACGTCACCCAAGGCCCCGCCGGCCATCTCGGCGCCCAATTGCGCGCCAAGCTCGCGGCTCAAGGGAAGCGTCTCCCGCTCTTGGGCAACGACGATGCCACTGCCAATCGCCATTACACGAAGGTCTTTGCGCTCTCGCGCGATCGCGTGCGGGCTCGCGCCTACGGCCTGCGTTACGTCGAGCTATTTCACTATCAGGCGCGCGATGAGAGTCCCATCGACGACTACGTGGCGCGTCACGCCGTGCCCTTATAATCGAGCTCGCTCCAGTCGACGTTTTGGGCCACCACGAACAGCGTCTGCCCTTTGATCGGCCGCGCGCTCAAGTGCATCATCATGATGTAGCCGGCGCGCGGCGCCACAATGTCGAGCGCCGGGGCCGAGTGGTCCGCAAAGTCATGCAGCCGCCCGATCAACTCTCCCTGCGCCACCGCCTGCCCCGGCTCGGCCAACGGCTCCCAGACACCGTCGCGCGGCGTCGGCACATAGGCGTCCAGATGCGGCGCGGCGATCAGCCGCGTCGCCGGCGACCCTTCTGGCCGGAGCTTCGTGATCGCCCCGTCCAGCAGCCCATAGTGACGCAGCACGTTCTTCGTACCTTCGTAAGCATGCCGCACGCCCATCCGGTCCGTGGACGCCCCCGCGCCGAACTCGCTGCCGATCGTGATCTTGCCCTCGCCCTCGGCTTCATCGGTCAGCAGGCCATGATGCATTTGGCTCGAATAAATCATCACGAATCCCGTATCGAACAACCGCGACACCAGCGCCGTCTCGGCCTGCTGCGCGGGATCCGGAATCGGATGAAACGACGTACAGTGCGGGAATGCGCCTTCCATTCCTCCCGAGTGAATATCGATCACCACACGCCCTAGCGGAAAGATGCGCGTCTTCACAAAATGCGCAATGCGCGAAGAGATCGTGCCGCGCGGATTGCCGGGGAAGGCGCGGTTCATGTTCACTCCATCAAGCGGCGATGTCCGCGAGTTCGCTACGCAGGCGCTCTCACTCAGCCGCGGCATCAGCACCACGCGCCCCGTCATCTCCTCCGCGTCCAGATCGGTGGCCAGTCGCTTCACGCCCACCTGACCTTCGTATTCATTCCCGTGCGTACCACCGAAACAAATGATGCCGTTCGCGTTCGCCCCGCGGCGGCCGTTGATCACCGTCAACGGGATGAGGGAGAAACCCCACGTCCCGTCCAGTGACAGGGCGATCTGGTAGTGATGTTTGCCGGGGCGGTCGAAGTCGATGTCGTCGTAGCGATAGATCAGTTCAGGCATTAAAAGTCCGAGCGCATGCGCAGCAGGCTCAGGAACTCATCACGGGTCGACTTGCTGTTGCGGAACTCGCCCAACATCGCGCTCGTCGTGGTGCTGGAGCACTGCTTTTCCACGCCACGCATCATCATACAGAAGTGCTTGCCCTCCGCGATCACGCCTACGCCTCGCGCCTGCAATACCTCTTGCAGCGTCTCGGCGATCTGGTGGGTCATGCGCTCCTGCACCTGCAGCCGGCGCGCGAACATGTCCACAATCCGCGGGATCTTGCTCAAGCCGATAATCTTCTTATCCGGCAGATACGCCACATGCACGCGACCGTTGAAGGGGAGCATGTGATGCTCGCATAGGCTGAAGTATTCGATGTCGCGCACGATCACCATCTCGTCTACTTCGGCTTCGAACAACGCGTCGTTGACGATCTTGTTCAGGTTCTCATGATAGCCCCGCGTCAGATAGCGCATCGCTTGCGCCGCCCGGTTCGGCGTCTTGATCAGCCCTTCGCGCGTGGCATCCTCCCCCAGTTCATCCAGGATCCCGTGGACATGCAAAGCGATCGGGTCGGCTGCTTCCGGCGGGGGCGGAGCGCCGTTCAAACCATTCTTCTTCGTGGGACTCAAGCTCATGCAGTTTCCTTACTGACTTCGAAAATGTTGTTGCGCGTCTCCCAGATGCGTACCCGTTCCAGGACGGGCAGCGCTGGGGGCCAGCTTTGCGAGAGCCGAGTGTGGATGGCGCGCGAAACGACCTCGGTTGTCGGAACCAGGCCCGCCAACTCTTCCACCTGCACATTCAGATTCCGGTGATCGTAACGGGAGACAATTTCTTGCTGGACGAAGCCGTCGAGCACCGGCACATCCACCACGCGGCCCGTCACCGCATCCACCGGTCCCCGCACCGTCACTTCCAGCACATAATTATGCCCGTGGCCATAGGGGTTGTTGCACTTCCCATAGATGCGATCGTTCTCCGCCTCATCGAACTCCGGCGAATGCAGCCGATGCGAAGCGGCAAAGCGATAGCGCCGCGTCAGTTTCATACGGCCTCCCCAGCGTACTCCACGTAGAGATCATCGGTCTCGTACAACCGCACCAGATCGAGCTTGCCGTTCGCGCCGGTGAAGTGCGGCGCCAGCCGCCGCCAGATATCCACCGCGATGTTCTCCGCCGTCGGCACAATGCGGTCAAACGGCGGCACTTCGAAGTTCAGGTGACGGTGGTCATAGGGCGTCACCACCTCGCGCGTCAGAATCTCCTTCACTTCTTTCAAATCCACGATCATGCCGGTCACCGGATCCGGCTCGCCCGCAATCGTCACTTCCAGCACATAGTTATGCCCATGCCCGTGCGGGTTGGCGGCCTCGCCGAATAGCGCGCGATTTTCCTCTAGCGTCCGCCCCGGAACGGCACAAACGTGCGAAGAAGAGAACTCGATGCGCCGTGTAATTTTCATAGCCTTCTATAAGATGCCGGAACGGGGGCGAGCGATACCGTAAAATAACAGTGACCATGAAACGAGACCTGCGTCCGCCCTTGGCCCTCATCCTTATCCTATTGACTGGGCTTGGCTTTGTGATCTACGACACGCTGCGGGAAAAGGTGACGCAGGTGGGCGACACCGCCCCCGATTTCGAGGTCACCACCGAAGGCGGCAAGAAAATGACGCGCTCGGACTTCGGCGGCAAAATCCTGATGCTGAACTTCTGGGCCACCTGGTGCCCGCCCTGCATCGAAGAGACTCCCCGCTTGAATGCCCTCCAGGAAGAACTTGCCAAGGACGGCGTGGTCGTCCTCGGCATCAGTGTCGACAAGAACGAAAAGCCCTACAAGAAATTCATCGAACGCATGCGCGTCAAGTTTGCCACCTCGCGCGATGCCGAAGCCCGCATCAGCGCCCGCTACGGCACCTTCAAGTTCCCCGAGACCTACATCATCAACGCCGAAGGCAAGGTCCTCGCGAAGTACGAAGGCGAACCCTCCAGCACTTGGCTTGATCCCAAGGTGATCGAGCAGATTCGGGCGATGCGCTAACGATGATCTCCGCCACCGTTCGTCAGGAAATTCAGAAGCTCGTGGGACCCCGCGGCTTCCTCGATCAACCCGCCGACCTGTCCCTCTACGAGTACGACGGCAGCATCGACAAGCATCGGCCCGACGTGGTGGTCTTCCCCAAGTCCACCGAACAGGTCTCGGCCCTGGTCAAACTGGCCTTCCAGCACAACCTCGCCATCGTCGGCCGCGGCGCCGGCACCGGTCTCTCGGGCGGCGTGATCCCGCGCGCCGGCGGCATCATGATCTCCTTTGCGCGCATGAACCGCATACTCGAAATTGACCTCGCCAACGAGCGCATGCTCGTCGAACCCGGCGTCGTCAATCTCGATGTCACCCTCGCCGTGCAGCGCGACGGCTATTACTTCGCCCCGGACCCCTCCAGTCAACGCGCCTGCACCATCGGCGGCAACGTCGCCGAAAATGCCGGCGGCCCCCACACCCTCGTCTACGGCGTCACCACCAACCACGTCCTCGGTCAGGAAGTCGTCCTCCCCGATGGCACCATCATGGAAATCGGCGGCCCGGAATCCGACCTCCCCGGCTATGACTTGAACGGCCTCCTGATCGGCAGCGAAGGCACCATGGTTCTGGTCACTAAGGCTTGGCTGCGTCTGATGCGCAATGCGGAAACCGTCAAGACCATGCTCGCCATCTACGATACGACGGACGCCGCCGCCAACACCGTCGCCGAAATCACCGCCAAACAGATCACGCCGGCCGCGCTCGAAATGCTCGATGGCCCCATGCTGCGCATGGTGGAAGAAGCGACGCATGCCGGCTACCCGATGGACGCCCAGGCTGTTCTCCTCATTGAACTCGAAGGCCTCGCCGAATCGGTGGAAAGCCAGTTGGAGCCCATTCGCGCCACCTGTCTCGCTTCCGGCGCGCGCGAAGTCCGCCTCGCCAAGTCCGCCGAAGAACGTGACCTGCTCTGGAAAGGCCGCAAGAACGCCTTCGGCGCCATCGGCCGCGTCAGCCCCTTCTACTACGTGCAGGACGGCGTGGTCCCTCGTACGCAGATCGCCCCCACGCTCCGCCGCATTGGCGAGATCAGCCAGCAGCACGGCGTCCAGATCAGCAACATCTTCCACGCCGGGGACGGCAACATGCACCCCATCATCCTCTTCGACGCGCGCAAGCCCGGTGACGTCCAGAAGGCTGTCGCCGCCGGCGAAGCCATCCTCGAATACTGCATCTCGGTCGGCGGCTCGATCACCGGCGAGCACGGCGTCGGCATGGAGAAGATGGAACTGATGACCAAGCTCTTCAGCGACGAAACCCTCGACCTTATCGCCCGCTTCAAAAGCCTCTTCGATCCGCAATGCCGCCTGAACCCCGGTAAGCTCCTGCCCACCGGCAAAGGCTGCATGGAGATCCGTCACGCCCAGGTCGCCCCGGCGCTCACCGTCTAGCGGCGCGCTACTTCGCACAGGGCAGGGGACCGGTCCCCGCCCCCTGAACCACCACCGGCCGCCTCCCGTTCGCCACGGTTGCCATCACCGGGACATACGGCTTGTTGCACATGCACGTCGCTTTGATGCGATACGGCCCCTGCGCGAACGTCTTCGTGGGCGGATACCCGGACGCCTCCGGTAATTTGCAGAACTGCGGCGCCGTCTTCACCTGGTACGTCGTAAGCACGTTTGTTGCGTCGACGCGCGCTGGCACGAACTCAATCACGAACGACGCCGTCCGCGCCCGCTTCAACTTCGAGCCCGGCCATTTCGACCCCCCCCCGACAGCCCGCCGTCTGCCTCGTAGACTACCGCGATGGCACCCGCGCTGCCATCGCCCCCGTCCCCGACGTCGGCTGGACCTGCGCCGGCAACATCGCCCCCTTCCGCGACTTCGAAAAGTAACGGACTTCCTGCTCCTTGCTCTGGATGCCCGCTGCGTGATGCCGCGGGGCGCGAGCCCCCTCGGGCCTCCACCAGGACGGTGCGACATTATGTCGCGTTGACCGCGCCGGTTTAGGACGAAATACTCAAACTCAGGCGCGCTCGCATCGCCTGCCGATTGAAAGCGGCAACCCGTCCCGGTGAGAGCCTTCCCGCCTGCGCGTATCCGTCGATCCATGGCCAAACGTCCCTTCTCACCAAACGTCTGCTCGCCCTCCTGCCGTCCCTGCTTTCCCGTCGGCTCCGCCAGACAGAACCCGAATTTCGGTATCCTCCGCATCGCTGAGACTGACGGGCTCAGTGACTACAACGCCTTGGAGTTCTCCTGGGAGGGCTTCTACGGCAATCTCGGCCGCAACACGCTGATCGGTCCCGGTCTCATCCTGTTGGCTCCGGCCCTCAGCAAGCAGTTTCCCATCACCGAGAAGATTCGACCGCAATTCCGCGCCGAGTTCTTCAATAGGTTGAACCATCCGAACTTCGCCGCTCCCAGTTCGCGGGTTGTGTACAACAACTCCGGTCGGGTGGGGAGCGCGGGCCTGATTACTGCCACCACCACCAGCGCGCGGCAGATTCAGCTCGGTTTGAAACTTTCGTTCTGATTGAGGAGGTCCTGACATGCCGCAGCCGAAGACTCGCTTCCAACCAACGCTCCCCGATGTGCGCACCATCTGGCGATGGCACTTTTATGCTGGCCTGTTCTGCGTGCCATTTGTCCTCTGGCTTTCCCTGACCGGCATCGTTTACCTCTTCCGTCCACAAATCGAAGGCTGGCTGGATCGCCCCTACGAAGGTCTCTTGAAGTCGGGCGAGACCGGCGTTCCTCCCGAAGCCCTGGTCAAGGCAGCGCTCAACATCATTCCTGGATCAGCCCTCAGTTACTACGAACTTCCCCGGACTCCCGGCGCTGCTCCTCAAATCGTCGTCGGCCAAGGTGCCAACGAGTATAGAGTCTACGTGCATCCGGGAACCGGCCAGGTCTTAGATCACGTTGACCAGCGGGACCGCCTTTTTGCCAAGGTCTTCCTCCTTCACGGCGAACTCATGGCGGGCGAGAAAGGCTCCATGTTGATCGAACTGGCTGGATGTTGGACGATCGTTCTGGTGCTTACGGGCCTCGCCTTGTGGTGGCCTCGCGGCCGGTTTCGTGCAGCCGGCTACTTGTTTCCGCGGCTCCAACTGACGGGCCGCCTTTGGTGGAAGGACGTGCACGCCGTGACCGGAGTGTGGGTCTCCTTCCTTGTCATTGCCCTGTTACTCACGGGTCTGCCTTGGGCGAAAAGCTGGGGGGCTACTTCCGCTTTGTGCGTTCATCCTTGGCCGGCATCACCACCGTTCCCGACTGGCCCATGGGAAGCGAGTCGGAAAAGGCGGCGACCGAGGCTCGCAACGCCGCGCGCGCGGCGGCCGTCGCGGGTGATTTGCGCCCCGCCGCGCACCAACATCATGCTTCGTCGGCCGAAAAAGCTCCCTCCCGCTTTGGCTCCCGGCTGCCGAAGCCTCCTGCCACTCCTGACGCGTATCGGCCGCTCAATTCGTTGCTCCCGATTGTTGAGCGGCTGCCTCTCGCCTATCCTGTCCAGATCCTCCCACCCGTCAGGAAGGGCGGATCCTGGTTCGCACGTTCGAACTCGCAGAATCGTACTTTGCAGGACAGCTATACCCTGGACGCCAAGACCGGTGCCGTCTTGCGACATGAGGCTTTCTCTGACCGGCCGTTCGTCGACCGAGCGGTGAGCACCGGTGTCGCTTACCACGAGGGACAGCTTTTCGGCTTTCTCAATCAGTTGATTGGCTTGTGCACCGCCCTCGGTGCGGCGCTCCTTTCCGTCAGTTCCGTAGTGATGTGGTGGCGACGACGTCCGAGTGGGATCCTGGGAGCCCCAGTGGCCTCCGAGCGGCCGGTGATGGCGCCTCTGGTCGTTGGCTTTGTTGTTTTCCTGGCCCTTGCTTTCCCCATGCTGGCCATCTCGATTGTTGGCTTAATGCTGCTGGAACGTTTCGTTCTCCGGCGTTTGCCTGGGGTGAGTCGCTGGTTGGGCTTGCGCCCTGCCATAGAGGCGGTCTAGTGTTTTCGACCACAGCTTGACCAGAGGCGAAGAAAATGCGAAGATCGGCCTCGAAAGGATCCCCTTCCGATGTCACTTGTCCAACAAGCCCTCGGCGAGCTCAGCTCTGCCCACCAGTTCTTTAATCGCTCCATCAGCAACCTCCCGGAGTCTCTTTCGGAGTTCGCTCCCGCTCCCGGCACCATGACCGCCGCGCAGCAGGTGGCGCACGCCGCCCAAACTATTGACTGGTTTATGGAAGGCACCTTCCGCCCCGAGGGCTTCGATATGGACTTCGAAGCGCACGCCAAGGCGATCTCCGAGGTGAAGTCTCTCGACGCCGCCAAAGCCTGGTTTGAGAAAGCGGTCGCCAGCGCGAAGGAAGTGCTGGCCGGCAAGAGCGACGATGACCTCATCCAGCCCATCCCGCCCGGCCCCATTATGGGCGGTCTCCCGCGCCTCGCTGTTCTCGGCGCGATCACCGACCACACCGCTCATCACCGGGGCGCCCTTACCGTTTATGCCCGCCTCAACGGCATTATCCCGCCCATGCCTTATTTGTGAGTAGCCAGGCTTCCTCGAAGCTGTTACTGAAAACTACGGCAAATTTTCGCTGCGCGACCTGTGCGACAATTTGCCGCGTTTTCAACTTACAACCGTTGCACTAAGGTGGAGAATGTTCCGCCCGGTATCACACTTTGCTGATTCCGGTCGCGTTCCTCTTTGCTCATGTCAACGCTACAATTGTTTCTCGCCTCTCTCCTCCTGGCCGCTACGGTCGCTTATTCTCAGAACATCAAAGGTTCGCTGAGCGGAACCATCACGGACAGTCAGGGCGGGGCAGTCTCCGGCGCCGTCGTTCAAGTCCAGGACCCGGCCCATGGCTGGACGCGCCAGGTAACTTCTGACGAACAGGGATCATTTTTTGTGCCTGGGCTGGAAATCAGTGACTATGTCGTGACCGTTACAGCTCGTGGATTTCAGGACTACGACGTTCAGAAAGTCGCTGTCCGGACGGGCAAGCAAAACATCCTGACCATCACGCTCCAATCGACCGGTGTGGCGAGCCAAGTTCAGGTGGAGGCTTCCGCTCCGTTACTCCAAAGCGAAGAGTCCAAGGTCTCCGATACGGTCAGCGCGGAGGAACTCAACGACCTTCCCACCCGCGCCGGCTCTCAAGGTCGCAACTACTACGGCCAGGTTCGTATGTTACCCGGCGTTGCGGGCACCACGGCAGCTCATCAGCCCTTTGCGATCAGCGGAAATCGCTCCCGAAGCAATAACTACCTGGTTGATTCCGTCGACTCGACTGACTCCAGCACCGGCCTGGTCTCCGGGCGTGGCGCTACCGAGCAACTCATTAGTCAGGAAGCGCTGGCGAGCGTCGAAGTTCTGCCCCCCATTTCAAGGCCGAGTACGGCCGGAACTCCGGTGGGGTCATGTCCCTGATTACCAAGTCCGGAACTAATGACTTCCATGGCAGTGCCTACTCGTATCACAACAACTCTGAGTTCTCCGCGCGGAATTTTTTCGACAGCACGGTGCCCAAGGAACGGACGAATCTCCCGGGCTTCACCTTGGGTGGGCCCATCCTTCGGAATCGTGCCTTTTTCTTCAGTCAGTACGAGCGATTCACGGTTCGCGGAACCGGTCGCTCTACCTTCCAGGGCTTAACTGCCGAAGAAAAGGCTTCCGCCGTTCCCGCAGTCCGTGCCCTTGCCAACCTCTACCAGACGGTGCCTTCGGCCGCCGCTCGAATCTTCACCTTGGGAACCCCCAACAGGGTGAACTTGGATACCTACCTTTTCCGTGGCGACTTTCTACTGACCAATCGGCAAACCCTGATGGCTCGACTCAGTAACACCAAATCGGGCAGCCAGTATCAGGACACCGGCGGCATCATCGGTAGTGCGACGAATGGTGCTCGCCAGACACTGGGAGCCACCGTCCAGCATTCCACCGCCTTTACCCCCGCCCTCTTCAACGAGGCCCGTCTTGGCTTCAATCGTCAAGTGGCTCTGGACTCGGAGACCCCCCGCCCCAACTATCTTGGTGATCCCACCCTCAACGGCTCGATCGGCTCCCTGCGCGTCACGGGCCTGACGACGTTAGGCATCCCGACCTACTTAAATCAGTACAACTTCCAGAATAACTACCAACTCATGGATGACCTCACCTGGACCCACGCTCGCCACACCTTCAAGCTCGGCACCAGCCTCCGCCGCATTCAGGTTAACGACGGCAGCATCACCAGCGCCTTTCGTGGCACCCTCACCTTTAACAGCATTGCTGCCTTCCTCGGTGGCCTCCCGAACTCTTACTCCATCATCGACGGGAATCCCAAACTCGGCCTCCGTCGCACGGAGTGGCAGTCTTACTTTCAGGACGATTGGCGCCTTACCTCCCGCCTCACGCTCAATCTGGGCCTTCGTTACGAATTGAATACCTCTCCTTCGGAAGTGTATGGCCGGATTTCCTCCGCTTACCTCTTGCCCACCGACCGCAATAACTTTGCTCCGCGCTTCGGCTTGGCTTACAAGGTCAACGATAAGACGGTCGTGCGCGCCGGCTATGGTCTCTTCTACAACGTGCTCGAAACCACCTTCATCGGCCTTACCCGCTTTAATCCTCCCTTGCTTCGGACTTTCGACGCCGTAAATCCCCGTTTCCCCAATTTGATGGCTCAGGCCCAGACGGGTCTGCCGAGCGGTCTGGTCGTGCCCAATCAGCATTCCGCCACGCCCTATGCTCAACACCTGAACTTCACCATCGAGCGTCAGGTGTCTTCCGGCTCCACGCTATCGGTCGGCTATGTTGGAACGCTTGGCCGTAAGCTATCCCGAACCCGCCGTCCCAATGGGGGCGAGCAACTCGCCCAGTCCTTCCGCCCGGATGCCAGCGTCGGTGTCGTCAATGTCCTCGAAACCTCTGCCAACTCGAGCTATCACGGACTTCAGGCGAGTTACTCCGGCAAGTTCGGCAACGACCTCACCGTCCGCGCTTCCTATACCTGGTCCAAGTTTATCGACGAGATCTCGGACATTGCCGGGACGAATACGAACGTGGATCGGACGGTCCTGGCCCTTGACGAGCAACGCCTCTTTCTGGATCGCGGTATCTCGGCCCTCAACATCGGTCATGTTGCCACCTTCACCTATCTCTACCGCCTCCCCTTCTTACGCGCTCATCGCGTCTTGGGCGGGTGGACGCTTTCCGGGATGAACTCCCTGCAGTCCGGCCGCCCTTACACCATTTTCACCGGCACCAACACGCCACTGGGGAACAATAACCAACGCCCCTTGGCGACTCCCGGCGCGCTGGTCTTTACCCCTTCCGACGCCACAGCCATTCGCTGCGCGCCCGGCGTGAGCGCTGCTCATCTCCGCCCTGACGCCAGTTCCTTTGGTACCCTCGGCCGCAATACGGGTACGGGCGACCGCTTTTTCGATGTCAGCCTTTCCTTGCAGAAAGACTTCCGCATTCTCGAACGCTTGAACTCCCAGTTCCGGGCTGAGACTTACAACCTGTTCAACACGACCAACTTCCTGGCTGTCGACAACGTCATGAGCTCGGCGACCTTCGGCCGGTACACCTCGGCGGCCGACTCCCGTCGAGTGCAGTTCGCGGTCCGTTTCACCTTCTAACGAGGGTTACTGCTCGATTCCGGTACCGACGACACTTAGGGGATGGCGGGCGGCCCCGTTCTGACTGGGCTGAGGGGCATTGTCTTCTCACTGGTCGGACTTTCGCCGCTGGCCGTCCTGCCGGTGGAACGATCCCGCGTCCCGCGGTGTCGCGGCGAACTACACCTTCGGCGGCTCCTTCAGGAGCTTCCGCTGAAGTGAGCGGCGATGTAAGCCCAGCAAACGTGCCGCCTGCGAGATGTTTCCCTCCACGCCCTCCAGCACGCGCTGAATATGCTCCCACTCCACGCGCGCCAGGCTCGGAACGTTGGTCTCGTCGGTGGTCATTCCCGGTTCGCTCCCGGCTTCGAGCTTCGCGTAAGCCGCCAGAATCTCCTCGGCATCGGCCGGCTTGCTCATGTAGTGATCCGCGCCCAGGCGGGTGGCCGTCAACGCGGTGGGAATGCTGCCGTAACCGGTCAGCACGATGATCGTCGTCGAATCGTCCATTTGCCGTAACTCCCGGACAATCTCCAGGCCGCCCATGCCGGGAAGCCTCAGGTCGACAATAGCCAGATCGGGGGACAGTTGCTTGGCCCACACCAGTGCGGCCGCACCGTTCGCCGCCCCCTCCACACTCCAACCCCGATCCGCCAGCGCCCGGCAAAGCCGCGAGCGGAAGGCGTCGTTGTCGTCCACCACAATGGCCACCTTTTCGCTCCATGTTTCTTCGGTCATTGCCGATCTCCCTGAACTTTCGTCACGCAGCCAGCTGGCAAGTGAAGAAAGGCTCGCGTCCCTTCTCCCGGTTCCGAGTCAAGCGTCAACCCGCCGCCCAACCGCTCGGCGAGGTTTCGCGCCAAAAATACCCCCAAACCCATGCCACTGCCCGGCGGCTTCGACGTCAGAAACGGCTCTCCCGCCCGGCGCAGCAACTCGCTCGACATCCCGCATCCGCGATCTTCCACCACAAACCGCATCCCCTCGCCGTGACGCTCGGCCCGCACCTCGACTTTCGCGGCCGTCTTCTCCCCCATCGCCTCCAGACCGTTCTTCACCAGGGCTCGCAAAGCCTGAAGCAACGCGTGTGACGGGACGTGGAGCGTCATCGACTCACTCTCCGTCGCCGGATTCACTCTTGCGCTACCTCCGAAGGACTGCGCCAACTCCTCGAGTAAGTCCGCCGCTGGCCGCCTCACCCATGGCTCGCCCGCCGGCTCCGCACCCTCATCACTCATCCGCTGCAAGATTTCGCGGCACCGCTCCACCTCCTGGCGGATCAGCCGGCTGTCCTCTCCGATCGCTGTCGCTGTTCCGGATCCCGTATCGCCGTTGGCCGATCGTTCCAACTCCTTCGCCACCACCGCAATCGTGCTCAGCGGCGTGTTTAACTCGTGGGCGGCCCCCGCGGCCAGGGTCACCAATGAGGCCAGGCGATCCTTCTTCGCCAGTTCCACCTCCATCCGCAGCCGTGCTGCCTCGTGCTCCCGTAGCAGGCCGGAGATTTTCGAGGCATAGATCGCCACCAGGACCACCGCCACCACGAAGCTCAGCCACATCCCCACGAAGTGGAGATTGCCCATATGGTGGCCCCCCAGTTCCGGCACCGTGTGGTGGATTCTGAAAAGCAGCCCGAAACAACCGATGGAAAACAGCCCCAGTAGCCACGTCTGTCTCGCCGATAGAATCGCCGCCGCCAGGGTGATCTGCACCAGGTAGAGCACGGTGAACGGATTGGACGGTCCCCCGCTTGCCATCAGCAGCAGCGTCAGGCATACCGCATCCAGCCCGAATACCCACCCGACCAGATCCGCGGTATGCCGCGCGGCGCCCTCCCGTTGGCTGGCGCGGCTCAACAGCACGTTGCTGACGACCACGACCGCCGGAATGGTCAGCATCGGAGCCAAGGGCAGATGCAGGCTCAGAAAGAGATTCGCAAAGACAATTAACCCGATCTCGCCGGCGGCGATCCCGTATCGCATCCGGATGATCCAGGGCAGGGCAATGGCTGAGGAGATTTCCGGCTTCTGAGAAAGGGAACGGGGCACGGCTGCTTCTCCCATGCTAGCGTCCGGGTGGTCGTCCTCCCTTGCGACAAATTGACGCACCCCTCTGTCTAGCGCGCCAGCACCAGATAGCAGATCACCGCATTCATCGCCAACGAGAGCGGCAGTAGCACGATGTACCACGTTTCGAACCAGTCTTGCTTCTGCTGCCGTCGAACCGTGATGTTTCGTTCCATAGACGTTTTCAGTTTAGAGACGACGTCGAAGTCTGTCGCGTGGCAAATCGTCGCAGCGACATCATGCCACATTCCCTTCATGCGGCCGCCTCATTTACGGTGAAAGCGTAGGAATTCTTGGATCACTGCAAAATGAGCTTGTTTCTTCCGCCTCTTACTCATGGATTTCCCCATCTTTCATCTTGACTGGCTCGGTAACCGCATGTTGGTTGCCATCACCGCCATTCTTCACGTGCTCATCAACCACCCGATGGCCGTGGGCGCCTATCCCCTCCTCACCCTGTTCGAATGGATCGGCTGGCGACGACAGGACCCCGAATGGGACGCCCTCACCCATCGCCTGGTCACCATCGTGTTCATCATCACGACTTCCATCGGCGCGCTCACCGGCGTCGGCATTTGGCTCTCCACCTCCATCGTGGCTCCCTTTGCCATTGCCAGTCTGCTGCGTGTGTTCTTCTGGCAGTGGTTTGCCGAGTGGCTGGTGTTTGTCAGTGAGGTGATCCTGATCATGGCCTACTACTTGAGCTGGCGGCGGATGAGCTCCGCTCGCGCGAAGCGTTGGCACATTTCCCTTGGCGCGCTCCTCAGTGTCTTCTCCTGGCTCACCATGGCGCTCATCGTGGCCATTCTCGGCTTCATGATGAACTCCGGCACCTGGGGCCAGCACCGGGGCTTCTCCGACGCGGTCTTTAATCCCCTGTATGTCCCTCAGTTGGCCTTCCGCACTACCTTCGCGATGACCACCGCTGGACTCTTTCTCTGGTTCTGCATTCCTTTCGTTACCCGACGCCAGCCCGTTCTTCGCACTCGCGCCGTCCGCCTCGCCGCGTGGTGGAACCTCGCGTGGCTCCCGCTTTGCGCCGCGGCAGCGCTCTGGTACTGGGAGGCCGTCCCCGCTTCGATGCGCCGAAACGCGGATGTGGCTCTCTTCACCCAAGCCTTCAGCCAGTGGTACGCGATGTTCGGTCGGATCCTCACCGCCACTGTGTCCGTAATCCTTCTCACCGCCCTCGTTGGCGTTTGGCGGCCTCGGCAAGTCCCCCGCTACTGGCTGTTAGTTCCATTCGTCTTGGCGGCTTGGCTTCTGGGTCACTTCGAACGGGTGCGTGAGTTTATCCGCAAGCCCTATGTCATCGCCGGATACATGTACTCGAACGGTGTTCGAGTCACCGAACTGCCGATCTTGCAGCGCGATGGAATCCTTCCTTACGCCGCCTATGCGAGCGTCCGCCAGGTAACCTCCGCTAACCAGCTCCAGGCCGGGCGTGAGGTCTTTCGCCTGGCCTGCACGCGCTGCCACACCACCTACGGGGTGAACAGCGTCGTCGACAACTTCCGGCGGATGTATGGGAACGCGGCGGAGGCCGATGCCTTAGCCGCCTACTTGAAGAGTCTGCAGCCCTTGCCAGCCACGCCGCCTCGTCAGCTTACCGCCCGGAGGCAGCCACAATGAACAGCGTCCCGCGCGATCTGCCGCTCCCGCTCCCGCTCCCCGAAGAGTGGTTAGCCTTCCTCATCGTCCCCGCCCTACTCCTCCACCTGCTGTTCGTGAACCTCACTGTCGGCGCCGCGATCCTCTCGGTCGTCTTCGAGATTGCCGGCTATCGCCGTCCCCGCTTTGACGGTCTTGCTCTCCGGGTTGCGGAGACGATTACGGTCAACAAAAGTTTGGCGGTCGTGCTCGGTATTGGCCCGTTGCTGATGATCAGCCTGCTTTACACCCCCCAGTTTTATGGCGCCAATGCGCTCACCGGACACGCTTGGGTCTTGCTGGTTCCTCTCATCACGCTGGCGTTTCTTCTCGCCTACGTCCACAAATACAGCTGGGCCCGCTGGAGTACCGGCCGCCGCAAGGGCCGTCATCTGATGGTCGGCGTCGTGATGGCAGCTTGCTTCCTTGCGATCCCCTTGATCTTCCTCTCGAACATCAATCTGATGCTCCTGCCCGACAAATGGGCCGAAGTCTCTGGCTTCTTTAGCTCCCTCCAGTTCGGCAATGTCTTTCCTCGTTACCTGCACTTTCTCGCCGCCAGCGTCTCGGTCACCGGGCTCTTTCTCGTCGCCTGGTTCGGCCGGAAGGCGGCCGAATCGGTGGACGGATTCACCCGCGCCGAACTCGTGCGGCACTTCTATCAGTGGGCATTCTTCGTTTCCTGCGCTCAGTTCTTCATCGGCCCGCTAACTCTGTTCACCTTGCGGGAAAAAGCTTTCTCCTCGCCGATGCTGCTGGCCATTCTTTCGGGTGCCGCTGTCGGGGCTTTCGCGCTGTACTTAATCAGTTGCGAGATCCGGCGTCCCACCCGCCCCCTGGGTGTTCGCTTCTGGGTCATTGCCCTGCTGCTCGGCATCACTGCTTATCAGATGGGCCGTGGCCGCCATGAATGCCGCGAAGGTGCACTGGTCGAACACCATCAACAGGTCCGCGCCCGTTCCGCGGAGTTCGCCGCCTTGGAACTGGCTACCCAGATGCGCCTGACCTCTGGCTTGGGCGCCGGTGAGTCGCTGACCGGCCCCCCTTCCGGTCGTACCGTGTTTCTTCAGGTCTGCGGCGCTTGCCACTCGACTACCAGCGCCGTTTATGCTCCGGCCTTGACTGAAATCTACCGTCTGCACCACGACCACCCCGAGGCCATCGTGAAATGGGCGAAGAACCCTGGTAAGAAGCGGCCCCAATTTCCCCCCATGCCCTCCATGGAGCACCTGGGCGATGACGCGCTCAAAGCCGTTGCCGATTACATGCTCGTGCAAGGCGCTCCGGCGCAAAGCCCGTCCAAGCCCGGCACAGGCGCCTCCGCCCCCTAGGTTGCTTCTGCTCCCCTCGGGCGTTCACTCACCTTTTCGGCGCGGTAAGTGCCGGTGTTTCTGCCGTCTACCGGGCTGGCGCAGTCCGGCTCTTTGGTCGGACGCCCTAGAGTGAAGGCGAGGATTCGTGCGTGTCCCTCTCGCTCGATTCGACACTTTTCGACACTCGACGCCAGTCTGCTCAGCCCGCTGCCCAGGATCTTCCAAGACCCAATCTCAGTAATGTGCGGGAAGGACTTCCGTCCCAGACCGGCTTTGCCCGCGCCATCCACTCACTTCGCACGATCATGGGAGCGCTCATGCCACCGTGCTGAGGCTTCTGGAGCTGAACTTCAAGGTAGGGAAGACGGGAGAGGATGGTGGCGAAGGTGGGGGTCGAACGGTCCTATTACAAAATTCCGGTCTTTGTATTCTGCAAGTGATTGATTTTAAGGGTCGCAGGTTTTGCAGGTTTCGCACTATAGGCGGTTTTCAGCCCCGTTCTAGCCCCAGACAGCCCCGTAATAGCCCCGTCAAAATCCCCACCCTACGCCACCATCCATCTAGGCCAAAACAGGTCCTCGAAACAGGCCACTGGCAGGCCATAGGAAAGGCCCAGATAGCCCCGTAACAGCCCCGCAAAAATCACCCTACGTGTAAGCGCGCCCCGAAGGCCGTCTGGACACGAGGTTCAAGGTGCGGTAGCGGGGGCCGCGTGGATGTTCAGCGGTCGTTAGACCGGCACCGCGGGCGAGCCGGGTTTCGCGAGGCGGGTGTTCCAGGGCAGCAGTTCGCTGAGGCGGTTGATGGGGTGATCGGCGAGGCGTTCGAGGACGTACCGCAGGTAGGCTTCCGGGTCGATGTCGTTGAGCTTGGCCGAGCCCAGCAGGCTGTAGATCGCCGCGGCGCTTTGTCCGCCGGCATCAGATCCGGCGAAGAGATAGTTCTTGCGGCCGAGGGCGACCACGCGCAGCGCTCGTTCCGCCGCGTTGTTATCGATCTCGACGTGGCCGTCGTCAGCATAAAACCAGCAGCGCCGGCCAAAGGCCCAGAGCGTAGTGGATCGCCTTGGCGGTTTCGGACTTCCGGTCCAGTCTGGACAGGCTCGCTGTGAGCCACTGGTGTAGATCCTTGAGTAAGGGTAAGGCTCGTTGTTGCCGTTCGCTTCTGCGTTCGTCAGGCGACCGGCCCCGGATCTCGGCTTCGATCTCATAGAGGGCGCCGATCCTGCGGATGGCCTCGGCGGCCAAGGCCGAGGAATGCGCCTGGTGAAGGTCGAAGAACTTACGCCGGACATGCGCCCAGCAAGCCGCCTGGCGGATCTGGCCACCTTCGTAGAGCCGGTTGAAGCCGGCATAGGCATCGGCCTGCAGCGTGCCGGCGAAACCGGCGAGATGACGCTCCGGATGTTCGCCTTTGCGGTTGGGCGAGTAAGCGAAGTAAACGGCCGCGGGAGCCGTATCTCCCGCCGGGCGCCCATCGCGGACGTAAGTCCACAGCCTTCCCGTATTGGTCTTACCTTGTCCGGGAGCTAAGACCGGAACCGGAGTATCATCGGAGTGTAAGTGGCCCGCTTCGAGTAAGTGCTGACGCAACGCTTCCACCAGCGGAGCCAACGTGCGGCTGGTGGCCCCGACCCATCCGGCCAGCGTCGAGCGATTCAGTTCCACGCCTTCCCGGGCGAAGATCTCCGCCTGGCGATACAGCGGAAGGTGATTCGCGTACTTATTCACCAGGAGGCGGGCTAACAGGCCCGGCCCCGCCAAGCCACGATCGATCACGCGGCTCGGCGCCGCTTCCTGCACGATCTTCGCGCAGCCGGCACAACTGAGTTTAGGGCGCACGATCCGGATCACCTGGAAGTGGCCGGGCACATATTCCAGCATCTCGCTGGCGTCTTCGCCGAGCGGCTTCAGCTGGCCGCCACAGCTTGCGCACGCCGTGTGGACGGGCCGGAGAACTTGTTCTTCGCGCGGCAGGCTCTCGGGCCACGGCTTGCGCGGGGTTATAAGTTGCATCTTGATGTAGCCGACGGACAACTCCCCATCAGCGCCGTACTCACCAGCGCCAACGTCCATGACCCCCAGGTCGCCATTCCGTTGATGACGATGACCGAACAACGCGTCACTTACTTATATGAACTGATGGATTCGGCTTATGATGCCAATCAAATTCACGCACACAGCCGACAGCTCAATCATGTACCGATCATTGCGGTGCACGGGCGGCGCGGCACCAAGAAGTCTTCTCCGTTGCCCAAGGTATTTCCCGACCGGCCCACCCCGCAACTGACTTGGGCTCAGCAAGACCGCTACAAGCTACGCACCATGAGTGAACGGGTCCATGCCCGGCTGAAAGATGAGTTCGGCGCCAACCACATTCGTGTTCTTGGCCCCGCCAAAGTGATGGCTCATCTCATGTTCGGCGTGCTGGTCCTCACCGTCGATCAGTGGGTCCGCCTGAGCGCCCCAACCTAGATCGCCCGCTGTCGGAGGTGGACCCCAGTTGTTAGACAAGCTAGTAAGCAAACCTAAGGTAGGAAAGCTGGCTGAGTCTTTGGGAGCCGTGAGAGACGGATCCGCAGACGAGTATACGATAAAGCAGCTGAGCGGAGGATAGGGCTCTCCAGGGATGGAACCCGAGCGCCGGCTCAGTGCCGGGATCAAACAGGAGCGGCAACGTCCGCTCCTGGGCCCCAGGATCCTGGCCGAAAGCGGTAAATCCCGGGGGGTGGGGGGCAGAGCCCCCGAAGGGTGGGTCAGGCGCCGAAGTAGACGGCGGCTGGGGTGAGATTGGCGAGCGCCTGATGGGGTCGCTGATAGTTGTAGAAAGTGAAGTAAGTATCGAGCGCGGACCAAAGGGTGGCGCCGTCGGCGAAGTCGCCGAGATAGATGAGTTCGTATTTGACCGAACGCCAAAGGCGCTCGATGAAGACGTTGTCCAAAGCCCGGCCACGGCCATCCATGCTGATGGCAATCTGCCGTTGTTGGAGCGGAGCCAGAAAGCTGGCGGCGGTGAACTGGGCGCCTTGATCGGAGTTCCAGATGTCGGGTTCGCCGAAGGCGAAAGCGGCGGTGAGGGCTGCGGAGCAGAAGCTGGATTCGAGGGTGTTCGAGAGCTCCCAGCTGAGCACAAAGCGGCTGAACCAGTCGATGATGGCGATGAGGTAGAGGAATCCGCTGGCGAGCGGGATGTACGTAATATCGCCACTCCACACGTGATTGGGCCGCACGATGGGCACGTCGCGGAGCAGGTAAGGATAGATTTCGTGACCCGGCGCCGGGCGGCTGAGCTGGGGTTTCGGATAGTGGGCTTCGAGACCCATCAGGCGCATCAGCCGCTGCGCGCGTTTGCGGTTGATGTCGAGCATGGCGGCCATCCGGCGGCTGCCGAGGAATGGATGCTCCAAGTAGAGTTCGTCGATCTGGCGCATCAGCAAAAGGTTCGCGGCGGACTCGGGGACGGGCTGATAATAGTAGCTGGCGCGCGGCAGATCGAGCAACCGGCATTGGTGCTCGATGGTGAGTTGGGGATGGCCAGGGTCGATGCATTGGCGCAGTTGTTCAATCGAGCTGGCCGACCGTTTTTTTGAGAAAGTCCATCTCGACTTTCATTTGCCCGATCTGACGGTAAAGTTCTTCCTTTTCGCGATCGACGGCGGGCCGGGTTTGCGTCATTTGCGGAGTGAACATCTCGGGCAGCAACTCCAGGGCCAGCTTCTTCCAATTGGCCACCAGATTCGGGTGGACGCCGAACAGCTGCGCGATCTCCGTGATCGTGCGCTGCCCCTTGATGGCTTCGATGGCCACCTTCGCCTTCAGGGCCGGTGAGTAGTTCTTGCGGGTTCCAGGCATGGCTTCTCCTTCTTTTTCCATGCCGCCTGCCCACCTTAGGCTCGCTTCTTTTCGTGTCTAACTTTTGGGTCCACTACAGACCTCCTCTATCAATGGACGCACGCCTTCCCCCGCCCAGGCTCCGCACCGGCGCGTCCCTTCTTAGCCACCGAGTGCCGTTTTGCCTCAGTAATGACCCGCTTAACCGCAGATCCCTTACCCCTCGTCCCTTTGCATTCTCAATCTCCCTGTCAAGCCGTTTTTCGCCTAGTTCTGCAAGTGGTTCACGACGTTTTCCAAAATCCTAACCCCCATCCCCTCATGCACTTAACCCTCACCCCCACCCCGGGCCGCTTGGTCTCGCCTGCTACTGTCAAACCGGGTAAACCAACATGCTTCGCTGCCACACCCTCCGCGCCACCGACGTCGTCTCCCGCTACGGCCTCGACCCCGACACCCCCACCGCCGACTACGACATCCGCCTGGTCCCCTCCCACGACCCCGCCTACATTCCCCCCGACGCCGAAGCCTGGCCCCTCTACTACCGCGTCGCCCTCGACGCCCTCCAAGCCTTCCCCGGCGCCTACGACGCCGTCCGCCACGCCGTCTCCCAACTCTGCCGCCAAATCCAGGGCCGCCGCGCCCTGCCGCCCCGCATCCTCCAGCGGAGTTTCTCGCTCCAGGACGCCCCCGCCCGCTAACTCCGATCAGAAAGGAACTTACACATGACCTCCCAAGCCCGCCTCGACGCCAATCGCCGCAACGCGCTCCGGTCCACCGGACCCCGCACCGCCGCCGGCAAAGCCCGCTCCGCCCAGAATGCGCTGAAGCACGGCCTCGCCTCTCTATCTCCCGATAACTTCCTCGCCATCGAAGACCGCGCCGCCTTCGACCAGTTACTCGCCAGTTACTGCCGTACTTACTCGCCCGCCCACGCCGACGAACTCGACTTACTCACCGAAGCCGTCTTCTGTAAGTGGCGTCAGCAGCGCCTCTGGACCGTCGAAGCCCAAGGCCTCGAACTCACCATCGCCGAACACCAATACGACCTCCAAAAGCGTTTCCCCAAAGCCGGCCCCGCCGCCCACCTCGCCGCCGCCGTCACCCGCACCGCCGAATCCACCCAACTCCTCCGTCGCTACGAAGCCCAACTCGCCCGTCAATACCACCGCAATCTGAAGCTCCTCCGCGAACTCCAGGCCTCGCGACTCGACCTCGAACCCACCCTCAACCCTCCCCCCCAACAGGCACCCGAACCCGAACCCGCCCTAGCCTCCACCGCTCCGGCGCCGAACGAACCCAACGCACCCGAGACTCAACCCCCACCCGCCGCAACCCGCCCGACACCGAACGAACCCAAGCTCCCGAGCCGAAACAACCGCAGCCCAAACGACCCGCCGCGTAAATCGACGGCAGAAGCCCTCTGGGACCCGCGCTTAACGTCCTTAACCTTGGCTTTACCAAGATTTGGGACGGCACTTGAGGGCAATGCACTATCGTGAGAGGTAGATCACCATGGAGTTCGATCAAATACGCCGCCGCGGATGGCTTTCCGTCAGTCTCGTTGCCCTGCTGGGCGTCCTCGGACTGGTGATGGCGATTCTGCAATACCGCTGGACCGGCGAACTCAGCCGTGCCGAAGAGCAGCGCCTGCGCTTCGCGTTGGACCAATCGCTGGATCGCCTTCGCGACGACCTCAATCGCGAACTGACCGAAACGCTGCGTAGTCTGCAGCCGAGCGCCGCCGAGTTCGATGCCCAACCCGCCGAGGCCGCCTACGCGGCTCGCTTTGCCCGTTGGAAAGCCCAGAATTCCGATGACGACCTGATCGAAGCCCTTGGCCTCGCCGTACCCGACCAGGGCACGGCTGCCTTTCGCCGTTTCGATCCCGCCACCGGTACCTTCGCCGCTGCCGAGTGGCCTGGCAAGTGGGCCGGCCTGCGCGACCAGCTTGCCGCGCGCGTACGGGGCGAGCGCGTTGCTCCCGATGGCGACTCGCGTTCGCCGTTGCTCGTCGAACTCCCGCACTTCGGATCCTCCGGCGCGCGTCCCGGGCCGGGCTCCGGCACGCCGTTCACCGCGCTGGCGGAGCAGGATTGGTTGATTGTCGAGTTCAACGCCGCCTAGCTGCGCGCGACCCTGCTGCCTCGGCTCCTGGCCCGGCATTTGACGCCCATGGGCCAAGAGCCTTACCAGATCGATGTCTATGCCGCCAATGGCGAATCCGTTTACCGCGCCGGGTTGCGGGAAGGGGAGAGCTTGCGGGGCCGGGCTCAGACCTCGGTTCGCCTGATCGACATTTCACGCCCGATGATGACTCGCGGCGGCGGGCCGCGTGCCGATCTGCGTCGGGGCGGCGGCTTTGGGCCGCGCCCGGAACCTGGGCGTTCGCCTGACCGCTCGCCCGGCCCCCCGCCGGAAATGCGGCGGGCAGCGAAACGGTGGACCGCGCGACCCGTCGTTCGGTGACGGCCCTCGGTCAGTCGCTGGTCCGTCGCGGCCCGACGACCAGGGGCAGTTGGGAAATGTTCGTGAATCCGCCCGGGGGCTCGCTGCAGGCACTGGTGGACCGCACGCGCTGGCGCAATCTCGCGCTGGCCCTGACCCTGCTCGTCTTGATCGTCGCCACTTCACTCGTGCTGGTGCGTTCTGCACGTCAATCGCAGCAACTGGCCGAACTCCAGATGAACTTCGTCTCGAGCGTCTCCCATGAACTGCGCACCCCGCTCACCGTCATTCGCACCGCCGCCTTCAATCTGCGCGGGCGCGTAGCCGCCAAGCCGGATCAAGTGGAACGCTACGGTAAGCTGATTCAAGAGCAAAGCGAAAAGTTGGGCGGGTTGGTGGAGCAGGTCTTACGCTACGCCAGTTCGCGGGCTGGCCAGATCATTCACGAACGGGAGGCGGTGGTCATCGACGACGTCATCGAAGGGGGCATCCGCTCGAGCCAATTGGCGCTCGAAACCTCTCCCTACCAGCTCGAAAAGCACATCGCCCCGGGCTTGCCCCTGGTGCTGGCCGATGAACGCGCCCTGCAGCACGTCGTCCAGAACCTGCTCGACAACGCTGTCAAATATGGCACCGAGAGCAGTAACTGGATTGGCCTCACCGTCGCGCCGGCGGGGGACTTTGTCGAGATTCGCGTGGCCGACCGCGGCCCCGGCATTCCCGCCGACGAACAGTCGATGATCTTCGAACCCTTCTTCCGTGGCCGTCGCGCCATTGCCGATCAGGTCCATGGCGCGGCCTGGAAGCACAATCTGGTCGCAAATTATCGAAGCCCACGGCGGCACCCATCCGCGTTCAAGAATCACGCTCCGCAAGGCTCTGAGTTCATCGATGCGCCTGCCTGTGGCGCCTCCCGGAGATGCCCATGAGTTCGCGCTGCTGGTTGAAGACAACCCAGGTCTGGTGCTCACCGTGTCGGACCTCCTGTCCACTGACGGGCATGGCGTGGTCACCGAACAGGATGGGGAAGCGGGTCTCGCGCGTCAAGGCTTCGATCTCACGACCTGGACGTCATGCCAAAAACGGCTTCGATGTCTGCCGTGAACTGCGGCAGCGGGGCATCGACACCGGCATCATGATGCTCACCGCCAAGACCCAGGTGGTGGATCGCGTGGTGGGACTCAAGCTCGGCGCCGACGACTATCTGGCCAAGCCCGCTGACCCGGAACTCAGGGCGCGTGTGGAAGCGCTCCTGCGCCGCGTGAAGAAGGATCACCGCATCCCCGTTCACTCGTTCGTCTTTGGCGAAGTCTCGGTGGATTTTGAAACCGGGGAAGTGACACGCGCGGGCACCTCCGTCGCTCTGGCGAGCAAGGAATTGCGCCTGCTCCGCTATCTCGTCGATCAGCGGGGGCGCGTGGTGCCGCGCGAAGAACTGCTCAAGAACGTTTGGGAATATCAGACGGATGTTTCGTCGCGAACCGTGGATGTGCACGTCGCCTGGCTGCGCCAAAAGCTGGAGGAGAATCCCCAGAATCCCCGGCACATCCACACGATTCGCGGCAAAGGCTATCGCTTCCTGGCCGACTAAGGCCAGATCTCTAAGGCCAGATACCTAAGGCCAGATACCTAAGG
>JBGAHE010000010.1:0-99436 GCA_044226365.1 Bryobacteraceae bacterium
ACCAGGGTACGGCGGCGAGCGGGTGCAAGGTAAAGCTGAGCGACTCGCTGCAGATCCTCGAGCGTGACTTGATCGAAGAGATCAAGACGCCGGTTGATGAAGTCAGGGTCCTGGTAGAAGACGGAGTAGATGGCGAGCAGATTCGCGCGGGCGGTGCTGCTGAGGAGGTGTTGAGCGGTTTGGCGGCGGAGGGTGAGCTGGGCTTTTTCGAGTTCCCAGGGATCGATGGCGGTGTCGCGGACACGGTCGATTTCGCGGAGGAGCGCGGCTTCGGCGCGGTGGGCGTCGGGAGCGAAGGCGGCGACGACGAGCATGCCGGGGCCGCGTCGTTCCTGGACGAAGGCACCGGCGGAGAGGGCATCCTGCTTGAGGACGACCTCCTGGTAGAGACGGGAGGACTGGCCGCCGGAGAGAACCATGGTGAGGAGTTGGAGAGCGTGGAAGTCCGGATGATTGGCGGAGGGCACCTGGACGGCGATGTCGATGCGGTTGAGGCGGGCGAGTGAGTCTTCGACGACGCGCCGGCGCTCGGCGGTGACGGCGGGTTCGGAGACGTCGGGGGCGGGGGGGCGCTCGCCACGAGGGATGTCGCCGAAGTGGTGGTCGACGCGGGCGAGAGCGTGGGCGGGGTCAATGTCGCCGACGATGGCGAGGACGCAGTTGTTCGGGCGGTAATACTGGCTGTGGAAGTTGACGGCTTGTTCGAACGTGAAGGCTTCGAGGTCGGCGAGCGAGCCGATGGTGGAGTGGGCGTTGGCGAAGTTATCGAAGACGAGTTCGGGCAGGATTTCCGAGGAACGGCCGTAGGGGCGGTTGTCGTAATTCTGGCGGCGCTCTTCGATGACGGTGCCGCGTTGGTTTTCGAAGTTCGCGGCGGTGACGGCGAGCGAGCGCATGCGGTCGGCTTCGAGGAACAGGGCCAATTCGAGCTGGTTGGCGGGGACCGTCTCGTAGTAATTGGTGCGCTCGGAACTGGTGGTGCCGTTCATCGAGCCGCCGTTGTTCTGGATCAGCAGGAAGTGTTCGCCCTTGCCGACGTTCTCCGAGCCCTGGAACATCATGTGCTCGAAGAGGTGGGCGAAGCCACTTTCGCCCGGCCGTTCGTCGCGGGAGCCGACGTCGTAGGCCAGGGAGATCGAGACGGTGGGGGCGTGATGGTCCTCAGCGAGAATCACGCGCAGGCCATTGGCGAGCTGGTGCTCGGTGAAACTCACCAGCGAGGTTGATTGGGCGATACCCATTGCCTTTCAGTCTAGCGGACCGGAGGCAGTTTACTTGAACAGGGCGCAGGCGGCGCGGCTTTCTTTGGTGAGTTCGACCTCGGCGGCGATGACGCCGAAGGAGGACCAGTTGGAGTCGCGCGAGAGTTTGCGGAGGAGCGTGCAGCCTTCGCCGACGCGGCCGTCGAGGAGCTTGTGGAGGGCGACGGCCGAGGCGGCGTTGGTGTAGGCGATGCCGTTGGCTTCGAGCAGCTCCTTTTCGGAGAGCTTGCCCTGGAAGTAGCGGAGGTCGCGGTAATTGGACTCGTTGGAGCGCAGGAGGACGCCGTCCTTGATGGTGGTGAGGAGTTCCTTGGCTTCGCCGCTGCGGCCGGCGCGGCGGAGCGAGCGGTAGTGCCAGTCCGCCAGGCCCATCAGGTATTCGGGCGTCTGGGGCAGGGTGGCGCAGCCGACCATGTTCGCGGGCAAGGACTTGGCGAATTCGTCGGGCTTGCCGGCCTGGTTCACGCAGCGGGCGAGTTCGTTGGCGGCGTCGCCGTAGCGCTGCGAGAAGTAATAGGCGAGGCCGAGGTAGAAGGAGGCTTCAAAGGACGAGGGCGCGAGGGAGCGGGCTTTTTCAAGGTCGGTGATGGCGAGGTCGAATTTGCGGAGCGAGAGATAGCGGTGGCCGCGCCAGCGGTAGGGGCGGGGATCGTTCGGGAAGGCCTGAATGGCCTTGGTGTAGATGGGGATGGAGGAACTGAACTGGAGGTACGCGTCACGGACCTGGCCGGTTTTGAGAAGAAGTTCGATTTTGCCGGGGGCCTTGGCGAGCTCCGCATCGGCGGCGGCGATCTTGCCGTCGTTGTCTTTTTCGGAGCGCAGCGGCACGCCGAGGAGGGAAGTGCCTTCGGGCTTGTCCTGAGCCATGAGCGTGAAGGCGGCAAGCAAAGTGAGGATCGTCTTAGACATGTTGTTGCAGTAGTTGATATAAGGGAGCCGGAATGGGGCAGGCCCGCTCGGTGGCGGGATCCATGCAGCAAATCACAATCTTGCCACGGGCGCGCGGTCGGTTGCCAACCGAGACGTCGTAGCGGAGGGTAAAGGCGCGCGAGCCGAGACGGTCCACGGCGACGGCGATGTCCATGAGGTCGTCGTCGACCAGGGGGCCGAGAAATTCGGCTTCCACGCGGACGCGCGGATAGCGGACGCCGAGGCGATCGAGGACGGAATAAGGAAGGCCCGCGGCGCGCAGGAATTCGGCTTCCGCCGCTTCAAAGTAGCGAAAAATGGACGAATTGTGGATGCGTCCGCTGGCATCGGTGTCCGCGAAACGGAGACGGCACTGATGGACAAAAGGCATTCCTTCATCGTAGGACGGGCGAGGAGGAAAAACGGGTGCTGAATAATGGGTTTCGGGCGGTGGTAAAGTAAAGCCAACATGCCAGTTTATGCGGCCGGGCGCACTGATGTTGGGCTGGTCCGATCGAACAATGAAGACCGGTTCCTGATCGCCGGAGACCTCGGCCTTGCTTTGGTGGCTGACGGAATGGGCGGCGCCGCGTGCGGCGAAGTCGCGGCACAGATGACGGTGGATTGCATCGAGGAGATGCTGCGGTTACCGAATCCGAACGGGCCGGTGGCGGCGCTCGAAACGGCGATTACCGAAGCGAACCGGCGCGTGTGGCTGCACGCGAAACAGACACACGAATGTAACGGGATGGGGACGACGATCGTGGCGGCGCTGTGGCAGGGCAATCGGCTGGCGATCGCCAACGTGGGCGACAGCCGGGCGTACATGCTGCGGCAGGAGCAACTGACGCAACTTTCCTACGACCAGAGCCTGGTGAACGAGCTGCGGCACAATCTGGGGCTGTCCGATGAGCAGATCAAGCGTTATGCGAATCGCAACGTGCTGACGCAGGCGATCGGCACGGCGGAGAACGTGGCGATCCGCACCAATGAGACGGACTTCCATCCGGGCGACGTGGTGATTCTTTGTTCCGACGGCTTGCACGGGCTGGTGAGCGACGAAGAGATTCTCGAGATTCTTTCGATGCCGATTGTGCTGGAGCAGCAATTGACCCGGCTGATTGACTCGGCCAAGCGGGCCGGCGGCAACGACAACATCACCATTGCGGTGATCCGGCACGACTAAGTCGTGCGAGTTTCCGCGGAGAGCTGTCAGAACTTCGAACGGTCGAGCCATCTGGAATGGCTGGAGACCAACGGCACCGGCACGTTCGCCATGGGGACGGTGAGCGGGGCGAACACGCGCAAATATCACGGCTATCTGGTGGCGGACGCGGCGCCGCCGAGTGGGCGCAAGGTGTGGCTCGCGAAGGTGGACGAAGAGCTGAACGGGGTGCCGCTGGGGACGAATCAGTTTCCGGGGCGCGTGTGGCCGGAGGGGTATCGGCAACTGGTGGAGTTTGCGCTGGACCCGTCGCCGCGCTGGACGTGGCAAGTGGGCGGCGTGCGGCTTTCGAAGGCGTTGTACCTGGTGCCGGGGCGGAACATCGCGGTGGTGGAATATGCGGCGAGCGCGCGGTGCCGGGTGACGGCGCGTCCGTTGGTGGCGGGGCGCGACTATCACTCGCTGGGCGGGGGCGAGCCGTCGGGCTGCCGGTTGGAGGCGGTGGGCGGGGAATGGTGCGGGGTGGGGGAGCGCTGGCGCGACTTTGAGTATCTGGTGGAGTACGAGCGCGGGTTCGACTTCCGCGAGGATTTGTGGACGCCGGGCGTGGTGGTGTTCGACCTGGAGCCGGGCAAGCCAGCGGCGCTGGTGGCGACGGTGGAGCCAGAGGTGACAGTGGACCTGGCCCGGTGGCGGGCAGCACGGGCGGAGCGGGGCCACAATCCGGCGCGGGATTTTGACGCGGTGCGGCCGGATGGACGGCCGACGCTGATGGCGGGCTATCCGTGGTTCACCGATTGGGGGCGCGACACGATGATCGCGCTGCCGGGTCTGGTGACGGGGCAGGGCGAACGCGAGAAGGCGCGGGCGATCATCGAGGCGTTCCTGGGGCATCAGCAGCGAGGGCTGATCCCGAACCGCTTTCCGGATGTCGGTGAGCGGCCCGAGTACAACTCGGTGGATGCGACGTTGTGGCTGATCGCGGCGGTGCAGGATCTGGGAGCGGATGATCTGAAGCCGGCGTGCGCGGAGATCGTGGAGTGGTTACGGCGCGGGACGTCGTACGGCATCGGGGTGGATCCGGAGGATGGCTTGCTGCGGGCGGGGGACGAGGGGACGAACCTGACGTGGATGGACGCGCGGCTGAATGGGCGTCCGGTGACACCGCGCGCCGGCAAGCCGGTGGAGATTAACGCGTTGTGGCTGAATGCGCTGGCCTATTTGGGCGATCCGGCGGTTGAGGCGGTGGCGGCCATCTTCCAGCAGAAGTTCTGGAATGGTCGCTATCTTGATGATTTGGTGGGTGATTCTTCGCTGCGGCCAAACCAGATTTTTGCACTTTCACTGGCGTATTCGCCGCTGACGGCGGAGCAGGCTGAGGCAGTACTTCAGGTGATTGAGGCTAAGTTGCTGACGGATTGTGGGTTGAGGTCGCTTTCGCCGGACGATCCGCGGTATTGCGGCCGTTATGAGGGCGATGTGCCGCGGCGGGATGCGGCCTATCATCAGGGGACGGTGTGGGGCTGGTTGCTGGGGCCGTATCTGGCGGCTTGCTGGCGGCGGCGACCGGAGCGTCGCGACGAGGTGGCGCGGCGGGTGCGGCGGTGGCGCGAGGAGACCGAGCGTTGGTGCCTGGGTCAGGTGGCTGAGATCTACGACGGAGATGCGCCACACCAGCCGCGCGGGGCGCCGGCGCAGGCGTGGAGTTTGGCGGAGCTTTTGCGCATCGAACGGCTGATCGCGCGCTAGACTGGCAAGATGCGATTCGGGATCAACACGATGTTGTGGACGGCCAACTTTGGCGAGGGGGATTTGCACCTGATCGATAAGGCCAAGGCTTGGGGTTATGACGGCGTGGAGATCCTGCTGGTGGACCCGAAGGCGTTTCCGTCGGCGGCGCTGTATCAGGCGTGTTTGTCGAAAGGGTTGGGGCTGACGGCGGTGGGGATCGCGTCGCTCGAGAACAATCCGTTGAGCGCGGACGGAGGCGTGCGGAAGCATACGCTCGACTACTTCCGGGCTTGCATTGCGGCGCTGGCCGAGGCGGGCGGGGAGATTCTGGCGGGGCCGATGTACGCGCCGCTGGGCCACTTTACGGGCGTGCGGCGGACGGAGGACGAGTGGAAGCGTTCGGTGGAATTCTTCCAGGAGTTGGCGCCGAGTTTGGACGAGTACCGGGTGACGCTGGCGCTGGAGCCGTTGAATCGCTTTGAGACTTACTTCCTGAACACGGCGGCGGATGCGCTGGCCTTCGCCGAAGCGATCCATCATCCGCGTGTGGGGCTGTTGTTCGATACGTTCCACGCGAACATTGAAGAGAAGAGCATCCCGGACGGCTACCGGACGGTGGGGCCGCAATTGAAGCACGTGCATGCGTGCGAGAACGATCGCGGGACGCCGGGTTCGGGCCACGTGGATTGGACGGGCGTGTTCCAGGCCCTGCACGACGTGCAATACGACGGCTGGTTGACGATCGAAAGCTTCGGCTCGGCGCTGAAAGAGATCTCGGCGGCGGCCCGCATCTGGCGCGATCTTGAGAAGGACATGGATACGCTGGCGGCGGACGGCATCCGGTTCCTGAAATCGAGCTTCAACTAAAAAACACCTGAGCCGCAACTTTGCCTGGCAGCCTGCTGTTCATTCAGGCAACAGGAGGCATTCAGACAATGCTGAAAGCGTGGATGGCATTAGCGGTACTGACGTTGGGTGTGAGCGGCGCGCAGACGATCGCGCGGCGCGAAGTGAATCAACAGGCCCGGATCAATCAAGGGATTCGTTCCGGCGCTTTGACCAATCGGGAAGCGGCACGATTGGAGCGGCAGCAGGTGGATTTACGCCGGCAGATTGCGCGGGACCGGGCGGATGGCGGTGGGCTGTCTCCGGGGGAGCGGGCGCGGATCGACAACAAGCAGGATCGCCAGAGCCGGCGGATTGCGCGGCAGAAGCACGACGCGCAGACTTACTAACGATTTTCTTACTGCCTCTCAATCTCAGGCCCGTTCGTTGCGGCGAGCGGGCCTTCTTTTTGGGGAGAGGTGGCTAGTCGACGAAGCCGCGCCAGGTGCGGCCGCGGTCGTCACGGAGGGTGATGCCGAAGTTGTCGCCGACACCGGTGGCGTAGTGGCCCGCGGCATCGCGGAAGCGGAAGCGGACAGAGTCGTCATATTGCCGTTCGGCGGCGCCCTGCCACTCATTGCCGAACTCGTCACGCAGACGGATGAAGTCGCCGTCGCCGAAGCCGCTGAGGACGCCGGAACCCTGGCCACTCTCCAAGCGATAGGTGCCACCACGAATTATCGACTTCTTGCGCTTGCGTGCCGTGATCATGTGCTTTCATGATGCGCGGAACGGAGGCTGGACGCTATTCGCAAAACTACTCGAAGGCTGGACCCACGTTTGCCCTAGGCGGAATTAAGGTTTGCGCTTCAGTTCACAATTGGGCAGCGCGGCATGGAGACGGGCGAGGCCGGCGGGGCTGAGCGCGGTGTCTTCGACGTCGAGCCAAGTGAGCGAGGTGAGTTGGGCGAGGGCATCGACGGCCGAGTCATCGACCTTGGCGCATTTCCAGAGCGAGAGCGACTTGAGTTGCTTGGGCAGGTTGGCGAGGCCGCGTCCGGTGAGGTTGGTTTGGGCGATGTCGAGGTGTTCGAGCGCGGTGAGCTTGCGGAACTCGACGGAGCCGACATCGGAGACTTTGCTGTTGCGCAGGTTGAGGGACTGGAGTTTGGTGAGGAAGCCAATGGTTTCCATGCCGCGGTCGGTGATGGTGGCGAACCACATGCCGGAGTCCGTGCGTTGGGAGCCGCTGAGGTCGAGCGACGTGAGGCCGGGGACGAGGCGGAGAGCATTGAGACCGACATCGGTGAGCTTATTCCCTCCGACGGCGGCCGACTTCAAGCGGGGGATGGAAACGAGCGGGTCAAAGCCGTTGTCGGTGAAGAGCGAGAAGCCGAAGTCCACCCATTCGAGCGTGGGATGGCCGGCGAGTTGGGCGACGCCGAGGTCCGTAATCTTGGTGCCGCGCATGTTGAGCTTGCGAAGTTTCTTCCAGGACTTGATGACGGTGGGGACGCCGTCGCCGACTTGCTCGGCGTAGTAGAGGTTCAGCTCTTCGATGGCGGGGGCAGACTTGAGAGCCTGGAAACCGATGTCGGTGATGAGCGTGTGCGAGAGGTCGAGCGACTTGAGCGCGGGGAGCGAAGCGATGAGGCGGAGGTCGGCGTCGCCGATCCAGGTGCCGCGGAGTTCGAGCGCGGTGATTTCGCCTTGCGGGCCGCGCGTGGCCTGGCCGCCAAGGCGGGTGACCCAATCGCCATCGATGGCGCAGAGCAGGAGGAGCGTGGTGAGCATTTAGCTTTTCCTCCGCGTGGGCAGGGCAGACTCGCGGTCGTAGATGATCGTGCAGTTGGGCAAGGCCTGACGGAGTTGGCCGACGCCGGCATCGGTGACCAGCGTGTGATAGAGGTTCAGCGACTTGAGGCTGGTGAGCTTGGCGAGTTGTGGAACGCCGGCATCGGTGATGTTGCCGGTATCGAGGCTGAGTGTCTCGACGGCCGGCAGACTGGCGAGGCCTGCGTCGCTGACGCCGGTGTAATCGAGGTTCAAGGCGCGGAGTTGTTTGAGATTCGTGAGCGCGGCGAGGCCCTTGTCGGTGACCCGGGTTTTGACTGCTTCGAGTCGCTTCAACCTGGTGAGCTGCGAGAGCAGGACGAAGCTCTTATCGGTGAAGCGGCCATAGCTGATGATGAGCTGCTCGAGATTGGTGAGCGAGGCGACGGCGGTGAGGCCGAGGTCACTGAGGTCTGTGGAGGTGAGGTCGAGTTCGGTGAGCGCGGCGAGGTTACGCAGGGGGCCGAGGCCGGCGTCGCTGGGGTCGGTGTAGGCGAGGCGGAGCGATTCGAGTGCGGTGAGCTTGGCGATGGCGGCGAGGCCTTCGTCGTTGACCTGGGCGTTGGCGAGGTCGAGGTGGCGGAGTTGCTGGAGCTGACTGAGGCCGGTGCCGAGGATCGGGGTGTGGTTCAGCGAGAGGCGGCGGAGCTGCGGGAGGGATGCGAGCAGGGCGGCGCCTTTATCGGTGAGTAAGGTGTGGTTGAGTTCGAGGTGCTCGATGTTCGTGAGTTTGAGTAAGGCCGGAGCACCAAGGTCGCCTAAGTCGGTGTTGTTGAGGACGAGCTTACGGACTTTGCGCAGCGGGGCGAGATAAGTGAGTTGGGCGTCGGTGATGGGGGTGGACGTGAGATCGATGACGTCGCCTTCGGCGCGTCCGCCGAGCTTGGTGATCCAGGCGAGGACAGCGGCTTCAGTGGGCGCAGCGGGCTTACTGGTACGCAGGGTAGTGTCGCGGCGGGGGGCGGAGTCAAGGTAAGTGACACGGCATTCGGCGAGCGAGTCTTTGAGGGAGTCGATGCCGGAGCGAGTGACTTTGGTGTAGCGGAGGTCGAGGTCGCGGAGGCGCTTGAGGGCGGCGAGTTTGACGAGGCCGGCGTTGGTGATCGGCGAACGGTAGAGGTTGAGTTCTTCGAGTTTGGGCAAGCCGGCGAGGATCGCGGCGCCGTCATCGGAAACGGCGGCTCCGAGGAGATTCAGGCGACGGAGGTTTTTGAGACTGGCGAGGTGCTTGACGCCGGCGTCAGTGATTTTGGAGCCGGCGAGGTCGAGCTCTTCGAGGCCGGTGAGATTGGCGAGCGAGGCGAGGCCACGGTCCGTGAGGAGGACGTCGCGGGCGGAGAGGATCTTGAGGTGTTTGAGGCCGGCGAGGCTGGCGGCGCCGGTGTCGTCGAGGAGCGAGTAACTCAGTTCGAGTTTCTCGAGATTGACGAAGGGAGCGAGGCCGGTGCCCTTCACCTTGGTTTGCGTGAGGCGCATTTCCTTCAGCGAAGTGACGTTAGCGAACTCGAGCAGGCCTTTGTCCTGGACGTTGGTGTTGAAGAGAAAGTGCAGGCTGAAGTTGAGCTTTTCGAGCTTAGTGAGCGAGGCGAGAGCTTTGAGTTCGTGATTGGCGTCGAGCTTATCGCCGGCGCCGGTGGTGAAGATGGGCGAGGCGAGTTGGAGTTCGCGAAGTTCGGTGGCGGTGGCGAGGCGCTTGAGTTCGGTGGAGGGCACGGTGGTGCCGACCAGGTCGATGGCCTCGAGGCGGAAGGGCTGACGGGGCAGGTCGGCGAGGTCGGTGACGACTTGGGGGGAGCCGACGATGCGGACGCGGCCATTGGCGCGCAGGACCCATTCGGCGACGGGGCGGTCGTCGGCGGGTTGCGCCGTCGCCAGGGACGGCGCGAGCAGAAGCAGACTGAGGAAAAACGAGTGCTTCACGAGTTTATGGTAGCGCCGTGATCAGTCCGGGAGCGAGAAGGCGACATAGCTTCCGCCGGAAGATTTCGCGCCGGCTTTGCCGCCGCCGGCGGCGATGACGATGTACTGCTTGCCGTTGACCTGGTAAGTGGCGGGGGTGGCGTTGCCGGCGGCGGGAAGGGTGGTTTCCCAGAGCAGCTTACCGGTCTTTTTGTCGAACGCGCGAAACTTTTTGTCGAAGTTCGTGGCGCCGATGAAGAGCAGGCCACCGTCGGTGACGACGGGTCCGCCGTAGTTTTCGCTGCCGGTGTTTTTGAGGCCCTGGGTGACCAGTTCGGGATATTCGCCGAAGGGGATGGACCAAGCGATGCGGCCTTTGTTGAGGTCGATGGCGTTGAGCGTGCCCCAGGGGGGCGCGATGGCGGGGTAGCCGTCCGGATCGAGGAACTTGTTGTAACCGTCGGTGGTGTATTTCTGCTCGATGGGGTTGGGCTGGCCGGTAGCGGGGGCGACGCTTTCGTCGACGCCGTTCAGCACCCAGCGGGCGATGGCACGGTTGGCGGCGGGCGTGAGATTGGCGAAGCCGGGCATGCGGCCGCGGCCTTCGCGGATGAGGGCTTGGAGCTCACCGATGGTGTAGCTGTCGCCGGTCTTTTCGAGCGAGGGGAACTCGGGCGGGGCGCCCTTCAGGTCCTGACGATGGCAACTGGCGCAATTCGACTGGTAGAGGACGCGGCCGCTGGGCGGAGCGTCGAGCTTACGGTCCACCATGCGGAGGATCCAGGCCATCTCGTTGGCGTTGGCGTAGAGCAAGCCGGACTGGGCGTCGAAGGCCGCGCCGCCCCATTCGCCGCCGCCATCGAAGCCGGGGAAGATGATGGTGCCTTCCTTGCTGGGCGGCTCGAACTGGCCATTCGAGCGGACCTGGCTGAAGCGCTTGACGGCCGCTTCATGCGCGGCGGGGGTGCGGTTGGTGAGCATGTCCGCGGTGAGTTTCTGACGGGCGAAGGCGGGCGGAAGCGTGGGCAAGGGTTGCGTGGGCGAGAGGACTTCGCCATCGACGCCGTTGGTGGGCACCTTCACTTGCTCGATGGGAAACAGCGGCTTGCCGGTGGTGCGCTCAAAGACAAAGACGTGGCCGGACTTGGTGATCTGGGCGACGGCGTCAACGGACTTACCGTCGCGCTTGAGGGTGACGAGGTTGGGCGGGGCTGGGAAGTCGCGGTCCCAGACGTCGTGTTTGACGGCCTGGAAGTGCCAGAGACGCTTGCCCGTGTTGGCGTCCAAGGCGAGGAGGGTGTTGGCGTAGAGGTTGTCGCCGGCGCGGTTGGATCCATAGAAGTCGAAAGCGGCCGAGCCGGTGGGCACAAAGACGATGCCGCGCGGGACGTCGACAGTGATGCCGGACCAGTTGTTGGCGCCGCCGGAGTATTGGTAGGCGTCCTTGGGCCAAGTCTCATAGCCGGGTTCGCCGGGCTGCGGGATGGTGTGGAAGATCCAGCGCATTTGGCCGGTGCGGGCGTCGAAGGAACGGATGTGGCCGGGCGCGGAGGGGAGGCCTTCGCTGACCAGGACGCTCATGATGAGTTGGTCGCGATAGAGGGCGGGTGGCGTAGTGGAAGTGATGGTGATGTCGCGGGCGGGGCGGCCGAGGCCTTCGCGAAGGTCGACTTTGCCGGCCTGCCCAAAGGTCGGGACCAGGCGTCCGGTGTCGGCATTGACGGCGTAGAGCCAGTGGCGGGCCACGATGTAGAGGCGGCGATCGGCGCCATCAGCCCAGTAAGTGACGCCGCGCGAGCGGGCTTTGCCGATGTTCTGGCGGCCTTCATGCGGGTCAAAGCGCCACTTCTCCTGGCCGGTGGCGGCGTCGACCGCGACGACACGAAGTTTGGGGGTGGTGGCGTACATGACGCCGTTGATGACGAGCGGATGGCACTGCATCTCGGAGCCGGGGAAGGCGTCGCCGGTGTCGTAGGTCCAGGCGACGCGGAGCTTGGAGACGTTGCCGCGATGGATCTGCTTCAGGTGCGAGTAGCGGTCGTTATTGGGCGATCCGCCGTAGACGGCCCAATCGGTGTTCTGGCCCAGCAGAGTGAGCGAAAGGAGGAACGGAAGCATTCCTCGCCATGATACTGGAAGCTAGTCGAGGTTCAGCACCTTCATGAGGGTGCCGGTTTCGCCCTGGATCTTTTTCTGGAGCATCATGAGGGCGTGAATGAGCTGTTCGGGGCGGGGCGGGCATCCCGGCACGTAGACGTCGACGGGGATGACCTGATTGACGGGGATGAGCGCGTAGTTGCTGAAGACGCCGGTGGAGGTGGCGCAGGCGCCCATGGAGATAACCCACTTGGGTTCGGGCATCTGCTGGTACAGGTGGCGGACGATGGGGGCCATCTTGTTCGAGACGCGGCCGGCGACAACCATGAGGTCGGACTGGCGGGGCGAGCCGCGGAAGACTTCGGCGCCGAAACGGGCGGCGTCAAAGCGGGAGGCGTTCATGGACATCATTTCGATGGCGCAGCAGGCGAGACCGAAGGACATGGGCCAGATGGAGTTCTTACGCGCCCAGTTGATGGCCGAATCGACCGTGGTGGTGATGATGCCTTCCGAAGGATCGACGCCTAAGCCGCGTTGATCGGCGCGCGCGAAGAGGTCCTCAGGAGCGGGGCCCAACTGAATGCGATTTTCCATAGACATCTCCAGTTTATATAAACTTGAGGCTTGCGAGAGCAGATCCGCTTCCAACCCGCGTCCAGCCTGGCCGACGCCTTGCGACACGCCGCCGAAATTTACGGCCTTGAAACGTCTTATGTCGATAACTGGGGCCAGACCCATGAGGCGGCCGGGGAGGTGCAACAGGGCATCCTGCAGGCGCTGGGACTGGACGCGACGACGCTCGAAGCGCTGAATGCGGCCGAAGAAGAGCGCTTGTGGCGGAGCTGGAATCAGTTGTTGCCGCCGACGAAGGTGACGGGGCAGAAGCCGGGGGCGGGGGAACTTAGTCTGCATTTACCGGCGAAATGGCTGCATCATCGCGTGGAAGTGGTGCTGCGGCTGGAAGACGGTCAGTTGGAGCGGGGCGACTTTGCAGGCGCGTCGATGCCGACACTTGCCGAGGCGTTTCTGCGCGGCGAGCACTTCGTGCAACTGCAGATTCCGATCTACAGCGAATTGCCGCTGGGCTACCACCAACTGTCGGTGCAGGTAGGCGAGATGTCGGCCAGGATGACGCTGATTGTCGGCCCGGAAAAGGCCTGGAGGCCGGACAACCTGCGCACGGTAGGCATGGCGATCAGTGTGTATGGGCTCACGTCCGGGCGCAATTGGGGAGTGGGCGACACCACCGATCTGTTGAATTTCGGCGAGTGGGCGCAGCGCGAGCTCGGAGTTAGTTTCCTGGGGCTGAACCCGCTGCACGCGATTCACAATCGGTTGCCATTTAACACCAGCCCATATTTGCCGGTGAGCGCATACTTCCGAAATCCGCTCTATATTGACGTGGAATCGGCGCCGGAATACACCGCAAGCCAGTGGGCGCAGCGGTTAGTGAGTTCGGAAAAGTTTCAGCGCCGGTTGGCTGAACTGCGGCAGCCGGAGTTTGTGGAGTATGAAGGCGTCTGGAAGCTGAAAAAGACGGTGCTGCGGCTGTTGTACCGCGCGCTGGAACGGCAGAATTCAGAGCGTAGGAAAGCTTTCGACGCTTACTGCGAGGAAGCGGGCGCGGAGCGGCGGCGGGCGTTTGCGACGTTCTGCGCGCTGGACGAAGCGATCCATCGCGAGCAGCCGCAGGTGTGGCTTTATACGGACTGGCCGGCGGAATATCAGGATCCGCAATCGGAGAAAGTGGCGGATTTTCGCGAGAAACATCGTCGCTCAATTCGGTTTTATCTGTATTTACAGTGGGTCCTGGAAGAGCAACTGGCACGTGTGCAGGAGGCACTGAAAGCCGCGGGGATGATGCTGGGTCTGTATCATGATCTGGCGTTGGCGAGCGATCGCTTTGGGTTCGATGTCTGGTATGAGCGGAAGGCGTTTGCCGATGGCGTGCGGGTGGGGTCGCCGCCGGATGGGTTCTCGCCGGAGGGGCAGGATTGGGCGTTTCCGCCGCCCAGCCGTACTTACGCGCTCGAGAATCATTACGCTTCTTTCACGGATTTGATTCGGGCGAATGCGAAGTCCGGAGGCGCGTTGCGCTTCGATCATGTGATGCGGTTCTTTCGGCTGTACTGGATTCCGGCGCAGTTGACGGCGCGGCAGGGGTCCTATGTGGCGAACGAGGCGCGGGACCTGTTGCGGATTATTGCGCTCGAGAGTCAGAGGGGAAAATTTCTCGTAATTGGTGAGGATTTAGGCACAGTTACGCCGATGATGCGGGAATTGTTGGATCAGTTCGGTATTTTAGGCTACCGGTTGTTGATCTTCGAGCGCGACGGAGCGGCGTTCCGCCCTCCGGAACAGTATCCGGAGTTAGCGGCGGCCTCGGTGACGACGCATGATTTGCCAACGCTGACGGGATTCCTGAGCGGCGCTGATATTGAGGCGCGCAAGGCGGCGGGCTTGCTGCCGGATGAGACGTCCTATGAGCGGCAGTGGGCGGAGCGGCGTGAGTCGTTGGAGCCTTTGTATGAAGCGCTACACCTGGAAGAAGTGGCCGAGAAAGTGGAGCCGGAGGAGTTAGTTCGGCGCGTGTTTCATTTTCTGTCGTCGGCGAAGTCGGCGGTGTTCATTATTAACCAGGAAGAGATCACTGGCGAAGAGCATCAACAGAATTTGCCGGGGAGTACGGCCGAGTATCCGAATTGGCGGCGGAAAATGCGCGTGCCGATCGAGGAGTTGAGCAAGCTGCGGTCGATGACGGAGTGGATGCGCGACGAATTGCGGGCGACGGGGCGCTAAGCATGCGGATGGTGCTGCAGCGGGTGCGCGAAGCACGGGTGGAAGTGGACGGGCAAGTTACGGGGGCCACGGGTCACGGGTGGTTGATGCTACTGGGAGTGGGACAGGGCGATACCGAAGCCGATGCGGACTATCTGGTGGACAAGACCGTGGGGTTGCGGGCGTTCGAAGATGAGCAGGGGAAGATGAATCTCGACGTGAAGCAAGTGGGTGGCGGGATCTTAGTTGTTTCGCAATTCACGCTTTACGGAGATTTACGCAAGGGACGTCGTCCTAGTTTTGACCGGGCGGCGCCACCGGCGGAAGCGAAGCGGTTATATGAGTACTTCCTCAGAAAACTGAAGGAAACAGGCGTGCCTGTAGCAACAGGAATTTTTCGGGCTGACATGAAGGTGCACCTAGTTAACGATGGGCCTGTCACATTTATCCATGACTCGGCCAAGTCATTTTGATACACTAAACTCAAATCTGGCATAGTCGAGATAAGCCGGTGTAGGAAGCGGATCGGCAATGCCAGGGACAAATTGAGTTGATGGAGAATTCAGATGGCGAAAAACTTAGGATTGCCGAGTGACCCTGCTCTACTGGGCGCGTTGTTGGAAGGTTTGCAGATGTCGAGACAGCGTCTCGATGCTCAGATTGCTTCGGTGAAGGCGGCGATCGCCGGTGAACCGGAACCGGCTCCGGCGGCGGTTGAAGAAGAAGCTCCTGCTGCTGCTCCCCGCAAGGGTAAGAAGGGACGTAAGCCCGGTAGCGGCCGTCGTAAGCTGAGCCCCGCGGCGCGCAAGGCCATTGCGGCGGCGCAGAAGCGGCGCTGGGAAGAGTTCCGTAAGAAGAACGAGAAGTAACGAGATTTAAGCGACGGAAAGCCGCGCCCCCCGGGGCGCGGCTTTTGTCATTTAGGGGCCCGGTGAGGAGAGAGTATGGCAGCGAAGATTCTGGGGATCGGAACGGATCTGGCGGAGGTGGACCGTATCGAGCAATCGATTGCACGATTCGGCGATCGCTTCACGGGCCGTATTTATACCCCCGGTGAAATTGCGTATGTGAGCCGGAAAGCGAATCGCGCGGAGCGTTATGCGGCCCGCTTTGCCGCGAAAGAGGCCGGAATGAAGGCTTTGGGGACGGGATGGAACGGCGGCGTGCGTTGGCAGGACTTCGAAGTGATGAACCTACGCTCAGGACGTCCCATTCTGAAACTGCATGGTAAGGCGGCGGAGTATGCGGCGGCGATGGGCACGCAACATATTCACCTCTCGCTGACTCATACGGCGACGATGGCCATGGCGGTGGTGATCTTAGAAGCGTAGAGATAGACCCAGCCTTCGCGGTGGGAGCCGTCCGGAAACGTGATGGGCCAGCGGACGCGCTGATACTCTTCGCCTTCGTAAGCGTCGAGGGCGCGCCATAGGTCAGGGTCACTGAATTGCCAGACTTCGCCAGCGACCGTCTCGTGTGGCTCGACGGCGGGGGCGAGGCCGGGATACTCCGGATTCACCTGATACAGCCGTCCGTGGATGCGCGCGGGGCCGAGCCATTCGGCTTCGGATTCGAGACGTAAGGCAAACGGATTGGGCTTGAGACCACGATAGGCACCGCGACGCAAAGTGCCATAAACGAAAAGCAGGTCGCTAACGGGCTCCATATTCAATCCAGCATCCCACGCCGCGCTGGCGGGTTACTGGCACGGGGCGATGGGCGAGGAGGGCGTCGAGAGCAAGGCGTAAGTCCTCGCGCGTGACTTTGGTGCGCGTCTTGCCGTAGTCGACATATTGGTCATCGATGCGTCCGCGGTAACGCAATTGGCCGGTGGCATCGTAGACGAAGACTTCGGGGGTAAGTTGCGCCTGGAGTTGGCGCGAGAGGGTGAAGTGAGGGTCGAGGAGGACGGGGAAGGTCTGGGCGGGTGGCTGGAGGTGGCCGGGAGTGACGCCATAAAACACGACGGACGGATATTGTTCGGCGAGGCGGTTGAGCACGGGGCGGTAGCGGCCGGAGATGGGACACTGACTGTCCAGCGTAATGAACACGGTGAGCTTGGCCGGCCACTGGTGGAGTTGACCGGCGGTGTCGGTGAGGCGGAAGTCGGGGGGCGCGGCGAGGGCGCTGAGGGTGAAAAGAGCGCATGCTACGCTCTCAAGAATGAACGACCTCGTAGTCCGGAGCCGTGATGGCGAAATTGGCATCATAACGATCAATAACCCGCCGGTGAACGCGCTGAGTCCGGGCGTGCCGGAAGGGATCGCCGAGTCAATAGCCGAGTTCAATGCCGACGCGGCGGTGGCGGCGATCGTGCTGATCGGCGGCGGACGAACGTTCATCGCCGGCGCCGATATCAAAGAGTTTGGCAAGATTACGAGCGGAAAGAAAGTGGGCGTGGGCCTGGTGGAGGTCTGCCTGCAGGTGGAGAACTCGCCGAAGCCGGTGGTGATGGCGATCCACGGTACGGCGTTGGGCGGCGGACTTGAACTGGCGATGGCGGGGCATTATCGGGTGGCGGTGGCTTCGGCGCAGGTGGGGCAGCCAGAAGTGAAGCTGGGGCTGATTCCGGGCGCGGCGGGGACGCAGCGCTTGCCGCGGCTGGCGGGGCTGGGGATGGCGCTCGAGATGTGCGTATACGGCGCGCCGATCTCGGCGACCGCCGCGCTTGACTGCGGCATTCTCGACGATGTGATCATGGGCGACCTGCTGACCGGCGCGGTGGCCTTTGCGCGGGACAAGGTGGGTCTGCCATTCACCAAGGTGAGCGATCGCGCCGAGAAGCTGGTGGACCAGGGCGAGATCGCCGCAGCGCGGGAGAAACTGGCGAAGCGGGGGCGGCCGATGCTGGCCGAGCGGCGGGCGATCGACGCGATTGAGGCGGCGGTGCAGTTCGACTTTGTGGGCGGCTGCGCGAAAGAAGCCGAGTACTTCAAGGAGTGCCTGTTCTCGGATGAGAGCAAGGCGATGATCCACACGTTCTTTGGCGAGCGGGCGGTGGCGAAGATTCCGGGGCTCGAGAAGGAAACGCCGGTGTTGCCGGTGAAGTCCGTGGGGATCGTCGGGGCGGGGACGATGGGCGCCGGGATCGCGATGGTGTATGCGAACGCCGGGATTCCGGTGCTGCTGAAGGAGACGACGGCGGAGGCGCTCGATCGCGGCCTGGGGAATATCCGGAAGAACTATGCGTCGACGGTGAAGAAGGGCCGGCTGACGGAAGCCGAGATGGAGAAACGCCTTGGGCTGATCACGGGAACGCTGACCTATGACGGCTTCGAGAAGGTGGACCTGGTGACGGAGGCCGTGTTCGAGAACATGGCGCTGAAGCGCGCCGTGTTCGCAGAGATCGATGCGGTGGCGCGGCCGGGCTGTGTGCTCGCTTCAAATACTTCGACGCTCGACATCGACGAGATTGCGGCGGCGACGGGGCGGCCGGAGTGGGTGATCGGGACGCACTTCTTCAGCCCCGCGAACGTCATGCGGCTGCTGGAAATCGTGCGCGGAGCGAAGACGTCGGCGACGGTGCAGGCGACGGCCATGGCCCTGGCCAAGACGCTGAAGAAGACGGGCGTGATGGTGGGCAACTGCTTCGGCTTTGTGGGCAATCGGATGTTTGGGCCGTATCGGCGTGAAGGCGAGTTCATGGTGCAGGAGGGCGCGACGCCGGAGCAGGTAGATGGCGCGTTGTACGAGTTCGGAATGGCGATGGGGCCGCTGGCGACGGGCGATCTGGCGGGGCTCGACGTCGGGTGGCGCGTGCGGCAGGAGAATCCGGCGGAGTTCGCCGGCGTGCGGCAACCGGTGATTGAGGACCGGCTGGTGGAAGCAGGGCACTACGGGCAGAAGACGGGGCGCGGCTGGTATCGGTACGACGAGCAGCGGCGTCCGCAGACGGATGAGTTCGTCACGCAGTTGATCGACGAGGTGCGGCGGGAGAACGGGATTACGCCGCGGACGGTGACGAACGAGGAGATCGTGGAGCGCGCGATATACGCGCTGGTGAACGAAGGCGCGCGGATTCTGGCAGAGGGGATTGCGCTGCGCTCGGTGGACATCGACATGGTTTACGTGATGGGCTACGGCTTTCCGGCGCGGCGGGGCGGTCCGATGTTTTATGCGGACACGGTGGGGTTGGCGAAGGTGCTGGAGCGCGCGCGGGCGTTTGGGTGGACGCCGGCACCGTTGCTGGTGCAACTGGCCGAGAGCGGCGGACGGTTTACGGATTGGTCGCGCTAGGCGGCGCGGGACTCCGGCGAGTTCTCGATCAGGCGGGCGACCGGCCGCGCCGTGATGAGCATGATGAGGCCGAAGACGGCGCCCACGGCCGCGACCAGGCTGAACAGTTGCGGCAGCGGGAAAGCCTCGTAGAACGACGACACGCGGCCGCCGATGAAGTTGCCGACGCCGATCGACAGGAACCAGACGCCCATCATGAAGCCGCCGATGCGGGCGGGAGCGAGTTTGCTCATGGCGCTGAGTCCGACCGGGCTTAGGCAGAGTTCGCCGGCTGAGTGGAGGAAGTAGCAGAAGGTGAGCCATTCGGGGCCCACTTTGCCGGTGGGGCCGGCGGCGACGGCGGCCAGGGCCATGACGACGAAGCCGGAGGCTACCAGCAGGAGTCCCCAGCCGAATTTGGTGGGGAGCGAGGGTTCGCGGTCGCCGAACTTCATCCAGAGCCAAGTGAACATGGGCGCCATGAACAGCAGGAAGAGCGAGTTCAGAATCTGGTAGAAGCTCGAGGGGAAGGCGAGGCCGAAGAGGCGATTGTCAGTGCTGCGGTCGGCGAAGAGGGTGAGGGTGGAGCCGGCTTGTTCGAAGCTGGACCAGAAGAGGCAGGAGCCCAGGAACAGCACGAAGATGAGCTGGATGCGGCGCTTTTCCTGCGGGGTGAAGTCGCCGAAGAAGATGAGCGAGCCGAAGGTGATGACCGTGGTGAGGATCAGGATGATGCCGAAGGCGTCGGCGAAGGACGTGATGCTGGGGCGGAAGACGATGACGGCGGCGAGAATGGCGCCCAACGCGAGCAGGCCCCAGCGCAGCGTCGCCTGATCCTGCGGGGTGACCGGGACCAACGGCTTGATGCCGTGATTGCCCAAATGCCGGCTGGTGATGGTGAATTGAAGGAGGCCGGCGAGCATGAACAGGCCGGCGCTTAAGAACGCCCAGCGGTAGTGGATGGTTTGGCCGAGCCAGCCGCAGATGAGCGGGCCGATCATGGCGCCGGTGTTGATGCCCATGTAGTAGATGGAGAAGCCGGCGTCGCGGCGGCGGTCGCCTGCTTCGTAAAGCTGACCGACGAGGGTGGTGCAGTTGGTTTTGAGGAAGCCGGTGCCGACGGCGATCAGGGCGAGCGAGGAGACGGTCCAGATGAGGCCGGGCACCATGATGCCGAAGTTGCCGACGGCAATCAGGATGCCGCCGAGGATGACGGCGCGGCGCTGGCCGAGGAAACGGTCCGCCACCCAGCCGCCGGCCATGCCGGTGAGATAGGCGCCGCTGGTGAAGATGCCGTAGATGGCGCCGGCGGTGAAGACTTCGAGATGCAGGCCGCCGACGTCGACCGCCGAAGTGAGGAACAGCATGAGAATGGCGCGCATGCCGTAGTAGCTGAAGCGCTCCCACATTTCGGTGAAGAAGAGCGTGGCGAGGCCGCGCGGGTGTCCGAAGAACGAACGGTCCGATGCATTCACGAAATCGATGATAGCGTCTATTCGCGCAGGAACTTGGCGGCCAAGGCGGAGGCGCGACGGCGCAGGTCGGCGCGCTCGGTGGAGGCGAGGACTAACTGGCAATGCTCGGCGGCTTCGATGCCGCGACCTTGGGAGGCGAGTAACTCGGCGAGCAAAAGGTGAGAGCGTTCGGTGTATTCCCAGTCGTGACGGGCGCCGGCGGCGAGCGAGCGGGTGAGGACTTCGATGGCGCGCGAGGTGGGGAGGAGGGAAGCGAGGTCGTAGGCGATGACGCTGATCTCGGGGGCGAGTTCGTGGGCGACTTCGAGCAGGCGCACGGCTTCGTCGCGATTGCGGTTGCGCATCTCAATGGCCGCGTGGCGGCGCTCCCAGGCTTGTTGCCAGCGGATGGGCCAGGGGCGGACTTCGGGAGAGTGAGGCAGGAAGAGAACCTGGGTGGGCTGGCGGAGGTCTTTGGGGCTGACGGTCCAGCGGTTGGTGCGGAGGCGGAGAACGTTGGGCTGTTGGACGAGCCAGGGGTCGATGGGGCCGAGCGAGGCGGGCAGGTCCGTCAGTTCGGGGATGCGGTAGTGCATCGGGATGAGGATAGACGGGCGCAGCACTTTGCGAATCTCGTCGATTTGCGCGGTCTTGAGGATGTGCTGTTCGCCATCGATGGGGAGCAGGAGGACGTCGACGCGGCCCAGACGTTTGAGGCCTTCGGCGTCCGGCAGACCGGCGTCGCCGAAGTGGGCGACGCGGATGCCGCCGGCTTCGACGACGAAGATCGTGCTGCGGTAGTTGAACTCGGCGCCAAAGCCGCCGGCATGGCGAGTGGCGACGCCGGTGACGCGGAACGCACCGAGGGTGTATTCGCCGGGCTCGCGGAAGGCGGGTGCGCGGAAGTAGTAACTGGCGTCGTGGTCGTAGTGCGGGTGGGTAACCAGGACGAAGTCGGCGGTGACGTTCTCGGGGAAGGTGTAGCCCAGCCAGCGCTCGCTGTTATAGGGGTCGATGACGAGGCGCTGGCCGTTGGTGGCTTCGAGGACGAAGCTGGCATGCGCCAGATACTCGACGGTGATCTGCGCCAGGGCGGGCCACGCAAGGAGGAACAGCGCGGCGAGACGCATGGCTTAGTCCAACTTGGCGGCGGCGGCTTCGTCGAGATACCAGGCGACGTTGCGGCCGTGCGGCGTGTCGATCTGCGACGGGTATTGGAGCGGGTCGTGGTCGGCGTTGAAGACCTGGTGGAGCGGCTCGGCTTTGTCGGCGCCGGCGGCGAGGACCACGGTGTGGCGGGCGTGAAGCAGCACGCCGGGCAGCAGCGTGATGCGGTATTTACCGAGCTTGGGCACCCAGACCGAAGCGCAGATGCCTTCGCGATCTTCAATGAGCGGTTCGCCGGGGAAGAGGCTGGCGGTGTGCGCGTCAGCGCCCATGCCGCGGTGGATGACGTCGAAGGCAGGCAACTCGCCGGGCTTCAGGTCGAAGAAGGCGGTGATTTCGTCCTGGTAGATTCGCGCGGCGTCATCGGGGCGAAGTTCGCCTTTGATCCGATGGACGTTGCGGGCGGGGAAGTGGGCGGGCCTGATGAAGGACTCTTCGCACATGCGGTAATTGCTGTCCGGATCGGTGGGACCGACGCAACGCTCGTCGACGAAGAACAGATGGACCTCGCTCCAATCAAAGCGCGTGCGCGACATATGGCCGAACATCAGCTTGGGCGTGGAGCCGCCGGAGACGGCCAGCGACACGGGTCGGCTGGCATTGAGGGCGGTTTCCAGTTCGCGAAAGATGCGCTGCGCACAATGGGCGGCAGCGTCGTCCGGGGTGGCGTAAGCGTACCAGTTGACACTCATAGACGGGCGAGCACGCGTTCGAAGATCGGGTCGCGGTCGAGGACTTCGAACTCTTCGAGCAGCAAGGTGGATTGGGTGAGCTTGGGGAACATCAGGGCGCCTTGGAAGCAATCCCAGCGCGTTTCGACCTGATTGGCGTCCTTGCGGTTGATGGTGGCGACAAAGCCATCGCCGCGCAACTCGAGGGACTGAATCTCCCAAGGGCGCGTTTCGCGAAGGCTCTTGTACTCGATGGTGACTTTTTGCGGCAGCGACGAAGCCACCCACTCGGCGAGATAGCGCGTGGTGGTGGGCGTGGTGAGGCTGCGGTGCGTGACGGTGATGCTCTGGATCTCCTGGTAGTGCGAAGCGCAACTGGGGTGATCGAAGAGCTGGGCAACGGATTCGCGCCAGCGGGTGACGCGGGCCCAGGCGAGGTCGCCGACGCCGTAGCCGGCTTGCTGCAGTTCCTGGAGCTTGGCGATGGTCCACTCGGGGTCCTCGGAGTCCCGGCTATCGACGATCACTTTGCGCGACATCGCGAGCAGGGCCTTGAATTCGTCGTAGCGGAGGAGGCCGGCGTGGCGGAACCAGATGACGATGGGCAGTTCCGGCGCCCAGAGGCCGCGGATGACGCTGGGCGTATCGCGCAGGGTGTCCTGGGTGGCGACGATTTCGATTTGCTCAGCGCAGATCTGCTGACGGCGGCCGAAGGGCATCCAGCATTGGGCGAGCGCACGCCCTTCGAGGATCGGCGTCGACATTTTTTTGACGCGGAGCACGATGACGCGGCTGGGGAACTCGTGCATCAGGTCGGCGATGGTCTCGCCGACTTCGACGTCGCCTTCGACGCAGACCAGCAGATTCATGGCACAGGCGCGCAGCACGCCGCCGCTTTTGTCTTCGACGCCTTGCTTACCGAGGTCCTCCCAGACGTGCGCGAGTTCGCGGAGGAGTTGGTCGGCCTGGAGGGTGGTGCCCATTTACGGCGTCCTCCACTGATGGCCGTGGATGCCGAGCATTTCTTCGGAAGCGCGCGGGCCCCAGGTGCCGGCGTCGTAATTGGGGAAGTCGAACTTGGTGTTCTTCCAGACTTCCATGATGGGCTGGACGACTTTCCAACTGGCTTCCACCATGTCCTGGCGGGTGTAGAGCGTGGAGTCGCCGGCCATCACGTCGACGAGCAGGGTCTCGTAGGCGGTGGGCGTACGGGTGCCGAAGCTGGTGCCGTAGTTGAAGTCCATCGAAACCGGACGCAGGCGCATGCCGCCGCCGGGCTGCTTCGAAAGGAAGCGCATTGAGATGCCCTCTTCCGGCTGAATGCGGAGGATGAGCATGTTGGGGCGGCCGCCGAAGCTGCCGAGCGGTTCGCCGGTGAACACCGAGTGGGGCGCTTCGTTGAACTGGATGGCGATTTCGGTGACGCGCTTGGGCAGCCGCTTGCCGCTGCGGATGTAGAACGGGACGCCAGCCCAGCGCCAGTTGTCGACGAAGAAGGTGGCCGAGGCGTAGGTATCGGTTTGCGCGTCCGGGCTGACGTTCTCTTCCTGGCGGAAGCCCTTGATGTCCTGGCCACCGATGCGCGACGGGCCGTATTGGCCGGGGACGGCGTTTTCCAGAACTTCTTCGGGCCGCATGATGCGGATGGAACGGAGGAGCTTGGCGCGTTCGTCGCGGACAGCGTCGGGTTCGAAGACCGCGGACGGCTCCATGGCGACGGTGGCCATGATCTGCAGCAGGTGACCCTGGATCATGTCGCGTAGGGCACCGGTTTCCTGGTAGAACGCGCCGCGGCCTTCGACGCCGATGGATTCGGCGGCGGTGATCTGGACGTGGTTGACGTAACGGCGGTCCCAGAGCGGTTCGAAGATGCCGTTGCCGAAGCGGAAGGCGAAGACGTTCTGGACGGTTTCTTTGCCGAGATAGTGATCGATGCGGTAGACGTCGGTTTCCGGGAAGACGCGCTGCACGACTTCGTTCAATTCGCGGGCCGTTTCGAGGTCGTGGCCGAAGGGCTTTTCGATGACCAGTCGGCGGTAGCCTTGGCCGACAGGCTGGGCGGATTTGGGGGCGAGTCCGGCGGCGCCGAGCTGTTCGATGACCGGCGCGTAGTAGCTGGGCTGCGTGGAGAGGTAGTAGAGGATGTTGCCGCCGGTGCCGTGGGCGGCTTCGACTTCGGCGAGCTTTTCGCGGATGGCCACATAGCAGGCCGGATCCTTCACGTCGCCGGCAATGTAGTAGAGCTTGCGGGCGAACTCCTGCCAGAGGTCTTCGTCGAAGGCACTGTCTTCGAGGTACTTCTTGACGCTTTCGTACATCTTCTGGCGAAAGGCTTCGTCAGTGAGGGGCGTGCGGGAGTTGCCGATGACGGCAAAGCCGGCCGGCAGCCGGCGTTCGTAAGCCAGACGGTAAAGAGCCGGAAGAAGCTTGCGCATGGTGAGATCGCCGTTGGCGCCAAAAATGACGAGGGCCAAAGGAGCCAGGCGACGTTCAAAACGCAGGGGATCTTCGAACGGATTGGTCAAAGCAGCGGGGGGAGCGGGAGCAGCGGCCATGAAACCCCAAACATAGCACGGCGATGTGCTTCAATGGGAGTTCCGGTCATGAGCGTCCTGGTCCGCATTGGCAATCGCAAGGCGATCTTTCGCACCGGTGTATGGATTTGCAGCGACGCGATGACCGAAACGTTGCTGAATGAAACGACCGAATCGTGGATTATGGCGACGGGCGGGCCGCCGCTGAATCATCCGGATCCGGAGCACGCCGCGGCTCATGAAGTGATCCGGCGCGTGGGCGGGGCGATCACGATGCACATTCCCGCCGTCAACCGCGGCATCCGCAAACACTTCTTCGGCCGGCGCCAGATGCGCCTGAAATTCGACTAAATCGTCTTAGCCGTGTTCCGGCAGGAACTCATTGTGACCGCTGATGATGAGCAGGACGTTGCCGTGGTCGGTTTCGAGAGTGGGGTGCACGACGCCGGCGCGCGTCGCAACGAAGTCGCCCTGCAGGTAGCGTGAATCGCCCCAGCGGACGTCGCCCGAGATTACCAGGCATTGCTCGTCGTCGTAGTGGATATGGCGCGGATACCGGGCGCCCGGCTGCATGCGGACGAGGTTGGTATACATGCCGGTTTTGGCGTCGTGGTAGAGCGGCTTAAAGTCGATGCCGGGCAGGCCGGTATGACGCCAGCCGCCGTCGTAAGTGCGGATTTCGCTGGCGGGCTTGAGCTGTTCGTACTCCGAGACGCGGCGGAGGAGACGGTCGCGCAGGGAGGGGGGCGGCGGGACGGGTTCGAGCAAGCCTCCGAGCAGGGCGGCGGCTTCGCGGTCCGCGGCAATCAACTGGCGCGGGAGGTCGGCGGCTTCGGCCGGGGTGAGGAACTCAAGCGCCGCCAGGCTGATCCGTTCGGCGAGTTCTTCGGGGGTCATACGGATTCTCCCAGGACGCCGCGCAGGCGCTTGAGGCCGAGGCGGATGCGGGTCTTGATGGTGCCCAGGGGCAGGTCGAGGCGTTCGGACAACTCCGCGTGACTCAAACCGCCAAAAAAGGCCAATAGCAAAGCTTCTCTCTGTTCCGGCGGGAGGTCCGCCATGGCGGCGTGGATGCGTTGCCGCCATTGGTTGTGGGCGGTAGCCGCCTCAGGGTTGTCGGGAGACACCGCGATCTCGGGGAAAAAGTCGGAGCCGGAGAGGTCGAGCGTACGCGGCTGGGCGTGGCGCGACCGGATACGGTCAATGGCCACCGTGCGGGACATCATCACCAGCCAGGCGGTGACGCTGCCGCGCTCGGGCGTGTAGCTGGGAGCATTGCGCCAGGCTTTCATGAAGACGTCGAGGACGACTTCTTCGGCGTCCTGTGGATTGGCGAGCATGCGCAAGGCTACGGCGTGGATCAGGGAACTGGTGCGGTCGTAGAGTTCTCCCATGGCCTGCTGATTTCCCGCGGCCATGGCGCTCACCAAATGCGCCAAATGGGCATCCGGTTGGACGGCGGGTCTCGGTTGGCTCATGGCAGAGGGATCGCGCGCGAACGCGGATTGACTACCGAGCTTAATGGAGAACCGCTCTGAAGTGAAGACCAAGGCCGATGAAGCTTTCGTCATGGTGTACGGAGGCGAGGGGCAGTTGGATCTACGGCGGGGACAAATTGTCTTGGGGGGCGCGCAAATTGGCGCAAAAGATCTAGGGTTCGGTGAGAGGAATCAATGGTTTACGGATTGGTAAGACGCTTGCAATCCTGTAGTGTGCGGCGATCCTCACGTATGCCGTTGCCCGGTTCTTGGGAGGCTCCTCCGGGCCTCCCATCCTGGCCAAAGAGGATCAAAAAAATAGCCGACCAGGAAGGGGTCTCCTGGCCGGCTTGGTTCGCTTCGAGACGGGTGGCTCGGTGGCGATGCTCAAAAAAACTCATCAGCGGGACGAAATACGTCCTCGGCTCATTACGTCGCTGTCATCGCCGATTCCGGGAATCGGGTGAAGCGAAACCTACTGTGGTCCTCCGAAAGTCAGTGGGGCTTGAACACTTCTGCGAGCGTTTTGCCCTCTGAAGCGAATCTACCTGGGGGCGAGCGGGCGAACAATAAACCAAAGCACTAACTATGGGCCTGACCGTACCGGCACTCGGCGCGGGGCGGTACCGGGACCCCCGGAACGAGGTGGCGCCGCGGCCGATCTAAGTGGCGGCATACAATAGGGGAAACGCGGGAGGCAGCGGTGTCGTCCCTTTCCCAGTTGGTATCTCCAGGTAAATTTCGTTGGGCGGTGGCCGTCGGATTGCTTCTCGCCGAGAGTGTTTTCGCCCAAAAACTCAGCGATTTGCGCGTTCCGGCACCGGTGCCGGAGGGTGAAGTCCTCGTGCTCGGGTTCCTGGGCGGCGTGGAACGTTGGGACGATCAGCACCGGGGCGTGCGGCAGTTGATGCTGCGGCTGCGCGAATCGCCCGGTTTGCATGCTGAGTCGGTGGCGAATCGCCGGGCGCGGGTGGCGGACAAACTGATTTTGCGGGCGTTCGATCGGAACCGGGACGGAAAGCTGGATGCGGGGGAGCGGTCGTCGGCGAAGCTGATTCTGGTGGGGCAGAGTTTAGGGGGCGGCGCGACGGTCCGTTTGGCGAAGCGTCTGAAGAAGCAGGGGCTGCCGGTGCTGCTGACGGTGCAGGTGGACAGCTTTGGGCTGCGCGACGGGATGATTCCGGAGAATGTTCGCGCGGCGGTGAACTTCTACCAGCACGAGTTGCTGACGATCCAGGGGCAGCGCGAGATCCGAGCGGCCGATCCGGCGAAGACCCGCGTGCTGGGCAACTTCCAGATGCGGTATCCGGTGTGGCTGCCGTATCCGCAGCCGGAGAGTTGGGCGCGGCGCTGGTTAGGCGGCGCGCATGCGAGGATGGAAGCCGATCCCTTTTTGTGGGCCCAGGTGGAGATGTTGGTGCGGCAAGCCGCCGCGAGTGCTCCGTTCACGCCGGAGAAAGTACAAGTTGAGGTGCCAGTTCCATGAAGTCGATTGCCGTAGTGCTCCTTTGCGCCAGTCTCACGCTGTTCGGCCAATTCTTCCGCCGCGATGGCGAGCCGGCGAAGCCTGCCGCCACCACCACGGCGAATACCGCGACGACGAAGGAAGTGACGCTCGACGGCTCGCAGCAGTGGGTGGATACGGGCATGGACCTCAATCAGGGCGACGTGGTGAAGCTGACGGGCTCCGGCTCGATCAAGATGACCAACGCGAAGGAAGAGAACGGGCCGGAAGGCGGTAAGCGGGCGTGGATGGACATGATCCGGACGCTGCCGGTGAACGACGCCAACCGCGGGGCGATCGTGGGGAAGATTGGCGATCGCGATACGGCGCGGGCGTTTCTGGTGGGGGCGCAGCGCGAGCAGCGCGCGGGCCTGGCCGGACGGCTGTTTGTCGGCATCAATATGACGACCTCGGACCGGGCGTCGGGCGCGTTTAAAGTCGTGATCGAGCGGACGGCCGCCGCGGCCACTAATGCGACGCCGGTGACGATCACCACCAAGCTTACGCAAGCGCAGTTGGACTCGATTCCCAAGCGAGTGCAAGGCGCCGACGGGACGCCGGGCGACCGCACCAACTTCGTCGTAATCGGCAGCGAGCAACAGGTGAAGAACGCGCTGGAACACGCCGGCTGGACGATCGTCGACCGGACGAAGAAAGACGCGGTGCTACGCAGCGCGATGTCGATTCTCACCAAGGGCGCGTATGTAACGCTGCCCATGAGCGAACTGATGTTGTTTGACCGCGCGCAGGATTACGGCTATGCGCAGGGCGATCCACTGAAGGTGATCGCGGCGCGTCATCATTTCCGTATTTGGAAAGCGCCGTTCAAGGTGGGCGATCAGGATGTGTGGGTGGGCGCCGGCACGCACGATATCGGCTTTGACAAGGATCAACGCAACGGCAATGTGACGCATAAGATCGATCCGGATACGGATCTGGAACGCGACTACATCGCGCGCAGCTTTCAGGAAGAGGGCAGCGTGGTGCTGATGGAGTACATGGCGATGACCGATCCCATCAAGGAGGCGAAAACCGCGCACGGCGAGGCGTTCCACTCCGACGGACGGCACGCGATTCTCTACATGAAGCCTGATTCGCTGGACATGATCTCCACCTTCAGCGATCTGTTCTGCTCCGTGCTGAAGCAGAACAATCCGGACGGCGGGACGTGGGGCCAGTGTTCGCAGTGGATCGAGGCGCCGGGCAAGGACAACCTGAAGCTCGACAAGATTCCGGGAGCCGACAAGTATCGGGTGGTGATCGTGCCGGGCTTCTTCAGCTCGTGCTTTCCGGAAGCGCCGGCTTATCTCGAAGGTCATGACTACATGAAGTCGGCCTTCGGCTATCAGGTGGACGTTTTCGGCGTGCCGAACGATTCGAGCGAAGAGAACGCGGAGAAGATTGCGGCTTATTTGAAGGCGGAAGCGGCCAGGGACAACCGCAAGTTCATTGTGCTGGGTTACAGCAAGGGCGCGCCGGATTTACAGGTGATGCTGGCGAATTATCCGGAGGTGCGCGCGCGGGTGGCGGCGTTCCTGTCGGTGGCGGGCGCGTCGGGCGGGTCGCGGATGGCGGATGCGGCGCCCGCGATCGCCGAGAAGTACATGAATCAGTTCCAGATCAGCAAGTCCTGCCAGGGGGATGTGTCGAAAGGCTTCCGCAGTCTGCAGCGGCGGGTGCGCATGGACTTCCTGGCGCGCTTCCCGAATCCGCTGGTGCCGACGTATTCGCTGCCCGCGGTGGCCGATAAGGACAACATGTCGAAGGCGCTGGCGAATGCGGCGCCGATCATCGCCGCCTTTGACCCGGCGCAGGACGGCCAGTTGACGCGCGGCGACGCGATCGTCCCCGGGTCGAAGCTGTTGGGGGCCGCGCGCAGCGATCACTTCGCGCTGGCGCTGCCGTTCGAAAAGGCCAAGGGGAGCCAGTTCGGCGCCATGATGGACAAGAACCACTATCCGCGCGCGGCACTGCTGGAGGCCATGGTGCGGCTGGTGGTGCAGGACCTCGAAGCCAAGAAGTAAGCGTGATAATCTCGCAAGCGATGCGTACGCTTGCTTTCTTTCTTACGGCGGTAGCTTTCGCCCAGAATCCGTCGGTCCCGTCGAACGTTCAAGCCGATTTCGATGTTGAGTACAGCCGCGTGGGTGAGCGCGTGGCGATGGACATCTTCCGTCCGACGGCGCCGGGCGTTTATCCAGCGGTGCTCGCCATCCACGGCGGCGGCTTCCGGGCAGGGAAGCGGACGGGCTACCACCCGTTGTGCATCAAGCTGGCGCAGCGCGGCTACACCTGCGCGGCGATGAGTTACCGGCTGGCTCCGCGGCATCAGTTCCCGGCGCCGGTGGAAGACTCGAAGGCGGCGGTGCGGTTTCTGCGGGCCAACGCGGCCAAGTATGCGATCGACCCGGCGCGGATCGGCGTGACGGGCGGTTCGGCGGGCGGTCATTTGGCGCTGATGGTGGGTTTGACGGGGCCGCTGAAGGTGTTTGAAGGGACGGGCCCGAACCTGGACCAGTCGAGCGCGGTGCAGGTGGTGGTGAACATGTACGGGCCCACGGACTTCACGCAGTCCTATGGCAAGAGCGTGGACGCAGCCGAGGTGCTGCCGCTGTTTTTGGGCGGCGATCTGCAGCACAACCGGCAGGACCACATCATTTCGAGCCCGCTCTACTATGTGACGCCGCTGGCGCCGCCGACACTTTCGGTGCATGGAACGAAAGACAACTACGTGGCTTATGAGCACTCGGTGTGGCTGACGTCGAAGCTGCTATCGGCCGGTGTGGATGCGGAGCTCGAGACGATCTCCGGCGCGGGCCACGGCTTTAAGGGCGCCGATGCGGAGCGCGCCGAAGGCCGGTTGATGGCGTATTTCGACAAGCATCTGAAGCCGGAGGCGAAGCAGACGAAGATCCTGATCTCGGACCATGGTCCGCGGGGCGAGGTGGTGGGCCTGCTGTGGCCTTCCGGCCGCGAACTGTTTGCGCGTCCGAACGAGCGCGGGCACGACGTGCAGAGCCTGCCCGGCGGCCATGTGCTCTACACCGTGGGGCCGAAGCACAAGGTGGTGGAAGTGGATGCGGACGGTAAGGAAGTGTGGTCCTATGCGACCGGTCTCGAGCATCCGCTGGCGGCGCAACGGCTGGCGAATGGCAATACGCTGATCGGCGACGCGAAGCAGGGCCGCGTGATCGAAGTGGACAAGGCGGGCAAGGTGGTGTGGGAGTATCAGAGCGCGGACCTCGCCAACATGCGGATGCGCAATGCGAACCGGACGGAAGCGGGCACCACGCTGATTGCCGTGGAAGCCGTGGCCAAGATCATCGAAGTGGATCGTGACAAGAAGATCGTGTGGCAGTGGCAGGCTCCAAACGGCGAGAAGCGCCGGCTGTATCAGGGTCGCCGGCTGGCGAACGGCCATACGATGGTGACGATTTCTGACCCGGGCGAAGTCGTGGAGCTCGATGCGTCGGGCAACGTGGTGCGCAGCGTGGCCGGGAAGAACCTCGAGAATCAGTTTGGTTGGGCGAGCGGCCACACGGTGCTGCCGAACGGCAACTGGCTGATCGCCGACTACACGGGCCGCCGGCTGGTGGAGATCGATGCGAAAGGCAACGTGGTGAACCAAATGCGCACGGGTGCGCGCACGGTAGCGTCGCTGTGCGTGGTGGTGGATTAGGCGCTAAGCGATCCAGCCGCCGCCCAGGACGAGTTCGCCGTCGTAGAAGACGGCGGCTTGGCCGGGGGTGACGGCGCGCTGCGGCGCGTCGAAAACGACATGGACGCCGTCGGGCGTGGGCGTTAAGGTCGCGAGCGCGGGCGTGTGGCGGTTGCGGATGCGCACTTCGGCGCGCACGGGCTCGGTGGGCGGGGCGATCGAGATCCAATTCACCTGATGCACGTCGAGCTCGGTGCGCAGAAGGTCGGAGTTCGAGCCGACCACGACCTGACGCGTGGCTGGATTGGTTTCGATGACGTAGAGCGGCTCAGGCTTGGGCCGCTTCACTTCGATGCCTTTCCGCTGGCCGACGGTGAAGTGATGGACGCCTTCGTGCTGACCGAGCACTTCGCCGTCCGGCGTCACCACCTGGCCGGAGGACGTATCGCGGCGCAGACCCTGCTCCTTGAAGTAGGCGTCAATGAAAGCGGCGTAGTCGCCGTTGGGGACGAAGCAGATCTCCTGGCTATCGGGCTTCTCGGCCACGGGCAGGCCGAGGCCCAGGGCGAGTTCGCGGACTTGCGGCTTCAGCATTCCGCCGAGCGGAAACATGGTGCGTGCGAGCTGCGGTTGCGTCAGGCCGAAGAGGAAATAAGTCTGATCCTTGGTGGCGTCCGCACTGCGGAGCATCTGCCAGCGTCCGGAAGGCTCGTCGTAGCGGATGCGGGCGTAATGGCCGGTGGCGATCTTCTCGGCGCCGACGCCGTCGGCCATTTCGAGAAACTGATCGAACTTGATGAAGTTATTGCAGAGGGTGCAGGGAATGGGCGTGCGCCCGGCGAGATACTCGCCAACAAAGGGCTTCACGACATGCTGTTCGAACTGCTCTTCGAAATTGACGACGTAATAGGGGATGCCGACGAAGCTGGCCACTGCGCGCGCGTCATAGACATCGTCGAGCGAGCAGCAGCGGCCCGTGGACTTATCGGTGGAGAGTTCTGGCAACCGGCGCTGATTCCAGAGCTGCATCGTCAGGCCGACGCAGGGGTAGCCTTCGCGATGGAGCAAGCCCGCGACGACTGAGGAGTCAACGCCGCCGGACATGGCAACGGCGATGGTGGGCTTAGACATAGGCAGGGGACATCTTTCGTAAACGGGTGACGACGGCAGCGAGCGCCTCCACCAGCGCGTCGACTTGCTCGGGCGTATTGGCGCGGCCCAGCGAGAAGCGCAGGCAGGCGCGGGCATCGTCACGTGAGAGGCCAATGGCCGTGAGGACGTGCGAAGGCTCGGAGGCGCCGCTCGAACAGGCCGAGCCGCTCGAGACGGCGAAGCCCTTCAGGTCGAGTCCAATGAGCAGCGGCTCGCCATCGATGCCTTCAAAGGCGATGTTCGACGTGTTGGCGACGCGCGGCGCACCGGCGCCATTGACGCGGGTGCGCGGAATGCGGTCCAGGATGGCGGCTTCGAGGCGGTCGCGGAGTGTCGTGTCGGGCGGAGTGAGGTCGTCGCAGGCGGCGCCGAAGGCGGCGACGCCGGCGACGTTTTCGGTGCCGGGACGGCGGTCGCGCTCGTGGTGGCCGCCGAAGGTGATCTTGCGGACAGGCACGCGGGCGATGAGGGCGCCCACGCCCTGGGGCCCGTAGACTTTGTGGCCGCTGACGGTGACGAGGTCGACCGTGGGGACGGCGGTTTTGCCGAGCGCCTGAACGGCATCGGTGTGCAGCGGCACGCCATGTTCCTGCGTGATGCGATGCAGGTCGGCGAGCGGCTGGATGGTGCCGAGCTCGTTATTGACGGTCATGACCGAGACGAGCGCGGTATCGGGCCGGATGGCGCGGCGGATGTCGTCGGGATCGACCAAGCCTTGTCCGTTCACCGGGACGATGGTGGCGTCGAGTTCGCCGGCGGGAGCGAGCACAGCGGGATGCTCAATCGCGGTGGTGACCAGATGGCGCTTGCCGGGCCGCAGCGAGCCGAAGATGGCCAGGTTGTTGGCCTCGGTGCCGCCGCCGGTGAAGATGACTTGTTCGGGCTTGGCCGAGGTCGCGTCGGCCACTTGCCGGCGGGCTCTCTCCAATCGCTGCTTGGCCTGCTGGCCGAAGTGATGGACGGAGGAGGCGTTGCCGGGCGCATTCTGGAGACACTCCGTCAACGCGGCCAGGGCCACGGGCGAGATGGGGGTCGTCGCGTTGTGGTCAAAATAGAAACGGAGCACAGCTCCCTCCAGTTTCCCATGCGACAGCCAATCATTACACTGACGACCGATTTCGGGTTGCACGATCACTTTGTGGGGACGATGAAGGGCGTGATTCTCGGGATCTGTCCCGCGGCGACGATCGTCGATGTGACGCACCAGATTACGCCGTTCGAGATTCCGGAAGGCGCGTTCACGGTGATGGAAGCATGGCGGGCGTTTCCGAAGAAAACGATTCATGTGGCGGTGGTGGATCCGGGCGTGGGCTCGTCGCGGCGGCCGATTCTGGTGGAGGCCGGGGGACACTACTTCGTGGGGCCCGATAATGGCGTGCTGGCGATGGTTTACGGGCCGCTGCGGGAGCGCGGCGAGAAGATCCGGGTGCGCCATCTCACCAAGGAAGAGTACTTCCGCCAGCCGGTGAGCCGTACCTTTCACGGGCGGGACATCTTTGCGCCGGTGGCCGCGCATCTGGCCGCGGGCGTGACGCCGGCGAAGCTGGGGCCCATGATCGAGGACTACCTGAAGCTGCAGAGCTTCTGGCCGACGCGGATGTCGAAACGCTCGTGGACGGGGCAGGTGCTGAAGGTGGATCGCTTCGGCAATCTCATCTCGAACTTTTCGGAGACGGAGTTTGAGGGAATCAAGACCAGGCCGTTCGAGATCGCGATCGGGACGGAGAAGATTCATCGGCTGGCATTGAACTACGCCGAGGTGCCGTTCGGGGAACCGGTGGCGATTGTGGGCAGTTCCGGCTTCGTGGAGATCTGCGTGAATCAGGGCAACGCCGCCAAGCAATTGGGGTGCGGAGTGGGCGCGCCGCTGGAGCTATCGCTGTGGTAGGTTCAGGAGTGATGAGTGTGGATCGCCGTCAGATCATCGCCGCCCTGTTGGGGCTGGGCGCCTTACCGGAACGTGGTTTTTCTCAAGATGCGGTGAAGCTGCCGCTTTCGGCGGCGGATGCTGTGGCCGAAGGCTGGACGAAGTTTCTGACGCCTGCGGAACTGAAGACCTTCCGGGCCCTGGGCGCGGCGCTGGTGCCGCCCTATGAAGGCAAGCCAGGCGCGATCGAGGCTCAGGCTCCGGAGTTTTTGGACTTTCTGCTGAGCAAGTCCGGAGCGGACGTGCAGGCGCTCTACCGTCAGGGGCTGGCGCGCTATGCGGCCAAAGGCGATTTGTCGCCGCTCAACAAGCCCTGGACCTTGGGCAACGCCCCCGGTGGCTCGGCGCATCCGGAACTTCTGCTCGATCCCTACGAACGCTTCCTGCGAGCGGCCAAGATGGCCTTCTACCAGGCGACCGTCAATTCGCGCGAGTGGGCGGAGGCGTCGCGCGGCCGCGGGTCGAGTGGCCTCTATTGGCTACCCGTGCAGACCCGCTAACTTCTCGTATAACTCTTTCTGCAAGGCCGCGATGTGGTCCCAGCTATAGCGCTGCTCCACCGTGTGGCGAGCGTGCGCTTCGAGCGCGGTGCGCGCGGGCGCATCGGCCAGCAGCGCATCGATCGCGGCGGCGAACCCCGTCGGATCGTCCGCCAGGCGGAAGTCTGCGCCGGGGGCGAGGTCGTTGAGGCCATTCACGCCGGCCGAGGTGCTGACGATCGCTTTGCCCATGGCCATCGCTTCGAGGATCTTGATGTTGGTGCCGGCGGAGGCCAATAGAGGGGCGATCACCACGGTGGCGTTGCGATAGGCCGGGCGGACGTCCGCGACAAAGCCTTCCACCTCCACGTCTGCGAGATCGAGCCGCACGTCGACTTGCGCGCGGTAGAAGTCGCGGTAGTAGTCGTGCCTGGAGCCGGCGATGATGTGGAGGGTGGCGGGCGTGGTGAGGCGCGGCCAGACCTCGCGCAGGAACCAATCGATGGCCAGCAGATTCGGCAGATGGTTGAAGCTGCCGATGAAGAGGAGGCGGGCGGGCTGAGGCGGCTCGGGCGACGGTTGGTAGCGCTCGAGGTCGACGCCGTTGGCCAGGACGACGGCTCGGTCTTCGGCTTGGGCGTCGGCGGTGAGACGGTCTTTTTCGGACATGACGACGACGGCGTCTGCTTTTTTCCAAGCGGCTTGTTCGAAGCGGGTCCAGCGGGCGAGTTGGTCGCGGAGGTCTTCGCTGGGCTGGCGATCGAGGAGCTGCTGGTAGAGGTCGATCGTGATGTCGTGCTCGATGAGCAGCGTGCGCGCCCGGGCGACCGTGTCCAGATAGACGGCCATCTGCGTGAACTCGAGCTGGGCGAGTTGCGGGCGAAACTCGGTCATCAGCCGTTCGAGCACGGCGCGGAAGACGGGCGAGTCGAACTCGTCGACGACGTCGGGCCGGCCGCTATCGAGGCGGTAATGCGAGCCCCGACGGCGCACCATCACCACGCGATGGCAGATGGCGAGCAACTCCGGCGCGGGCGCGGAGAGTTCATCGCCGAAGATCACCAGGACTTGGCAGACGCCCTGCGCGGCGGCGCGCCGCATCAGGTTGTACATGCGCACGGCGCCGCCGTGGGCGAGTGGATAGGGCGGATAGCAGGTGGCGATCAGCACCCGCAGACCTTGGGCTGGTTGCTGGCCAGGGAAACAGGCGACGTCGCCCGAGCCGAGCGCGAGCACTGTCTCATCCGGCAACACCGCGTGGGGGGCGCGCGCGGGCAGAGTGGGCGCCTGGGCGAGGACAGCGATCGGCAATGGTACGGCGAGGCTGGATGGCGATGCGACGGTCGGCGAGCGGCGGTATGGATGGTGCCGAGCTCGTTCACCGGGACGATGGCCTCGGTGCACAGCGCCACCCGGTGGTGAAGATGCCGGGGCGCAGCGAGCCGAAGATGGCCAGGTTGTTGGCTTCGGTGCCGCCGTCGGTGAAGATGATCAGGCGGCCGAGGTCGCGTCGGCCACTTGCCCGGCGGGCTTTCTCCAATCGCTGCTTGGCCTGCTGGCCGAGCGATGGATGGAGGAGGCGTTGCCGGGCGCATTCTGGAGACACTCCGTCAACGCGGCCCAGGGCCACGGGCGAGATGGGGGTCGTCGCGTTGTGGTCAAAATAGAAACGGGCACAGCTCCTCCAGTTTTTCATGCGACAGCCAATCATTACACTGACGACCGATTTCGAAGTTGCACGATCACTTTGTGGGGACGATGAAGGGCGTGATTCTCGGATCTGTCCCGCGGCGACGATCGTCGATGTGACGCACCAGATTACGCCGTTCGAGATTCCGGAAGGCGCGTTTACGGTGATGGAAGCATGGCGGGCGTTTCGAAGAAACGATTCATGTGGCGGTGGTGGATCCGGGCGTGGGCTCGTCGCGGCGGCCGATTCTGGTGGAGGCCGGGGGACACTACTTCGTGGGGCCCGATAATGGCATTAACTTTTGATGGTTTACGGGCCGCTGCGGGAGCGCGGCGAGAAGATCTGGGGTGCGCCATCTCACGAAGGAAGCGCGTACTTCCGCCAGCCAGTGAAGCCGTACCTTTCACGGCGGGACATCTTTGCGCCGGTGGCCGCGCATCTGGCCGCGGGCGGAATGCCAGCGCCTACAGCTCCATGATCGAGGACCTGAAGCTGCGAGCTTCTGGCCGACGCGGATGTCGAAACGCTCGTGGACGGGGCAGGTGCTGAAGGTGGATCGCTTCGGCAATCTCATCTCGAACTTTTCGAGACGGAGTTTGAGGAATCAAGACCAGGCCGTTCGAGATCGCGATCGGGACGGAGAAGGTATCGAGAAGTTGGCATTGAACTACGCCGAGGCGCCGTTCGGGGAACCGGTGGCGATTGTGGGCAGTTCCGGCTTCGTGGAGATCTGCGTGAATCAGGGCAACGCCGCCAAGCAGGTAGGGCGGAGTGGCGCGCCGCTGGAGCTATCACGCTGTAGTAGGTTCAGGAGTGATGAGTGTGGATCGCCGTCAGATCATCGCCGCCCTGTTGGGGCTGGGCGCCTTACCTGAACGTGGTTTTCTCAAGATGCGGTGAAGCTGCCGCTGCGGCAGATGCTGTGGCCGTGAAGACTGGACGAGCGTTTCTGACGCCTGCGGAACTGAAGACCTTCCGGGCCCTGGGCGCGGCGCTGGTGCCGCCCTATGAAGGCAAGCCAGGCGCGATCGAGGCTCAGGCTCCGGAGTTTTTGGACTCTGCTGAGCAAGTCCGGAGCGGACGTGCAGGCGCTCTACCGTCGGGGCTGGCGCGCTATGCGGCCAAAGGCGATTTGTCGCCGCTCAACAAGCCCTGGACCTTGGGCAACGCCCCGGTGGCTCGGCGCATCGGAACTGCTCGATCCCTACGAACGCTTCCTGCGAGCGGCCAAGATGGCCTTCTACCAGGCGACCATCAATTCGCGCGAGTGGGCGGAGGCGTCGCGCGGCCGCGGGTCGAGTGGCCTCTATTGGCTACCCGTGCAGACCCCTAACTTCTCGTATAACTCTTTCTGCAAGGCCGCGATGGTCCCAGCTATAGCGCTGCTCCACCGTGTGGCGAGCGTGCGCTTCGAGCGCGGTGCGCGCGGGCGCATCGGCCAGCAGCGCATCGATCGCGGCGGCGAACCCCGTCGGATCGTCCGCCAGGCGGAAGTCTGCGCCGGGGGGCGAGGTCGTTGAGGCCATTCACGCCGGCCGAGGTGCTGACGATCGCTTTGCCCATGGCCATCGCTTCGAGGATCTTGATGTTGGTGCCGGCGGAGGCCAATAGAGGGGCGATCACCACGGTGGCGTTGCGATAGGCCGGGCGGACGTCCGCGACAAAGCCTTCCACCTCCACGTCTGCGAGATCGAGCCGCACGTCGACTTGCGCGCGGTAGAAGTCGCGGTAGTAGTCGTGCCTGGAGCCGGCGATGATGTGGAGGGTGGCGGGCGTGGTGAGGCGCGGCAGACCCCGCGCAGGAACCAATCGATGGCCAGCAGATTCGGCAGATGGTTGAAGCTGCCGATGAAGAGGAGGCGGGCGGGCTGAGGCGGCTCGGGCGACGGTTGGTAGCGCTCGAGGTCGACGCCGTTGGCCAGGACGACGGCTCGGTCTTCGGCTTGGGCGTCGGCGGTGAGACGGTCTTTTTCGGACATGACGACGACGGCGTCTGCTTTTTCCAAGCGGCTTGTTCGAAGCGGGTCCAGCGGGCGAGTTGGTCGCGGAGGTCTTCGCTGGGCTGGCGATCGAGGAGCTGTTGGTAGAGGTCGATCGTGATGTCGTGCTCGATGAGCAGCGTGCGCGCCCGGGCGACCGTGTCCAGATAGACGGCCATCTGCGTGAACTCGAGCTGGGCGAGTTGCGGGCGAAACTCGGTCATCAGCCGTTCGAGCACGGCGCGGAAGACGGGCGAGTCGAACTCGTCGACGACGTCGGGCCGGCCGCTATCGAGGCGGTAATGCGAACCTCTGCGGCGGACCATTACGACGCGGTGGCAGATGGCGAGCAACTCGGGCGCTGGAGCGGTGAGCTCGTCGCCGAAGATCACCAAGACCTGACAGATGCCTTGCGCGGCGGCGCGCCGCATCAGGTTGTACATGCGCACAGCGCCGCCATGGGCGAGCGGATAGGGGGGATAGCAGGTGGCGATGAGGACGCGGAGGCCATCGGCGGTTTGCTGACCGGGGAATGAGGCGATGTCGCCGGAGCCGAGGGCCAGGATGGTGTCGTCGGCGAGGGCGGCGTGCGGCGCGCGCGCGGGCAACGTGGGCGCCTGGGCGAGTACGGCGATCGGCACGGGGTCCGGTTCGTGGCCGGAGGCGAGGAGGTTGAGGCGCGTGATGGCGCGCCGCCAAAGGCGTTCGAAGGTGGGCGGGTGGTGGATGGCGCGGGCGAGGAAGCGCAGGTAGTTGAGCTCGACCATCGTGCGGAGTTTGGTTTCGTCGAAATAGCGCGACGTGGTGGAGCGGTGGTGATGGACGACGCGGGCGTGCCCGGCGTAGACGCTCGGCCAGCCGGCGAGCCAGGCGCGGTAGCCGAGGTCGAGGTCCTCGACGTAGGCGGGGACGTAGGCTTCGTCGAAGCCGCCTAAGGCGCGCAGGCGAGCCGTGTCGTAGAGCGAACAGCCGCCAGAGCCATACAGCACCCAGGTGAGGTCTTCGCCGGGTAGCGGCTCGAGGCAGGTGAGTGGGAAGTCCTGCGGACCGGTGACGAGCGGCATGGCTGCCTTGCCGGTTTCCTGACGGCGCTGGCCCTCGGGGAAGAAGATTTGCGCGGTGGCGCAGAACAGGCCGGGGACTTGATCGAAGGCGTGGCGCAGCGCGGTGAAAAAGCCCGGCTCGATGACCATGTCGTTGTTCAGCAGGCAGACATGCGAGAAGCGGGCGGCGGCGATACCGCGATTGACGGCGGCGGCAAACGACAAAGGCTCGTTGCTGCGCAGCACTTCCACGCCGGCGGGTGGCGCCCAGTCTTCGTCAGAGCCGTTGTCGACGACGACAACCTGCGCCGGGGCTTGCGCGGCGATCAGCGGCAGCAGCCGGTTCAGCAGCGCGGCGCCATTGCGCGACGGGATGACGACCGTAATGCCTTCCGGGAGCGCGGCGCCGAGCACGGGCGCGGGTGAAGGTCGCTTCGCCGCGGCGATGCGGCCCACGGCTCGCTGCGCGCGCCAGGCGGCCCACGGACGTCGCAGATGCGAAGGATGCGCCAGGCGCCAAAGCCAGGTGTAGACGTCGCCGCCGGGGTTCAGTTGGAAGCGGAGGATCTCGCGCGCACGCCAAACCGCAAAACGCGCGACCGTCGGCAAGGACCGCGGGCGCAGCATGAAGTGGTTCAAGTCGGGCGTGAACAGCATCCACGTGCGCCAGGACGTGCCGGTGAAGGCGAGCCGGCGCAGCGGCCAGTAAGGAACGTCCGGGTCGAGGTAAATGCCGGTGAAGGCAACGTCGAGGCCGGTCAACTGACGGCGCAGGCGCTGGGCGTTGTCCGCTGCCGAACGCAGCGGGTGATACGGGATCCATTGGCCGGTGGGCGGCGGGAACTCGGAGACGACGTATAAGGGCAGGTCACCGCCGACGTGACGCATCGCGTCGACAAGGGCCGGAAGGCGTGCTTGCGAGCAGGTGGCGAAGACGAGTTTGACTCTAGATGAGCTCACGCCAGTGGGCCTGGAACTTGCCGGCTTGACGGTCGTGCCAGTGGGCGACGGCTTGCATGCAGAAGGCGGTGGAGACGGGGTTGGCGAACGGCAGCACCTGGCCTTGCCGCGTGCCGAAGGCGTAGCCGCCGTGGCGGCGCGGGTCTCCGGACTGGTCCTGCAGGCTGACGATGACCGCGTACTCTTCGGCCGCCTGGGTTTCGTCGAGCGGCAGAACGCCGGCGGCGTCGGCATAGATGCGCGCGCGCAGCAGTTGGGCGTAAGCGTCCGAACGGGTGAAGGTGGGGCCGATCTCGCGGAGGAGTTGAGCGTAGAGGGGAACGGCTTGGCGGAAGGCGTCGGCAGCGGCGGGCTGGTTGAGCACCGGTAGCAATCCTTCGAGGAAGTAGCCGAGCGGATGCAGGCGGTCCATCAGACGTTCGCGCTGGGGCTCGAGGTCGATCAGTTCGCGCCAGACGGCGAGCGAGAAGTCGAGTTGGCGCTGGTAGGGGGCGGCGAAGTCCGGGAAGTGGGAGGCGAGTTCAAGCCAAGCCAGGGCAGCCTTCAGATGGAAGGCGCCGGGACGGCGCGACCACCAGGGTTCGTCGGGCAGGGGCGTTTTGGCGGGCAGCGTGAGAACGCAGTGCGAGCCTTGCGGCGCGGCGAAGTCCTGGTGCATGGACTGGCCGCAAAGCCGCGCGACTTCCAACGCTCCGGCGTTGCCGGTGACGTCCGCCAAACGAAGCAGGGCCCGCGCGATAATCCCTAAATCGAAGAAGTAAGCGAAACCATTCCCCGGCGGATCGGTTTCAAAAGGCATCGTGCCGAGCGGGCTGTTCCAGGCGTTCTGCAGATAGCGCCCGGCGGCGATGGCGCGAGTGAGGTATTCTTCGCGGGCAGTACGCTGGTACAGTTCTAATAGGGCGGATACGGAGTAGCCGGTAATTTCCGTCGAGAGGGGCAGGTTGCGTTGTTCGTCAACGCGGTAGTAGCGGGCCACGCCGCCCGAAGGCTCCTGGATTCCGGAATGGAGAAACCATTCACCCGCTTGCTCGAGCCGTGGGAGCAAGGTAGCGTCGGAGAGCGGCGACGAAGTCGGTGGCAACCTAAGAGGATAGCAGAGTGATGGGAATGCGGATCTTGTGCAGTTTCGTATTGGCCTTGGCGGCGAGGGGCGCCGAGGATCCCACGCTCGGCATTGTCCGTGGCTCCTTTATCAGCTATGCGGGCACGATGGCCGCCGGCGTGGTGACGGTGAAGCTGCTGAAGGCGGACCAGGGCAATTACTCCTGCAAGTCCGACGGGCGCACCTACATTGAGCGCGACCGGCAGCGCATCTACTGGCGCGACGTCACCGAAGGCGATTCCCTCGAACTGGTGACCGACCGGACGCACCGTTTGGCGCAATGCTACGTCCGCATGGTGCACGTGATTGGTCCGCAGCCGGCGAAGTTTCCCACTGGCCGCGCCGATCGCGCCACCGAGAGTTTTGCGCCGCGCGGCACCCTGTTCTATTCGGGCGTGGTGTCGAAAGTGGAGCCGGACCGCTTGTGGATTCGTACGCGCACCGAAGGCTTGAAGGACATGCGCTTGCGGCCCGATACGCGCTATCTCGCCAACGGCGACGCCGTGTTACGCGACCGCGTGGTGCCGGGGATGCGCGTCTATCTGCGCGCGGGCATTGGGTGGGACGACGACATTGAGATCTACCAGGTCACCTGGGGCGAGATCATGACCGCGCCTAAACCCTAAAGCGGGTTGAGGCAGGGCGGGAAGGGACAACTCGGGTCACCGCCCGCCCCTTGACGCCGGGCCTCTGGCTGGGAGGGACAGCCAGGAAGTGCGGTTCGGCGTGAACGGACCTTCTGTCGCCCGACGTTATATGCCCGGCGGAGTTCGGCGTCAAGCGGGTAGGGGAAAACGCTACGGGCGCAGTTCCATCACTTCGACGCGAAAGTGGTTGGTCTGAATGACGTCGACGAAGGCATAGCGGCGGTCGATGAACTGGCGGATGGAGTTCATCGCCATGGTGGCGCGGTCCGAATTCGGCCAGGCGTGGAGCACCTGATCGTCCGGAAAATACTGGCGGAGGATGAAGCGCGGCGGGTGGCGTTCAAGGTCGCCTAAGGCGGTGGCTTCGTCCTGGGCCGACATCATGCCGGGTTGCAGAAAGGCATAACGCACGGGGTTGCGGGTGTTCAGCGCATAGCCCAGCGAGGGCAGATAGGGGAAGGCGAACAGCGTGGAGCGCTCGGGGATGAGCTTCTCGAGACGTTCGTAGGCTTCGAGGGTCGGTAACGGTCCGCGCTGGAGGCCGGCGCGCGTGGGGAAGTAGGGATCCTCGGAGGCGACGCGCCAGGCCGAGCTGAAGTTGTAAGTGCCCCACAGCGCGAGCGCCACGACGAGCACCGGTTGGGCCAGCTTCGGCAGCCGGAAGGCGAGCAGGGCGAACAGGACGGCGAAGGGCGCCATCACGAACAGCATCTGGTTCAGGTCCCAACGCGGATACGACGTCAGGAAGATGGCGGCCGCGCCCAGGGCCAGCAACTGCTTTTCCCGGCTCAACTGACCCCGCCAGGCCCAATAGGCATTGATCGCGAGAATGATCGGCACGCCGAACGGCGCAATGCGGTAGCGCGCCGCGCCGACGGCGGCAAAGAAGCGCACCATGAGCTTCTCGGTGGGGTCGTCCCATTTGGGGCCGGGTCCGCCGACGCTATAGCCGTAGGGGACGGCGTTGGCGCGGCTGTAACGGCCGGCCACCCAGAAGAGATTGTTGATCATCGGCGTCAAGGCGCCATGGATGGCGAGCCAGGCAATCGCCGGCAGGCTGATGAGGCAGACGCCACCCACGAAATGCAGCAGGTGCTGCCGCTCTCGCAGCAGGAGCCAGACGAGGTAGACGCCGACACCGAGGATGAAGGAGGGTGTGGCCCAGGCCGAAAGAGCCGAGAAGACCCCGGCCAGTCCCCAGAGCCATTTGCGCCGCGCGTTCGCCGCGGCGTGCTCAGCCTCTGTCGCCGCCACGACGGCGGCCCAAAGCGCGGCGGCCGAAAAGCCGGCCGAGAGCCAACGGTGATTGACGATCACCATGTAGGTGGAGACGGAGATGTAACTCAGATAGAGGATGGCCGCGCCCAGGCCATACTCGACGTGCGTAAACCGTGTGGTGATGGCAAAGACCGCCAGCACCATCAAAGCGAGCGACGCCGTTGCCGAAAGACGCAAGGGCGGCATGTTACGTCCAAACATGCTTTGCAGGCCCGCTTCGGTCCAATAGACCAGGGGTCCGGTGAAGGCAAAGTAGTCGCGATACGGCACCTGGCCTTCGAGTAACTTCTCGCCGCCTTCGAGGTAAATGCCTTCGTCAAGCGACGGATGGAAACAATCGCCGACCAGCGTGTTCAGGTAGTACAACGACCCGAGGAAGACGGCCACGCACAACAGCAGGTTCGTCAGCAGGGAACGATTCACAGGGGGCTCTCGAGCATCAGATAGCCGGTATTGGTGAAGCCCAGACCGCGATAGGTGGCCTGGGCGGCGCTGTTGTGGCTTTCGACGTACAGACGCAAGCCGCGGACATTCTTCGCCGCGCGCGCCCGCCGCCGGACTTCGTCGTGCAAGGCGCGAAACACGCCTTGGCGGCGGTGTTGCTCATGCACATAGACCGACTGAATCCACCAGAAAACGCCGTCGCGCCAATCGGTCCACTCGTAAGTGATCATCAGGCAGCCGGCCACTTCGCCTTCGCGTTCGGCCAGCAGGTAGAAGCCATACGCGGGTTGTTTGATCAGGCTTTGGACACCGGCGGTTACCGTGCCCAGGTCCAGATCCTTCTGCTCGGTTTCCTGCGCCATCAGGCGGTTGAACTGGGCCAGCACGGGCACGTCGGCCGCGCCCGCCAGGCGGACATTGATCATTGGGCGTTATTCTCCCATAGGGCCATCGCCTGGGCCAAGGCTTCCTGCGTAGAGGGCCGCGCTTCCACGGTGACTGGCAACTGATGGCGTCGCAAGGCGGCCGAGGTTTCGGGACCAATGGAGGCGAGGCGCGCCTCGGCGAATCGCGCGCGGTCCACCAGCGCGAGGAGGTTCTTCACGGTGGAGGCGGAGGTGAAGGTGATCCAGTCCGGCGCGTCCGGAAACGGCGCTACTTCGGTGGGCAGCGTGTTGCGATAGACGTCCACCAGGTCGACCTGCGCGCCCTGCATACGCAAGGCGTCGGGCAGCACGTCGCGGGCGCTGGCGGCGCGCGGAATCAGCAGGCGGACACCGGCGAACGGCAGGGCAGCGAACTCAGCGACCAGGCCTTCGGCGATGTGGTTCGCCGGCTGCAGATCAACGCTCAGGCCGCGGCGCGCGACGGCTTGGGCGGTGGCGGGTCCGATGACGGCGATGCGAGCGGTGGGAGTGAGTTCGCCGGCGCGGTCAAAGAAGGCGTCGACGGCGTTGGCGGAGGTGAAGACCAGCCAGTCATAAGTTGTCAGAGCGGCGATGGCCTGGTCGACCGGCGCCCAGTCGGCTGGCGGGGCAATCGCAATGACGGGGAACTGGACGACGCGCGCGCCCAGGGATTCGAGCAGTTGGATGAAGCCGAGGCTCTGATGGGCGGCGCGGGTGACGACGACCAGGCGGCCGTTAAGCCCCTTCATCGTCCAGGATCTCCCGGGCGCCCATTTCGATGAGGGCGTCGGCCAACTTGGCGCCGAGCGCCTCGGCTTGCGAGGCGGGCCCGTCGAGCTCTTGCCGCACGACGAGCGAGCCATCGACGCTGGCGACGATGGCATGCAGTTGCAAGGTGGAGCCGTTGACGATGGCGTGCGCGCCGATCGGCACCTGGCAGCCGCCGCCCAGGGCCCGCAGTAAGCTGCGTTCGGCGGTGATGGCGATGCGCGTCTGGGGGTCTTCGAGCAGGTCCACGCCGTGGAAGCCGTCGGCCGTTTCAATCGCGAGCGCGCCTTGGCCGACGGCGGGACACATCTCCTCGAGTGACATGTATTGAGAAATGCGGTTTGCCCAGCCGAGGCGGCGCAGGCCGGCGGCGGCGAGCAGGATGGCGTCGAACTGGCCTTCGTCGAGTTTGCGCAAGCGCGTGTCGACGTTGCCGCGAATGGACTCGACGACCAGATCCGGTCGTAGCGCGCGCAGTTGTGCCTGGCGGCGCAGCGCCGAGGTGCCGACGCGGGCGCCTTCGGGTAACTCGTCGAGCGTGCGTCCCACCAGCGCGTCGCGCACGTCTTCGCGGGCCGGAATCGCGGCTAGCCGCAGCCCGGGGGGCAGTTCGGTCGGCATGTCCTTCAGCGAATGCACGGCCAGGTGAATGCGGCCATCGAGTAGCGCTTCTTCGAGCTCTTTGGTGAACAGCCCCTTGGTGGAGGTCATCGGCCCGAGTTGGGACAGGGAGATGTTCGTGATGCGGTCGCCGGTGGTCTGAATGACCTCAATGCGGGACTCGACGCCGGCCGCCGCCAGACGTTGCTGAATGTGGTTCGCCTGCCATAAGGCCAGTTGCGAACCGCGCGAACCGATCACCAGCATCTACGATTTTCCACCCAGTTTGAAGATTCGTTTGACTTGCTCGATGGCTTCGTCGTCCTCGGCCGCGGCGCCGCGGCGGAGTTCGGCGATGGCCCCGTGGGCGATCTTGTTCACCAGGCCGCGGGTGAGGGCTTCGAGTGCCTCTTCCTGTTGCGGGGTGAGATCGCCGAGCTTAGGGCGTTGACGCTCGATTTCGAGCGCGCGATACTCCTCAAGCTGGGTTTGGAGCGCGACGATCCAGGGGGAGGCGCCGCGGCTCTTCAGCCGCAGATCGAGCTTCTCGACTTCTTCCTCCACAATGCGGTTCGCATCCATGGCGGCGCTTTGGCGCGCGACCAGATTGCGGTCCACCACCTGTTGCAGGTCGTCGATGTCGTAGAGGAAGACGTTATCGATCTGGTTCACCGACGGGTCGATGTTGCGCGGCACGGCGATGTCGATGAGGAACATCGGCTTCTGGCGGCGCGCGGCGATCACTTCGCGCATCAGCCGCTCGGTAATCACGTAGTTGCTCGCGCCCGTCGAGGCGATGACGATGTCCATGGTGGGCAGTGACTTCTCAAGCGTCTGCCAGTCGATCACCGAGCCCTGGAATTCGTTGGCGAGTTCGAAGGCGCGGGCCGTGGTGCGGTTGGCGACGTAGATTTCCGAGGTGCCCGAACGGCGGAGATGTTTGGCCGTCAGTGCCGACATCTTGCCCGCGCCCAGCAGCAGGACCTTCTTGCCCTTCAGGTCGCCAAAGATCTCGCGCGCCAGCTCGACAGCGGCATAGGAAACCGAGACGGCGCTTTCGCCGATGTCGGTTTCGTTGCGCACGCGCTTGGCGACGGAGAAGGCGCGCGTAAGGATGGGGTCGAGGAACGGGCCCACGACGTTCAGCTCTTTAGCGCGTTGGTAGGCGTCCTTTAGCTGGCCGAGAATCTGGGGCTCGCCGACGACCAACGAGTCGAGCGAGGAGGCGACGCGGAACAGATGGCGGACGGCGTCAGAACCCTGGTGGGTATAGATGTGCGGGGTGATGGCGCCGAAGCGGCCATCGACGCCGAACAGGCAGGAGGTGAGGTCGTTGGGGTCGCGCGAGTCTTCAATGGCGACGGCCACTTCGACGCGATTGCAGGTGGAGAGGATCAGGCCTTCGTGGACGCCCGGCATCTCGCGGAGGGCGCGCAGGCGTTCGGCCAAGGCGGCATCCGGGACGGCGGCGCGTTCGCGCACCTCCACTGGAGCGGTCTTGTGATTGAGGCCGGTGATCGCGAATTTCATCGGGCAAACACCGTAGAGCGAATGCCGACGTGCGCCGCCCAGGTGACGGCGAACAAGGCGAGGACAGAAAGGGTGACGAAGGCCGCGCGGCGGCCGCGCCAGCCGGAGACGGTTCGCAGGTAGATCAGGGCGAGATACACCACCCAGGTCAGGATGGAGATCAAGATGGTGGGGTCGCTAATCCAGCGCGTACCGGATTCGATGAACGCCCAGATGACGATCACGATGACGCCAAGCGTGGTGAAGACGAAGCCCAGGTTCATGGTGCGGGCAAGCAGCGCGTCGAGGGTCATCAGCGCGGGGAGCGATGGCGCGGCGAAGGCGCCGCCAATCAGTTTCTTGCCCTTCAATTGGCGCTCCTGCACGAGGTAGAAGACGCTAGCACCGCCGGCGATCAGCAGGGAGGCGTAGCCCGCGATCACCAGCATCACGTGGACGACCAGCCAGGCACTGCGCATCTGCGCGCTCGCCCAGCCGCCAACAGGGGTGCCCAAGGCACCGACGAGGGCCATCCCGAACACCAGGGGGAATAAGAACAGCCCGAGCGAAGAGAAAGCGTAGCGAAAATGGGCGACGACGAAGGAAACGCCCAGCAGGAAACCGCAAAAGGAGATCGTCTCGAAAAAATTATCGGCCGGGAAATGGCCGACGGCGAAGGCGCGCTCCATCAAGGAGACGAAATGGAAGATCAGTCCGGCGCAGAAGATGCGCAGAGACGGGGCAAACCAGGTCTGCTCGCGGCGCAGGATGGTGAGCAAGGTGGAGACCAGGCCCGCGGAGTACATCAGCACCGCGACCCGCAGCCAAAAGGTAGACATCTCCAGCATGAACTGATTTCAGTATAACGGCTTAGCGAGAATGGAACCATGCTGAAACAACTGGCGGGAAAACGGGCGATGGTGACGGGCGGCAGTCGCGGAATCGGGCGGGAGATCTGCCGGCGATTGGTGGAGGAGGGCGTCGAGGTGGCCTTTTGCGGGCGCCAGGAGGCGCATGTGCGGGAAGCGGAAGAGGCCTTGGGAGGGATAAAGTCTGGGGCCGGGCAGTCGATTTACGCAATACCGAGGCAATTGCGGCCTGGTTTGCCGAGGCCGGGGACCGTTTTAGCAGTCTGGACATTCTGGTGAACAATGCCGGGGTGGCGGTCTTCGGAAGTGTGGCAGCGCTGACGTTGGAGGATTGGCATTTGATGATCGAGACCAATCTGACAGCCGCGTTTGCCTGCTGCCGGGAAGCGGTGGGGTTGATGACCAACGGTGGCAGCATCGTGAATATCGGCAGCCTGGCTTCACGGCATGCGTTTGCGGGTGGAGCGGCGTATAACGCCTCTAAGTTTGGCTTGCTGGGTTTGAGTGACGCGATGCTGCTGGACCATCGGGCGCAGGGCATACGGGTGTCGGCGGTGTTGCCGGGGAGCGTGGACACGGAGTTCAGCCCGCGGTCGCAAGCCGGCGATACGAGTTGGAAGTTAGCGGCGGACGACATTGCGGAGGTCGTGTTGACGATCCTGCGGATGCCGGAGCGCGCGACGGTGAGTTGCGTCGAGTTGCGCCCCTCCCGGCCGCCGAAGTAAAGGAAAAGTCGGTCGGAAGCGCTGGTGTTTTTCGAGTGTCCGCCGATAGAGCAAGAGTGCTGAGGTTTGGGTCGAAGAATGTGGCGGTACTAAAGTCGGATTCGCTGGCCGACGAAAGAAAGAGGCGAGAGGTGACCGGGCGTAAATCTATGGCGAATCTGCGAATGAATCAAGTCCTGGACCCGAACCGAACTGGTCGGGAAGCGGCGGATCTCGATCGAAATCTGCGCAACCTGATCGTGGGACAGGACGAGGCCATCCAACAGATCGTCAACATCTATCAGATGCACTTGACGGGGATGAGCGCACCGGGCCGGCCGGTGGGGAACTTCCTGTTTCTGGGGCCGACCGGTTCGGGCAAGACCCGTATCGTCGAGGCGACGGCGGAAAGTCTGGTGAAGAACTCGAAGTCGGTGATCAAGATTGATTGCGCCGAGTTCCAGCACAGCCACGAGATCGCCAAGCTGATCGGTTCGCCGCCCGGATACCTGGGCCATCGCGAGACGCACCCGCTGCTGAGCCAGGAAGTGCTGAACCAGCATCATACCGACACGGTGAAGATCAGCTTCATTCTGTTTGACGAAATTGAGAAGGCATCCGACGCGCTGTGGAATCTGCTGTTGGGCATTCTCGACAAGGCGACACTGACGCTGGGCGACAACCGCAAAGTGGACTTCTCGCGCGCCATGATCTTCATGACATCCAATCTGGGCGTGACGGAGATGAACAATCTGGTGGCGCCGAAGCTGGGCTTTGCGCCGATCGCCGGCCGGGCGGCCGTGACGGGCGATTCCACCAAGTTGAACGAGAAGGTGGCGAAGACCGGTGTCGACGCGGCGCGCCGCAAGTTCACGCCTGAGTTCATCAACCGGCTCGACAAGATCGTCGTCTTCAAGGCCTTGGGCTCCGATCAACTGGAACGGATTCTCGACATCGAGTTGAGCTTTGTGCAGCAGCGCGTGTTCCTCTCGAATCCCGACCGCGCGTTCGTCTTTGTGGCGACGCAGGCGGCAAAGAACTTCCTGTTGGGGGAAGGTACCGACGTGCGCTACGGCGCGCGGCACCTGAAGCGTTCCATCGAGCGCTGCCTGGTGCAGCCGCTCTCGAACCTCATTGCGACTGAACAGATCCGCGGCGGCGATTACATCCGGGTTGACTATTCCGAGGACAGTCCGTCGCTGGTGTTTTCGAAGGAAGCCGAAGGTCTGCCGATCAACGCGATGGTGGAACTGGTGGATCACCAGGTGCCCAACACGCTGGCGGCGCTGGCGAATGCGGTGGGTTTCGAGAGTACCCGCACCGTTTCGGCGCGGTCCAGCCGGCGCAGCTAAGGGCTATTTGCCGCCCTTGAGGCAATCGGCGATGTCGGCTTCGGCGATCGCCCCAGCCTTGATCATCTTCCAGTAGGGCTCGGTGATGTCGACCGTCGTCGCGCCCTCTCCGATCGAATAGCCGCCATCCAGCACCAGGCTGATGCGGCCATCCATCATTCCAAAAACTTCAATGCCCGAGCGGCAGGTGGGCGAGCCGGACATGTTCGCGCTGGTCGCGATCCAGGGTTGCGCCAGCGCTTCGATCAGCCGGGCGGCCACGATCGACTTCGATTGCCGCAACGCCAGACGGCCCGTATTGCCGGTGACCCGCAGGGGCACGCGCGTCGCCGCCGGCACGATCACCGTCAGGGGACCGGGCCAGAAACGGCGGGCCAGCAGTTGGAAGCGGGTGGTGATTTCGGAGGTGAGGTCTTCGGCCATCAGCAGGTCGCTGACGAGCAGGGGCAGGGAGCGGGCCGGTTCGCGGCCTTTGGCCTGAAAGACCTTGCCGACAGCGGCCAGGTTGAAGGGATCGGCGACGATCGTGTAGAGCGCATCGGTGGGGATGGCGACGATGCCCCCGCGGCGAATGACCGACGCTGCCCGGTCGATGGCCTCGCGGGAGGGGTCGTCTTGTTTGATTTCAACTAGATCCGTTGCCACGCTGGTACTGTTGGGACGTTAAATCCGAGAATCTCTCAGTCTACCTCACTATGTACAATCGATAGAAGGTCACATGCACATCCGCGACATTTTTGCCCAAGACCGTACGACGCTCTCGTTCGAGTTCTTTCCCCCGAAGGGCGAAGCCGATGCGAACGCGCTCTTCGAGAACATTGCCCAGTTGGAAGAACTGCAGCCTTCGTTCGTGTCGGTCACCTATGGCGCGGGCGGTTCGACCCGGCAACTGACGCACGACCTGGTGACCCGGATTCAGCAAACCACTACGTTGTCGCCGGTGCCGCATCTCACCTGCGTCTGCCACAAGGCGGAAGAGGTGGAGGACATCCTGACGAAGTACGCGCAGGTGAAGGTGGCCAATATCCTGGCTTTCGCGGGCGATCCGCCGCGGCATCTGGCGAATTATCAGCGTTCCGAGGACAGCTTTCAGCATGCAGGCGATCTGGTGCGGTTCATCCGCCAATTCAACGAGAGCGGACGGCATCCGGACAAGCGTGGATTCGGCATCGGAGTGGCGGGGTTTCCCGAAGGGCATCCGGCGACGCCGAACCGGCTGGTGGAGATCGACCGGCTGAAGGCGAAGGTGGACGAAGGCGCCGACTACATCGTGACGCAATTGTTCTTCGACAATCGCGACTTCTACGACTTCCGCGAGCGGTGCGACCTGGCGGGGATCCGGATTCCGATCATTGCCGGCATCATGCCGGTGACCACCGTGTCCGGCTTGAAGCGGATGGCTGAACTCGCGCTGGGCGTGCGAATTCCGGCGCCGTTGCTGCGGGCCGTGCAGCGGGCGGACGGCGATGCGGAAGCCGTGAAGCGGGTGGGCATCCACTGGGCGACCGAGCAATCCCGGGACCTGCTGGACCATGACGTCGCCGGCATCCACTTCTACACACTGAACAAGTCCGACGCGACGCGGCAGATCTACCAGAGCCTGGGTCTGCGGGACAGCCTGGCTGTCCGGCGCAGGTAAACACTCGCGGGACCTTGCTGAAATCTTCGCCTTCGCTCAGTAAGATGAAGGCAATGAAAATCATGTTGGCGCTCGTGGCGTTCGCCCTGGCGCTGCCTCCCCTTTTCGCGCAACGCGTGGGTATCGGCATCAAGGCCGGTGTTCCGCTGACGGATGTTCTGGAAACCCGGCGCCATCACGCAGGGCAAAGTGGATACGACGCGGCTGACGATTGGTCCGGTGATCGATTTGCGGCTGCCGTTCGGGCTGGGCCTGGAAACCGGCGCGCTGTACAAGCGCTTCCGGCAGACGGGGATGGCCGGGTCGACGAATGTCGATCAGACGGGCAAAAGCTGGGAGTTCCCGATTCTGGCGAAAGTCCGGCTGCCGGGCGTGCTGGTGCACCCGTATGTCGAAGGCGGCTACAGCTATAGCCGGTTGACGGACATCGTGAAGCCGTTCCAGACGGCGGTGACGAATCCCAAGGATCTGGTGGCGTCGGTAACGCGGCCGGAGGCTTTGTGATGGGGGCCGGGATGGAGATCGGGTCGGGAAGCTGCGGCTGGTGCCGGGGCTGCGATGGACGCGGTATTCGAAAAGCAGTTTTATCCCGTCGAAGAATGCAATCGACTTCCTGGTCGGGTTAATGTTCTAGAAGATGCCCGAAATTCTGCCATCGATTCTGTCCGCCGATTTTGCCCAACTGGGCGCCGACATCGCCCGCGCCGAAGCCGGCGGAGCGACGATGCTGCATCTGGATGTGATGGACGGGCACTTGTGCCCAACATCAGTTTGGGGTTGCCGGTGGGGTGTTGGCGGTGCGGAAGGTGTCGCGGTCGATTCTGGACGTGCATCTGATGATTACCGATCCGGACCGTTATCTGGCGTCGTTTCGCGAGGCGGGGGCCGACCAGATGTCGGTGCATCAGGAAGCGTGTCCGCACCTGGATCGCACGTTGAGCAGGAATTCGCCGGCTGGGGGCGAAGGCGGGGGTGGTCTGCATGACCGGCGACGCCGCTGGTGACGATCGAGCATGTGCTGGAAGTGGCGGACTTCGTGCTGTTGATGAGCGTGAATCAGGATTCGGCGGGCAGAAGTTCATTCCGTACGTTCTGGATAAGGTCCGTGCGCTGGCCGTGCAGACAACCGAGGATTAGGCTTTTCGATTAGAGATTGATGGCGGGATCACGGAAGACAATGTCACCGCGGCGGTGGAAGCCAGGGTGGATTGGCTGGTGGCGGGATCGAGCGTTTTCAGGGTGCGGATCCCTGCAGCCGTGCGGAAAATGCAACAATTGGCCCACGGGGCGGCCCACCAGTTGCGCGCCTGAAGCCGTCGACGGGCTAAATCGCAATCGACCGTGTAGAATGAAGAGGTTGACCAAAATGCGCCCATTTGCGATCACGCGCCAGAGCCTGATTTTGCTGTGCCTTCTCCTGGCGTTGCTATCCGGCTGCCGCAAGAAGAAGTACAATCCGATCACCAAGGACACCCAACAGCCGGACAAAGTGTTGTTCGACAAGGCGGTGGGCGATATCGAAAGAGGGCGGTATGAAGGTGGCGCGGCTGACGCTGCGAACGCTGATTAACACCTACGATACGGTGAATATCTGGCGAAGGCGAAGCTCGCGATCGCCGATAGCTGGTTCCGCGAAGGCGGCTCGAATGGTTTGGCGCAGGCCGAAGCCGAGTACAAGGACTTCATCCTGTTCTGCCGACGATGGAGAAAGTCGGCGGAGAGCCGGGAAAAGATCTGCATGATCCATTACAAGCAGATGGAGAAGCCGGATCGCGATCGAACCAGGCGCAGCGGCCGGAAGAAGATTGCCGGCGGTGCTGGTGCAGTTCCCGAATTCGAAGTTTGCGCCGCGTGTTTTGCAACTGTTGCGCAACATTCAGGAAGCGATCGCCGAAGGCAAATTCCAGGTGGGTGCGTTCTATCACAAGAAGGGCAGTTTCCCGGCCGCGGCAAATCGTCTGCAGACCCTGACGGACCATTCCCGATCTACAGCCAGGCTGATGAGGCGCTGTGGCAGTTGGGCGATTTCCTACAGCCGGATGGGTTCGCGTTTCCGTGAAAGCGCGCCGGACAGGCGTATTCGCGCATCGTTAAAGAATATCCGCTGAGCCCGCGCGTGGACGAAGCGAAGAACATGCTGAAGCAAATGGAAATGCCGATTCCCGGGGGCGGATCCGGCAGCGGCGGCGCGCATGAAGTACGAGGCCGAGAACCGGACGAAGCCAGGGATGATGGATCGCAGCATGGGTTTCATGAAGCGGGGACCGGATGTGCGTTTGGCCGCCAAAGAGCGGTGCGCCGTCGATGACGCGATGCGGCCGACGATTCCGGTGGTGTCCCGGCGGCGGCGACGGCCGTGGTGGGCGGCACCAACGACGTGACGATTCAGCAGACGGGCAACTCCTCGGCGCTCGATACAGATCCGGATGCGCGGCAGGTGCGGCCGGGCGCGAATGGTGCGACGCCGGATGCAGCAGGCGGCCAGGCGGCAACCGGTGCGACCGGGACGGCGTCGACGCCCGCGGCGACCAGCAATGAGCGTTGCCGGTGAACCGGCAGGCTCCTCCGCCGAAGAAGAAGGTGCGAAGGCGCCAAAGAGACGAAGAAAACCGAGCAGAAGAACTGAGACATGGCCCGGGTCGTAGCCGACGATGGCCCCCACGCGCAGCATGGGTGAACGCATCCTGCGGGAGAGCGGTCATGAAGTGACGGCGGTGATGGACGGCGAGCAGGCGCTGTTGCGGTTGCCGGAAGTCGATCCGGACATCGTGCTGGTGGATGCGTTTCCTGCCCTATCGCGACGGGTACGAGATCTGCAACTTTATCAAGTCGCACCCGCGATTCCGGCATGTGCGGGTCGTGCTGACGGCGGGGTGCTCAAGCCGCTCGATGAGCATCGGGCGCGCCATGTGGGCTGCGACGCGATTCTAAAAAGCCGGAAGCGTCGGTGGTGATTGAGACGCTGCGGCCATTGTTTGAGCGGGCGCGGCGCGGTCGCGAGACGTTCGGCATGACGCCGAGTGTGAAGTTGACGCCCGAAGTGGAGCATCTGCTGGGCGACCCGGAGGATGACCTCGAGCCGACGCTCGATACGGTGATTCCGGCGAGTCCGGCGGCGCCATGGATGGCCCCAGTGACGGTGATGCCGATGCCGGCTTCGATTCCGGCCGCGAGCGCCACTGCGAGCGCCGGCGCGGCGGCGGCCCCGGCCCTGATTCCTCCTCAGACCGTACCGGTGATTCCGACGTTGCCGACGATGCGGGAGACCGATCCGGAGATGGTGCGGGCGGCGGTGACACTGGCTCTCGATGCCGCGATGCCGACGCTGATTGACGAACTTACGAAGCGCGTCCTGATCGCGCTTCAGCCCCAGGAACGAAAAGCAAATCATGGCTGATAGCAGTTTTGACGTGGTATCCAAGATCGCCTTGCCGGAGGTGGTGAACGCCATTCAGCAAGCGCAGAAAGAGATCCTGACGCGGTACGACCTGAAGGACTCGAAGTCGACCATCGACTTGAACGAGAAAGACCTGAAGATCGTGCTGGCGAGCGGGGACGACTTCAAGTTGAAGGCCGTCACCGAGATCCTGCAGAGCAAGCTGGTGAAGCGCGGCGTGTCGATCAAGAATCTGGAATTCGGCAAGGTGGAGCCGGCCGCCGGGCAGTCCGTGCGGCAGGAAGTGAAGCTGCTTCAGGGAATTCCGCAGGAAAAGGCGAAGGACATCGTCCGCGTCATCAAGGACAGCAAGAAGAAGGTACAGGCGGCGATCCAGGGCGATATGGTGCGGGTGACCGGCAAGGACAAGGACGTCCTGCAGGAAGTACTGGCGATGCTGCGCAGCGAGCGATTTCGGCGTCGAATTACGCAGTTCACCAACTACCGCTAGCCGATGCCCCGGCTGATTGAATCGCTGATGGTTCCGGGCCCGGTGGGGCGCCTGGAAGCTTTGCTCGAAGAACTGGACCGCCGGCCAAAGTCGTCCCGCTGGTTTGCCATCCGCATCCGCAACTGCGGCACGATGCACAACAAGGTGGTCTACCGGTTGGCGCGCGGTTTGCGGAGCAGGGTTCGGTGGTGCTGCGCTTTAACTATCGCGGTGTGAACCTGAGCGAAGGCACCTATGACAAAGGCGTGGGCGAAGTGGAAGATGCGCGCGCGTGTCTGATGGTGTTGCGTGAACGGTATCCGCAGTTGCCGTATCAAGTGGCGGGGTTCATTTCGGTCACGGGTGGCGTTGAAACTGGGCTGCGAACTGGAACCAGAGCAGATCATCGCGGTGGGCTTTCCAACCGTGTACGCCGACCATCAACCTGCTCGACGGTTGTACGAAAGAAGCAGGTGTTTATCAGAGTACGAATGACGAGTTCGGGCCGGGGCCGGACTTGATTCATCTGTGCGGTCGCTGCCGGAGCCCAAGGAACTGCATTGGGTGACGGCGAAGGACCATTTTTTGTCGATGCGCTCGATGAGTATGAGAATGTCGTGCGCGCGGTCAGACGCGGGCGGGCTTCTTAGACGGGCCGGGGGGCCGCTGAGACGGACGGGTGAGGGGAAGGGTCCGGGTGGGGATCGGGATGTTGGGCGCAGGTCCTATATTCTGGAGCTTTGAGGCACTTCCGGTGACTTGTGTTGCGTGTGGCGCGTTCCAGTGGCGGACGCCCTATGCTGAGGTGGTGCGGCGGCTGCGGGGCAAGATGACCCGCAACTGGTGGTGGAGCACGACGGTGCGGGATAGTGGTGTCGACTGGTGGACGAGCGGTTGCCGCTGACCCTGATTCCGGCGACGACGGGCGGCGGCGATGAATCGTTCGCAGTCGGTGGTGCGGGAAATGGTGTCGCGCTGAATTTGCCGCTGGGGGGGACCAACCGGCGGCAGGTGGCGGGGCCAGAGGTGAAGCTGCTGGATTAGGCACGGCGGGTGGATTCCTCTGCCCTCGGGATGGGCGCTTGCGGCTTCGGCGATCGCCCCAGCCTTGATCATCTTCCAGTAGGGCTCGGTGATGTCGACCGTCGTCGCGCCCTCTCCGATCGAATAGCCGCCATCCAGCACCAGGCTGATGCGGCCATCCATCATTCCAAAAACTTCAATGCCCGAGCGGCAGGTGGGCGAGCCGGACATGTTCGCGCTGGTCGCGATCAGGGGTTGCGCCAGCGCTTCGATCAGCCGGGCGGCCACGATCGACTTCGATTGCCGCAACGCCAGTCGGCCCGTATTGCCGGTGACCCGCAGGGGCACCCGCGTCGCCGCCGGCACGATCACCGTCAGGGGACCGGGCCAGAAACGGCGGGCCAGCAGTTGGAAGCGGGTGGTGATTTCGGAGGTGAGGTCTTCGGCCATCAGCAGGTCGCTGACGAGCAGGGGCAGGGAGCGGGCCGGTTCGCGGCCTTTGGCCTGAAAGACCTTGCCGACAGCGGCCAGGTTGAAGGGATCGGCGACGATCGTGTAGAGCGCATCGGTGGGGATGGCGACGATGCCCCCGCGGCGAATGACCGACGCTGCCCGGTCGATGGCCTCGCGGGAGGGGTCGTCTTGTTTGATTTCAACTAGATCCGTTGCCACGCTGGTACTGTTGGGACGTTAAATCCGAGAATCTCTCAGTCTACCTCACTATGTACAATCGATAGAAGGTCACATGCACATCCGCGACATTTTTGCCGAAGACCGTACGACGCTCTCGTTCGAGTTCTTTCCCCCGAAGGGCGAAGCCGATGCGAACGCGCTCTTCGAGAACATTGCCCAGTTGGAAGAACTGCAGCCTTCGTTCGTGTCGGTCACCTATGGCGCGGGCGGCTCGACCCGGCAGCTGACGCACGACCTGGTGACCCGGATTCAGCAAACCACGACGTTGTCGCCGGTGCCGCATCTCACCTGCGTCTGCCACAAGGCGGAAGAGGTGGAGGACATCCTGACGAAGTACGCGCAGGTGAAGGTGGCCAATATCCTGGCTTTGGCCGGCGATCCGCCGCGGCATCTGACGAATTATCAGCGTTCCGAAGACAGCTTTCAGCACGCCGGCGATCTGGTGCGTTTCATCCGCCAATTCAACGAGAGCGGACGGCATCCGGACAAGCGTGGATTCGGCATCGGAGTGGCGGGGTTTCCCGAAGGTCATCCGGCGACGCCGAACCGGCTGGTGGAGATCGACCGGCTGAAGGCGAAGGTGGACGAAGGCGCCGACTATATCGTGACGCAGTTGTTCTTCGACAATCGCGACTTCTACGACTTCCGCGAGCGCTGCGATCTGGCGGGGATCCGGATTCCGATTATCGCGGGCATCATGCCGGTGACCACGGTGTCCGGCTTGAAGCGGATGGCCGAACTGGCGCTGGGCGTGCGGATTCCGGCGCCGCTGCTCCGGGCCGTGCAGCGGGCGGACGGGGATGCCGAAGCCGTCAAGCGAGTGGGCATCCACTGGGCGACGGAGCAATCCCGAGATCTGCTGGACCATAACGTGGCCGGTATCCACTTCTATACGCTGAACAAGTCCGATGCGACGCGGCAGATCTACCAGAGCCTGGGGCTGCGCGACAGTTTGCCTGTCCGGCGCAGGTAAACAGTCGCGGGACCTTGCTGAAATCTTCGCCTTCGCTCAGTAAGATGAAGGCAATGAAAATCATGTTGGCGCTAGTGGCGTTCGCTCTGGCGCTGCCTCCCCTTTTCGCGCAACGCGTGGGTATCGGCATCAAGGCCGGTGTTCCGCTGACGGATGTACTGAAACCCGGCGCCATCACGCAGGGCAAGGTCGATACGACGCGGCTGACGATTGGTCCGGTGATCGATTTGCGTCTGCCGTTCGGCCTGGGGCTCGAGACCGGCGCGCTGTATAAACGCTTCCGGCAGACGGGGATGGCCGGGTCGACGAACGTCGATCAAACGGGGAAGAGCTGGGAGTTTCCGATTCTGGCGAAGGTCCGGTTGCCCGGCGCGCTGGTGCATCCGTACGTGGAGGGCGGCTACAGCTACAGCCGGCTGACCGACATCGTGAAGCCGTTCCAGACGGCGGTGACGAATCCCAAGGATCTGGTGGCGTCGGTAACGCGGCCAGGCTTTGTGATGGGGGCCGGGATGGAGATCGGGTCCGGGAAGCTGCGGCTGGTGCCGGGGCTGCGTTGGACACGGTATTCGGAAAGCAGTTTTATCCCGTCGAAGAATGCAATCGACTTCCTGGTCGGGTTAATGTTCTAGAAGATGCCCGAAATTCTGCCCTCGATTCTGTCCGCCGATTTTGCCCAATTGGGTGCCGACATCGCCCGCGCCGAAGCCGGCGGAGCGACGATGCTGCATCTGGACGTGATGGATGGGCACTTTGTGCCCAACATCAGTTTAGGGTTGCCGGTGGTGAAGGCGGTGCGCAAGGGATCGCGGTCGATTCTGGACGTGCACCTGATGATTACCGATCCCGACCGTTATCTGGCGTCGTTTCGCGAGGCTGGAGCGGATCAGATGTCGGTGCATCAGGAAGCGTGTCCGCATCTGGACCGCACGTTGAACGAGATTCGTCGGCTGGGCGCGAAGGCGGGGGTGGTGCTCAACCCGGCCACGCCGCTAGTGACGATCGAACATGTGCTCGAAGTGGCTGACTTCGTGCTGTTAATGAGCGTCAATCCAGGATTCGGCGGGCAGAAGTTCATTCCCTACGTTCTGGACAAGGTCCGCGCGCTGGCCAGGCTGCGGGCTAACCGAGGATTAGGCTTTTCGATTGAGATTGATGGCGGGATCACGGAAGACAATGTCACCGCGGTGGTGGAAGCCGGGGTCGATTGGCTGGTGGCGGGATCGAGTGTGTTCGGGAGTGCGGATCCCACTGCAGCCGTGCGGAAAATGCAACAATTGGCCCACGGGGCGGCCCACCAGTTGCACGCCTGAAGCCGTCGACAGGCTAAATCGCAATCGACCATGTAGAATGAAGAGGTTGACCAAAATGCGCCCATTTGCGATCACGCGCCAGAGCCTGATTTTGCTGTGCCTTCTCCTGGCGTTGCTATCCGGCTGCCGCAAGAAGAAGTACGAAAACCCGATCACCAAAGACACCCAACAGCCGGACAAAGTGTTGTTTGACAAGGCGGTGGGCGATATCGAAAGAGGCCGTTATGAGGTGGCGCGGCTGACGCTGCAGACGCTGATTAACACCTACGATACGAGTGAATATCTGGCGAAGGCGAAGCTGGCGATTGCCGATAGCTGGTTCCGCGAAGGCGGGTCCAATGGTTTGGCTCAGGCCGAGGCCGAATACAAGGACTTTATCCTGTTCTACCCGACGATGGAAGAGTCGGCCGAGAGCCAGGAAAAGATCTGCATGATCCATTACAAGCAGATGGAGAAGCCCGATCGCGATCCGAACCAGGCGCAGCGGGCGGAAGAAGAGTGCCGGCAGGTGCTGGTGCAGTTCCCCAATTCGAAGTTCGCGCCGCGCGTCTCGCAGCTGTTGCGCAACATCCAGGAAGCGATTGCCGAAGGCGAGTTCCGCGTGGGTGCCTTCTATCACAAGAAGGGCAGCTTCCCGGCGGCGGCGAATCGTCTGCAGACGTTGACCGACCATTTCCCGATCTATAGTCAGGCCGATGAGGCGCTGTGGCAGTTGGGCGATTCCTACAGCCGGATGGGTTCGCGTTTCCGCGAGCGCGCCGGACAGGCGTATTCGCGCATCGTAAAGGAATATCCGCTGAGCCCGCGCGTGGACGAAGCGAAGAACATGCTGAAGCAGATGGAAATGCCGATTCCCGAGGCGGATCCGGCGGCGGCGGCGCGCATGAAGTACGAGGCGGAAAACCGGACGAAGCCGGGCATGATGGATCGCAGCATGGGCTTCATGAAGCGGGGCCCCGATGTGCGTCTGGCGGCCAAGAGCGGCGCCCCGTCCATGACGCCGATGCGTCCGTCGATTCCGGTGAGTGTGCCGGCGGCGGCGACGGCCGTGGTGGGCGGCACCAACGATGTGACAATTCAGCAGACGGGCAACTCGTCGGCACTCGATACGAATCCGGATGCGCGGCAGGTGCAGCCGGGAGCGAATGGCGCGGCCCCGGGCGAGGCGAGCGGACAGGCGGCCCCCGGAGCGACCGGGACGGCGTCGACGCCCGCGGCGACCAGCAACGAGCCGTTGCCGGTGAACCGGCAGGCGCCTCCGCCGAAGAAAAAGAAGGCGGCCAAGGCCCCCAAAGTAACGAAGAAAACCGAGCAGAAGAACTGAGACATGGCCCGAGTCCTGTTAGCCGACGATAGTCCCCACGCCCAGCGCATGGGTGAACGCATCCTGCGGGAGAGCGGTCATGAAGTGACGGCGGTGATGGACGGGGAGCGGGCGCTGTTGCGGTTGCCGGAGATTGATCCGGACATTGTGCTGGTGGATGCGTTTCTGCCGTATCGCGACGGGTACGAGATCTGCAACTTCATTAAGTCGCACCCGCGGTTCCGCCATGTGCGGGTGGTGCTGACGGCGGGCTTGCTCGAGCCGCTCGATGAGCATCGGGCGCGCCATGTGAGCTGCGATGCGATTTTGAAAAAGCCTTTCGAGGCGTCGGTAGTGATCGAGACGCTGCGGCCGCTGTTTGAGCGGGCGCGGCGCGATCGCGAGACGTTCGGGATGACGCCGAGCGTGAAGCTGACGCCCGAGGTGGAGCATCTGCTGGGTGACCCGGAGGATGACCTCGAGCCGACGCTCGATACGGTGATTCCGGCGAGTCCGGCGGCGCCATGGATGGCGCCGGTGACGGTGATGCCGATGCCGGGTTCGATTCCCGCGGCGGGCTCCAATGCCAGCGCGGGCGCGGCGGCGGCCCCGGCCCTGATTCCTCCGCAGCCGGTGCCGGTGATTCCGGCGCTGCCGACGATGCGGGAGACCGATCCGGAGATGGTGCGGGCGGCGGTGACACTGGCTCTCGATGCCGCGATGCCGACGTTGATTGACGAACTTACGAAGCGCGTCCTGATCGCGCTTCAGCCCCAGGAACGAAAAGCAAACCATGGCTGATAGCAGTTTCGACGTTGTATCCAAGATTGCCTTGCCGGAGGTGGTGAATGCCATTCAGCAAGCGCAGAAAGAGATCCTGACCCGTTACGATCTGAAGGACTCGAAGTCGACCATCGACTTGAATGAGAAAGACCTGAAGATCGTGCTGGCGAGCGGGGACGACTTCAAGTTGAAGGCCGTCACCGAGATCCTGCAGAGCAAGCTGGTGAAGCGCGGCGTGTCGATCAAGAATCTGGAATTCGGCAAGGTGGAGCCGGCCGCCGGGCAGTCCGTGCGGCAGGAAGTGAAGCTGCTTCAGGGAATTCCGCAGGAAAAGGCGAAGGACATCGTCCGCGTCATCAAGGACAGCAAGAAAAAGGTCCAGGCGGCGATCCAGGGCGATGCGGTCCGGGTAACCGGCAAGGACAAGGACACGTTGCAGGAAGTGCTGGCGATGCTGCGCAGCGGCGATTTCGGCGTCGAATTGCAGTTCACCAACTACCGCTAGCCGATGCCGCGGCTGATTGAATCGCTGATGGTTCCGGGCCCGGTGGGGCGGCTGGAAGCGTTGCTGGAAGAACCGGATACGCCGGCCAAGGTCGTTACGCTGGTTTGCCATCCGCATCCGCAGCACGGCGGCACGATGCACAACAAGGTGGTCTACCGGTTGGCGCGCGGCTTGCGGAGCCAGGGTTCGGTGGTGCTGCGCTTCAACTATCGCGGCGTGAACCTGAGCGAAGGCACCTATGACAAAGGCGTGGGCGAGGTGGAAGACGCGCGCGCGTGTCTGACGGTGTTGCGGGAACGGTATCCGCAGTTGCCTTATCAGATAGCGGGCTTCAGTTTCGGATCGCGGGTGGCGTTGAAACTGGGCTGCCAAATGGAACCGGAGCAGATCATAGCCGTGGGCTTCCCCACGGTGTACGCCGACCGTAGCTTTCTCGACGGTTGTACGAAGAAGCGGGTGTTTATCCAGAGTACGAATGACGAGTTCGGGCCGGGGCCGGACTTGATTCATCTGTATGAGTCGCTGCCGGAGCCCAAGGAACTGCACTGGGTGACGGCGAAGGACCACTTTTTTGTCGATGCGCTCGATGAGTACGAGAATGTCGTGCGCACGGTCGGCCGCGGGCGGTCTTAGCCGCTGAGACGGACGGCTGACGCGGGTCGGGGTGGCTTCTGCGCCTTCCTTTGTGTTGCGTGTGCCTTACCGAGCGGGTGCGGGGCAAGATGACCCGGGTGATGGCTTGGGGATGGTGGTGGACGTGGACGAACCCGCAGCACGGGCGGCGTCGTGATTTGCCCGCGCCTCGCCTCGATCCCACCTACACAGGCACCTAGCGGCCAAGAGCCTGAATGATGAGTTTGGCGGTCTCGCCGCCGGAGAAGTTCTGCTGGCCGGTGACGAGATTGCCGTCCCGGTAGGCGAAGCCGCGCCAGAGGCCGGCTTGGAGATAGTTGGCGCCGAGGCGGCGGAGTTCGTCTTCGATGCGCCAGGGCATCAGGTGCTTGCCTTGGGGGAGGATGCCATAGCTCCAGACGGCCTGGTCCGCAAAGTCTTCTTCGACGTTGGCAAAGCCGGTGACGGTTTTCCCCTTGGCGAGCAGTTCGCCATCGCGCAGGCGGGCATAGCGGAGGATGGCGACACCGTGACACAGGGCGGCGGCGATCTTGCCGGCTTCGTAAAACTCAGCGAACTTCCGGTGCAGATCGGTGGCGGCGGTGAAGTTGAACATGGGTGCTTGGCCACCGGCGACGACGAGGGCGTCGAAACGGTCCAGGTGGAGTTGGCTGACGGGCTGAGTCTCGCTGACCAGGGCGGCGAGGCGGGGGGTGGAGATAAAGCCTAGGCTGATGAGGTCCCCGGCGGAGTAGCCACTAGGGTCGCGCGGGTCGCTCATGGCGTCGGCTTCGCAGGGGCCGCCGGCGGGGCTAAAGATCTCCACCTCATAGCCGGCTTCGACGAAGTGGTAGTAGGGGTGGGTGAGTTCGCTCCACCAGAAGCCGACCGGCCAGCCGGTGGTGCTGGAGACGGCGGGATTGGCGATGACAATCGCGATGCGCTGCGGGCTTTGGCGGTTGACGGGATTGGTGTCTTTGAGGCTCCTGGTGGTTTCTATTGGGTCTGGATGGCGTAGGGCTTAGCGGCGCAACAAGTGAAAGCCGATGTCGCGGCCGTAACCGTGGGCCATGGCGAGCGAGATCCATAGCAGGGCGAAGGGCTCGAGGAGCCGGGCTTGGGTGAGAGGTCCGGCGGGCAGGGGATCGAAGCCGAGCTCGGCGGCGAGGCCGTGAACGATCCGGTTGGAGGCCGGATGGTCGCCGCAGTAGAAGAGCGCCGCGCGACGGTTGTCGAATTCCGGATTCGCCATGATGTTGGCGCCGATGGTGTTGAACGCTTTGACGACGTGGGCGCCGGGCGCCCAGCCGGCGACGAGTTCGGCGCCGGAGGTGGACGTGCCGACCTCGAGTCCTTCAAGGCGCGGAAGCAAGGGGTTGGTGGCGTCGATCAGAAGTTTGCCGGCGAAGCTGCCGGCGGTTTCGAGCACGGCGCGGGTGGCGGACCAAGGGGTGGCCAGCAGGATGACGTCGCTGGCGGCGACGGCTTCGGCGGGGAGGTGGCGCGAGTAGTGGGGCCGGCTTGCTGAACGAGCGCCAGCATCTCCGGGGAGGCGGGGTGACGGGAGGAGAAAGCGATGGTGTGTCCGGCGGCGGCCCAGCGGGTGCCGAGGGTGCCGCCGACATTGCCGGAGCCAAGAATGCCAATCTTCATAGTTACGATACTGTATCGTATCGATACGGATTGTCAAGATGAAGAAAATGGCTGTCGCAAAAGTTTCCGCCCGGGTGCCCGGTCGTCCGCGCGACCCCGAGACGGAGCAGCGCATTCTGGACGCGGCGTTGCGCATGTTGGCCGAGCAGGGGTACAGCCGGATGTCGTTGGACGCGGTAGCGGAGTCAGCCGGGGTGAGCAAGCCCACGATCTACCGGCGGTGGAGTTCCAAGGCGGACTTGGCGACGGCGGCGATCGAGACGATCCGGTTTGCCGAGCCGCCGGTGGCCGATGGGTCAACCGGGGAGCAGCTAACTGGGGTCCTCGAAAATTTTTGCCGGTCGTTGATGCGGCCCAACGGGATGTCTCTGCTGGGGACGGTGTTGGCGGAAGAGGCGCATACGCCCGAGCTGTTGGGGTGGTTCCGCCAGCGATTGGTGGCGCCAAGGCGGGCGATGCTGCGGGCAATTCTGGAGCGGGCCAGGGAGCGGCGCGAACTGCGGGCGGGCGTGGATCCGGATGTAGTGACGTCGATGCTGGTGGGTGCCTTCTACGCGCGCTATCTGGCTTCGTCGCGGGTGCCCCCTTCAGCCAACGCCGCCGCCCACGTCGCCAACGCCACCGCTCTGCTCCCCCCACGCCCAACTCAACCGCCGTTACGAAGCCCAACTCCACCGCCAATACCTCCGCAACCTCGCCCTGCTCCGCGAACTCCAAGCCGAACGCCAACACCTCGACTCCACCCTCCCCGACCTCGACGAACCGGATCAGGACCAGCCGCCCTCGCCGCCTTCCGCACCCCCGGCTCCAACGTCAACGCCCGGCACCTCTGCGTCGCCTTCGTCCGCCCGCAACCAGCCGAACCGGGCCACCGAACCCGCCCCGGGCTCCCCAGGCGCGCTCGCCAGTCCGCCCAAAAAGCCGCGCGCCGCCTGAAACGACTTCGATGAGCCTCTTCAAACATTACGAGCAGCCCTGCTCCGTCGCCCTCGTGCGCCCGGATCCGTTCCTGGAGCCACTTGCCCTCGCGCAGCGCCTCGTCATCACCGCCTGCCCGACACCGACTAACGACGCAATCCCCGTACCCAACCATCACGCCGGCCGCACCTGTATCCAACTCCCCGCCGTCCAATGGCCCCCGACCAAGTCCGTCGAAGCGCACTGCGGTTGGCGCAACCCCCATCTGATCGACCCCGCCTTAAAAAAGAAATAAAATGAAAACAAACCCGGCGATCTCGCTCAAACAAACGAATGCGCTTCTCAGGTTCCGGGGGAACCCAACCTTCTCGATCACGAACGCGTTCCGCGAGTCGGCACGCTATCGCCTTATGAATCCGTCCGCCCGCGCAGAATCCGTCCTTGTTCGCACGCGCGGTAGTTCAGATGCAACGCCGTTCTGCCGCCAAGCCGGGTCTTTGAAAACAGAAAGTTAGTAGTGCCTCCGGCCCCGTCCGCGTTGGCCAGTGACGCCGAGTTCGGAAAAATGTTGGCCGAGGTCTTCGATTGTGCGGTGATTTGAAGGGTAGGGAAGACGGGAGAGGATGGTGGCGAAGGTGGGGGTCGAACCCACACGCACAGTGAAGTACGGCAGATTTTGAGTCTGCTGCGTCTGCCAGTTCCGCCACTTCGCCACGGGTGCTGACGCTTGCTAGTTTAGCATTAAAGCTTCCACGGTTTGCGATATTTGCGGGTCACCAATTTGTTGGCCTTCGAGTTGCCCACGATCTGTTCGCGCTCGTCGTCCCACACAATCCTCTCGCCTGTCCGATACGCGATATTGCCCAGCAATCCGCCCTTGGTCAGCCGATGCCCGTACTCCACATCGCACGTGGTCAGCTTGCGCGATTTCACCGAATCGAGGAACTCGCGCAAGTGACCCGGGGAATCCGCAATCGACTTCGCCGGTCGCGGGAAATCGGTCACTTCCTTCCCCTTCACAAAGAACTTGTGCGACCCATAGTCCACAAACAACGACCCCTGGCTGCCCTGAAACACGCACCCGATGCCTCGGTCTTCAAACCCCGCCGGCGCCATCGGACAAAGCGTCCACGCCAGATTAAAGCCCGGATACTCGTACACCAGATCCATGAAGTTCGGCGTCTCGGCATTGTCGTCCGTCAATTCCCGCCGCCCCGTCGCCACCACGCTCTTCGGCGCCTTCAGATCCAGCGCCCAATACGCCACGTCCGTAATGTGGCACCAGAAGTCGATGAACATTCCGCCCGAATAGTCCCAGAAGTAGCGGTAGTTGAAGTGGCTCCGGTTCTTGTTATACGCCCGTCTGGGCGCCGGACCCAGCCATGTCTCATAATCGAATCCCGCCGGCGGCGCCGAGTCGGGCGGCGTCCCCAATCCCCTCGCCTCGGACGTTTTCCACACGCTCACATGCTGCACCTTACCCACCAGCCCGCTCTGGATCAGTTCCACCGCCCGCCGGTAATTCGGCAGGTCGTTGTGAATGTGGTTGCCCATCTGCGTCACCCGCTGGTACCGCCGCGCCGCCTTCACCATCGCCCGCCCCTCGCCGATCGAGTAGCTCAACGGCTTCTCCACGAAAACGTCTTTCCCCGCCTGGCAAGCCTGCACCATGGGCAACGCATGCCAATGATCCGGCGTCGCGATGCAAACGGCATCGATCTCCTTCGATTCCAGCAGCTTGCGAAAATCCGCATACGTCGCCGGCTTCGTCTGGCGCGCGTCCTCCACCACCTTCCCGGCCTGCGCCAGATGGCTCTCATCCAAATCGCAGAGCGCCACGACATTCACGTCGGGGTGACGCAGGAATCCCTTCAATCGGCCGGTCCCCATTCCCCCTAACCCGATGAATCCCATATTGATCCGGTCACTGGGCGCGGCCAAGGCGGCCGCATTGGCGGCAAGAAACGTACGGCGAGTCACCAGAACATCCTACCAACAGCTGTTTACCAATTCGTCCCGCCCGGTGTGGCACGCTGTGTCCACCTGCTACAATCCCCCCCGTTTCCCATGGCTAACCCTCTTGTTTTCAGCGTGGATAAATGGCACACTGGCTGCACCACGAAGGTCCGGCAGCATGACCCGGTTCGCGACTTTCATTTTCCTGTGCACGACTCTGGTGCGCGTTTGTCCGGCCACCACGCTTGAATTGCTGGGGTTCGACAATCTCATTGACAAGTCGACGCAAGTCGTCCGCGGCCGTGTCGTGAAATGCGACGGACTCTCCCGCGGGGCCATGATCTACACCCAGTGCACGGTCATCGTTTCGGAAATCCTCAAAGGCGCGCCCGCCTCCGAAGTCCGCTTCGCCGTTCCCGGCGGCAAAGTTGGGAACATCCGCCAGACCATCGCCGGCGCCCCCGAATTCAACGAAGGCAGCGAGTACGTTCTTTTCCTGTGGACCGGCTCCTCGAACTTCACCCAAGTCATCGGACTCTCTCAGGGCAAGTTCACCGTCAGTAGCTCCGGCGCCCAGCAGACCGCCGTTCGTGAAGCCATCAGCGACGTCACTATGCTCGACGGCATGGGGCAGCCCGTGCAGGACTCCGGCGTTCGCATGACCCTCAACGTCCTCCGTCAACGGGTCGCCAATCGTCAAGGCCGGAGCGTGTCGAAGTGAAGAAGACCTTCGCTATCCTCCTCGCTCTCGCCACTCTGGCCTCCGCGCATTACCCTTTCGTCGTCTACAACACCCGCGGCGGCAGCTTCACCCCCATCCCTCGCAAGTTCGACCTCAACGCCCTCCCCGGCCGTACGGTTCAGTTCTTCATCTCCGACGCCGTCCCCCAACTCCTGAACGGCGACACCCTCACCTCTCTTCATAGCGAGATCCGCCTGGCTGCCAAGGTCTGGAACGACGTCGACACCTCGGACCTCCGCATCGCTTTTGGCGGCATCCGCACTGCCAACACGCCCCCTTCGGCTGCCCCCTCGATCGAAGTCACCTTCGACGACCTCCCGCCCGGAACGCTCGCCTATGGCGGCCCGCGGTTCCTAGATGATGGCGGCTCCGCCTCTACCCAGTCCTTCGTCCCGATTCTTCGTTCCGTCGTCGCGCTGCCGATCAACTTCGCGAACGTCACCAGTTCGCCGTGCCCTTGCCCGTCCTACAGCGAAGGCTTCTTCGGCACGCTGGTGCACGAGTTCGGTCACACGCTGGGCCTGCAGCACAGCATGACCTCGGGCGCCATGTCCACGTCGCTCACCCGGGGCACCACCAAAGCCCGCCCGCTCGCTGCCGACGACGTCGCCGGCATCTCCACCCTCTATCCCACGCGCGCCTTCCAGGCCAACTTCGGTAGCATCACCGGCCGCGTGACCGCGCAGGGCGCTGGCGTCGCCTACGCCTCGGTCGTCGCGATGTCGCCCGCCGGCGCCGCCGTCAGCACCGTCGCCAACCCCGACGGCACCTATCGCATCGACGGCATCCCGCCCGGCCAGTATCTGGTGTACACCCAGCCGCTCCCGCCGCCCCAGGGCAACGAAGCCTTCCCCGGCGGCATGATCCCCGCCCAGGACGCCGACCGCCGCAACATCGATTTCGGCGGCTACTACGACACGCAGTTCTACCCCAATACCCGCGACTTCAACTTCGCCGCTCCGGTCGCCGTGCGCGCCGCCGCCACCCTCGATAACATCAACTTCGCCGTCAACCGCCGCAATTCGATCACCTTGCACAGTCTGCAGACTTACAGCTTCCCCGGTCAGGTCCCGGTGCAGCCCGGCTTCGTCAACACCAACGGCGGACGCAACTTCATCCTCGCCTACGGACCCGCCCTCACCGTCAACAACCAGTTGGCCCCCGGTCTTCAGGTCCGCGCCGTCGGCGGCGCCGCTAACGTCGCGAACGCCAAGCCCTACTCGCTCGATGGCCGCTTCGTCCAGCTCGACCTCGCCTTCAACCCCTTCGCCAACGAAGGCGCCAATCACCTCGTCTTCCAGAACGCGAGCGAAGTCTACGTCCAACCCTCCGCTTTCTGGCTGGTCACCAAGCAGCCGCCGCAGATCACCGGCGTCACCACCCAGCTCGATAACGGCACGCGCCTTCTCGCCGTCACCGGCACCAACCTCTCCATCGAAACCCGGATCGTCGTGGACGGCGTCCCCGCCGTCTTCCGCTCCTATGACGACGCCTCCCAACGCCTCACCGTCTATGCCCCCTCGGCCCCCAATGGTCACCGCGCCGCCGTCGTGGCCCTGAATCCTGACGGTCAAAGCTCGCTCTTCCTCACCGGCAACAATCCGCTCTTCGCCAATCTCGAGGGTTCGGACGTCTCGCTCTCGTCCGCTTCCACCGGCCTCACCGCCGGCACCGATGCGATGGTCGAGATCATCGGTGCCAATAGCAACTTCATTGATGGCCAGGTCACCGCCGGCTTCGCCTCGAGCGACATCGTCGTGCGCCGCCTCTGGGTCACCGCTCCCAACCGTCTGCTGATGAACGTGACGGTCGCCGCTGGCGCCAATCCCGGCTTCACGAACCTCACCGTCGTCTCTGGCCTCCTCCAACTGCCGGCCATTCCGTTCAGCGTCTCCGGCGCCAATCCCCGCCAGTTGAGCCTCGCTCCGGCCAATGCCGTGTCCGGCGGCCAGGCCACCATCACCCTGAACGGTCCCGCTGTCTCCGGCGCGATTACCGTCACCCTCAATGATCGGCCGGTGACCGGCGCCGTCTTAAACGGCAACCAGCTCACCTTTGCCGTCCCCGCCGGATTATCCCCGGGCCCCCTGCCGCTCAAGATCGCGGTCGGCTCCGACGTCTCCCTGCCCATCGTCTTCGTCGTTGACCCGCCCCCGCCGCAGATCGTCTCGGCGACCGCTCAACTCGGCGCGAACATTGACGCCAGCCGTCCCGCGCGTCCCGGTGAAACCATCTTCCTCACCGTCTCTGGCCTTGGCGACAACGTCAGCGCCAACCGCCTCACCATCACCGTCGCCGGTGTCGACCACACGCCTCAGCAGGTGATCGCCCAAAACGGCGTCCATCTGGTGACCTTCACCATCTCGCCCACCATCTCGAACGGCGTCGCCAACACCGTCATCTCCATTGACGGCCGCACGTCCGCCCCGTTCTCGCTGATCATCCGCGGCCTCCTGTAGCCGATGCGCATCGGCCTGATGTCCGACACCCACGGCTTCCTGGACCCCGCCGTTCTCACCTACTTCGCCGAATGCGACGAAATCTGGCATGCCGGCGACTTCGGCCCCGACGTCTACGAGCCCTTGCGCGCGGCCAAGCCCCTCCGCGCCGTCTTCGGCAACATCGACGGCGCCGACCTCCGTCTTGAACTCCCCCGCGACCTCTCCTGGGAATGCGAAGGCCTCCGCGTCTACATGACCCACATCGGCGGCTACCCCGGCGCCTACGACCGCCGCGTCAAACCCGAACTCGATGCCCGCCGTCCGGGTCTCTTCATCTGCGGACACTCTCACATCCTCAAAGTCGTCCGCGACCCCGCCCGCCAACTCCTCCACCTCAACCCCGGCGCCTGCGGCCGCCAAGGCTGGCACACCGTCCGCACCCTGCTCCGTTTCTCCGTCGAAGCCGGCAAACTCGCCCGCATGGAAGCCATCGAACTCGGACCCCGCAGTGCCCAGGCCTGAAGCCCTGTGTTACTCTGCGGTGACGTAACCGCCCTTAAGGAGCCTGCCACCGCTCATGGACCTCATGGAAAGACTCACCGGATTGCTCGGCATCCTCGCCATCATGGGCACCGCCTATCTGGTTTCCACCAACCGCCGCGCCATCCGCCGCGACGTCATCCTCTGGGGCCTGGGTCTACAGTTCACCTTCGCCGTCCTGGTCCTGCGCACCCCCTTTGGCCGCATCTTCCAGGCCGCCTCGGGCGCCGTCAATTCCTTACTCGCTTACGCGGAGCAGGGAAGCACCTTCCTGTTCGGCAACCTCAGCCAGACGGACCCGCCCATCTTCGCCTTCAAGGTCCTCCCCATCGTCATCTTCATCTCGGCGCTCTTCTCGGTCCTCTACTTCTTTGGTGTCATGCAAGCCGTCATCCGCCTGATGGCCGTCGTCATGCATCGCGTCATGGGCGCCAGCGGCGCTGAAAGCACCTGCGTCGCCGCCGGCATCTTCATGGGCCAAACCGAAGCCCCCCTCACCATCCGCCCCTTCCTCGCCAACCTCACCCAAAGCGAGCTGTTCACCATCATGACCGGCGGCATGGCCCACGTCTCCGGCGCCGTCATGGTCGCCTACGTTGAAATCGCCAAAGTCTCCATCCAGCACCTGCTCACCGCCGTCGTCATGACCGCCCCGGCCACCATCATGCTCGCCAAAATGATGGTCCCCGAAACCGAGCAGCCCGAAACCGCCGGGTCCGTCAAGCTCGAAGTCGAAAAGCCCGGCGTCAACGTCATTGACGCCGCCGCGCGCGGTGCCGGCGACGGCCTGCAACTGGCCTTAAACATCGGTGCCATGCTGATTGCCTTCGTCGCCCTGATCGCTCTCGTGAACGGCCTCTTCGGCTGGGTGCACGGCTTCCTGCCCTGGTTCCCTGAGAAGCTCGAGATCTTGTTCGGCATGCTCTTTTCCCCCATCGCCTGGCTGATGGGCGTCCCCTGGCGCGATGCCGGCCGCGTCGGCGACCTCCTCGGCACCCGCCTTGTCCTGAACGAATTCGTCGCCTTCATCAAACTCGGACAAATCGGCCCGGACATGCAGCCCCGCTCGGTCATCATCGCCACCTTCGCCCTCTGCGGCTTTGCCAACCTCAGTTCGATCGCGATTCAAGTCGGCGGCATCGGCGCGCTGGTGCCCTCCCGCAAATCCGACCTCGCCCGTCTTGGCATCCGCGCCGTCGCCGCCGGTTCCATGGCCAACTTCATGTCGGCCTGCATCGCCGGCATGATCATGTAAGCCGCCTCCGGCAGCGACCGCGCGGTGCTGAAGGTCTATTCCCCTTCGATGAACGCCAGAAGGTCCGCGTTGATCACGTCCGGATGCGTCGTCGCCATCCCGTGTGGCAAACCCGGATGCACCTTCAGTGTCGCCTTCGGCAGCAGCTTGGCCGACATCAGCGCCGAAGCTCCAATCGGCACGATCTGATCGTCATCACCGTGCAACACCAGCACCGGAATGTCGATCTTCTTCAGGTCCTCGGTAAAGTCCGTTTCGGAGAAGGCCTTGATGCAGTCGTAATGCGGTTTCACCCCGCCCAGCATCCCCTGGAACCACCAATGGTCGCGGATGCCTTCGGAAACCTTCGCCCCCGGCCGGTTGAAGCCGTAGAACGGCAGTGTCAGGTCCTTGTAGAACTGCGAACGGTCGTTCGTCACGCCTTCGCGAATCCCGTCGAACACGGCGATCGGCAGCCCGCCCGGATTGGCCGGCGTCTGCAGCATCAGCGGGGGCACCGCCCCCAGCAACACGGCCTTCGCCACCCGCTTGGTCCCATACCGGCCGAGATAATGCGCCACCTCGCCCCCGCCCGTCGAGTGGCCCACCAGGATCGCGTCCTGCAGATCGAGCGCCTCAAACAACGCCGACAGATCCGCCGCATACGTATCCATCTCGTTGCCGTGCCACGTCTGCGTCGACCGTCCGTGTCCCCTCCGGTCATGCGCAATCACGCGATACCCCCGCTGTCCAAAAAACAGCATCTGCGCATCCCAATCGTCCGCGCTCAGCGGCCAGCCGTGCGAGAAGACAATCGGCCTGCCGCTCCCCCAATCCTTGTAGAAAAGCTGCGTGCCATCGGCAACGGTAATCGTGGGCATAGAAACTCCTCGGGTTCGTGGAACTCAACGCACTTTGGCAGCACGGCCACTCGACGAGCGAGGTCTGCGGGCAGAACACCCGCGGTGCGATGAACTCCAAGTTTAGCGTCAACCCCCGTCCAAACTTGAACGCCCCTCGCGCCCCGTGTCATCATGGAAGAGTCGCCCCTGAGCGGGGGTAACTCAATGGTAGAGTCACAGCCTTCCACGCTGTTGGTTGCGGGTTCGAGCCCCGTCCCCCGCTCCAAACTTCCCTTACTCTTTCACCCCGCGTAGCCAGTTCAGAATCGTCGTGTACTCCGGCGAATCGCGCTCAAACCGCACCCCGCCACCATGGCTCTGCGCTCCCAGCGTCCCCTCCGTCTCGGCCGTCCAAGTCGGCTTCTTCAGCAGCAGACTGTTCTCCGGATCATCCAGGTCCACCACGTTGAACACCGTCGAGAGCGTCGCGTTGAACGCCGAATGCGACGCATGGCACTGCACGCACGCGTACCCGTCCTTGCCGCGCTTCAGGAAAATCGGCTCCACATAGCCGCGATAGAACGCCTCGTCCGGCTTCGCCGCGCCCGCCCGCTTCGTGCCCTTCGGCGGCGCCGGCGGCTTCGGATACTGGTTGAACGCCTTCAACAGCTCCGCGTTCTCCGGCACCTTGATGTCCTTCTTCGCCACCGCCACGAACTGCTCGCGCACCGGCCCCGGCGGTCCTGCGATCGCCGTCACCGCGCCGAACCGCGCGTCGCGCGTCAGTTGCGCCGCTCCCATCGCCAGCCGCCGTAACTCGGGATCCGGCGACGACACCAGCGGCAGCAGCGCCGTCGCAAACCGCGTATTGCTCTCACCGAAGAACACCGTCTGCTCCACGTCGTTGCCGATCCGGTTGTATACCGGCACAAACCCGTGCGCCGAATCCTCCTCGACGTTATAGATGTCGGCCCGCCGCAGCGGTAACTCCACCAACCCGGCCAGTAGACGCTTCCGCGCCGCATCGTTCGATGTCTCCAGATACTTCGCGAACTTCTCTGCCAACCGCTTCTCGATCGCCAGCCGCCCGGCGATCACCTTCTTCTGGTCCGCCTCGCGGGAAATCGACGGCACCCAGTTGTTGTACAGGTAACGGATGTTCTCGTCTGCCACGTTGTAGATGCCTTCGCGCAAAGCCTGCTCCGGCCACCCGTGCCGCGGTGTCTTCAGCCCCGCCAGCAACGCGTCTTCAATGCGCGACTTCGCCGCCTCATCGCGCGACCAGAACCAGAACTGCCATAGGCCTTTGATCGCCTGCGTCGCCACTGCCGGGTCCGCGTCGTTCACATGCCGCGCCAACGCGTCGGCGAACGCCGGCGTCTGCGCCAACCCCGCAAAGTGCGTCGCGAAGATGCGCGTCGCGCCCCAGCGTACCCGCGCGTCCGGCGAATCGAGCGCAGCCACGATCGGTCCTGGCGTCACCGTGTGCCGACTCTGCACCTGCCGGATCGCCCAGGCCGCCGTCCGCTGCACCAGCTTGCTATCGTCCCCCAGACGGCTCACCAGCGCCGCCATCGACCCTACCGGCGCCAATCTCCCCAGCGCCTCCACCGCCGCCTGCCGCACAAACGGATCGCCATGCGCCGCCAGCTTCTCGATCTGCGCCACGCTCGCCGGGCTCTGCCGGTCCCAGACGTTGTCCAGCGCCGTCAGCAAGCCCTGGCCCGGCGCAAACTCGCCTGCATTCCAGCCCTTCGCCCGCGGCTTCTCCGGATAGTACGCCGACAGCGCCAGAATCGACATCTGCGTTTCGCGGAACGGCGTGCGGAAGTTCTCGAAGCTCTGTAGCGGATCGAGCCAGCCGCCAAACTCCTGCTGCCGTCCCATCAGGTACGCGAGCCCCTTCGCCACCTGCGGATTCTCCTTCGGCACCCCGGCCATCGCCAGCGCCCACAGTGCGTGGCCCGTCTGGAACTCCACTTCTTTCTCCGTCGGTGCAAACTTCATCGACCACTGCCCCGACGCACGCTGCAGCGATAGGAGCCGCTCCACGTTCTTCGCAATCTGCTCCGCGTACTTCTTCGCGTCGATCGAAGCCAGCGCCTGCGTCTGGTAGCAAAGATCGATCAGATTCTTGTGCTCGGTCTGCGCCAGCAGCATTTCGAGCTGCGGATCCTTCGTCAGCTCCCACGCATACCAGGCCACCTCGTAGGTCGAGACCAACGGCTGATTCCCGTTCGTCTCATCCGGCGGCAGCTTCGTCCGGTCCTGGTAGTAGATCTTCAGATACTCGCGCACGCTGCGATGGAACTCCTCGCGCCGGTCCACGCCGGTTTCCCGTTCGTAGACGTCCAGCAGATGCGACATCCGCCCCAGCACGTTCGCCGGCGCCGAGATCACGCGCGCCCACACCGCGCCCTCCTTCTCAAACCCGAACAGCGGCCGCGGATTGTTGTAGAAGCGCTCCGTCATGAACTGCAACTGCTGCCGCTGATTCACCGGATAGCCCTGCCGCAGCGCGTAGATCTGCGCGCGCTGCGAGAAGTGGGTCACGTGGCAGGCCACGCACAACGACGTCTCCTGATGTACGCTCGACACCCGGTCATACACGCCGCCGCGTCGCGGCGTGTTGGCGTGCCAGGAATCGCCCGCCCCCATGATGAAGTCGAGCGCCGTGCGCACCGCCTGCCGCGGATCCCGATACGGCGGCGCCTCGTACACGCGCGTCCGCAGCTTGTACTCGGGATGATTCGCCACCACGCGCAGATAGTAAGTGCCGGGCTCCCGCAGCACGCGGGTCGTGAACTTGTTCCCCTGCAGCGCCTGCACCTCGTGCGGCAGCGTTACCGGATCTTCGCCGTCGTTGAAGGGCACGGCCTTGCCGTCCTTCACGCGAAACACGGCCACATCGGCGGGAATATTGTCGCGCTCGGTCAGGTCGAGTTGGAAGAACACGAGCTTCGCCGCGCCTGCTGGAAATTCGAACCGGAACCAGTCGGCCGCCTGCTCCCCCGAAGCCTTCTTGATCGCCGGCATCGGTGTTCCGGCCACCGGAAAATACGGCGCGTCGTCGGCCGACCCGAAGATCGTCTGCTCGAGCCGGATCGGCTGAGCCTCTTCCCAACGGTCGTTGGGCTCCACCTCCACCGGCGCCTCGTCCGTCCAGGCCACCACCCGTACGCGCGACCCCGCCGGCGCCTTCACCGACGTCGTCCCCTGCGCCCGCACCATCGCCGTCAGATCGCGATCGCCCGCATGCAGCGTCTTCCCCGTCAGCTTCCGCCCGCCGCTCACCACCTCCACCGGCCCCAACTGAGCCAGCGAACGCACCGTCACCGAATAGATCTGCCCGCTCTTCGTCGTCGCAAAATCGAGCTTGCCGCTGGCCGGCACCACCCGGTCGCCCCACGATTCCTGAGCGAAAACAGCCAACGGGAGAAGAAAAAGTAAAATGAGCATGGGACCGCGTCTCACCCTCAGCTTACACAGATCCACCCGGTTTCAGCATCAAAACGCCACACACCCCGGCGACCAAAAGACGAAACCCCTTCGCCTTTCGCTATTTGTTTACGGCGAAGAAAAAGTATGCCACAATGGCCCGAGTAGTACTAGGCCGAACGTGGGGGGTGGACTACTACCTACCTGCGGAGGTACAGTCGAAGTAAGTAGGAGGAATCTCTGTCGTGTCTAAGGTTCTTTTTTTGTCGAACCTAAGAGGGAAACTGCTCAACGCGGGTTTTGCCCTCTTGGCTCTGGCCATGCCCATGGCCGCCGCCGAAGTCGTCATCGTCACCAATTTCACTGGGGGCAATTACGTCAACGGCATCCCGATCGGGAACGGAGCGAATGACGCTGCCTCTCGCGACTATGTCGCGTTCGGAGCGACCATCGGCGATACTCCCCTTCAATTCGTCTCGCTGGAGACGATCTTCGATAACAACGCCTTCCTTTTCTCCCGCGATGTCACCGGTGGCATCTACAGCGACAACGCTGGCAACCCCGGTTCGGAACTTGTCGCCTTCAACGCCGTCACTCTCCCCGCTCAATCGGAAAACGTCACCATCACCTCGGTCGCTTCGTTCCTGCTCCTCCCGCAAACCACCTATTGGTTCGTCCTCACCGGTCCGGTGGGCTTCGGGCTAATTCCGAATTGGCAGAGCGATATCGACAACACGGCGCCGGTCGGCTTGGGCCTGGCCACCGCGGGCGGCTTCCGCTTCAGCGGCGATAACCAAGTCACCTGGGTCAACTCCACCGTCAATCACCAGTTGCAGATCAACGCGGACGACGGCACCTTCTCCGAAGAGTTCCCCATCGACCAGGTGCCTGAGCCCTCCACCTTCGTGCTGGCCGGCTCGGCGATCCTCCTGGCTGCCCGCTTCGCTCGCCGCCGCTAAACGGCGACCAGCGGCGGCCTTTCCGGTGTTTTCGTGAAGGGCGTGTCGGCGATATACATCGCCCCCGCGCCCCGCGCGATTTTCCGGATGTCCTCCGGCATTCCTTCCACCGCCGTCGTGCAGACCATCTTCACGCGGCCCTCGATCTCCACAAATTCCGGACACGTCACGCGTGGTGACCCGGGAAATACCCACTCCGCCAGAATCGCCCCGGTGTCCAGGCACACGTGCTGCGCCAGTCCGTCCGATACCGCCTCCGGATTGTAGAACGCCACCACCACCCCACCACCCGGCGCCTCCCGCAACCCATCCGGATACCCGGGCAGGGAAGCTGGGTCACGCAGCACCCGATGGCTCAGCACCGTCGTCAACTCCGCATCCAGCCGGTACCAGCCGATCGTCTTCGGCCGCGAATCGATGTCCACCAGCGTCGCGCCCTCGGCGTCTCTCGTCAGGATCTTGCCGTTCGAACAGATCTGCTTGTCCAGCACCTGATGTACCTTGCGCGTCGCGCTGTCGAAGAAGTACAACCCCGCAATCGGCAGCTCGAAGTTCAAATGCTTTGTCCCGAACAGGACGCCGCCTTCCACCGCCAGCCCGTCATTGATAATCACGCGCTCGTCGTCGGTCGCCGTGATCCCGGTCTCTTCCACCGCCCCCGTCACCAGGTTCACCAGCACCAGCCGGCGCTCCATCCCCACCAGGACCACGCCCGGCGTCGTCGTCTCCGCAAAGAACCCCGGACGCCCATCCAGTTCCACCGACTCGTTCTCGCCCGTCGCCAGATTCAGTACATTCACGCTGCCGCGCGGCACGTCCGCCCCATACTGAATCGCCACCCACCCCAAAAGGCCAGAACCGCGCGGATGGTTCAGCATCACGCGCGGTCCTTCGGGCAAAAAGCGCAGCTCTTCGCGCGCCGGTTCAAACAAAGGCTTGGCTACAAATCGTGGTGTGGACAAGCCTCGATGGTAGCGTCAGTAGCGGTACTCTCGCAAACGATACAGGTCGCTCACCAGACCCGCAATCCGCTGCCGGTCGCGCGGGTGCAACTGATCGGCCTTGGCCAGGTCGCGCAGATCGCCCAACGCGCTATCGAGCGCCCCGCGATCGAACCGGCCGCGCATCCGCTGGTCGTCAAACCGCATCAGCTTTTCGGTCGCCTGCTGCATGTGGTTGAACTCGTGCCGGTCCACCCGCGCCCGTTGCTGCAAGCCCTGCAACGTCCCGATCGTCGCGCGCACCGGATCGTAGCCATTGCGTCCATTGTTGGCATAGCCCCGGCCGAAGCCACGATTATCACCATAGCCGCCGTAGCCTCGATTGTCGTAGCGGCGATCGTCGTAACGGCGATCGTCATAGCCCACCTGCGCCATCGCCCCGCCGGCCAGCGCCAACGCCAGAATCAGTTGCTTCGTCATGAGTGTGTCACTCCTTCGCCCATACCGACGCCCCTCCGTGCGAATGGGTTTCTCCAAAAGAATGAACAATTTGCGGTGGTTCTTTTCGGCCACTGGCCGCTTTCCACCACCCTTAGTCGAGCCGGTAAACCCGATATCCCTCGTTTTCGAAAACCGGCTGCCGATCCCAACCCGCCGGCGCCTTCCGGAACACCAGATACCGCACCCCCGCCTCGCGCAACGCCCCTACCTCGCCCGGCTCAAACGGCGGCTTCATGAAGCGTTCCCACCGCTTCCACCACTCCACGGCGTAGAACTCGTAATAGTTCACCTGACCGCCGCCCTTCCAATCCACATACACCGCCCGCTGCGCTCGCGCCCGGAACATTCCCGGTTCATTCCGCTGGCCGTTGTCCCGGAACAGGAACACATCATCCCGCCCCGTCTGCGACCTCGCCCAGTCAATCAGCCCCGTCAACTCAGCGTCGCCCAGCGTCGTATAGTTGCGCACCTTGGCCAGGCCCGTTGGAGCCCAGAAACAACCCGCGATCGCCACCACGGCCATCGCCCAACCCACCCGCACGTGCCGCTTCTCGAGCGCCACTGCCAGCGTCACGAACAAAGCCAAACCCGCTGCCACGCCGTACACCGCCCACGGACGCCCGTCCCATACCGGCGCCATCGGTACAAACAACGCCGGCGCCAGCCACCACGGCGACTCCCACCATCGCCCTTGCGATGCCGCCCGCAAACCGGCCAGTGTCACCAGGATCACCGCCACCATCAGCGTATAGATCAGGGCTCGCATCACCTGCACCTGCGGAATCAGCGATAGTCGCGCCTGCTCAAGCAACACGTACGAAAGCGGCACACTCAGCAAACCCACCGCCGGTAGCAGCGCCAGGCACGGCCGCACCGTCGCCGGCAACGCCTTCCCGAGCCGCCACCACGCCAGAATCCCGGCCAACGCCAGCGCCGCATACTGACCCAGCCACTGCTTCGGTGACGCCCATAGCGTGATCCAGTTATAGGTCGCGCGCTTCTGCTGCAGCGCCGCGTGGTTCGCCGAAATTCGCGCAAACAGCGGATTCATCGGCCCCGTCTCAGACATCAGCGCACAAACGCCCAGCACCGCCACAAATACCGCGAACCCCGCCAGTGCTCGCCAATGGGCCCCCTGCGCGCCTTTCTTTAAGCGCCAAACCACGAGCCCCGAGACCAGCAACACCGGCCACACCGCCGGCGCATGATAGGCAAACGCCAACCCCAGCGCCAGCCCGCTCATCAGATACCAGTTCTGCGCCATCAGCCCGATCGCCAGCAGCGCCAGGCCAAACGCAAATCCACGCGGCACCGGTTCGTACTCCACCGTCAGCACCGCCGGCCCGATGATCGTCGCGCCCATCCCGCACACCACTGCCGCCAGCACGCTCGCGAGATACGAAAGGCCCACCGCCCGCGCCAGCAGCCACACTCCCCACAGCGCCAAAAAGCGAAACGTCAACTGCTGCGCCGTGAGCACCGTCTCCAGGCTCGCGCCCGTCAGCTTCATCAGCCCCAGCGTCACTTCGTCATAAATCGTCAGCCGGATGTGCGCCCCGGTTACGATCAGCTCGTGCTTGAAGTACGACGGATCCTGCGCATGCGTCAGTACCGGCGCCCAGATCTGCGTATCCTGCTGCAGATAGTGATGTCCGGGGAAATAGAGAAAGCCCAGGGCCGTGGCCGCGGCCAAAGCCAACAACGAGATCGCGCGGCCCATGACTATTGCGCCGGCGTCTTATCGAATTGCTGCTTGGCCCACACGCGCCGCGGATTCAACTCCAGCGCCTTCGCAAACGCCTTCTTCGCCTCAGCATTGCGATTCGCCTTGCGCTGCGCCACGCCCATCCACAGATACGCCTCGGCCAGCTTGGGATTCAGTTGCAGCGCCTTTTCGAAATCCTTGATCGCCAGGTCAATGCCCCCGCCGAACTGCGTCGGCAGGTAGTAGTTGCCCACGCCATGCCGCAGCCACGCCTCCGCATACTTCGGATCGAGTTCAATCGCCTTATTAATTTCGTCGAGCGCGCACCGGCCCCACTTCAACCCCGCCAGCACGTTCGCCGGAATCACCTGCGCGCATAGGGTGCCCAGCAAGCTGCGATTGGCGGCGGACTTTCCGTCGAGCGCCACGATTTTCTGCGCCACCTGAATCCCGCTTTCCGCCGCCGCGCGCGCCGCGCCCTTGTCCTTCAACTCCAGCGCCACTTCCGCCAGGTACGATTGCGCCAGGGCCAGCCGGTACTGCGCCGCCACCTGGCTCGGACTTTTTCTGCGCGGCCGCCTCCGCCTCTTTCACCAGCTTCTCTAACTGGGCCCGGTCCTGCGCGTCGCGGGCCGCTTCGAGGGGGTCAGCCGCAGGGAGCGGCGTCAGCAAAACAAACAGAAGGAGTAAACGCACGGTAGCTTTCATTTTAGCTTTTGGCGCAAAATTTCTCGCGTAAACAATCCTTCAGCCAAAGTGATAGCCTCTTTCGGAGGATCTCCCCGATGAACCGCCGTCAAATGCTTGCCTCCACGTTGCTGGCTCCCGCCGCTTTCGCCGACACCACCCGCGTCCTCAAGAACATGGGCTCCGCCGGGCCCGGCCTCACCGCCCGCATTCGGCACCTGGGCAAAAACTGGGACATCGTCGAGTACTGCCATCAGAAAGGCTTGGGCGCCGCGCATACCGCCTTGCCTGCGGACCTCGACCCCGCTGCCGTGGCCCGCCTCCGCCAACAGATCGAGCGCTACGACATGCGCCTCACCGTCGGCCTCCGTTCGCCCAAATCCGAAGCCGACCTCCCCAAGTACGAAGCCGCCGTCAAAGCCGCTTCCGAGATGAACGGCCGCGTCGTTTGCGTGCATGACTCGTTCTCCGGCCGCCGTTACGAACAGTTCAAAACCGCCGGCGAGTATCATGCCTTTTTCGAGCAATGCCAGGCCGCTGTCCAGCGTGCCGAGCCCATCCTCCGCAAGTACAAAATGCCGCTCGCCATCGAGAACCACAAGGCCTGGCGCTCGGCCGAACTGGCTGACTGGGTGAAGCGCGTAGGCAGCGAGTATGTCGGTGTCGCCCTCGACCTCGTCAACAACGTCTCCCTCATCGAAACGCCGCAACAGACCATTGACACCCTCGAGCCCTACACGCTCTTCATCAGCTTCAAGGACATCGCCGTCGACCTCTACGATCAAGGCATCCTTCTCTCCGAAGTCCCCTTCGGCGACGGCCACCTCGACCTCGCCGGTCTGGTCGCCCGCTTCCAACGCAAGAATCCCAAGATTCTCTTCCAGCTCGAAATGCTCACCCGGGACCCGCTCAAAGTCCCCATCTTCACCGAGCAGTATTGGAAGGTCTACGACGACCGCAGCCCCGTCCCCTCGCGCGACCTCGCCATGCTCATGAGCTGGATCCGTCAGCACCCGCCCAAGAAGCCGTTGCCGCGCACCTCCGGACTCAGTCCCGAAGGCGTTCTCGCCCTCGAAGACGAGTACAACCAGCGCTCCATCGATTACGCGCGCGCCTATCTCACGACGCTCTAATTAGAGCGATTGCAGAATCGTCGCCGAGTCCGTCAGGCCCACGTAGCGCGTCACCTTGCCGTCCTTCAGCGTCCACAGATGCGCAATCGGCACATCGGTCCGAATGCCGGTTCGCCGCGCCGTCGCCTGATAACGCCCGAACGCCGCCACCTGATCGCCCGTCGCCAGCCAATCGGTCACCGTCAGTTGCGGCTCCGTCTGATCCTTGTCCAGCCCCTCGAAGAAACCCACCACTTCCTGCGGCCCCCGCCGGATTCCGCTCGCTGAAATCTGCGCCGGCGCCTCGGACTCCCAGCGGACATCCTCCGCCAAACTCGCCAAAATGCTCGCAATATCTCCCCGGCCAAACGCCTCGTACAAACCCTTCACGACCTCGATGTTGCTCACGAAAAGCTCTCCTTTCGTTCCCTACCTACGGGCCGGCTGCTGGTTTGGATCTGTGGAAAGTCTGGAATAAAATTCGCCGCTCGTGGCATCATACGAGTGAGTAGGTGCCTATGCTGATCAAAAACGCCCCCACCATCCGTTCGTCCGAAATCACCCCGAAGTCCGAATACCTGAATCGCCGGCGACTGTTGGCGGGCGCGGGTGGGCTGATTCTCGCCTCTTCCGCCTCGGCGGCCAAGATCACGAATGTCCGCAAGAGCCCGCTCAGCACCACCGAGGAACCGAACTCCCTCGCTGAATCCACCCGGTACAACAACTTCTACGAACTGGGCACCGGCAAAACGGACCCCGCGCGCAACGCTTCGCGCCTCCGCACCGAAAACTGGAAGGTGAAGATCGAAGGCGCCTGCGCCAAGCCCGTCACGCTCGACCTCGATAGCCTCATGAAGATCAGCCCGATGGAGGAGCGCATCTATCGCATGCGCTGCGTCGAGGCCTGGTCCATCGTCGTGCCCTGGATCGGTTACTCGCTCTCCGCGCTCCTGAAATCCGTCGAGCCCACCGCCAAAGCCAAGTACGTCGCCTTCGAGAGCTTCTACGACCCCGCCAACATGCTCTCGAGCGCCATGGGCGGCATCAGCTTCCCCTACGTCGAAGGCCTTCGCCTCGATGAAGCCATGCACCCGCTCACCTTGCTCACCTTCGGCATGTACGGCGAAACGCTGCCCAATCAGAACGGCGCCCCCGTCCGCCTGATCATTCCCTGGAAATACGGCTTCAAGGGCATCAAGTCCATCGCCAAAATTCGCCTCGTCGAGAAAGAGCCGCCCTGCACCTGGAAGATCGCCAACCCCAGCGAATACGGCTTCTATTCGAACGTGAACCCGCAAGTGGACCATCCCCGCTGGAGCCAGGCCTCCGAACGCCGTTTGGGCGAATTCGGCCGCCGCAAGACGCTCATGTTCAACGGCTACGCCGATCAGGTCGCCTCGCTCTACACCGGCATGGACCTGCGCAAGAACTACTAACGTGTCGCCCACAGTTCGCAACGCCCTTCTCAAGCTACCCGTGTGGCTGGCTTGCCTGACGCCGCTTGCGCTGCTCTACTACAAGTTCCGCACCGATGACCTCGGCGCGAACCCCATCGAGTACCTCACGCATGAAACCGGCGACTGGGCGCTGCGGATTCTGCTCGCCTCGCTCGCCATCACGCCTCTGCGCCGCCTCGGCTTCCCGTCGCTCATCCGTTACCGCCGCCTGCTCGGCCTCTTCGCGTTCTTCTATGCTTGCCTGCACCTGATCATTTGGGCCTGGCTCGATCGTGTCCTCGACTTCCAGGAAATGCAGGCCGACATCCTCAAACGCCGCTTCATCACCGTCGGCCTGCTGGGTTTGCTGCTGATGGTGCCGCTCGCCATCACCTCCACCAAAGGCTGGATCCGCCGCCTCGGCAAGAACTGGCAGCGGCTCCACCGCCTGGCCTACTTCAGCGCTCTGGCCGGTGTCATTCACTATTACTGGCTGGTGAAGTCCGACATTCGTCTGCCCGCCCTATACGGCGGCATTCTGCTCGTGCTCATGCTCGCCCGCCTCTACAAGCGCTAAGCGATGTGCGCGCCGCTGGTTTGGACGTAGAGCGCGTAGAGCGATTGGCTCGCCGTCATGAACAGGCGATTCCGCCGCGGCCCGCCAAAGCAGACATTCGCGCAGTTCTCCGGCAGCCGGATCATGCCAATGCGCTCGCCGCCCGGCGTCACCACCTGCACGCCCGGCCGCGCGCCCGCCCACAGATTCCCATCTGCGTCGCAACGAATGCCGTCCGCGGCTGAGGGCTGCCCGGTCCCCGGCACATCAAACAGAAAGAAGCGCTTCCCGTTCTTCAGCGTCCTGCCGTCCACGTCCCACACCTTCGTATCACGCCCTTGCGCACCCGTATCGGCCACATAGAGGCGCTTGTAATCGGGCGAGAAGCAGATGCCATTGGGCGCGCTCACCTCATCGGTCACCTTCGCCACCTGCCCCGTCTTGGGGTCGGCGCGATACACGGCTTCCTTCAATTCCTTCGGCGCCTGGTAGCCTTCATAGTTGCCGTTGATCCCGTACGGCGGATCCGTGAACCAAACGCTGCCGTCCGGATGCACCACCAGATCGTTCGGCGAGTTCAGCCGCTTGCCTTCGAACTTATCCGCAATCACCGTCACGGTGCCATTGATCTCATAGCGCACCACGCGGCGCCCGCCATGCTCGGCCGAGAGTTGCCGGCCCTCGTAGTCGAATGTGTTGCCGTTGCTGTAGCCGGCCGGATTGCGGTAAGTCGACACCCGCCCGTCGTCCTGAATCCAGCGGTACTGCACGTTGCCGGGGATGTCGCTCCACACCAGATACTGCCCGGTTCCGCTCCACGCCGGCCCTTCCGCCCACGACGTTCCCGTAAATAATCGCTTGATACTCGTGTTATTAATCACATACTTACGGAAGCGGTTGTCCAGCACCACGACATCGGGGTCGGGATACTGGATGGGCTGCGTCCAGTCGCGATTGGTCGCCGCCGGCGGAATCGCCGGTTGCTGCGCGGCAGCCGCCATGGACGTCAAAGCCAGAAAAGCGCGTCGGTTCATAGCCGATATGTATATCGCATAAACTGGAGTCTCTGCCCGGAATCTCCGTCGATCCCACATCGCTTCGAGAGGAGTTTTCCTGTGCGCTTCATGCTCTTTCTGCTGGCCGTCACCGCGCAAGCCAGCACCCACGCCGACCTCGTCCAGTTCTTCCACCAATGGCGCGCCTTTCAGCAGCCCGCGATGGTTAACGGTGTCCCGGACTATTCCCCCACCGCCATCCGCAAACAGCAGGCCGCTCTCAAAGGCTGGCAACAGCGTCTCGCAGCCTTCGACCTCACCGGTTGGACCGTCGCCGAGAAGATCGACTACAACCTCGTCCGCGCCGAGATGAACGGCCTCGACTTTGACCACCGCGTCCTCCGGCCCTGGTCGCGCAACCCGGTCTTCTACCGCACCGTCTTTGCTTCCGAGTCCGACACGCCTCTCCACGAAGGCCCGCACGTCTTCGGTGCCCTCGAGCTGTGGACCTACCAGTTCCCCCTCGCCGCCAAGGACGAAGACCAGATCCGCACCAAGCTCGCCGCCATTCCGCGCCTGCTTCAGCAGGCCAAAACCAATCTCACCGAAGACGCCAAGGACCTCTACACCATTGCCATCTGGCAAACACAGCAGGAAAGCAAGACCTTCGCCAATCTCGCCACCCGCGCTCCCAAGCTGGCCACTGAAGCGCAGGCCGCCAAAGCCGCGGTCGATTCGTTCACGCAATGGCTCGAGAGCAGGGCACGCACCATGTCCCGGGGCTCGGGCATCGGCATCGAGAACTACAACTGGTATCTCAAGAACGTGCACCTGGTGCCCTACACCTGGCAGCAGTTGGTCGCCCTCATGGAGCGGGAGCTTCAGCGCATGCTCGCCACGCTGCGCCTCGAACAGCACCGCAACCGCCATCTTCCGCCGCTCACCTTTCCCGCCACGGCCGAAGAGCTCAGCCGCCGCAACAACGAAGGCATCGACTATCTGATGAACTTCCAGCGCTCGCTATTCTCCGTCCGCGACTACATGAACCTGGACCGTCTGCGGCCCTCGCGCGGTCAACTCGCCGCCCCCGGCAATCTCGATATCTTCAGCAACGTCGAGTACCGCGACTCGATCCCGATGAAGACCCACGCCGTCCACTGGATCGAAAAGCAGCGCCTGGATCGCGAGCCCCATGCCAGCCCCATTCGGTCTTCGCGCCTGCTCTACAACATCTGGGACGGCCGCTCCGAGGGCTTTGCCACCGCGTGGGAAGAGGTCACCATGAACACCGGTCTTTTCGATCAGCGCCCGCGGGCTCGCGAGTTGATCTACGTGATGGGCGCCGTGCGCGCCATCCGTGGCCTCGCCGATCTCAAGTTCCACAGCGGCGAGTTCACGCTCGCCCAAGCCAAGCAGTTCATCGTCGACAAGACGCCGTACGGCTGGTTCAACCCGAACGGCAATACACTCTGGGTCGACATGGGCATCTATGCGACGCAGCCCAGCTATGGCACCACCTACCTCGCCGGCAAGATTGCCTTCGATCACCTGCTGGCTGACGCAAAGCCCATGCCCTTCAACGAGTTCATGGACGCCTTCTTCGCCGTCGGCGTCATCCCCATGTCGATGGTGCGTTGGGAGTTAACCGGCATGGACGACGAAGCGAAGGCCCTTGGGGTGCGCCAATGATATACTTCCGGTTCGAAAGGAACTCCCCATGGATCGTCGTGAGTTTGCCAAGGCAGGGCTTGCCTTTTCTGCCATGGCCGCGGCCGCGAAGCCGCTGGAACCCTTAGGCCCGGGCATCAAAATCTCCATGCAGGTCGGCGAGAATGTCACCGCCGACGAACTGAAGTGGATTCAGCAGATGGGCGTGGAGTATCTGAACGTTCAGACGGGCGCCGGCCGCGCCACGCTCGCGAATTTCCTGGACATCAAGAAACGCGTCGAAGCTGCCGGTCTCAAAGTCTGGAATATCTCGAATAACGATAACCGGAACATCGAAGAGATTACTCTCGGCCTTTCCGGCCGCGATGCGAAGATCGCCTGGCTCAAGCAATATATTCGCGACACCGGCAAGGCGGGCATTGGTTACATTACTTACGCCCACATGGCCAACGGCATCTGGTCCAGCTCGCGCGAGACGATTCGCGGCGGCGCTTCGGCCCGTTCGTTTCATCTCAAAGATGCCAAGGGCTTCTGGAATGGCAAGACTTACGAGCAGCCTCTCAGTCACGGTCGTAAGTACTCCAAAGAAGAGCTCTGGGAGAACTACACTTACTTCATCAAGCAGATTGCTCCGGTGGCCGAAGAAGCCGGGGTCCGCATCGGCATTCATCCGGACGATCCGCCGGTGCCTGAGTTAGCCGGTATCCCGCGCCATATCTTCGGCACTTACGACGGCTATGTGAAAGCGCTGGAGATCGCGAACTCGCCCGCCATCGGCGTTTGCCTCTGCTGCGGCACGTGGATGGAAGGTGGCAAGAGTACGGGCAAGGACGTCTACGACGCGGTCCGTGGTTTTGCCAAGATGGGCAAGCTCTGGAAGATCCACTTCCGCAACGTGACCGGCCCCATTCCGGACTTCGTCGAGACCTACATCGACAACGGTTACACCGACATGTACAAGCTCATGCGGACCTTGGTCGAGGTCGACTTCCGCGGCAATCTCATCGCCGATCACGTGCCCGACATGGAAGGCGGTCGTGGCAACGGTTGGAGCTACAGCATGGGCTACATCCGCGCTCTTTATCAGGCTGCCAAGTTCGAACTCAAGAAGGGCTAAGTGCTCACTCGCCGCACACTCCTGGCCGCCGCGGCACTTCGCCTCGGCGCCACCACGGATCCAGCCTTTCACCTGATCGCCCACCGCGGCGGCATTGTCGACGACCAGCATGCCGAGAACAGCCCCGGCTCCATCCAGGCTGCCATCGGGCGCGGCTATTGGATGATTGAAGTCGACGTCCGCCGTACCCGCGACGGCGAGCCCATCCTCCAGCACGACGCGAACTTCCAACGTTTCTATGGCGAGCCTCGCAAGGTCGAGGAGATGACCTGGGACGAGATTAGCCGCCTGACTGCTCACCCCGGCGGGACGCACCCCATCCACTTCCGCGACGTCTGCCGCATGTGCCGCGGCAAGCTCCGCCTGATGCTCGACATCAAAGGCAACGACTTTCCCGAGGCCTTCTACCAGAAGATCCGCGCGCTATTACTCGAGCATGACTTACTCCGCACCGCCTACTTACTCGGGGGCGGTTCGCGCGCCGCTCAGCTCATCGGCCCCGGCTGTTTCCGCTCTTCCAACCGCAAATCGCTGCGCGCTGCCGTCGAGCGGGGCGAGGATGTGAAGCAGAACTACTTCCTCTTCGAGTTGGCCAGCGACTTGAACCAGGAGTCCGTTGACTTGTGCCGGCAGCATGGTGTGACGCCGGTGGCGGCGATCAACACGTTTCGCTACACCGAAGCCAAGCGCGACGAGTGGCAAGGCGCCGTCGAGGACGCCGCGCGCGTCAAGGCGGTGGGCGTTCGCCACTTCCAAATCGACTCGCGCTACGATCCGCTCTTCGCCAGGAAGTAGCTAAACTTGCTTCATGCTCGTCCTGCCTTTTCTGCTTGCTGCCCTGGCGCAGGAACCCGCCAGCTTTAGCCTAGCCGGTGATTGGGAGGTGCGCGTGCGCGTGCCGCATGGCCCCGAACAAGTGGTGCGCGTCACGCCCCCGGTGATGACCACCGTTACCGCGGAGAAATATGACTCGCTGCCCGTCTTCAACCCCAAGGCCGGCGGTTGGGTGAAGGGGGTGCAGTTGAAGGGAGTCCGCGCTCAGGAGACGACGAGCCCCGGCTTGCTCGACACCGCCAGCTTTCGGCTGCGTCGTGGTCCGGAGCCCAATGCCCCTCTGCTTGAGCCCGGGAAGGACTACGAAGTTGACCTGCATTGGGGCACGCTGGGAAGGGTGCGGGCCGAGCAGACTGACCAGCCGGTTTACGCCAGCTACCGGCACGCGCAACTGCGGCTCGACGCGGTGGTGCTCACTCCGTCGGGGCAGATCGTGGTGAAGCAGGGGCAGCCGCGAGCCGCTGCTCCCGAGATCCCGGCAATCGCGCCGGGCGAGCGGCATTTAGGCAACATTTACCTCGCCGGTTACCTGACCAGCTTAAATGCACAATGCCTGTTTCCGGTCCTCGAGAACGCTTATCCGGAGCGGCCGGTACCGGTGACCCCGCTAATCAGCCGGTTGACCGAAAAGCTGGACGGCGGTGGTTCGCTGCGGATTCTTGCTTGGGGCGATAGTGTTACCGACGGACGATATCTCGCCGAGCCATCGCAGCGCTGGCAGGAACAGTTCGTGGCTCGGTTGCGCCAGCGGTTTCCGAAAGCGAAGATCGAGTTACTGACGCAGGCTTGGGGCGGACGCAATACGCGGAGTTACTTGAATGAGCCTCCGGGAAGTCCGCATAACTACCAGGAGACGGTGCTGGGAGTGAAGCCCGACGTGATCGTGTCGGAGTTCGTGAACGACGCAAGCCTGAAGCCGGATGAGGTCGAAGAGCGGTATACGAAGTTACTCTCCGACTTCCAAGGCATCGGCGCCGACTGGATCATCCTGACCCCGCATTATGTGCGTCCCGACTGGATGAACCTGACCAGCGAACATGGCGTGGACCAGGATCCGCGGCCATACGTTGCCGGGTTGCGGGCATTTACGGCCAAGCACGGCGTGACGCTGGCCGATGCCTCGTTGCGTTACGGGCGTCTGTGGCGGCAGGGGATTCCCTACAACACGCTCATGCTGAATGCGATCAATCATCCGAATGCGTTCGGGATGAAGCTGTTTGCCGATGCGCTGATGGCGTTGTTCCCGAAGCGGCCCGCGGTGGATCGCATTTTCAGTTCGTTCAACACTCATACGCCCGGTTGCGCGGTGGGTGTCGCGCAGGCCGGGAAAACCGTGTTTACGGCCGGCTACGGCATGGCGGACCTCGAGCGGGACGTGGCGATCACGCCGGAGACAGTCTTCGAGAGCGGGTCTGTGGCGAAGCAGTTTACGGCAGCGACGCTCATGTTACTGGCCCAGTCCGGGAAGATCTCACTCGATGATCCGATGCGAAAGTACCTCCCGGAGCTGCCGGATTATGGAGCGCCCTTGACGATTCGCCAAGTGATCAGTCACGTCAGCGGTCTGCGGGAATGGCGCCCGATTGCAGAGTTCGGGGGATATCCGGAAGGTACCTTTACTTATTCGAATACAGACTTGCTGCAGATGGCAACGATGCAGAAAGGGCTGAACTTCGATTCCGGAACCAACTATAGTTACAGTAATATCGGCTATAACATGTCGCCGATTCTGGTGGAAAGGGTACTGGGCGATGGGCGCAGCTTTCCGGCCTATACGGAGGAGATGATCTTCCGGCCATTGGGAATGACGCATACCGGTTGGCGCGACGACTTCCGCCGTTTGGTCCCGAATCGGGCCTTGGCCTACGGGAGGCGAGAGAACGGTAGTTGGGCATTGCAGACGCCGATTGAGAACATCATCGGCGCCGGTGGTTTGCTGACCACCGTGGGCGACTTGCTGTTGTGGAACGAGAACTTTGAGCAGGCCAAGGTAGGCGGGCCGGAGTTTGTGAAGGCCCAGCAAACGCCTGCGACGTTGAAGAGCGGCAAGACGATCGCCTATGCGGCCGGATTGACGATCAACCAGGTGGATGGGGTGCGTGAGGTATCGCACAGCGGGTCGACGGGCGGTTATCGGACATGGCTCGGCCGCTATCCGGAGCAGCATCTGTCGGTGGCGGTGCTGTGCAACTCGGCTGCCGCGAGTACCACGGAGTTGGGCCGAGAGACAGCGCGGCTGTGGTTGGGGACGACGGCTACGCCGCCGCCCAGTCCGTATCCGATTGGCGCAGACCAACTGACGCGGCTCGAGGGCTTGTATCGCAAGTTGCGGGATAATACGACGACGGAAGCAACTTATCGGCAAGGTAAGTTCGCGTTCGGCCAGACGGAGTTGATTCCAACGGGACCGGAACAGTTTGTTACGCGAAGCGGAACGATGTATCAGTTCTCCGGCAGCCGTCTGAATGTGACGACACCGAACGGGGAAGTGACTTATGAGCGAGTGGAGAGATGGAAGCCGGCGGCCGCGGAGCTGGTGAGTTACTCCGGCAGTTACTCGAGCGCGGAGACGAATTCTACCGTCGCCGTTAAGGCGGAAGGTGGCCAACTGAGTTATCAGGTGGGCGTGTTGCCGAGCGTGAAGCTGAAGCCGGCGTTTCGGGATTCGTTCTCGTCGCCCAATGGCGCTTCGGTGACGTTCGTGCGGGATCCGAACGGCCGAGTGACCGGGCTGACGGTGGGCGATGACCGCGTGTGGGGACTGCGCTTTACGCGGGGCCGATAGATGTGGCGACGCCATTTTCTGAGCGCGTGGTGGCAGGCGACCGAGCCTGACATCCGGACGGTGCCTGTGGACTTGACCGTGCCGGCGTTGAGCGACGGTGCGCCGCGGGCGGGACAGCGCGTGAAAGTTCCGCTGCCGGGCACCGAGATCTATCACGTGCTGTATCTGCCGGTGGATTGGACTCCGCGGCGGCGCTACCCGGTGATCGTGGAGTATGCGGGCAACGGGAACTACCGCAACGAGTACGGCGATGTCTCGACGGGGCGGCCCGAGGGGAGTAACCTCGGTTACGGCCTGAGCGGCGGACGCGGGGCGATCTGGTTGTGTTTGCCCTACATCGATGGGGCGCATCGCGCGAATCAGTTGACGTGGTGGGGCGATGCGGAGGAGACGACGGCTTATTGCCGACGGACGGTGCGGCAGGTGTGCGCGGAGTACGGCGGAGACCGGAAGCGCGTGCTGTTGGCGGGCTTTTCGCGCGGCGCCATTGCGTGCAACTATCTGGGGCTGCGCGATGCGGAGACGGCGAAGCTGTGGCGCGGCTTCTTTGCTTATAGCCACTATGACGGGGTGCGGACGTGGGGCTATGTGGGTGACGACCGGGCCTCGGCGCTCGAGCGTTTGAAACGGCTGGGCAAGCGTCCGGTGTTCATTTGCCACGAACGTAGCGTGGAGCCAACGCGGCGTTATCTCGAGGAGACGGGAGTGCGCGGGCGGTTCACCGTGAGGACCTTGCCATTCCGCAACCACAACGATGCTTGGGTGCTGCGCGACGTCCCGTTGCGGCGGGAAGCGCGGGCCTGGATGCGGCAGGTTCTCGGGATATGATCGAGAACCATGTACGAGAAATTGTTTGATCTGACCGGGCGCGTGGCGCTGATTACGGGCGGCAGCCGCGGGCTGGGCAAGGCGATGGCGCGCGCTTACGCGGAGCATGGCGCTTCGATTCTGATTTGCTCTCGCAATGAAGAGGAACTGAAGGGCGCGGCGGCCGAGATCGGCGAAGGCTTGCCGGTGCGCGTGGAGTGGATGACGGCCGACTTGGCCGACCGGAGCGAGGCGCAGCGGGTCGCGGAGGAAGCGCTGAAGCGGTTTGGCCGGGTGGATGTGCTGGTGAACAATGCGGGCGGCAATCAGCCGCAGCGGGCCGATCAGATTACGGATGAAGCGTGGGACCGCATCATCGAGTTGAACCTTTCGGGCATCATGCGGCTGACGCGCGCTTTGCTGCCGCAGATGATGGAGCGGGGCTGGGGTCGCGTGATCCATACGTCGTCCGTGCTGGGCTTGGGCGGCAAGAAAGAGCGCAACGTGTATAGCGCGACGAAGTCGGCGTTGGTGGGCATGGCGCGGTCGAGCGCGCTGGATCTGGGGCCGTATGGCGTGACGGTGAATTGCATTGCGCCGGGTCCGTTCCTGACGGAACTGCCGCTCGGGCTGCTGAACGACGAGCAGAAGAAAGAGTTCACGGAACGGACGGCGCTGAAGCGTTGGGGCAAGCCGGAAGAGATCGCCGGCGTGGCGCTGTTGTTGGGGACGGACGCGGGGAGCTATATTACGGGCACGACGGTACTGATCGATGGCGGCACGCTGGCTAATATTCTTTAGCCTGCTGCTGCGGGCCGAGGACGGCTTTGTGCCGTTGTTCGATGGGAAGTCGTTGGCCGGTTGGTTCGTGGTGAACCAGATGGGGCCGGGCTTTCTGGTGCGCGACGGCATGATTGTCTGCCCACCGGAGGGCGGGCAGAAGCTGATGACGGACAAGGAGTACGCGAATTTCATTTTGCGGCTCGAGTTCAAGCTGACGGCCGATGCCAACAACGGGATCGGGATACGGGCGCCGAAGGTGGGGCAGACCTCCGTGCACGGGATGGAGATCCAGATTCTGGATCAGAGCGGGCCGCTGTACGGGCCGATGAAGCTGAAGCCGGAGCAGTATCACGGCTCGATTTACGAGGTGTGGCCGGCGCGGACAGGCTTTCTGAAGCCGCCCGGCGAATGGAACGAGCAGGAGATCCGCGCCGACGGGCGGCGGATCACGGTGCGCCTGAACGGCGTGGTGATTCTGGAGGCGGATCTGGACTTGGTGCGGGAGCCGGACGTGCTCAAGAAGCATCCGGGCTTGCAGCGCAAGAGCGGGCACATTGTGCTGCTGGGTCACCAGTCGCACATCGAGTTCCGCCATCTGCGGATTCGGGAACTGCCTTAGCCGACTTCGCGGTTGGCCTGACGGAGCATGGAGCGCATATTGGCAATCGCGTAGGCGACGCCGGCGCGGCGGAACTTGTCGTCGCCCGCGAAGCCCGGGATGTGATCGGGCTGCGCGGTGCCGTTGAACTTCACTTGGCGGAGGGCCTTCATGACGGCGGCCATGTCCAGGTAGCCGTCGTCGGGGAAGGTCTCGATGAACTCGGGCATGGGGCGGGAGACGTTGCGGAAGTGGACGTCCAGGATCTTGCCGCGGCCGCCGAAGTCTTTGATCATGCCGAAGACGTCTTTGCCCATCTGGTCGCCGCCTTCGGACCAGGTGCCGATGCAGAAGGTGAGTCCCCAGTGCCGGGAGTTGCCGGCGATCTGTTCGGCGCGGCGGTAGCCGTCGTAGTGGATGAAGAGCTTGGCGACGCCGTTCATCATGGCGACGGGCGGGTCGTCGGGGTGGAGGGCGAGTTGGACATTTGCTTTTTCGGCGACGGGAAGCACGGCCTTGATGAAGTAGGTGTAGGTGCTCCAGATGTCGTCAGCGGTGTAGACACGGTCGAAGGCTTGTTTCTCGACTTTGTCGCGAAAATCGCTGAGCTTGAACTGGCGGGCTTTGTAGCCACGAGCGGTGAGGACTTCGGAGGTGGTGTAGGTGTTGGCGGGGTGCCAGTCGATGTTGGCGACGGGGATTTGCAGGCGTCCGCAGTCGGTGAGGAAGCGGTTGAATTCGTCGATGTCCTGGTCGCGGCCGGGTTGGCCGAGTTGGAGGCGGGTGCGGCGGTAGGTGTAGTTGACGGCGGAATGGATGACCATGTTGAAGCGGCGGAGCCGTTCCTGGGTGGCCTTCATGAAGTCGTAGGTGGTGGACTCGCCGAACTCGATGCGGGCGTGGCGGATGCCGAGCTGCTGGAGGAAGAGCAGGTCGTCGTCGGTCATCGTGCGGATGGGCATGCGGTGGGAGAGCTTGAGGTTCGCGGGATCGTACTCGTCGATCGGGGTGCCTGCGAAGGCCGGAGCGGCGAAGAGGGACAGGGCGTGGCGGCGCGTCAGCATGGGCGCGATTATACATGACGAAACGAACCCGGGAGTAGTTGATTCGGTGGGAGTTACGTTTTTCGGGGCGCCGCGGCGGGCAAGCGAGGGGTAGAGCCGTCCCACGATTCAGGGTCGCACGCCAAACCTAAGCCCCCGGGGCGGCGCTCAGGGAGTCGGGCGGGGAAGTGGCTGACGGGCCTAGGTTTGGAGGCGGGCAAAATTTTTGGAATGCGCCGTGATCGGGACTTATATAATGCCCGACGGAGCTTCCATATGAAATTGCGGACGATTGGTTTGGGTTTGGCGGTGTTGTGCCTGGGGCAGGCCGAGGTGGTGTTGCCGGGATTGATCAGCGATCACATGCTGGTGCAGCGCGATGCGCCGGTACGGATTTTCGGAAAGGCGTCGCCCGGTGAGCAGGTGACGGTGGGGTTCCGGGGGCAGAGCGTGGGGACGACGGCGGGTCCGTTGGGGCGCTGGGAGGTATGGCTGCAGCCGATGAAGGCGGGCGCGCCGGCGGAGATGACGGTGCGGGGGACCAATACGCTGACGGTGCGCGACGTGCTGGTGGGCGATGTGTGGGTGGGCTCGGGACAATCGAACATGCAGTGGGCGGTGCAGCAGACGGTGAACGCGGAGCAGGAGATCGCGTCGGGAAACTATCCGGAGATTCGCTTGTTCTATGTGCCGCGGAAGCCGGCGGCGTCGCCGGTGGATGACGTCGACGCGAAGTGGGTGGTGTGCACGCCGGAGACGGTGAAGGGGTTCTCGGCGGTGCTGTACTACTTTGGGCGGCAACTGCATCAGGATCTGAAAGTGCCGATGGGGCTGATTCATACGTCTTGGGGCGGTACGCCGATCGCGGCGTGGATCAGCGGGCCGTCGTTGAGTGCGAATGCGCGCTTAATGCCGTTCAACACGTTTTGGGCGGATGTGATTGCAAAATATCCGGATGGCATGGCGCAGTATGAGCAACGCTTGAAGAAGTGGGAAGAGGCGAAGGCGGGTCCGCGGCCGGCGATGCCGATGGGGCCGGGCAATCCGCACGAGCCGACGACGCTCTATAACGGGATGCTGGCGCCGATTGTGAAGTACACGATCAAGGGCGCGCTGTGGTACCAGGGCGAGACGGAAGCGGGGCGGGGGCAGGGTCATATTTACGGGGAGGCGTTGACGACGCTGGTGCAGGATTGGCGACGGGCGTTTGGTCAGGGCGACTTTCCGTTCTTCTGGGTGCAATTGGCGAACTTCGGGAATGCGTCGAAGAACGGCCACTGGATGAAGGTGCAAGAAGGGCAGATGAAGGCAACGGCGCTGCGTGGGACGGGCATGGCCGTGATCAACGACATTGGCGAGGACAAGGACATTCATCCGAAGAACAAGCAGGACGTGGGCAAGCGCCTGGCGCTGGCGGCGCGTCATGTGGCGTATGGCGAGAATGGCTTCGAATGGTCGAGCCCGATTTACCGTCAGGCGACGGCCGAGGGTGCGGCGATGCGGGTGTGGTTCAACCACGCAGGGACCGGCTTGAAGACGCGGGGAGGCGGTGCGGTGAAGGGGTTTGTGATCGCGGGGGCGGACGGCGTGTTTGTTCCGGCCGATGCCCGCATTGAGGGAGCGACGGTGGTGGTGTCGAGCGCGCAGGTGCCGGAGCCGAAGGCGGTGCGGTATGCGTGGGAGAACAATCCGGCTGAGGCAAATCTGGTCAACAGTGAGGGGCTGCCCGCATCGTTATTCCGCAGTGATGATCGGGATGAAGTGATCGTGAAGTAGCGCCTCAGGTATTGCTCTTAGAACGTACCAGGATTAAAGTTCTAGGCGTTTCAATCTGGAACGCCTAGAAAAGGTATACTGAGAGACCAATGCGGGAAAATTCGGAAGCGCTCCGCGCTGACTGGTGTCAGGCGAAGCCGCTATCGCGCCGGCGATCCCCTCGCTTGCGGTTAATTTGTCCCTTGTTCTGTTTTGCGTTTTGCCTGCTAGGGCAAACGCCTGACACCGGCGCCGACGAGCCCCGCCCAGAGCAAGCAGCCTCTTGTCTGACGATTCTGCCGAATCTGGATGGGTGGTACGACTTCGACGGTTTATCGAACCCCACGCCGGGCGTGGGGGGATTGGGACCGGAGGCGGTGTGGTTTGGGAGTCCGGTGACGGTACCGGGCCTGGCGGGCGCGGCACTGAGCTTCAACGGTAGTAGCTACCTGGAAGTGCTGAACAGCTCAGCGTTCAACTATCCGACACAGAGTTTTTCGATCAGCTTGTGGGTGCGGACGACCACGACAGGGCGGCCGTTCATCGATAAGCGGTGCGTGGGTACGGCGGGCGGTTGCCAGACGCCGCAGGGATGGGCGTTGACGGTGTCGCCGGCAGGTCATCTACAACTTTTGATGGGCTCGGCAGTGCCCTATTTTTATGAAGGGTTTGCGGCCTACAACCTCAAGCGAATCAACGACGGCGAATGGCATTTTGTGGCCGTGACGGTGGACCGGCAGGCGCAGCGGCTGACGTTTGTGGTGGACCCGTACAGCGATGGCGGCGTGCAGGTGGTGTCGATCGAAGGGTACGCGGGGGCGATTCCGTCGCTGCGGCCGATGCGGATTGGCGGAGACCAGACGAGCGCGGCGAAGTTCGTGGGCGATCTGGACGAGATTCAGATTTATGGCCGCGCACTGGCGGTGAATGAAGTGCAGGCGGTGGCGGGCGTCGGTCCGGGCGGGCAGTGCCGTCCCCCGGTGTGCTCGCTGGTGTCGTCGAAGCGGACGATGGTGGGTTGGTACTCGTTCGAAGAGACGGCGGGTGTGGTGTGGCAGGATCGGGCCGGGCAGAACAACTATCTGGCCGGGGTGACGGAGCAGGTGCCGGGGCTGGCCGGGTTCGGTGCGCAGTTTGCGCGGGTGAACGCGGGCGAGGGTTTGAAGACGGCGGATGGCGCGACGGAACTCGACCTGGGGACGAACAACCTGGCGGTGGCGTCGTGGATCCGCTTTTTCCCGGCGAACGGGACGCGTCGGGCGATTGCGGATAAGACGGGCGACCAGGGCGGCGGATATACGCTGTCGCTGGAGGACGGCTATCTGCGGTTCTCGATGACGCCGACGGGTCAGCCGCGGGCCTCGTCGAACTGGTGGGTGGGGAGCCAGTCGCGGCTGGATGACGGGCGTTGGCATCATGTGGCGGTGGTGGCGGACCGGACGGCGATGGCGCCGGAGCTGTATGTCGACGGCCGGCCGGAGCGGATCGGGAACAGCCGGGGCACGATGGTGACCGTGAGCATCTCGAGCCGCAGTCCGCTGAACGTGGGCGGCTTTAGCTCGGAGGCGTCCGAGACGGTGGGGACGATCGATGAACTGGCGATTTTCAATGCGGGTTTGACGGCGGCGGAAGTCCAGTCGATGTTCGACGCGGGCGGGTCCGGGTATTGCCGGCGGAACGACCAGGGTTGCATAGCGCCGCCGACGGGTTTGGTGAGCTGGTACCGGTTCGAGAATCCCGCGGGCGGGTTCGACGATGCGGGCATCGTTCCGAATGAGCCGATGGTAGTGGCGGGAACGATCTCGCGGACGGTGGGCCGGACGGGGCGCGGAGTGCGGGTGCAGGAAGGCGCCAGTTCGCTGCGGACGTTGGGCGCGACGTCGAAGTTGAACTTCGATGGGGGGACGTTCTCGATCGGGTTCTGGATCCAACCGAGCGCGGCGCGCGGGTTTGACGCGGTGCCGGGCGTGGCGGGAACGCGCACGATTCTGGAGAAGATGAGCTATACCTCGCCGCCGAATGCGGTGCGAGCGATGCAGGGTTACCGGCTGCGGCTGGTGAACGGACGGATTGAAATGGCGCTGGCGAGCGGCGGCAATCTGGGGATCTGGACGGGCAGTTCGGCGCTGCGGTCCGACCAGTGGAGCCATATCACGGTGGTGATTCCGCGGGATGGGGCGCCGGTGGTGTATTTGAACGGCAAGTCCGAGATGCTGGCGGCCGCAGGCGTGGTGCCGGTGGGCAGCCTGGGTACGACGACGCCGGTGTTGGTGGGCTTGTCAGCGGACGTGACGCAGAATCCGGCCGACGGGGTGCAGTTCGACTTTGACGAGCTTGCATTCTACGGGCGGGCGTTGACGGTGGCGGAGATTCAGGCGTTGGCGCTGACGACGGTGGGGCAGTGCTTCGAGGGTTTGAGCGCGCCGGTGAAGGCCGTTTTCGAGGTGAATACGCTGCCGGAGGCGATTGGCGCCACGGTGGGCGTGTCGGGCGATAGCAGCGGTTTGAACGGTTATGCGACGACGATCGCGCCGGCGGCGGTGACGGTGTCCCCGGCGACGCTGAACAAGGCGGGCGGCGTGGAGTA
>JBGAHE010000160.1:0-10125 GCA_044226365.1 Bryobacteraceae bacterium
CGCGCGCCCTTCTTTGGTGTGCGTCAGGTAGCCTTTTTCTTCCAGAATCCTCATCGTGGTGAGGACGGTCGAGTAAGCCAGCGCCGGAACCGCCTCGGCGACGTCGGCCACCGTCGACGGCCCCCGCTGCCAAACTACTTCCATCAGGCGCAACTCGGCATCGGTGAGGTTGACGGATTTCTTGCGAGCCATTGCTATTAGAAAATTAATAGAACGCCCCGCTTTTGTCAACGAAGAAATTAATAGTTCGCCAGCCCGCGCAACTTCAAACAGAATTAGGCAATCAATCGGCAGAATCGGGATACCGCTCCCACAGCTGCCCGCCGTACCCTGAAGCCAGGTAAAACACCATGCAACAACGCTTACTCGGAACCAGTGGCCTCTCCGTCTCAGCCCTCGGCCTCGGCTGCATGGGCATGAGCTTCGGCTACGGCCCACCTCAGGACATCCAGCAGATGTCTGCCGTCATCCGCGAAGCCGTCGACTTGGGCGTCACCTTCTTCGATACCGCCGAAGTCTACGGTCCCTACCTCAACGAAGAACTCGTCGGCGCCGCCCTCGAACCCTTCCGCGGCCAAGTCACCATCGCCACCAAGTTCGGCTTCCACCTCGATCCCGTCACCGGAAAACAACTCGGCCTCAACAGCCGCCCCGAACAGATTCGACGCGTGGCCGAAGCTTCCTTACGCCGTCTCCGCGTCGATACCATCGACCTCTTCTACCAGCACCGCGTGGACCCCGAAGTCCCCATTGAGGCCGTCGCTGGCGCCGTCAAAGAGCTCATCCAGGCCGGCAAAGTGCGCCACTTCGGACTCTCCGAAGCCGGCGTCACCGTCATCCGCCGCGCCCACGCCGTCCAGCCCGTCACCGCGCTCCAAAGCGAGTATTCCTTGTGGTGGCGCGAGCCCGAAGCCGACATTCTGCCCACCCTCGAAGAGCTCGGCATCGGCTTTGTGCCTTTCAGTCCCCTCGGCAAAGGCTTCCTCACCGGCCACATCGACGAGAACACCACCTTCGACGCCACGGACTTCCGCAACACCGTCCCGCGCTTCGCCGCCGCCGCCCGCCAGGCCAACCGCGCTCTCGTCGACCTCCTCGGCGGCCTCGCCGCCCGCCATCAGGCCACACCCGCCCAAGTCGCGCTCGCCTGGCTCCTCGCGCAAAAGCCCTGGATCGTGCCCATCCCCGGCACCACCAAAGCCCACCGCCTGCGTGAAAACGTCGCCGCCATCAACCTCTCGCTGCAGCCCGCCGAACTCGCCGAGCTCACCGCCGCCGCAGCCGCTATCCCCGTTCAAGGCGCGCGCTATTCCGACGCCGCCCAACGCTGGATCAATCGCTAGGCACCCCCTCCAACTCACGGTCCACGGAAACGCGCATCAGTTCGATGGCGACCCGCCCAGCGACGCCGGCCACACCGCGCGGCGATTCATCCGCGTATCGCGCCGCGGTGGCTGGCCAAAGCGCCGGCTGTATTCCCGGTTGAACTGGCTCGCGCTCGCATACCCCACCTCGAACGCCGCACTCGCCGCATCCAGCCCATCCATCAACATCCGCGCTCGCGCTCCCTGCAACCGCAAATGCTTCTGATACTGCAGCGGACTCATCGACGTCAGCTCGCGAAAGTGATGGTGCAGCGTCGAAACGCCCATTCCCGCCACGCTCGCCAGCTCACTCATCCGCAGCGTCTTGGTAAAGTTCGCCCGCACCCAGGCAATTGCTCTCGCCGTCCGCTGGCTCTGGTCGCCTAGTGTCGCCACCGCTCGCAGCCGAGGCCCCGCCTCGCTCCGCAGCACGCGATAGATAATCTCCCGCTGCAACAGTCCACTCAGAAAATGCCGATCCTCAGGCTGCCCCAATAGCTCAATCAGCCGCCGGCACGCGCTCCGCAACTCGTCAGTCACCAGCGCCGTGGCCATCGCCGGCTGGTTCGCCGCTGGCTCTGGCACCTGCCCGTCCTGGCGGCCGATCACCTCGCGCACCATCGCCATGTCCAGCTTCAGCGACAATGCCAGGCAAGGCTCTTGGGCACTCGCCCCCACAATCCGGCTGATCACCGGCAAGTCCACCGCCGTCAGCAGAAAGCGCGCCGGATCGTAGACGAAGACGTGGCTCCCCAACTCGACGCGCTTGCTGCCCTGCGCCAATACCGTCAGGTTCGGCTCGTAGGTCATCGCGCACGGCTCGGTCTGCGCCACCCGCCGATGCAGCGAAAGCTCCGGGATCGCCGTCCCCATCCTCTCTTCGCTGCCGACAAACTTCAGAATGCTTTGCGCCAGCCGGGCTACTTCAGACATCGTCTTCCCCCCAGCATACCGGGCCGCCGTTTTCTTTGCCCAGCCGTTCAGAGCATCAGGCAAACCATCGGCAGTATCCGGCCGGCTTCCCGCCGCGCGCTGCCCCGCTGTACGATAGTCGAGCCATGCGCGCCCAACCCCTCCTCGCCGTCACCGACGTCCCCCGCAGCAGCGCTTGGTACCAGCAACTCCTCGGCTGCCAAAGCGCCCACGGCGGCGACGAGTACGAACGCCTCACCCACCACGGCGCGCTCGTCCTCCAACTCCACCGCTTCGGCATCGAGCATCACCACGGCCCCATCGGCGATCCCCATCAGCGCCCCTACGGCAACGGCGTCCTCCTCTGGTTCGAAGTCGACGACTTCGACGCCGCCGTTCAGCGCGCCGCCGACCTCCAGGCCGAAATCGTCCTCCCCAAGCACCGCAACCCGCCCGATCACGAAGGCGGCCCCAACCATTGGGAGTGCTGGCTGCGCGACCCCGACGGTTACACCGTCGTCCTCTCGAGCCCCGACGGCACCGCCGACGGCTCCTGGAAGCCCTGAAACAAAACCAGCCAGCCGCGAGTCTAACCGACCATGCGCTACGCCTTCCTGACCATGCTGCTCGGTTCCCCCGCATGGGCCTGCTCCTGCGCCCCCGCCATCGATTGTTACTCCGTCTCTCCGGCTTCCCCCTCCCGGGTATCCGGACCCGCCTTCGTCGGCACCGTCCTCCAAGTAACCGAACGGTCCCCCACCGATTCGTTTCTCGACCGCGTCAAAGTGAAGTTCCGCATCGATGAAGCCCTCAGCGCTCTTCCTGCCGGCCTCCGGGAAATGGAAGTCTTCACCGGCCAGGGCGGCGGCGATTGCGGCATCCACTTCGCACCCGGCGAACGCTACCTCATCCTCAGCCACCTCGGCAAGGACGGCCGCGCGCACACCGGCTTCTGTTCCGGCACGCGCCCCTTCAGGGATGCAGCCGCAGCCCTTCGCACCCTTCGCCAAAGCCGAGACCGCCAACCTCTCCCGGCTCTCACCGGTCAACTTCGTCAGCTCTCCCAGACGGGCGAACGAGCCACGCCCGTCGCCCAAGTCTCCGTCCAGGTCACCGTCTCCGGGCAGGACTTCCGCACCACCACCGATGCCGACGGCATCTACGCCTTCCGCGACCTGCCCGTTGGTCAGTTCACCCTCACCAGCGACGCCACCTCTCGAGAAATCCGCGCCAACCGCGGAACCATCACTCCGAATCGCTGCGTCCAGCGCGACCTCTATCTGGCCCCCCGCCAGCCCTAACGCGGAAACAGATCCGGATTGTCCGTGAACAGCCCGTCCACGCGATACGTCTCCACAAACTTCCGCATCGCCGCCGTCAACGCCCCCGGCTCCGCAGGCAGCGCCGCATACATCTTCGCGATCTGCTTCTGCATCTCCACCGGTAAGTCCGGATAGGTCGCCGCCTTCGGCCGCAGCAGAAACGTATAGGGCACCACGGTCAGCCCCGCCGCATGCGCTTCGGCCACCAATGCCGGCCGCGCCTCCACGATCGCCGTATGCGGCGCAATGCCCGTCGCAAACGTCTTCACCTCGCGCAGCCCCGCCGGCGTCAGCCAACGCTCCGCCTGTCCGGGCGCGCCCAGCAGGAAGCTCCGCGGCACCGCGGGCAGCAGCTTCGTCAGCCGCCGCAGGCTGTCCTCCTCAAAAATCTGTAAGTGCACCGCCGGCCGTCCCCGCCACTCCGTCGCTCGGCCCGCCGCATCCACCAGCCCCGCCTCCCGCAGCGCCCGCACCACCATCGGCTCCAACTCGATTCCCTTCGCGCGCAGCCGCCCTGGCATCTTCAACTCCGGAAAGAACCCCGCCTTCCCCTTCACGATCGCCACCGCTTCGGCGAACGTCAACACCCGCTCCCCCTGGTACTTCGCCCCAAACCACGACCCCGCATCCAGCCGCTTCAACTCCGCCACCGTAAAGTCTTCCACCCACCACCGCCGCACCTTCCGGCCCCCCGTCTCCACCTCCGTGAACCGGTCCGGAAACACCTCCTTCACATTCGTCACCCGCTCCAGCGACCCGTCGTGCGAACAAATCAATACCCCATCCTTCGAGGGCGTCAGATCCTGCTCCACATACTCCGCCCCTTGCGCGATCGCCAACCGGTACGCCGCCGCCGTATGTTCCGGCGCATAAGCCGAAGCTCCCCGATGCGCCACACAAAAAGCCCGCTCACCAGTCGGCGCCGCCATCATCCCCGCCACGAAAAGAACGAAAAATCGAATCACGCCCTGTATCCTACCCGCCTCAGATGACGCCCGGATGAACATCCGGCGATCCCCGTCAAGTGGTGGATGATTGGCGGCGGTCCCCCGCAGGGCGCCTTCTCTGGTGCCGGACACGGCCATTCCGATCAACATGTGTCACTTTTGACCCACCGAATGAGGCGACTCCGGCGGTTCGGTAGACTCAACGGGTCCTACAAACGGGGCCCTGGAAGGATTGACCAGGACCGATAAGCGACGTGAAAGCGAAGCATTGAATCGAGTAAACTCCACGTCCACGTCTACGCTCTCGGAGTCGGCAAGGAGCGGTTTCCGCAGTTTCAGTCTTAGGTTTGTGAAGCCCTCATATCCGTTGTCATACAGGTAATCAACGATCTGGGTTTTGATGAGGCGATGCATCAGTTCCAGCTGAGAAGGATCAAGACTCAAAGCAATGTTTGCTCTCCGAACAACACGGCAACTTCGCCAAGATAACTCTGGTTCCGAGGAAAATGCGCCTAGGTCGGACGGATCGAAGGGGAGCCTTCCATAGCGGAGCCACAACTCGGTTGAAGTGGAGCGCTGGTAGAGCCAGAAGAACGGCTTCAACGCCTCCCTTACCGACCGGTACTTCAAGGACGTCGCCGACCACCTCCGGAAGGCACGTTTGTTGTCAAGCATGAAAAGCAAATTGTCACCAGAAACTCGAAGAAACTGTAAATTCCCAATTTCTGACATCTCCACCACTGTCTCCACATCGACTTTGAAGGGATTCGCCTCATTGTGCGATGCATTCCAGCTGCGAACAAGACCGGACACGTCGCTCTGTCGCAGGTTACAATTTTCAACCGACACAAACGTTACTGCCAGTAACGCCAAGGAAGGCAATATTACCATGGGAACCGCGTCATCCTCTAAAATACATCTTGACTCGATAAGGGCGTCTTTTCCTGGTGTCGGACACGGCCTATAGGCCCCAACTCTTCAAGCGGTCACGGCACTAGATTCAAATGGGACGAATGCTTCTCATGAGCGCGACGAACTGCCGCTCGTACTTACGGCCCCTCGGATCGCCTTCGATATAAGAAAGACGGAGTGAGAACATCTTCCTGCGGAAGGCCCAATAGACGATGACGTGATGTTGCGGCCTCTCACCAACACTATGAAAGTTGACCGTGAATGAACTCTGGAGGGCTTCAGCGATTCCCGTCTCAGATGGCAAGGCCAAGGAAACAACTCTGGCGGTACGTGAGTCCGCGGCTGCCAAATCCGCTTGTGCCCACCCTTTCAAGGTCTCGTCGCCGCGTCTTCGTGGTAACTGGTCCCAGACGACTGTGACGATTTCGGCTCCGCCATGTGGGAGCGCACCTCCGCCCAGTGTCTTGTTGGGTTCGAAGTTGAACAGTGAAGGCAGACCGTCGATCGTCTGGCCTCCGAACCATCCCCGTGGCGTGGAGAACGAAAACCCGTAGTGCGAACTTAACAGACGCTCAGGACGCTTCGTAGAGGGCGAGCGCGGCTGCCCACCCGATATCATTGCCACAAACAACGAGACGTAAATCAGTCTTTGCATGGAACGGAAATAGTAGGCTAGTTTGCAAAATAGCAAAATACGATGATCGCAGTTCAGGTTCCGGCGTCGATCAGGTCAATTCCAGCCCGACGACGACGCGAATCTATGATCGGCGGCGGCGTGAGTGACCTGTCCGAAAAATCCGTCCACCTAAACTGGAAACTCCAGCATACCTTCAGATCTGTCCTTCGCCCTATATCTCAGCTCGTGGTCTGCAGAACGGCTGGCGGTCAAGGCCGAGCGAAGCTCGCCCGGAGGGTTGCCTTGACGGCGGCGCGACTTGGCCAGAGTTACCGTGGACGAGGCGAAGGGCGTGACCACACCAAACTGTCTCGCCATCTCAATCGGCGTTTTCCCACCCAGTCCGCTATGCGGGCGTTCATGGAGATAGTAAGAGCGATACGCATCCAGCTTTGGCTGCGCGTCCTTCGCATCGAAGAAGTAATGGCCATTGAGGCACTCGTCGCGCAGTCGCCCATTGCAACTCTCGGCATGCGCATTCTGGGTCGGCTTGCCGGGTTGGATGTGCCTCAGTTGGATCCCATGCCTCCGACACCACTGTTCGAGTGTGCGGGCGATGAACTCGGGCCCGTTGTCACAGAGTAGTTCCGCCGGCTTCCGGCCCGCCAGCCGGAGACGCTCGAGGATCGCCAGCACTCGCCGCGCCGGGAGGGAATAACCGCACTCCACCGCGAGTAACTCCCGCGTGCAGCAATCCACGGCGACAAAGATCCGCAGACGTCGGCGCACGCCCACGCACCAGTCACTGACAAAATCCATCGCCCAGCGCTCGTCCGGGCGGTCCGCCGCGGTGGCGGTCGGCGCCGGACGCGCCACCCACTTCCGCCGGCGCCGCGTTCTGATCTGCAGTTTTTCTTCCTGCATAATCCGCTGAACATTTCTTCGACTTATCGGGCGTTTCAGCTGCTTCTGGAGGGTCTGCGTGATGCGCCGGTGACCAAAGCGAGGATGCGCGAGCGCCGCTTCGCGCACCAGTTGACGCGTCGCTTCGCCGTGATTCTTTTTCCGGTAACGCCAAGTACTCCGCGGGAGTCCCACGAGCTTCACAGCGCGGCGCTCACTGACCTCAGCCCATCGGCTGCGGATCCAAGCCACCGCTTCCCGCCTGGCCGCAAGCTCTACCATTTTTTTGCGTTCAGCTCTTTCAGGATCTGGTTGTCCAGCATCGCGTCGGCCAGGGCCCGCTTCAGCCGATGGTTCTCCTGCTCGAGTTGCTTCAATCGTTGCAAGTCGTCGCCGGCGACACCGCCGTACTTCTTCTTCCAGCTGTAGTAAGTCGCCTTCTGCACCGCATGCTTCCGGCATAACTCGTCCACGGTCTGTTCGCCCCGCTGTCCTTCTTCCAGGATCGCCACGATCTGCTCTTCAGTGAATCGGCTCTGTCTCATCCCGTTCCTCTCTTTCTCGAGGATGGTCCACTTTCCACTGGTCCAAGTTTACGGCGTCAGGTCACGTTGATTTCGTTCGTCATGGTCTTTTCCTTTGCTCTCAAAGGCAGGCTTGATTGCCATCCTTCGTGAAACGGCCATAACCGGATGGCGGGCCGGAGGCAAGATACTTTTTTGGGGGAACTGCCTCTACCAGCCGGGGGAGCCGAAACAAGTTCTTGTCCTCCATCAGACCGGCTTTCCGGTACGTTTCAGCGGAGAAGGATGGCGCTAGCACCCAAGCCAGCCACTGCAAATGGAAGAGCTTTTTCGAACGAACCGAACCGATCTGACGTTACGGTGCGCTTAACTGGCTAAGCATCTGGCTTACGAAGTGCCACACACCCGGCTGAACAGCCGAAGCAATCAAGCTACTGATTGCGCCCTCAGTGAGATTTCGGAGAGTGCGTCCGGCTTCTTTCACGATGGTCGGATCTGGATCACCCTGGAGTTCGGCCTGCAACGTTGCAATTTGAGCTCGGGCAAGTTGTTTCTGACCGGTATCAAGATCCAGCTCATCAAGGCGCGTGGTTAGTTCGGTGACGAGCCTGGCGATATTTTCAAGCGGAATTCCATTTATGCTGGTCGTCTGATTAAAGCCGTGGCTGTTCTGAGCAACGTTCCCAACTGACGCATAAAAGTTATTCACTATCTGTGTATTCAGACCGCTATGGGAAGGCTGGGGGCTTTCGGACGACTGCGGCAAAAGGCGTCTTACTATTTGCCTGCAAGCATTCAGCGTAGGTTGGTCTTCGGTTGTGAAGGCACCCGTTTCAACACCATGATCAAGAAGGTCGCCTAACAACTTGCCCACCCGGTCATCCGGCGCAGTGTTCCAAAAGCCGCGCAACCGATTTAGCTTCGAACCGCTTCCGTAGTTGTACCGCTGCTCGTAGATGTTAAGCCCTGTGCTATCTGCTACGAACTCCTTGAACGTTCTGTCCGAGAAGTCAAGGACGTACCCCGGCGTTTTGCTCAGTAATCTTTCAAATTTTCCTTTTTCGGTACCGTTGAGACTAGACATTTTCGCTCCGTCGCCCGCAAGAAATTTGCCTTAAGCATTGATGAACGCACGTTGCGCTCTTCTGTATGCTTCAAAGGCCAACTCCTCTTTCTTGGATTGTTCAGTAAAGCCAGTGATGTTCCTTTGGCTCACCATCATCTGGGTATTATGTACCTGGGTCATCCAGTCATTCATGGCCCGCAAATAGGCGAGTTCGAGTTCTTCTTTCTGGGTCATACAGGAAGCTTATTAAATCGCAATTCGCTCGACTTCATCAAGCGAAATCTCGTCCTGCCGGCGGTCGTAGAGCTTCGTGGTCCGCGGCGACTCGTGGCCGGCGATGTGCTGCGCCGTCTCGAGCTTACCGCCGTTCTTCAGATACGCCGTGATGCCCGTAGCGCGGAAGGTGTGGTAGGCCAGAGGCCGTGTCCGGCACCAGAAGGCCATAGGCCGTGTCCGGAAGACATAGGCCGTGTCCGGCACCAGCATAGGCCGTGTCCGGGAAGCATAGGCCGTGTCCGGCACCAGCATAGGCCGTGTCCGGGCATAGGCCGTGTCCGGGGCATAGGCCGTGTCCGGCACCATAGGCCGTGTCCGGCACCTGTACAGACCGAGACATGGGTAACAGAAACGTCCAAGAATAGGCCGTGTCCGGGAATAGGCCGTGTCCGGGGGAATAGGCCGTGTCCGGCACCAGAAAAAAGACGCCAACGCGGGGACCGTCGACGCAAGCGGGGGCACCGACCGCCCTCACGGCCCACCTGCCGCCAATTGTCCACCGACCGCAACCCTAGCCCGCCATCGACACATCCACCCGGCCACGCCTCCAGAGCTCCAGACCCCAAAACTCAGCCCACGGCCCGCCCCGCGACCTCCTTCGCCACCAACAAATCCCACGCCGGCCGATTCCACACCGACCCCGACCGCACGCGCTCCACTCTTCAAGCGGTCACGGCACTAGATTCTCACCACGCTCGGCAAGAACGCCACCGGTGATCGCGACTGGGTGCTGGCCTCAACGCTTCCGCGCCAGTGTATTAGGTGACCAGTTAGATGGTTAGATCACCAGATTGGCGATGGTTGTGCCGCACTTCTCGATAAAATCCGTGGCATCTTTGCATTGCTTCCGCGATAGGGGTGTCTTATCTCTGAAGCCATCGGCCTAAGAGAAGCGGGTCACACTGCGAAGACCCGAGGGGCGTAGGCCGTGTCCGGCACCAGCAGCATAGGCCTTGTCCGGCACCAGACATCCCAATGAACCTCGCCACTCGCCCAAAATACTCTAAGCGCGATGTCGCCTGTGCGCTGCTAGAGACGAACTCGCAAGCGAAGTGCGCGTTCTTTGAAAGCGACTTCCCCACCTTCCAAGATTTCGCAGACGCTCTGCCGAATCGACGGATTTTCTAATCCGCCACTCAAGTAGCTGATCTCGGGTAGTTGTCCTGGTCGATGCGGGCCGCAGTTGGCAACAATGACCTGATCGGCGTCGGTATTGACGACCAAGTTTGCGTTATGAGTAACGATTATTATCTGACGTCGAAGCTTCGCTTTCCTGAAGCGAC
>JBGAHE010000161.1:0-10089 GCA_044226365.1 Bryobacteraceae bacterium
CTCGGCATGACCCGCACCACCACGCGCTACGCCACCGCCCTGCAACAAGCCGACCGCGCCATGCCCCACCGCAAGTCCGCCGCCGCCGTCCACAGCTTCGACTGGGTCGACTTCGACAACGTCGGCGCCGCCGGCGCCATCAACTCCTCCGCCCGCGACCTCGCTCAATGGGTCAAGCTTCACGTCTCCGGCGGCGAGTTCAACGGCCGCCGCATCGTCTCTCAGAAGAACCTTGAAGAGACCTACCAGCCCCACATGGTCATCCGCGCCGACGCCGCCTCGCGCGCCCTCAATCCCGACACCACGCAGAACACCTACGCCCTCGGCTGGAACATCGCCCACTATCGTGGCCACCGCCTCCTCGGACACGCCGGCGTACTCGATGGCTTCCGTGCCCGCGTCACCCTGATTCCCGCAACCAAAAGCGGCATCGTCGTCCTCGCCAATCTCGGCCGCACCACCCTCCCCGAATCCGTCACCAACTCCCTGGTCGACCTGCTCCTCGGCCTCCCCGCCAAAGACTGGGACCAATACCTTAAAGCCGTCGTCGACCGTCAGGACGCCGAAGACGAAAACAAACGCCACGACCGCCTTGCCGCCCGCGTCAAGGACACCAAACCCGCCCTCTCGCTCGCCCAATACGCTGGCACCTACACCGAGCCCGCCTACGGCACGGTCCGCATCGAAGAACGTGACGGTCGCCTTCAACTCCAGTGGCTCAACTTCACCGCCCCGCTCGATCACTGGCATTACGAAACCTTCCGCACCAATACCTCCAACGCCCTCCAGAACGAAGAAGCCGTGTTCGGCCTCGACGCCATGGGCAAAGCCACCACCCTTCGCTTTCTCGAAGCCGACTTCCAAAGGAAACCCCAATGACGACGCTCCTCCTGCTGGCCCTCGCCGCCCAATCGGCCGACACCCTCTCGCAAGAATTTGAGCGCCTCGCCAAGCTGCCTTCGGGCACCGTCGGCGTCACCGCCATCCACGTGGAAACCGGCCGCCGCGCCACCTTCAACGGCGGCGAAGCCTTCCCCATGGCCAGCGCCTACAAGGTCCCCATCGCCCTCGAACTCCTTCGCCGCGTCGACGATGGCAAAGACAAGCTCGATCGCCTGATCACCATCGAGAAGTCCGACTACCACCCCGGCTCCGGCACCCTCACACCCCTCTTCAATCCCCCCGGCGTGGACCAACCCGGCGTCATGCTCTCCGTCCGCCACCTGCTCGAGCTCATGCTCCGCATCTCCGACAACTCCGCCACCGACATTCTGCTGCGCGAAGTCGGCGGGCCGGACCCCGTCAACGCCCGCCTCAAAGCCCTCGACGTCAACGGCATCACCGTCAGCGGCCCCACCAAAACCATGATCGAGAACTGGCGCCTCGATGCCAACGCCTTCAACAAGGACCGTCGCGACACCGCCACGCCTGACGGCATGGCGCTCCTCCTGCAACGCCTCGCCCTCGGCAAGACGCTCTCCGTCGCCAACACCGACCTGCTGCTCGACATCATGCGCCGTTGCGACACCGGCGACGCCCGCCTCAAAGGCATTCTCCCCACCGGCACCGTCGTCATGCATAAGACCGGTTCCATCGGCGGCACCACCAACGACGTCGGCGTCATCCGCCTGCCCGGCGATGCCGGCCACGTCGCCATCGCCGCCTTCATCAAAGCCTCGGCCGAACCCGTCGCTCAACGCGAACGCGTCATCGCCGAGCTCGCCCGCGCCGCCCACGACTATTTCCTGTTTGTGAAAGCTCGCTAAAGTTCGCTCAGCCGCTGATTGACGCTCGCCATGATCGCTCGGCTCGCCGAGTTCGCCCGCCCCGCGGACTCCAACTGCGTCAGCGTGTTGCGCGCCCGCGTCAGCCACTCCCGCGCCCGCCCCGTCTCCTTCAGCAGCGCGTACAATTCCCCCATCGCCGCGCAACTCTCGGCCACCTCGCCCTGCGCCCCCGCATTCGCCGGATTGCGCTGCGCCAATCGCTCCCGCATCTGCAAGCCCCGCGCAAACTCCCGCAGCGCCGCCCCCGCATCCTTCTTCTTCAGCCACGCCTGGCCCAGCCGGTGATGCGTCGAAGCCAGCATTGACGACACCCGAAACTCATCCGGGTCCGCCGCCACCATCTGCTGATAGATCTGGTTCACCTTCTGGAAATGCTCAATCGCCTGCTCCGGCCGGTCCCGCTCCAGCTCCAGATTCGCCAGCGACCGCAGCGCCGCCGTCTCCGTCATCCGCAACGGCTGATTCCGCCCAAAGTCCCGCAGACCCTCCCGCGCCGTCTCCATCGCCCGGTTCAGATTCTGCACCGCTTCTTCGTACTGCTTCTGCTGCGTCAGAATCGTTCCCATCCGCATGTACGCCAGCGCCAGGCCGTTATAGTCGTCCACCGTATGCGACCCGCTCGCCACCACTTCCAGATACTTCGCCAGCGCTTTATGCCGGTACAGCAGCGTGCCGTTCCAATCGCCGATCTGCGTCAGGCCCACCGCCATCGCCGAGTAGCCTTCCGCCAGGTTCCGCCTCAGCGCCAGATCGTCAGGCTTGGCCGCCACCATCCGCTCCCGGATCGCCAGCGCCCGCTTGTCGTACTCAATCGCCTGGCTGAACTGCCCCGCCACCTTCAACGCCCCACTCAGCCGCAAATACAGAGCGGAGAGCGCCTGCTCGCTCTCGCCCTCCTTATGCAGCGCCTCGCGCAGTGCCAGCGACTTCCGGTAGCTCGCAATCGCCGCTTCCGTGTTCCCCAGGTTCGGACCATCGGCCCGCCCCTGCACGTCGCCCATCTTCTCGTAGGCCACGGCCAGTTCCAGTTGCATCTGCGGATCGCCGCCCTCCTGGTAGAGGTCATCGAGAAACGTCAGCGCCTGTTGCACTAGCCGGCCGCGCTGCGCCGTGCTGCCCGGGATCAGCGCAAACGCGTCATGCTCCACGATCAGCGAATTGGCCAGCTTGCGAACATCGTTAAAGCGCCGCTGCGCGATGCGCGCCTCGCGCGTCGTCGTCGCAATCCCGCCCACCAGCGTCAGCAACACCGCCGCCGCCGCGGCCACGGTCCCTTTGCGCCGTCGCACGAACTTCGACAGACGATAGAACACCGTATGGCTGCGCGCGCTCACCGGCTGCCCGTTCAAATACCGCCGGATGTCCTCGGAGAACTGCTCCACCGAGGGATACCGCTGCGCCGGATCCTTCTCCATCGCCTTCGCCAGAATCGTATCCAGATCGCCTGTCAATTGCCGGTTCAGCGTACTCGCCCGCGGCGGCTCCACGTCGCACACCACGCGCTCAATCTCGCCCGGCGTATTCGTATTGAAGCGATGCGCCTTCTTGCCGGTCAGCAACTCATACAACAGCACGCCCAGCGAATACACATCGGTCGCCGTCGTCACCGGCTCGCCGCGGATCTGCTCCGGGCTCGCATAATCCGGCGTCAACGCCCGCATCATCACCGACGTCTGCGCCGGCGCCAGATGCGGATGATCAGGCAGCAGCAGCTTCGCAATACCGAAGTCGAGTAACTTCGGCACGCCCTCTTCGGTAATCAGAATATTGGTCGGCTTCAGATCGCGATGCACGATCAGGTTGCGATGCGCGTACTCCACCGCTGTGCACGCCTTCAGGAACAGCTCCAGCCGCTCGGTCAAACTGCAGGAATGCTTCCGGCAATACTCGTCGATCGCCTGGCCTTCCACAAACTCCATCACGAAGTACGGCAAGCCGTCCTCGGTGGTGCCGCCGTCCAGTAGCCGCGCAATGTTCGGATGATTCAGGAACGCCAGGATCTGCCGTTCATACAAAAAGCGCGAACGGACATAGTCCGAGTTCACGCCCCGGCGAATCAGCTTGATCGCCACTTCCTGTTGGAATTCGTCGTCGTCGCGCACGGCGCGATACACCGCGCCCATCCCGCCCTGCCCCACCACTTCGAGCGTCCGGTACGGACCCAGCCGCCACCCGATCGCATTCGACGCCTCGATCGCCGGCACCGTCAGAAACTCGCCCGCGTCCTGATCCGCCAGCAGCAGGCTTTCCACCTCGAGCCGCAGCGCCGTATCGCCGCCGCAAGCTTCCCGCAGAAAGGCCGCGCGTTCCCCCATCGGCCGGTCCAGGGCTTCGGCGAGGATGTCTTTCACCCTCTGCCAGCGCTCGATTTTCATGCCTCGCTCGGTACGTCGCCTGTCCGGTTCAACTCCCGGAACAGCCAGGCCCGCGCAGTACTCCATTCGCGTTTTACCGTCGCGGGCGATATGCCCATCACCTCGGCCGTCTCTTCGATCGACAAGCCGGCAAAGTAGCGCAACTCAATCACCCGGCTCTGCTGCGGATCCAGCTTCTCCAGTTCGCCCAACGCATCGTCCAGCGCCACCAGATTCACGTCCCGTTGCTGACCCGGCACGCCCAGCGCTTCGTCCAGCGATAACTGCGCCGCGCCCGAACCACGTTTCACCGCCTGATGTCCCCGCGCATGATCCACCAGAATCCGCCGGATCATCTGCGCCGCCACACCAAAAAAATGCGCCCGGTTCTGCCACTGCACGCTCCGTTGATCGATCAGCTTCAGATACGCCTCATGCACCAGCGCGGTGCTTTGCAGCGTATGATCGTGCCGTTCCCGGCGCAGGTAGGCACCCGCCAACCGCCGCAGTTCGTCATAGACGAGCGGGGTCAGCGCATCGAGCGCCGCTCGATTGCCTTCCTGGCTCCAATCAAGGAGCAGGCGCGTTACATCCTGGCCAGCCATTTCTCCTGAGTCTACTGCAACGGGCGACCCTTTGCTCTGTTCGCGCATCAAACTACCTATGACGTTTGCTGCGGCGAAACGTTGGTGAAAAAAGCTCTTTGTTACACTGAGGTGGAATGGCTTACGACGTAGTGATTATCGGTTCCGGACCCGGCGGTTATTCGGCTGCCGTACGCGCCGGTCAGTTTGGCTTGAAGACCGCGATGGTCGAGAAGGACCCCAAACTCGGCGGGACCTGCCTCCATGTCGGCTGCATCCCCACCAAAGCCCTCCTCCACTCGGCGGACCTCTGGGATTCCGTCCTCCACGGGGCCGAGGAAGGCGTCGAATGTCCCAACCCCACCCTCAACTTCCCGAAAGTCATCGCCCGTAAAGGCTCCATCGTCTCCAAGCACGCCAAAGGCATCGAGTTCCTCATGAAGAAGAACAAGGTCGATGTCATCGCCGGCTACGGCAAGCTCGCGGGAAAGGGGAAGGTGGAGGTCACCGCCGCCGATGGCTCGAAGAAAGTCCTCGAAACGAAGAACGTCGTCCTCGCCACCGGCTCCGAAGCTCGCATGATCCCCGGCCTCACGCCGGACCCCGACTATATCCTCACCAACATCGAGATCCTCAACCTCCAGAGCGTTCCCAAATCCATCGGCATCATCGGTGCCGGCGCCGTCGGCGTCGAGTTCGCCTCCTGCTTCCGCCGCTTCGGTTCCGAGGTCACCATCCTCGAGATGCTGCCCCGCCTGGTCGCTGTCGAAGATGAAGAGGTCAGCAAGGAACTCGAACGCCACTTCAAGAAGATCGGCATCCGCGTCGAATGCGGCGCCAAGGCCGAAAACATTGAACGTACCGGCTCGGGCGTCAAGCTCAAGGTCACCCTGTCGAACGGTCAGGTCGAGACCATGCAGTTTGACAAGCTCCTGATCGCCGTCGGCCGCAAGCCGAACACCGACAACATCGGCGCCCAGGGTACCAAAATCGAAATCGACCGCGGCTTCATCAAAGTCGACCCCCACCAGCAGACCGCCGAGCCCGGCGTCTACGCCATCGGCGACGTCGTCGCCGGCACGCCCCAGCTCGCGCACGTCGCCACCGCCGAAGGCCTCATCGCCATCGCCCACATCGCCGGCAAGCCCGTCACCCCCATCCGCCGCAACCGCATCCCCGGCGCCACCTACACCGCCCCCGGCATCGGCAGCGTCGGCCTCACCGAAGCGCAGGCCAAGGCCCAGGGCTTCAACGTCAAAGTCGGCAAGTTCCCCTTCTCCGCCAACAGCAAGGCCTCCATCGAAGGCCACCACGAAGGCTTCGTCAAAATCGTCAGCGACCAGAAGTTCGGCGAAATCCTGGGCGTCCACATCATCGGCCACCATGGCTATGAGCTGATCGCCGAAGCGGTCGCCGCCATGGAAGCCGAAGCCACCGTCGAAACCATGATGAGCACCATCCACGCCCATCCCACCCAATACGAAGCCCTGGGCGAAGCTTTCAACGCCGTCCAAGGCCTGGCCATCAATGCCTAACAGTCCGTCTCGCGCCTGCGAACTCCACGACCTCGGCCGAATCCCCTTCGCCGAAGCCTGGGCTTTGCAGCGCACGCTCGCCGACCGTCGTAAAGCCGGCGAGATCCCGGACCAGCTCCTCATCGTCGAGCACCCGCCCGTCATCACCATGGGGCGCAACGGCCACGACCAGAACCTCCTCACCTCGCCCGAACGCCTCGCCCAGCTCGGCATCCACTTCGAGCACATCGACCGCGGCGGCGATGTCACCTTCCATGGCCCCGGCCAAATCGTCGTCTATCCCATCCTCGATCTGCGAGAATGGAAACGCGACGTCGGTGCCTACCTGCGCGCCCTCGAGCAGTTGCTCATCGACTCGCTTGCTGGCTTTGGCCTGGTCGCCGAACGCTGGCCCGGGAAAACCGGGGTCTGGATCGACGGCCGTAAGGTTGCCGCCATGGGCGTCCACCTCAGCCGTTGGGTCACCACCCACGGTTTCGCCCTCAACCTGGATACCGACTTGACCTACTTCCAACACATTGTGCCCTGCGGTCTCACCCTCCCGGTCACCTCCATGCGGGAATGCGGCTCCCAGGCCACGCGCGCTCAAGTGGTCGAATCCCTCGCTCACCACTTCGCCCTGCAATTTCAAACCGAGATTCTCGTTTCTCAGGAGAGCTTTTCATGATCGATGTCATCATGCCCCAAATGGGCGAAAGCATTGTTGAAGGGACCCTCACCCGCTGGCTCAAGAAGCCCGGGGACAAGGTCAATCGCGACGAGCCGCTGTTTGAGATTTCCACCGACAAGGTCGATAGCGAGATTCCCTCTCCCGCCGCCGGTGTCCTCTCGGCCGTGCTGGTCGAAGAGGGTAAAGTCGTCTCGGTGAACGCCGTCGTCGCGCGGATTGACGATGGTGCCTCCGGCGCCGCCGCGCCCGCTCCGGCCGCTGCCGCCCCTGCCCCGGCTCCCCCAGCTCCGGCCGCTCCCACGCCCGCCGCTCCGGCTCCGCCCCCTGCCGCCGCCGCGCCTGCGCCTTCTGCTCCGGCTCCCGCTGCTGCCGCCGGCGCCGTCGACGTCGTCATGCCCCAGATGGGCGAAAGCATTACCGAAGCCACCCTCACCAAATGGCTCAAGAAGCCCGGCGACGCCGTCAAGCGCGACGAAGCCCTCTTTGAAATCTCCACCGACAAGGTCGATAGCGAGGTCCCCTCGCCCAGCGACGGCGTCCTCGCCGAAGCCCTGGTTCAGGAAGGTGCCACCGTAGGCGTCAACGCCATCGTCGCCCGCATCTCCGTCTCTGGCGGCGCCCCCGCCGCCGCCCCGGCCGCTCCGGCCCCCGCTCCCGCTGCGCCGGCCCCTGCTCCTGCTGCCCCCGCCGCTCCCGCACCGGCCGCCCCGGCGGCTTCCGAGCCCCAAGGCCCCCTCTCCCCGCTTGTCAAGAAAATGGCCCGCGAATACGGCATCGACCTCGCTCAGGTCTCCGGCACCGGCGCCGGCAGCCGCATCACCAAGCAGGACGTCGAGAACTACATGGCCCAACAGGGCGCCCGCACCCTCGCCGGCCCCTCGCCGGCGCCCGCTCCCGCCGCGACCAAACCCGCAGCTCCCGCCGCTCCCGTGGCGCGCTCCGAAGCTCCCGCGCACCGCGTCGAGCCCATGTCCATGATGCGCCAGGCCATCGCCAACCACATGGTGATGTCGGAAGCGACCTCGGTTCACGTCACCACCATCCACCGCGTCGACATGACCAAGATCGCCAAGCTGCGCGACAAGTCCAAGGCCGCCTTCCAGGAACGCTACGGCTTTGGTCTCACCTTCCTTCCCTTCATCATGCGCGCCGCCACCGAAGCTCTGCGCGCCTTCCCGATCTTCAACGCCTCCATCGAAGGCAAGAACATCATCTATCACGGAGAGATCAACCTCGGCGTCGCCGTCGCCCTCGACGGCGGCCTCATCGTCCCGGTCATCCGCCATGCCGACGAATTGAACGTCACCGGCCTCCAGCGCCAGGTCGTTGACCTCGCCGCGCGCGCCCGCTCCAAGCAGTTGAAGCCCACCGAAGTCGCTGGCGGCACCTTCTCGCTCACCAACTTCGGCAGCTTCGGCAGCCTCTTCGCCACGCCGGTCATCAACCAGCCGCAGGTCGCCATCCTCGGCTTGGGCGCCATTACCAAGGAGCCCGTGGTCATCGACGATGCCATCGCCATCCGCTCCATGATGTACCTCGCCCTCAGCTTTGACCACCGCCTCATCGACGGCGCCCTGGCCGATCAGTTCTGCCAGAAGGTGAAAGCGATTCTTGAAGGCTGGAGCGAACAAGTCCTGTAATTCACAGGATTTCCACGGACTTTTCTCAAGTCTTTCCACAACAGCAAAAAGGAGCGGATCGGCCCACCGGCCTCCCCGCTCCTTTTGCTTTCTCGTGATGTCTTAGGCGACCGCGGCCTTCAACACTTCCTTGATCCGCTTCGCCACCACCGTCGACTCGCCCGGCTGCAGCATCCACACACCCACCACCGCCTTGTCCTTGTCGGTCGACGGATTCAGCTCGATCGACGGCTCCCCGTCCGCCAACTGCTTCTTCAAATCGTTCGGCGACAGCTTGATCTTCGTCTGATCCCAGCTGATCTGCAGATGCGGCACGTGGTTCGCAATCGGCGGCACATCGATCCGCGTCTGCACGCTCGGCAGCGACGCCACCGCCTCGCCGATCTGCTTCGCCCGCCGCTCCCACTCCGCGTAGGTCGCCGCGTGATCGCGCTTCAGAAACACCTCGAGCGCCACCATCATGCTCACCAGCTCTTCCTTGTTCACCTTCATGCCGCGCGCGATCGAGTCGCTGTAAGGCGACGTATTCAGCCGCGCCGCCTCAATCAGGTCGCGCCGCCCCAGCAGCACCCCGGCGCTCTGCGGTCCGCAGATGCCCTTGCCGCCCGAGAACGTCACCAGGTCATACCCCACCTTCGGATAGGCGAACAGATTTTCCACCGGCGGCACATCGGCCGAGCAATCGGCGAACGTCGGGATCCGGTGCTTCTTGCCCAGCGCCACCCACTCGTCGCCCTTGATCTTGCCCTCCGGCGTCAGGAAGTTGGCGTAGAACATCATCGCCGTCTTCTCGTTCACCGCGCGGTCCACGTCGGCCGCCGTCTCCACTTCGATCATCTTGATGCCCGTGGTGCGCGCCGCATGATCGTAGCCGTTGCGGTGCGCCCGCTGGATAATCACTTCGCTCTTCAGCCCGGTCAGATCCGGAATCTGCTGAATCGCCTTCTGATCCTTGCCCGTGATGCAGGCCGCCGTCCCCACCGTGATCGCCCCCGCCGCGCCACTGGTCACCATGGCGGACTCCACCTTCAACATCTCCGCAATCTTCGCGCCCACCGCGTCATGCAGCTTCCCCAACTGCACGAACTTCTTCGAGCACGCCTCATACGCCGCCACCGCTTCGGGCGCCATCAAACACGAACTCAGCGCCGTATAGGTGCCCGCCGCATTGATGAACGGCTTAACGCCCAGTTCCGCAAAATAATCCCGCTTCGCATACGCCTGCGCGGCCTTGCCCGCTGCGTAGGTACTAAAAAAGCCGCCCAGCACGGGCAGCGTCGACAGACACTGAAGAAAACTCCGGCGATCCGACATATCCACTCCTTATCCGAAAAAACTTGGCTCAAAAACAAAAAATCCCCTCCCGAAGAGCCTTCGGGAGGGGATCGTTCATTGCAGTTTAGAAGAGGACCTTCAAACCAAACTGGATCTGCCGCATCGGCGCCACCAGACTGGTAATGGCTCCTGGACCACGCACGATGTTCGCCTGGGTCGGATAGTCGAGACCACCCGAGGCGTT
>JBGAHE010000162.1:0-9744 GCA_044226365.1 Bryobacteraceae bacterium
GCGGTGGCACTGAGCATGAGAGCCCAGGTGCCGGGCTCGGGGACTTCGGAGGTGGGGGTGAGCAGCACGGCGTGCGGTACGCCTTCGATCATCGCGGTGGCGGCGATTTGGCCGGAGCTGTTGATGCTTTGAGCGTCCAGGATGTAGGTGGTGGGGTCCGGACCCAGCAAATCGTTCAAGTCCCACATGGTGGTGCCGTCGAAATAGAAGCCTCGAGAGCCGTCGATCGAGCCGACGATTTGGCCGGCGTGGTTGATGGCGAAGGCGCGGCTCGCAAAGCCATCCAGGGCGCCTAAGTCGTGCATGGTGGTGCCGTCCCAGTAGAAAGCGTGTTCGTCGAAGTTCACGTCGGTGGCGTAACCGGCCACGTGTCCGAGGTCGTTGATGGCATAGCCGAAGCTTTCGTCGCCACCGGTGAGCGTGCCCAGGTCCACCATCTGCGTGCCGTCCCAGATGAAGGCGCGGACGCAGCCACAGGCGATTTCAGACCAGCCGGTGACCCAGCCGGCGGCGTTGATGGCGTGGCCGTGGCTGAAGGTGCCGCCGAGGGTACCCAGGTCCTGCATGGTGACGCCGTTCCAGTAGAAGGCGTGGGTTTCGGTGTCGACGTCGTCGCTGAGGTCGCTTTCGCCGGTGGCGTGGCCGGAATCGTTGATGCCGATCGCGGAGCTGTAAGAGCCGCCAAGGGTGCCGATGGGTTGCATCGTGGAGCCGTTCCACACGAAAGCCAGGGTGTTGCCATTGGCGTCAAGGCTGTCGCCCGCGACACGGCCCAGGTTGTTGAGCCCCCAGCCGAAGCTCATCCCGGCACCCAGGTGGCCGAGGTCGATCATCTGAGTGCCATCCCAGAGGAAGGCATGGACTTCGCCATTGACGGAGCTGAGGCCGGTGACCTGGCCAAAGTTATTGACGGCTGTCGCAAGACTGAAGCCGCCGGGGCCTTCGAGGGAGCCGAGATCGGTGACGGTGAACATGGGCGCGGCGGTGAGCGGCGCAAGGACAGCGATTGCGCCGAGCAGGACCCTGGGGAGTAGGTGCATTGGGGGGAGTATCGGCGGGAGAGGGTAGGAGGATTAGAGGGGATTAATCTATGGACTTAGGGGCTGGCGCCCGGGGGCGCCGGGAACAAAGAGGATCCGGCGGAAGGTGTTTCCCTCCCAGACGAAGTAGTAGGCATTAATGGGATTCGGACCGCCCTTCATGATCAACAGGCGGCTATTGGTCCGGAACTCGATCGACGGCCCGTCGGACGTGGAAGCCATGACGAAGTAGCTGGTGCCATCGGCGGGGCGGGCAAGTGGCGGTTGGTAGACCCGGCCGGTGGAAAGATCGACGATTGCGCCACCCGCGCAATTGGAGCCGCACATCCAGAGCGCGAAATGATAGCGTCCGGCAAAGTTGACGGGGCCTTTCGCAGCGCGGGGGAGATCGATGCGCCAATCGTCTGGCAGGACCGTTGATGGGTGGAGCGGCGCGGGACGCCCTCGCCAGATCGAGGTAACGGGAAAGTCCTCAAATCGGGGCCGGTGCTCGGCGGACCACGGCGCAGCGGTGAGGAACGCAAGCAGGGCGAAGGCGATCACATGCTCAGCGTAAGCGAAAACGCCGGTCGCGCTGGGGGGGCGCGACCGGCGTTCGGGCGTGGGTGAGCGGTTTAGAACTCGATGCGAGCGACCAGTTGGCCCGTGCGGGGCGTGGGGAGCGAAGAGCTGACGCTGTTCGAGACGATGCCGGTGTAGTTGAGGAAGCCGAAGCCGCCGGTGAGCAGGCCAGCCGCGGAGCGAGTGGGGGCGATCGCGGGGCTGCCGGTGGAGGGTGCGGCGAGCGAGAGGTTCTGGTTGAAGAGGTTGAAGAATTCAGCCCGGAGGCTGAAGCCGACGCGCTCTTTGATCCGGAATTCTTTGCCAAGGCCGCCGGAGATGATGGGGCGGCGCTGGGCGCGGAAGTCATCGTAGAAGGTGATGTTGCTGCCGGGGACGCCAGCGGCCTGATCCTGCCAGGCGGCGGGATTGAGGATGGTTTCCTGGGTGGGGTCGATGCAGCCGCAGTTGGGGTCTTTCAGATAGAGGGGCTGGCCGGCGACGCGGACTTGCCGGGTGTAGCCGGTGGCGACGAAGGAGCCGATGGAGTTGCTGGAGCCGGGAGCGGCCAACAACGCACCGCTCTGGAAGGTGCTGAGGGTGCCGAGCTTCCAGCCGGCGAGGAAGCCACGCGCCCACTTGTTGTGCTTCATGAAGCCGTAGGCTTGGGTGGTGTAGTTGACGCTGAGGCTGGCGATGTTGGGGACGTGATTGGGCGAGAGACCCTTGAGGCTGGAACGGTCGTAGATGTTACCGGCGTTGGTGGAGTTGTCGAGCGTCTTCGAGAAGGCGTACGAGAAGGTGGCAGTAAGGCCATAGGAGTAGCGCTTGGTGACCTTTAACTGGAAAGCGTCGTACCAGGTCTTGCCGAGCGGAGCCCAGAGCTGGCCGATGCTGCTGAACTGCGGGTAGGGCCGCAGACTCTGCAGCACGGTGCCGTTGGTGGGGAAGCCGGGGTAAGGCAGCTTGAAGCCCGCCGCGACGGCGCCCGCCGAAGTGATGGTGGAGTTGAGGAGCGCGCGGGTGCTGGCGTTGGTGAGGTCCTGCAGCCCGTAGCGCGCCAGCGTCTGAGGCGTCACGGCGTTGTAGTTGAGCAGATTGCCGACGGAGTAGGCGCTGTTGCCACCGCCGCCCGCGTTCTGCCAAACCGTGCGGTTGCCGAGATAGGAAGCTTCCACGACGATGCTCTTGCCGAGTTCGCGCTGGAGCGAGATGTTCCACTGGTTCACGCGCGAGGGCCGGCCACCGTTAACGTCGACCAGGGCCGGGGCGGCTTGGACGCCCGCTCCGGCGATGACGTTGAGGCCGGGATCATAAGAGGCGCCGTAGAGCAGGTTCTGATCGAGGCGCAGCGGCGCGGAGATGAGGCCCGAGGAGACACCGTTGCCCGGCGAGTTGACGTTGATGACGTTGAAGCCCATGCTGGCGGTGGAGGGAGCCACGGCGGTGGGCGAAAGCGGGCCGTAGACGAAGCCCCAGCCGGCACGGAGAACGGTTTTGGAGTTGAGCTGATAGGCGCCGCCCAAGCGGGGGGCGAAGGCCTTCTTATAGGACGGCACCAGGTCGCAATTGCAGCGGCCCGGGCCGGAGCCCGCATAGATGACCGCGCCGAGCAGGCCGCCGGCGTTGGGGTTCGGCGTGGTGGGGCTAAAGGTCGCCTGACGGTCCCAGAGCTCCTTGAGCGGCCCCTGATAGTCCCAGCGGAGACCGTAATCGAGCGTCAGCTTGCGGGTGACCTTCCAGGTGTCCTGGGCGAACAGGGCAAGCGACGAGCGGCGGTTCTGCGGATCGGCTCGATTGCCGAACGAAGCATTGTCGTAAAGGCCGAGCAGGAAGCTGGCGTAGGCATTGCCCAGGCCGGTGCCGGACGGAAGGACTTGACCGTAGAGCGGTTGTCCGGTCTGCGCACCGCTGAAGTTGAAGGTGGGCGTGAGGTTGTTCTCGTTGATCTGGGTGGTGGTTTCGAGCTTCCAGTCGCCGCCGAACTTGTAGGTGTGGTTGCCCTTGATCCAGCTGAGGTTGGCGACGCCGGTGGCCTTCTGGTCGAAGATCAGGAGACGATTGCCGGTGCCGAAGGCGACGGCCATGCCGCCGAGAACACTGTCGCCCACGGCGTTGATGCGGGGGAAACCGGTGCCGGGCGAACCCGTGATGCCGAGCTGCGTGAGGTCGAATTGGGAACTGACGGGCGGCACGGTATCGGGGTTCTTGTAGCGAATGAAACCGGCGCCCAAGTGGAAGAGCAGCGTGGGCTTCAAGGTGTGGTCGTAGTTGACGCGCACGGTGGTGCTGCGGATGTTCTGGATGCGGACGCGGGAGAGGACTTCGGGGAGGCCGTCGACGCCGTTCGACTTATCGGTGTTCTGCGCGCCCCAGTAACCTGAGATCTTGCTGCTGTTGCTGAAGTTGTGATCGATCTTGAGCGAGGGGATCTGCTGGAGTTTGTAGAAGGCGCCGGATTGGACGAAGTTATTGACGTAGGCGTCGTTGCCGATGTTGGGTTTGGGGAAATAGCCGAGGATCTTGCGCGCGGTGGGATCGATGCGGCTGGCCGGGATGACGTTATTGGGGAAGACGTCGAGCACGCGGCGGCCCTGGCTATCGATGACGGCGGTGGCGGGGTCATAGATGGCGTTCTGGATGATCGCGCGGCCGGCAAAGTCCGTCCCGAGATTGCGGAAGTTGGTGACGGCGAGGTTGTTGCTGAGATTGCCGTTGAGATAGGCGGTGTTAGGGACGGTCGTGGTGCCGGCGTAAAGACTTTCGCGGTCGCGGTAGCGTTCGAGGTTGAAGAAGAAGAAAGTGCGGTTGCGGCCGTCGTAGACCTTGGGGATGAAGACCGGGCCGCCGAGCGAGCCGCCGTAGTCGGCCAAGTGCTTGACGACCTTGATGTGCTTACCGGTGCCGTCGTTGGTGAAGGGGATGCCGGCATTGAGGAACGTGTTCTCAAAGTAGAGATAAGAGCTGCCGTGGATTTGATTGGTGCCACTCTTCGAGGTGAAGTTATAGAAGCCGCCGTTCCCGACGCGGCCGAACTCGGCCGAGAAGTTCGAAGTTTGAAGGGTGAACTGTTCGATGGCCTCTACGGAAGGCTGTAACTCATCGGAGACCTGGGTTTGCCGGGCGCTATCGGACTCCTGACCTTCGAACATGATCTTGAAGTTATTGGAGCCACCGTTGATGGAGATGTTATTCCAGCCGTTGAAGGTAGCGCCCGGAGTCATCTGGGCGAAGGAGAGAGGGTTGCGGATGGCGCCTGCGCCGATGCCGAAGTTGATGGGCAGCTCAGAGATTTGTTTGCCGGTGATGGTGGTGGATTGCTCGGCGCTTTCCGTTTTGAGGAGCGACGATTCGGCGGTGACCTGGACAGACTCGGCGGCGGTGCCGACTTTGAGCACGACTTCGACACGGGTGGTGACGGCCACCTGGACCTGGATGTTCTTTTGCTCGAAAGCGCCGAATCCGGCGTGAGAGACCTTGAGGGTATAAGTGCCGGCGGGAAGGGAAAGCAGCGTGTAGTTGCCCGTGCCGGTGGTGACCGTCTCGCTGGCCGCGCCGGTATTGTTATTGGTAATGATGACTTGTGCACCAGGAATTAAAGAACCGGTGCTATCACTGACGGTGCCGGTGACGACACCACGATCACTCTGCGCGAGCAGGACGAGCGATAAAGCAAACCACAGGCTAACGCGGCCCAAGACCTTCATTTTTGACCCTCTTTTCGACCTAAGCTGGCGTCACTATAGCACAGCGAAACGTTTCATACGAGTGGCGAGAGAGGCAGCGCACACGTGTTCGCGGGTATTGAGAAGTCTTTTTAATTTGTAAACGGATGAGCGAGTAAGTGAGGCGTGGTTATTCGCGTTTTTCGGGGTGCAAGTGAATCACGAGGCGAGCGTAACTGCCAGACGGCTCGCGGCCGTACTTCGTCGACCAAGGCCTGGATAGAGGAACATGCCCATCCCGCGAGGAGTCTCTTCGCCGCTGATTTTGCGATCGATGTCCGGAACGTGGAGGCTACCGGGAGGGACGCCGGGGCCTTCGTCCTGAATTTTGACTTCGAGAGAAGCGACGCCCATGGAGAGGGTGACGACGACGGCGAGTTCTTCGTCGAGGTGGTTGCCGTGTTCGATGGCATTGATGCAGGCTTCGGCGACGGCGGTTTTGAGGTCTTCGACCCGATCGAGGGTGAAGCCCATGAGTTCGGCGACGCTGGCGGCGGTGTTCATGGCGACTTTCTCGAAGCCGAGACGGGTGGGCAGGCGGAGCTCGGTGATGAGGGGTTCGGGGTTCACTGCGCGCCTCCGCGGTAGAGGTAGAGGGCGGTCATGTCGTCGGTTTGGCGGGCCTGGCCGGAGAAGTGACTGAGGGTCGTCCAGATATCGTCGAGGAGGCGGGGATGGGGCTGCGCCTGAAGGAGAGCAAAGAGGCGCTGTTCGCCAAATTCTTCGTCGCCGCGGAAGACTTCGGTGAGGCCATCGGTATAGAGCAGCAACTGGTCGCCTTCCTCGACACGGAGGGTTTCGGCCTGGTAGGTGCGGCCGGGCAACATACCGAGCGGGGGACCGCTGGCGCCGAACAAGCGAGGTTCACCGGCGGCACGGTGGAGGAAGGCCGGATTGTGACCCGCGTTGACGATTTCGAGTTGATGGGTGGCGGGTTGGAGACAGCAGAGAACGGCGGTGACATAGCGGCGGCGGGCTTCGACGCCTTCCTGCCAGTGCAGGGTGTTCATGCGTTCGGCGATTTCGGTGAGGGCGAGGCCGGCGCCGCACATGGCACGGAAGCTGGAGCGGAAGGTCATGCTGATCATGGCGGAGGCGAGCCCTTTGCCGGCGACGTCGGCCAGGACCATCATGAGGCGGCCGTCGGGCAGGGGGACGACGTCGATGTGGTCGCCGCCAACTTCGTAGCAAGTGGTGGAGCGGACATTGAGCGCATAGCCGGCAACGTTCGGGACGGATTGAGGGAGGAGGCTGCGCTGGATGGCACCGGCGGCGTCGAGGTCAGCGCGGAGGCGTTCCCATTCGATCATGCGTTCGTGATGCTGGGCGTTGCCGATGGCGAGGGCGGCCTGATGGGCCAGACCTTCAAGGAAGTCGGTTTCTTCGAAGCTCAAGGGCCGGGGGCGGTAGGTGACGAGGTGGGCGATGGTTTCGCCGCGTTCGCCGTGGAGGGGGGGCGGCGGAGGTGAGCAGGGCACCTTCGGCCTCGAGTTCTTTGGCGGCGACTTCGAGGGTGAGGGCGAGTACTTCGTCGAGCCGGATGGTGGAATGGACGCGGCGGGAGGCTTCGAGGAGACCTTGTACGCGCGCGAGCTTTTGCTGGAGTCCTACGGTTTCGTCTTCGCCACCGGCCCAGAACATCGACATAGTTTCTCGCATTTCGGTTTGACGGACCTGACGCCGCCCGGCCGGGTGGATAGCACGCGAACGGCCATGCGAGAAACATGAGACTTAGCAGGGCAGGGGCCGAGCGGATGGAACCTTTTCGATAGGGGCGCTATCCGAAGGGATAGCACCCCAGGCTTTGCTGAAATTCGGTTTTCAAAGAGCAACGCAGCCCGGGTTAGTGGCAGCTTTGAGGGCTCTCGGGTTCCCGGGGAACCTGAGAGGTGAGTTCATTTGTTTTGATCGAGATCGCCGGGTTTGTTTGCTAACTTTTATTTTTCTTTTGCAGATGCCGAGGGGTTTCGAGGCTGACGGGGTGGGGGTTGCGCCAGCCGCGGTGGGCTTCGACGGTGGCGCGGGCGGCAGCGCAGACCTCGTCGTAGACGACGGGATGCTTTTCGATCACGGCGATGATCGCATCGTTGACGAGCGGCCAGAGATGGGACTGCGTGGGGGAGTAAGTGGGGTGGCTTTTGATGAGGACCACGCGATGGTCCGGGTGCTGCTGCTTCAGTTCGACTTCGTCCGCGCGACGGCGGGCTTCGCAGACAGCTCGCCATTGGGGGGCGGGCAGCAGAATCCAAATCGCGACCCGAGTGATGATCGGGGACCGGAAGGGCATCGTAGTCAAAGTCGGTGTAGGCAGGCATAGAGAGGTTCTCCCGAGACGAGAGTAGCAGCGAGCGGGAAGCCGCTCAGGCGAGCGAGGCGAGCAAGGGTGAGTGTTTTCAAGAGGGTGCGAGCAGAAAATTGGCGGTGAATGGTGGGAAGACGCGAGCCGGGGACGGGCCAGTTCCTGCTGCCTGGTGCGGATCACGGCGGCGCAAATGGGGGGACTCGCTACTGGCGCGCGGGGCGACGAAGGGGCGTTTCGATTTTCGGGCGCGATTCTGGGTTGCGTTTGGTTTGGGGTTAGGGGGGTGAATGGGCGGTGACTGAGCAAGGTGGCGGGCGGCTCGTTTCATCGGGGCCGGGGCGGCGCGGCACTGGCGGCGGGGTTAACGCGAAGACTTCGTTCGGTCGACCAGCAGGGCCAAGTGGCGGTATCGTATCAGGAATGTCCAGCTCTACGGTCAGAACCAGAGAACAGGGCGGATCGCCGGGGCTCGCGGCGCGAGGCCAGGAGCACATCTTCTTTTCGGGCATGGCGCTCCTGATGCTCGCGACGGTGCTGGTGGGCTTTGCGCCGACGTATTATCTGGCGGGCCTGGTTCCCGCGCCCGAGCCGGACCGCCTGAAACTGCCCAGCACGATCGTTCGCGTGCATGCGGTGGTGGCCACCGGGTGGATGCTGCTGTTCGCGGCGCAGGTGGGGCTGGTGGCCGCGCAGCGCGTCCCATGGCATCGCCGCCTGGGCTGGGTCGGTTCGGTGGTGGCGGGCGCTATGTTCGTCACCGGCCTGATGGCGGGCACCGATACGCTGGTACGAAACGTTCCTCCCGGTCTCTCGGAGCTGCTCTACGTGGTCAATGTGAGCATGGTGAGCGTCTTCGCCGTGCTGGTGGCCGGAGCATTCCGATGGCGCCGCACTCCGGCGGTGCACAAACGGCTCATGTTGATCGCCAACATCGCTCTGATGTTTGCGCCGCTGATTCGCGTGCCGACGCCGTTCCTGTACCTCAACATGTCTGCCGCCACCCGGGCATCCTATTTGTTTCTGGTGCCCGTGATTCTCTACGACCTGTGGAGTTCGCGAAGAATCCACCCGGCGACGCTGGGGGCGGGCGCCTTCCTCGTGCTGGTTTACGAACTTCGGTTCGTGGTAGCCGGCACGACGCCCTGGCACGTTTTTTCGGCCTGGATGCGAGCGATGGGATCGTAGGCGGGGGAGCGGCTCCGCGGGCGGGTTGTTCGCCGCACGCGACGCGGGTCACTCGGGCGAAGGTTCTCTTCAAGCAGCCAGGAAGTGGGCGCGCGGCGGCCTTAGCTCTGAGGCTTCAACTGTTCCCAAGTGTTCCACTCCTCGACGATTTTTCCGTCCACGATGCGAGCGATGTTGATGCCCAGCAGCGTGATGGGCTCGCCGGTTTCGCGGAGGTGGACATGAGCCGTCATCCGGGTGGCCACCTTTTCGCCGTCGACTAACTGGTCTTCGATGATGAACGAATCCTTGGTGTAGACGAACAGCTGATGAAAATAGCGGATGCTTTGGATGAAGCCTTCGCGGTCACGATCGCCGGCGGAGGCGTGCCCGATGTAATTCGCGGGGATCACCTGCTCGAGCGAAGAGACGTCTCCCGCGGCATAGAGATCGACCAGAGTTCGAAAGACGGCCTTGCGGGATTCGGGCGAGTTGAGGTCGGCTTCATTCGGCGGGGCGGGGTTCTGCACGGTGGTCTCCTGACGGCGCCGGACGGGGTTCCCGCTGGCGCGAAATCTGGTTCTGCTGACGCGGCGATCCCAAAGTTTAGCAGACCAGAGGCAGGGGACTTTTGGGCGCCTGGTCCCTAGTGACGGGAGTCAAGGCTCATTACAGACGGCGGTTGCTGCCCGCATCGGGGATAGGGGAGTGCCCGCAAAAGAGTTGAGATTTTCGGAGGCGGGAATCCACTAGTTGGTATGCGTGGTTTGCGTAACTTTCGGCCTGGACGGTTGTATGGGATTACCCAGCGGGGGAATAAGGGGCAGTGGGTTTGCCGGGATGAGGAGGACTTCGCGCGGTCGTTTGAACTGATGCGGAAGTCGACGGCGCGGTACGGCGTTAAGGTGCATGGTTGGTGCCTTTTGCATAATCATGGTCATTGGATTTTTGAGGCTTCCGATGCGGAGTCGAT
>JBGAHE010000011.1:0-93696 GCA_044226365.1 Bryobacteraceae bacterium
CAGCCTTGCGAACCTTCATGCGTTCTACAAGTCTAACGTTTGGGAAGCGAAAGACCTATTGGCCGGAGAGCAGCACAGTGACTTTTACGTCGCCCACTTGAACGTCAAAGGCGTTGGTACCGGCCGTGCCGGCGAGCGTCACCGAAACTCCCCACATGCCCGTATCGATGCGGCTGACGGAGTTGACGCGCCCCAGCACCCCGCCGCGATCCACCGCGGTCACAGTGGGCACCACAGCGCCGGTTTGCAAGCCCGCTGAGTTGGTCGCCTGCACCACGAACTGCAGACGCGCGCTGGGCCGGCCGCTCTCCGACGCCAGGATCGGCGTGACGGTGGTGGCGGTGTCGCTCGCGACGCCATGCCAGTAAGCCACGCGAATCGCCTGGCCGGTCCGTTCGCTGCGCGCCACCAGCCAGCCTTGGTAAGGGCCGGGAGCGAGGCCCGTGGCCTGCCACGTGACGTTCACCGCCCCGCGACCTTTGCCCGGCAGTTCGAGCGACGCCGGCACCGACGGAGCCGAGTCGCCGTCCAGCGGCTCGATCGTCAAAGTGAGGCGGTCCGCTTCGGGCGAAAGGTTATCGAACACGAGGATGCGTGTGGCATCCACGGTGCCGGAGGAGGCCGAAAACGTGAGCGAAACCGGGTTCGCCGTGATCCAGGTCCCGACGGCCGCTTCCAGATTCAGCAGGCCGCTGCCGCTTTGCTGCGGACGCTCCACGCGGCCATTGCGTTCGATCGGCGACGCCGAATTCACCAGGAGGCTGCGATACTGCGCGGCCGTCAAGCCGGGCCGCAGCGACTTCAGGATGGCCGCCGCACCCGCGGTAATCGGCGTGGAGAAACTGGTGCCGGCGAGCGTCGTGTAGCCGTTTCCGCTATAGATCTCGCCCGACGGGAACTTACTCTGCGTCGGCATGTAGATATCCTGCCCGACGGCGGAGACGTCCGGACGAATCGAAAGGTCGCTGGCCGGTCCGCGCGACGAGAAAGAGGCCAAACGGTTGGCGTCAACCGCCACCGGGCCGCTCTTGAAGACGATGGTCACCGGGAGGGTCGCCGCCTCTCTCAGCCGGGCCTTCACGACCAGGCCATCGGAATTGCTGAGCATGAAAGCAGGCAGGGTCGCCGTCGCGGTCGACATTCGCAACGGGGCTTGCCCTTCGAGATTGTTGTAGACCAGCGCGCCCACGGCTCCCGCCGCGGCGACACGATTGATCTTGTCCTCGAACGTGCAGGTGCCGCGCACGATGAAGACCACCTTGCCCGCCAAGGCCCCGGCATTCGAGTAAGGGCCGCAGCCGTCGGCGTTGTTCAGCGATGCGGCGTCAATCAGGTCCGCACTGACGGCATCCTGTTCCAGCGAGTGATCTCCCGCCATGCCGAGCATCGGGTCGCCGCCGTCCAGCTTCGCAGCCGACGCAAAGATGCGATCGTTCCAAGTCGCGCCGACTTGCAGCAACGCGGGCGTGTTGGCCACCGCGCCGATCGTGCTGGCGTCGGGGCCGGCATTGCCCGCGGCGCCGATGACGATCACTCCGGCCTTCTCCGCGCGTTCGATGGCCGCGATAATCGGCGCGAGTCCGGCGGAGTTCGACGTCGAGTAAAGATAGCCCACGCTCATGCTAATGACGTCCATCCCGTCCGCCACCGCATCGTCAATCGCCATGATCAGCGCGTCGCTGGTCCAGACGTTCCCGGACGCTGAGGGGCCAATCTTGTAAATGCCCAACTGGGCGGCGGGAGCGGCGCCGGAAATCGTGCCCAGGGGCGCCACCTGCAACACACCGGCGGCACTGCCGGCGGTAGATGTGCCGTGACCATCGCGATCGGCCGCCGAAGGCGAATTCACGCCTTGGAGGTCCTGATAATTGCGCACGACGATGAGCTTATTGTTGGTCAGCGGCCGGTCCGCCTCGAGGCGCACCTTCGGGAAGCCGTCGGGCATAGGCAGGTCCGTCGTCTGAAACGCCGGATGCGTCGCCTCGATTCCGGAATCGAGAATGGCAATGCGCGTTCCCTGCCCGCCTTTCACCTGACCGCCAGCCAGATTCCAGACCTGCGGAATGCGGGACCTCGCCACTGCATGATCGAGCAGAAAGATGCCTTCGATCACCGGATAGACGGCCTTCACGCCGGGCGCCTGCCGCAGCTTCGCCTCGTCGCCATCGCGCACGAAAACCGCGTGAGCGGTTTGCCCCACCACCGCCGCGCCTAACTCACGCGAACTTACTGCCGTCCGGACGCCGCCTTTGGCTGGCTGCTCCATCTCCACAATGAAGCGGCCCGGAACGATCTTCTGCGCACAAAGAAATTGGGACGCTAGTACTAGTACAAAAAATAGAACTCGCATACTTACTGCACACTAATAAACGTAATCGGCGCAGCCACCCCATTTACTGTACAGGTGACCGCTTGCCGACCCGTCGGCGCGTCAGCCGGCACAATCGCATTCACCTGATAAAGCCCGACGATGCCGGGGGCCAAACCAGAAAAGAGCACTTGCGCCGGCCGTCCTCCGATCGTGACTATGGGTTGAACCCGCGTACTGGCCAAAGGTTGCGACGGAGCCACTTCGCCCGACGCCGGACGATTGTCCACGGCACCCAGACCATTCAGATACATCTGCACCGGCTGGCCCCGGCGCACGGCATTGTTGGCGCCGACGACAGCGAAGTTCCCATCGAGCGCCGCGGCTGACTTCTGGCCGTTCGCTTCCGTGTATTCGAAGAAGGCGGGCGATTCATTCGCCAGCGGCAAGTTGATGAGCGCGGTTTGCAACTCGCCCACCGACACCTTCATTTGCACCGTCGTCAGGCCCTGGACTTCCCAGGGGATCTGCACGTTCACCTGCGAGGGGCTCACGAAATGCAGTCGTCCGGGGACGCTGATGCGGTTCGCTTCGCTATCGAAGCTCACGCTTACGCCGGCAAGCGAGATGGGCAGATACGGCGTGCTGAAGATCTTGAGCGTGTCGCTGAGAGCTTGGCCGAAGATCGAGATGTAGCTTCCGGGAGCGAAGCCGCGGCTGCCCGCGCCCTGCCCGCTGGCCGCATCGGTGACACCCGAAAGCGTCGCCACCGGGCGGGCGCGCGAGGTGCCCAGGAACTCATACTCCACATTCCCCACCTTAACGGCGAAGCCCACCTGACCGGTGCCATTCAACGCGACGGTGCCTTCGGCGGCGCCATAGTTATCCGTACGCTCGTTGGCGAAAGTGAAAGCGGCTTCGCCCGCCGTGATACGGCGCGTGATGTTAGCGCCAATCACCGGCACACCAAACTGATCCACCACTTTGAACAGGAAGCCGGTGCGCGCGTTCACCGGACGGACGAAATTGTCGCCGCTCAAGGGAATGATGTTATATGGCGTGCCATCGCCCACCAGGAACAAGTACGGAATACGCAGCGGAGTGGATGAAGAATTCTGCTGCGTGATGCGCACGAAGCCCGAGTAAGATCCCGCAGCAGGCTGCGTACCGGAGAGGCGCATGGTTAACTGCGTGCTGCCGGCCGGGCTCATGGTGATCGTGCCGTTGACGGGCGCGCCGTTCAAGAGCGGCGTCACCGTCATGCTGCTGGTCCGCGTAGGCACCACGTCGATCGTCACGTTCAAGGGTCCGTTGGTCGCGTTGCGCAGCACAACCGGCCGGTTGATTGTCGCGCCGTTCTTCACGATGCCGAACGGCAGCGTCGCTGGCTCCACCGTCATGTTGACGTTGAGCGCATTGCCGACATTCAACTTGCCGCCGCCGGCCGCCGTCACCGCCGCAGAGACGCGGCGATTGTCGTTGGTGAAATCGAACAGTACGCTGTCGGCCGAATTCACCACCGCCGACTTCACCTGGGCCGGAGTAAAGGAACTCGATCGCTGCTTCACCAAGGCCGCCGCGCCGGCCACCAGCGGGGCCGCAAAGCTGGTGCCTTGCGCCACCTGATAGCCGGAGGGCGCGTAGAGCGAACTGTTGGGGTCATACGTCTGCGTGGCCATCAAAAGGTCGGTGCCCGGCGCGATCACCTCGGGCTTGATCAGAAACTCCGAGTCGCGATTGTCGTTGCCGTCCCCGATCGAAGGGCCTTGCGAGGAGAACACCCCGATCTCGTCGGCAGTCGCCGTCACCTCGCGGAAGGCCGGGTCGAGCGTGCCGTTGCGCACGGCTGAACCTTGCAGAAACGTCCGTAATTGCTTGCCCGCCGTACTGCCAATCATCGCCAACGGAATCGTGGTATCGGCCAGGCCACCCGCCCGGAAGATCGATTCCACGCCGTCGTTCTGTTCGAGAATCACGGCCACCGCGCCCGCAGCCGCGGCATTGTTCACCTTGACATCGAAGGTGCAATTGCCCCGTCGAATCACCGCGATCGTACCCGCCAGCGACCCGGCAGCCAGTGGCCGGCAGACCTGCCCCGTGCGATCGTCATCGAGCGGCGTGGCATCCCGCAGCCGGCCCGTCAACGGCGCAGACAACTGCGGGCCATCGCCCAGACGCATATTTACCGGCGAACCAGACAGCCCGGGCACGGTGAGCGTTTGGAACCACACGTGGCTATTCGTGCTCGCGCCCACGGCAATCGCGCCGGGAGCCGTCGCCGGCGAACCCAGCGTGCTCAGCGCCGGATAATTCAAGGCGACATTGCCATCGTTGCCCGCCGCCACCACCACGGTCACGCCCGGCGATCCGTTCGTGCCCAAGGTGGCGTTATGCACCGCTTCTGCTTCCACATCGCAAGCCTGGTTCTGACTGTCGCCGCAGACCCGAGTCAGAGCCGGATAGCCAGCCGGCGAGCCCAGACTCAGGGTCACCACGTCCATGCCATCGCGCACAGCGTCATTCAGCGCCGCAATCACGACGTTCGCGTAAGTTCCGTCATTCACGCCAGGCGCGCCAAAGACTTTGTAATTACCCAGGTAAGCTTTAGGCGCGACGCCGGAAACCGATACGCCGGCGGTGGTCGTCTTAACGCCCGCGGCTAACATCGCCGCCATGGTTCCGTGACCCACACGATCGCGCGGAGTGACATCGTCAGGACGTGTATCTTGGGCGCCCGTGCCGTATTGAAAGTTGAGTAAGTTGACGTAACTGCGCGCCACGATCACCTTGGTGTTAGTCCAGGCGCCGCAGTCGCCGATTTCATCGGGCCCACAACGGGGAAAGCCGCCCGGCATAGCGAGTGCCGAATCCTGAAAGGAAGGATGCCGCTGATCGATTCCCGTATCGATGATGGCGATCTTCACTCCCGCGCCAGCCTGACCTTCGCCGCCGGAGATGCGCGCCCAGCCGGCCCGCGTATTGATTAACTCGAGAGCCCGATTCGCCAGCAGGGGAATCCGGCGCATCTTCTCGACGCGCGACACTCCGGGCAGGCTGCGCATGGCCTCAGCCGCCTCCGGCGTCGCCAGGATGAACACCGCGTTCACCAGATCCTGCTCCGTACTCATGATCCGGCCGCCCAGTTGGGTGATGTTGGCCGAAAGTGCTTTCTGCGTGTTGGCGATCCGCGAGCGTGCGGCTTGCGCGGCGCCAGTCGCCAGATTCGCCCGGCCCGGATGGCTCACGGCGACCGGCTGGTCGCGCAACACCACCGCGTAACGGGCCAGATCGCCCTCGCCTCGCACCCCGGGATCTTTCGTTTGCCCCAACAACAGACAGGAAAAGAGCATAGGAATGACGAAGACGGGTCGCATGGTAGTTATGTTAAGACGGTAGCTTGGCAACTCTCGTTTCAAGCCCTTCTTACATGACGGCGATCCGACGGGAAAAGTTGGCCGTGACGGTGAAGGATTTTCCCGCCCCATGACGATTCGGGCCGCACTCGCCTACTTTGGTTGCGTATTCGGCACCGGCTTCGTGCTCGGAGCGATTCGCGTCCCACTCCTGGTGCCGCGGTTGGGCGTGCGCGCGGCCGAGTTGCTTGAGATGCCATTGATGCTGTTGGCGATTGTCTGGAGTGCGCGTTGGGTGGTGCGCCGCTTCGCCTACGGACTCCGCGCACCTGCCTCGCCGCCGGCGGACTGGCGCTCGCCTTCCTGGTGGTGGCGGAACTTTCGCTCGCGGCCCGATTGGGCTCGGTGAGCGACGCCTTTACCAAGCGCGACCCTGTGTCGGGGTCCGTGTATCTGGCAATGCTGGGCGTGTTCGCCCTGATGCCCTATTTCGTCAGCGCGGCAACGAACGGGCCCGGATCCCAGTAGCCGGAGATCTTGACGATCTCGCCCGCGTCGTTGAACTCAATCGTATCGATCCCGTCCGCGGCGGCCCACTGCCCTTGCTTCCCCACGGCGTCCATCGTCCAGCTAAACGCCGCCTTCTGGCCGTTGACGTAAATCTTACCGGGGCGCATTTCGATCTTCGCGATCACCGGGAGAAAGCCGCTGAAAAAGGCCCGCGCGGCGTCCTTGCCCTGCGCAATGGGCGCGCCCACCGGGTCTTCCAACTGGCAGTTCTCCGCAAAGCAGGCGACGTAGCGCTCGACATCGAGCGCCGTAATCGACGCCGTGTAATTCATGACGGCTTCAAGATGTTTAGACATTCGCGTTAGTCTACGCGATTTGGAGCGTCACTGGATCTCAACGCCGTCAAGGCCGCCTCGCCCAAACGCCGGCCGACCTCCCGCTCTTCTTCCACCACGTAATCGGCGCCCGCATCGCGCAAATCCTGAGCAAAACGCTGATAGCGGCTGCGCGCGATCACCGGAACGCCCGGCGCATGGCGGTTGGCCTGCGCCACCACCAACCGCGCAATCGCCGGGTCGGGCACCGTACTGATGATGGCGCGCGCGTGCGAGGCGCCCACGTGATGCAGGACCTCAGTTTGCGTAGCGTCGCCAAACTCGATCGGCAAATTGGATCGATAGGCGTCCACGCGAGTCGCGTTCAGATCCACCACCAGGAACGGAATCTTGGCTTCGGTGAGGAGATCGATAATTTCTTCGCCCGCGGGGCCGAAACCGATGATCAGGACCCGGTCCTTTTCGGTATGCCGGTCCACTGCGCGCTCCAGCATCTTGCGCTCGGCGTGCTTCATGCGGCGCAGCAGCAGCGTGGCCGCCGCGGGTGCCCAGGCGATGAGATACGGCGTCAGAATCAGGCTGGCAATCGAGATGCCCAGTAGCGTTTGGAAGTTGGCGAGCGAAATGAGACCGGCGCGGAAACCCGCGTCGGCGATAACGAAGGTGAATTCACCGACCTGACAGAGCGTGAACGCCGTCGCGACGGCCGTCCGCAGCGAGCGCTGCAGATACCAGACGATGGCACCGAGGATCGTCGCTTTAATCACCAGCAGCAGGATGCCGAGCGGCACCATCGTCACCATCTCCCAGCCCACGGGCAGCGCGGTGATGGTGCCGATACTGGCAAAGAAGATCGTGATGAAAACGGCCGAGAGAGGCGTGATGTCGGCGCGCACCTGCTCGGCGAACGGCGATTCGGCCAGCAGCAGGCCGGCCACAAAGGCGCCCATCACCGGCGAAAGTCCCGCGGAGTGGGCGGCCCAGGCCGCGCCCAGGCTCGATACGACGGCCAGGATCACCGGCAATTCGCGCGAACCCGACGCCGCCACCCGCGTCAGCAGGCCCGGCATCACGTACTTCACCAGAACCAGTAGGCCCACCCCCAGCAGCAGCCCCAGGCCGCTCTTCAGCAGCAGCGCCTTCACCGCCCCAGCCCCGCCTGCGCCTTCCGCCATCGTCTCGGTGATGATCAGCAGCGGCACCACAGCCAGGTCCTGCAACAGTAGGATACCGATGGCATTCTTGCCATGTTGGCTATCCAACTCGGAGCGATCCGCCAGCACGCGCAGCACCACCGCCGTACTGCTCATGGCGACACCAAAGGCCACCACCAGCGCTTCGGGCACCGGCGATCCGAGAGCCAGATAAAGCCCGGCGACCGCGCCAATCGTCAGCGCTACCTGAAGCGTGCCGCCGATCGAGGCGATGGAACCAATCTGCCGTAAACGCGCGTAAGAGAATTCAAGGCCGATCGAAAACAGAAGGAGGGAAACGCCGAGTTCGCTGAGATCGCGGAGTTGGCCGTTGTTGCCGATCAGGCCAAGCCCGGTTGGGCCCAGCAGCATGCCTGCCACCAGGTAGCCGACCACGGCGTTCTGCTTGAGACGGCGAGCGACCAGACCGCAGATGACGGCGGTAGCCAGCAGCAGGACAACGTTGCCGAGAAACGACCAGCTTTCAGGCGGAGGAGGATTAACCAAGCTTAATTATAACAAATTAGCCGCGAATAGTCTAGCTGAATCAACTACTTAAATGCCAACAGCCAGAGTGGAAACGTTACTACTTCCCCTTGTTAAACTAGGAGAAATCTGCTAGTCTCCTAGACAAACTAGGAGACTGGATGCGCAAAACGACCGACCTGCTGCCCGGCACGCTCGACATGTTGATTTTGAAGGCGGTCTCACTGAAGCCACTCCACGGCTACGGCATCCTGCTGCGGATCAAGCAAATCTCCGGCGACGCTCTCGACATTCCGCAAGGCTCTCTCTATCCTGCCCTCTATCGCCTGGAGCATCAGGAGTTGATCTCCGCCGAGTGGGGCCCGAGCGAGAACAACCGCCGCGCCAAGTTCTACCAACTCACCCCCGCCGGCCAGCGCCGGCTCGACGAAGAGACCGCCGGCTGGAACCGCATGGCGGAAGCCATCGGCGCCGCGCTGCGCACCAAGCCGGAGGAAGTCTAGCCATGTTCGGAAAGTTTCGGCCCTGGTGGCAGCGCCAGCAATTTGAAGACGAGATGAGCGAAGAATTGCGCTTCCATCGCGACCAGTTTGCGCAGGACCTGATGGCATCGGGCGTACCCGCCAATGAAGCTCAACGGCGCGCCAAGCTCGAGCTCGGTCCCAACTCGGTGGCAGAAGAGTGCCGCGACGCTCGTGGCCTCGCCTGGGCCGACGAACTGGTGCGCCAGGTGCGTTACTCGCTCCGGGGCCTGCGCCAGCGGCCTGGCTTTGCGGCGACGGCGCTGGCGACACTGGGCATTTGCCTGGGCGCCAATCTCGCCCTGTATGCCATCATCGACGTCATCCTGCTTCGTCCGCTGCCCTTCCCCGACGCTGACCGGCTGGTCACCCTCTACAACAGCTACCCCAAGGCCGGTGTAGACCGCGACGGCGCGTCGTTGACCAACTACTACGAACGCCGCGGCCAGATTCCGGCCTTCACCTCACTCTCGATCTCCCGGCGCGAGACGTCGCTGGTGGGCGAACCCGGGGCCACTGAGCGTGTACTCGGCTTGCGCGTGTCGCCCGAATTCTTCACGACCCTCGGCGTAGGCCCGCGCGCCGGGCGCGCCTTCACGGAGCAGGAAACAACTTATCAGACGGCCCGCTCCGTCATTCTCACGCACGAATACTGGCAGCAACACCCGCGCCGCCTGGGCGACTCGCTGCGCGTGGACGGCGTGCCGCTCACCGTCGTTGGCATTCTGCCTGCAGGCTTCCGTTTTCTTTCCTCGCCGGCCAAGCTCTACTTCCCGCTCGCCTCGCGCCCCGAGGATCGCGCCCCCGCCCAGCGGCACTCCGGCAACTCCATCACGATGATTGCGCGTCTGGCCCCCGGAGCTACACTGGCCGAAGCCCAGGCCCAGATCGACGCTCAGGACCGTAGCCTCGCGCCCAGCTATCGCCAGCCGCAACTGATGGCCGACGCCGGCTTCCACACCGTCATCGCCTCGCTCCATGGCGATCATGTCCTCGCCGTCCGGCCCACGCTGCTGCTCTTGCTGGCGGGCGCGCTGGTGCTGCTGCTGATCGGCGTCGTAAACTTGGCGAACCTGCTGCTGGTGCGGGCTAACGGCCGGGCGAAGGAGATGGCGGTGCGCCAGGCGCTGGGCGCCAGCCGCCGGCAGTTGGTAACCGAAGCCATCGTCGAAGCGATGGTGCTCAGCCTTCTGGGTAGCCTGCTCGGCGGCGCGGCCGGTGCCGCGGGCATCCGGCTGCTTGCGACGCTCGGCGCGAATCAGCTGCCGTTGGGCGCGCAGATTGCCTTCGACGTCCGCGTCGCGCTTGTCGCCTTGCTGGCCGCGCTGGCGATTGGGCTCGCGCTGGCCGTGCCCATCGCCTGGTTCAGCCTGCACACGGGCACGTTGCAGACGGAAAGCCGCACCGGCACCGCCACGGGCCGCGCCCAGCACCTGCGCCACGCGTTTGTCGTCGCGCAAACCGCCCTCGCTTTTGTTCTGCTGGCCGGGGCCGGGCTGCTCGCAATGAGCTTGCGTAACGTGCTCGCCGTCTCGCCGGGCTTTGAGCAGCAAAACGTGCTCACCGGGCAGATCGCCTTGCCATGGACACAATATCCCGGCGGACCCCGGCGTTTCGCCTTCGTCACGCAACTGGCCCAAACCCTGAGCTCCACGCCTGGCGTGCTGGCCGCCGGTATCTCGAATAACCTTCCCTTCAGCGGCAAAGCCGGAAAAAGTGCCGCCATCGCCAAAGGCTACGTCCCGCCGCCCGGTGCCTCCGTGCGCGGTCACTACGGTTACAGCGTAGCCGGCGATTACTTCGGCGCGCTCGGCTTCAGGCTCATCTCAGGACGCTTCCTCGCTCCCCAGGAGACGCGGCGCGTCTGCGTCGTCGACGAAGACTTCGCCCGCCACTACTGGCAGGGCGGCAACGCCGTCGGGCAGCGCATCTTCACCGGTTCACAGCAGTTGGACGACTCGCAGGCTTACACCGTCGTGGGCGTCGTACGCAGCGTCAAGCAGACCAGCCTGGCCGACGAAGCCGCGCAAGGCGCTTACTTCCTGCCTTACCAGTTCAACCCCGACGACGACCTCTTCCTCACGCTCCGCACCAACCTGGCGCCCGAAACGATGAGCCTCGCGCTGCAGCGCGCCGTGCGTCAAGCCGACCCCGACATGCCCGTCATCGACATCCGGTCCATGGAGAACCGCATCGACGAAAGCCTGGTGACCCGCCGTTCACCCGCCATGCTGGCCCTGGCCTTCGCCGCGATTGCCGTCCTGCTGACCGCCCTGGGCACCTACGGCGTCTTGAGCTACGCCGTCACCCAGCGCCGCCGCGAAATTGCCGTCCGGATGGCGCTGGGAGCGCGGCCGGGTCAGATCCAGAGGCAGTTCTTCTTTGCCGCCGCGCGGTTCCTGTTGCTCGGCACCGCTCTCGGACTGGCCGGAGCCTGGGTCACTGGCACGGCACTCGAAACGATCCTCTATCGGGTGTCGGCCTGGAACGCCCCGATTCTCGCCGCCGGCTGTCTGGTGATGACGCTCGTGTCGCTGGTGGCGTCGCTGCTTCCCGCGTACCGGGCCGCCCAAACTCCACCTGTCGAAGCGCTATCGGAGTAGCTAAATCAGTCGCCGCTGCGTTTTCACGATTTTCCGCTCCAACCGCTCCCGCCGCTTGGCCAACGTCGGCGAAGGCGATTGCGCCTGGTGCGCCGCTTCCGTAAACTCGAGCGCCATCATCAGATTCTTCTCACGATGTTCGTAGTGAATCGCCAATTCCTCGAGCGCCTGCGCCCGGTAGGGATTGTTCGATTGCGCCAGGTTCGCAAAGCCGCCCGGGCCGCGGCCTAGCTTCTTCTCGGTAATAGCAATCTCCCACAGCGTCTTGAACATCAAGTCGTCGGGGATCTCGTAATCAACGCCGCGCCGCATCAGCGCCAGGCCTTCGTCGTAGCGCTCATCGGCCACCAGCCAACGCCCCAGCCCGATCAATTCGTGCCCCGACGTAAACTCGATCTCCGCCGGATCCTGAAAGGCCCGCGGAACGATCGACATCAGGCAGGCGAGAGACACGATGTCCAGCCGGTTGTGCTCGAGAATCGGCTCGATCAGCGACGGCCGCTGCTTCTTGATGAAGTCGTAATAGAGCTGCGGGATCATCCCGCCCGGCACATCGCCGACGCGCGTATAGCCCAGCACCTGTTGTTCCAGATGCGCCAACTGACAGCTCTCGAAGCGCGACTTCCATAAGCGGCGCGCGCCGTGCAGCAGGTCGACATGCTGCAAACGTTCGAAGGGCGTCTCGGTCCGCGCCATCCGATAGCGCGTTTCGAGCAGAGGCGCGTCGAAGCTTTTGCCGTTGTAGGTCACCAGGACGTCGAACTCGGCTAGATGCTCAGCCAGCGCCGTGAGTTGGCTGGCCTCTTCGCCGAAGTCGCGCATCAGGAATTGCCGCACGATGACGCCGGTGGGAGTGATCCGACCCACGCCCACCAGGAAAGCGACCGTCCCCGTCCCTCCCGCCAGGCCCGTGGTCTCCGTATCGAGAAACGCCCACCGCTCGGGCACGGCATACTCAATCGCCCCGCCGGAGATCGTCTTCAGCAGATGCGCTGGCAGCTTCGCCAAGTGCGCCGTATCCACATTGCCGTGCCAGGTGTAAGCCTGCTCGATCTCCCAGTGCTGCCCGCGGGCGCTACTCGCGACTTCACCGGGCAGGTTGAGCACCGGCGCGACGGCAGGCGCAAACTTGCGGTCAATGCGCGTGATCCGCTTGCGCAGCAATGCCAGCTGAGACTGATAATTGGTCGACGCCACTTCGCCTGTTGTTCGCCACCAGTGTAGCGCGTTACAGAGCTTCGTCGGCGTGATAGGAGCTGCGCACCAGCGGCCCGGCTTCGACATGCTGAAAGCCGAGGCTATAGCCGTAGTCGCGCAGTTCCGCGAACTCCTGCGTGGGCACGTAGCGGATGATCGGTAAGTGCTTGGGCGAGGGCCGCAGATACTGGCCCAGCGTCACAATGTCCACCTTGGCGCCGCGCAGTTGCCGCATCGTCTCCCGCACTTCGTCGTTCGTTTCGCCCAGACCCAGCATCAAGCCGGACTTGGTGGGAATCGCCGGATGGCTGTTCTTGGCATAGAGCAGGACATCGAGCGAACGTTCAAAACGCGCGCCCAGCCGCACCTGCTTGTATAAACGCGGCACCGTCTCCGTGTTGTGGTTGAAGCAATCGGGAGCCGCATCGAGCACCGTATCGATCGCCGCGTGCGACCCCTGAAAGTCCGGCGTCAGCACTTCCACCCGGCAACCCGGCACGCGTTCGCGGATGGCGTGAATCACCGCCGCAAACAGATCCGCCCCACCGTCCTTGCGATCGTCCCGGTTCACCGAAGTGATCACCGCGTACTTTAACCCCATGGCTTCCACCGCTTCAGCCACGCGGCGCGGCTCGTCATAATCCACTTCGAGCGGCACGCCCTTCTGCACGGCGCAAAAGCCACACCGTCGCGTGCAGACGTTGCCCAGGATCATGAAAGTCGCCGTGCGCCGGTTCCAGCAATCGCCGATGTTCGGGCACGCGGCGCTCTCGCATACCGTGTGCAACTTCAGCCGCGTTACCAGGTCCTTCAGATCGCGGTAGTTCTCGCCCACCGGAGCCGGCGCGCGCAACCAGGCGGGCCGTTGTGGTTTGGCGGGTTCAATCGAGACGAGCACTACAGTCATCATAACGTGGCGTTCCTCCAGAACGCCGTACACTGGCAAGGTGACAATCTCCCGCCGTTCCCTGTTGGCCGCGCCGCTTCCCGCTTTGGCCGCGCCCTGCCCGTCCAGCATCGGCTTCATCACCGACGCCGGCGCGCCGCATCTTTCGATTTATCTGGAGTCCATCCGCGTCCTGAACGCGCCGTCCGTCGCCGTGGCGGATGCGTCCGGTAAGAGCTTCGACGCCGCGGCAAAGCAGTTGCCCGGCGCGCGCACCTACCGCGATCCGGCGACGATGCTGGCGGAAGCCAAACCCACGCTCACCGTCGTTTCGATGGAAGCCCATCATGCGCCGGCCGCCATTCGGCTCGCCCTCGAAAAGGGCAGCCACGTCCTCGCCGAGAAGCCCGCCTGCGTGAAGCTCGACGACTTCCGCGCCCTCGTGGAGCTCGCGCGACGGCAGAACCGCCACCTGATGCTCGCCTTCGCCAAGCGCCTGAACCCGGTCAACCGTCGCGCCAAGGAACTGATTTCCAGCGGCGCCATCGGCCGCCCGATGGGCGTGATGGCCTTCTACATCTCGGACCAAACGCGGCTCACCAAGCCGGACTATCAGGCTTCCTGGTTCGCCAAACCGGAGCTCGCCTTGGGCGGGCACCTCGCCTGGCTCAGTATCCACACCCTCGACCTGATCCACTTCGTCACCGGCCAGTCGATTCGCAAAGTCACCGCGCTTACCACCAACATCGGCGGCCAGCCGGTAGGTATCGAGGACTCCGCCGCGCTTTCGTTGCAACTGGAGAATGGCGCGCTCGCCACCATGCACGGCGCCTACTATCTCGATAAAGGCAACAGCGCCGGCGTTACCGTTTTCGGCTCCGAAGGATGGGTGCGCTTCGATCCGGATGACGCCAAAGTGCCCCTTGAATGGTATTCCAACAAAAGCGGCAAGCGCGTCGAACAGACCGTCGCTGTGGTCGCCTATCACGAAGCTTTGAAGAACGCGCAAGCCGCCGCCTGCGGACTCGCCGCGCCGTTCGTCTCAGCCGCAGATTGTCTTGCGGCGTTGCGCGTCGTCTACGCCGGTTATGAATCCGCCAAGACCGGACGCGTGGTCGAACTCAAGCCCTAAGCCCAGAGGCCCTTCAGACGGTTGTCCGCATCGCCAAAGCGATCCAGCTTCACGCCCATGCGGTCCATGATCGAGAGATACAGGCTACACGCCTTGCGGTTTTCGTCGCCCTTGTCGAGGTAGTTCAGAATGCGGCCCGGTTCAAGGCCCGCCGCCTTGCCGCCCGCCAGCACCACCGGGATCTCGTCCGCACTGTGTGTATTGCCGTCCAGCAGGCTCGAGCTCATCATCAGAATCGAACTATCGAGCAGGGACTGGCCGCCTTCGTCGATCGCCTTCATCTTCTGCACCAGATAGGTGAACTGCTGCATGTGGAACTGATTCGTCTTCAGGTACATCGCCTCGAGTTCGGGCGCGTTGCCGTTGTGCGTCAGATCCAGATGCAGCGCCCCGCGCACGCCTTCGATGAATTTGAAGTTCATCTGCGAAAGGTCATTGTTCAGCATCAACGTGGCGATGCGCGTCTTGTCCATCTGGAAGCCCAGCACGATCAGGTCGAGCATCAGCTTCATGTGCGCCGGAATGTCCTGCGGCAATTCATCTGCCGGGCGCGGCATATTGGGCTGCTTCAGCGTCGGCCGCCAGCCTTCCAGCCGCTCTTCTTTCGAAGCCCGCTCAATGCGCTTCTCGATTTCGCGTACGGACTCCAGATACTCGTCGAGCTTTTTCTGATCGCCATTGCTGATCTTCGGCTTCAAGCTATTGCTCTGCTGCAGCACGGCATCGAGGATACTGCGGTCGAGTTGGCGTCCCTTGCCATCGCCCACCAACTGGTCGAAGGCGCGCGCCGGGTAGATCTCCTTAGTCGCCGGCTTGGTGGGCGAAGCCCAGGAGATGGCCGAACCATAGATCATCGAGAGGCCGTCTTCCAGACGCAACTCGTTCGGCTCAATGCCCAGCACCATCGCCGGAATCGCCGTCTGCGAGCCGATCTGCTTGGCCAGAATCTGGTCCATCGACGTGCCCACGCGAATGTCATTCGGGTCCAGGCTCACCGGGGCGCCCGACAGCAGATTCATGCGGCCCAGGTGCGGACTCTTCGAAACAAACGCCGTCTTGTGGAACAGCCCGCGCAGGAACACCAGGTCCTCGCGAATCGGCAGCAACGGCTCACCGGCTTTGCCGAACGTCATCCCGGCGCCGGCCCCCTTGGCCCACCAGTGCGCGGGCTCCACGCCGTTCGAGAAAAATACAGAGGCGAACCGCAGCGGCGGCTTGTTCGCCGGCGTTCCGTCCTCGCCCAACAATGGCAGCGATTCAAGCCAAGGCAACGTCAGCGCCACGCCCGCGCCGCGTAAAAAGTGCCGTCTGGAATTCTGGTTCATTGTCCACCTGCCGAATTAGAATTGTTGCGGGCAGCGGCCAACGCCGGCTTGGTGGCCGGTGCCGCGGGAGAGTTATCGTTTACCAAACGATGCCGGAACTGTTTGCTGGCCACGATGGCCGTGGCCAGGTCCGCCACGGTGGCTGAGCCACCCAGTTGCGACATCTTCTCGATCAAAACTTCGTCGGAGGGCTGCACGGTGCGGCCCAGCGCATAGCCGGTCATCTTGAAGGCCACCGTCCGCAGCACTTGCTGATCCTGCGTCTTCAGATACTTCAATAAGCCGTCGATTCCAGCGATCTGCGTCTTGTCCGTCAGCACGCCTTCGTCGTCCACCGGATTCCCGTCGGCATATTTGGTGCGATAGCGGCCGATCGAGTCGTAACGCTCGAGCGGGAAACCCAGCGGATCGATCCGCGAATGGCAGCTCGCACAGGTGGCGTTGCGCTTGTGCGCTTCCAACTTCTGTCGCAGCGTCATGCCGCCAAAGTTCTTGTCATCGGCCGGCAGCACCCCCGCGTTCGCCGGCGGCGGCGGTACTTCCGTACCCAGAATGCGGCGCAGCAACCAATCGCCGCGCTTCACCGGACTGGTGCGCAGCGGCGCCGACGTCGCCGTCAGCACGGCGCCCAAACGCAGCACCCCGCCCCGCTGAAAGGCATTCGCGCCCTCCACCAGTTCCACTTGATCCTTCGACTTCACCGGCTTGTTCACGCCGTAGAACTTCGCCAGCGGCTGATTCAGAAACGTATAGTCTGCATGCAGCAAATCGCTCACCGGGCGATTCTGCCGCACGATGTGCGTGAAGAAGGAAATGGCTTCGTCGTACATCCCTTCCTTCACATCGTCGTTGAACTCCGGAAAGCGCGAGGTATCCACGCCGCGATGCTCATCGAAATGATAGAAGCCCAGCCACTGGCCGAAAAATTCCGTCGCCAGGCGGCGCGCCTTCTCGTCCGCCAACATCCGCTTCACCTGCTTTTGCAGGCCCGCCGTGGTGCTGAGCTCATTGGCCGCCGCGGCTCGCATGAGCTCGTCATCGGGAATCGACGCCCATAGGAAGAAGCTGATTCGGCTCGCCAGCTCGTAATTCGTCAACGGCTTCACCGTCGCCGTCGTCGCCATCGACGCGTTGCGGAAAGGCGAGCCCGCATCCGCCTGCTCCACGCGATAGAGGAACTGCGGCGCCACCAGAATGCGCGCAATCAGCGCGCGGATAGCCTTTTTGTGGTCCTTCTCCGTCGCATAGATCCTGGCGTAGAAGCCGCGCAACTCCACCTTCTCGGACGCCGTCAGCGGACGCCGCCAAGCCCGCGAAGCCAGACGCACGCAATCTTCCACGTGCCCCGCCCGCCCGGCCGCCTGTGCGGCCTGCGCTTCCTGATAGGCCGAAACCAATGGCGGCACAAACGGCCGCATCTCCGCCGGAAAGCTTTCCAGCTGCGCCTTGGTCAACGTCGCAAGCTTGATGCCCTTCAGGTCGTACTTATAGTGCTGCGCCAGCATGCGCAGATAGTTCTCGTGATAGTCGAACGAGGCGTAAAGGTCCGCCCAAGCCTGATTCAGCCTCGTCCGCATCGCATCGTCCACCAGATTCTCGGTCACGAAGCGGTCATCGCGGACATACTTCACCTTCAACAGGAACTCGTCATGCTCGGGAACGTTGAAGGCGCTATCGAACGGCAGCGGCACCGGATCCTTGTCCGCCGGCGCCGCTTCGCCGTGCGAGTTCGGCGGCAGCACCGTCGCGTACTCCATCACGCCCGACTTAAAGCGCTTGTAGCCGGCGCTCGCCGGGTCGCCAATCAGCGCGCGAATCGGGATGCCGCGCGATCCGCCGTCCTCCCGCTCCGAGATCAGCAGCCGGAATACCTGATCGCGATCCTTGCCCACTTGCGCATCGGCCTGAAACTCCACGCCAAACGCGCCCTCAGGCACCGTCACCTGAAACATCACCGTGCCTTCCGCCGCAAAATCATCCGGACCAATCGGCGTGCCATCCGGGCTCACGCCGAAGTTCAAGCGCTTAGCTGTGGCTTCGTCTACCACCATGCGCAACGGCACCTTCTGCCCGGCCGCCGGCACTCCCTTCAAGCCGCCCGCTACTTCGACCGGCTTCGCATCGGCGCCGGCACCCGCACCCGTGGGCGAGGGAGGTGGAGGCGTCGGCGCGGCATCGGGTCCGCCCGGACGACGTCCACCCTTGCGCACCGCGATCGTCGGATTGTGCCAGATCACCACCGGCTTCGAACCGGGCGCCGGATTCACCGCCGCCAGGTGTAGATAGATCTTCTTCGGCCCTGTCGGAATAGCGGGGCCGCGCACGCGCGCTCCGGTGTTGTAGACAAAATGATGCGACGGCTTCACCGCCAGGGTCCGATCGTCGAACTGCAACGGACTTTCGTCACCCGCGCCGCCGGCAGCCACGTCGCCGCGCGCAAACAGCCAACTCGCCCAGGTCACAATAAACTTCTGTACGTCGTCGCTCTGCGCACGAGCCGTCTTCACCGCCGCGGCGCGATCGGCGGCCGGAGCGCCAATCGCCTGCCACTTCTTCACGGCTTCGGACGACGGATAGCCCAACGTCGACGTGTTGACGACCTTCCAGATATGTTCGGCAAAGCGCGTTGTGAGACCTTCCTTCGCCGCCAGTTCCTTCAACGTCACATTCGGCTGCCCGAGTGCCGCGCGGTACTTGTAGTTCCAAGCGACAAAGAAAGCCTTGCCGTACTTCTCCAGGCCAAACGGAATGCCGCCTTCGCCGGACACCGTCCGGAAGCCATACTGCCGATGAATGTCGCGGATCCGCGCGATCGCTGACATTTCAAAGCCGGTCTTACCCGGGTCCGTAAAGAAGGCCAAAGGCCCGGAACCGATTACGGCATGGTCGGCCACGCGCTTGGCCGCTTCGAGATAGCGCTCGACGTTCGCGTCCTGCATGAACTGGACGTCGCCGAAGTTGGTGAACCCTTCGCCACCCGCCGAATCGCTGGAGGCCCCGATACCCGCATCGAGATCCACGCCGGTCAAGTCACTGACCGCATAGCGATACTCGCCGCTGGTGAGCCGGCGCATCGTCACGCGGCCCGGTTCGCCATCGTGCAGCTTCGCGTAGGCGCTCAACTGCGTGCGCAAAGACGTCACCACTTGACTGCGTTCCGCATCGGTCAACTGCGGCAGCTTTGCTGGCGGCATCCGCTTCTGCTCGATCGCCAGCGCCGCTTTCTGCCAGGTCCGGAAGCCCGGTCCCACCGACGGCTCGGCCAACAGCTTTTCGAGATTCACCCCACCCATCGCCGCCTGACCATGACACTGCACGCAGTAACGCTTGACGGTTGCGGCAGCAACAGGTTCAACGGCGCGTAACGGGGCCGTCAGGGCGAACGTGGCGGCAAGATAAATGCCAACTGACGCGGTATTCATGAGGTCTCCAGGCCGCTTTACTTTATCAAACGTGGATTTCTTGCGCAGGGACCCAACTCCCCGCACCCAACACTAAATGACCGGACGCCGCGAGAGGCCACAAAGTAACAGGGTGAACGACGGATTTCCGGCCACGAGTACTCACTCCGCAAACTTACTATTGCAATCGTGTGCATCCGGAGCGATAATCTACATGTACTATGTCGTCGGAAACCGTCACTGCTCAACCCCTCGAGTCCCTCGAACAATGGGACGACCATGTTCGCGATCGCTACGATCCCAATAAGACCAAGGAAAACTTCCGGCAGTATACGGACACCACTCCGCCGGGCGTGCGCGAATTCTATCGCCTCAACCACACCCACCAAACCCTCGACTTCGTGCTCGCGAAGAAGAAGGAATACGGCACGCTCGACCGCCGTCGCATGGGCATCTGGACCGCCCTCGAGTACCTCAACACCCTCGTCGACGACAGCGATCCCGACACCGACCTTTCGCAGATTGAACACTGCGTGCAGACCGCCGAAGCCATCCGCGCCGCCGGCGAACCGGACTGGATGGTCCTCACCGGCCTCATTCACGACCTCGGCAAGATCCTCTGCCTGTGGGGCGAACCGCAATGGGCCGTCGTCGGCGACACCTTCCCCGTCGGCTGCGCCTGGAGCCCCAAGATCGTCTACCCCGAATTCTTCGCCGCAAACCCGGACCAGAACGTTCCCGAGTATCAGACCGAAAACGGCATCTATCAGCCCCATTGCGGGCTCGACAACGTCCACCTCTCCTGGGGCCACGACGAGTATCTGTCGATGGTGGTGCGCGACTACCTGCCCGCCGAAGGCGTCGCGATGATCCGCTATCATTCCTGCTACCCCTGGCACCGCGAAGGCGCTTACCGCCACCTCACCAACGCCCACGACGACCAGATGTTGCCCTGGGTGCAGCGCTTCAATCCCTTCGACCTCTACACCAAGAGCGACGCCAAGCCCGACGTCGTGCAATTGAAGCCTTATTACGAAGAACTGATTGCCAAGTATTTCCCCAGCGAACTTCGCTGGTAGTCGTGGCGAATCGCGTCCGCGCACCCTACCCTCTTGGCGTGCGGACGCAATTCTAATTGAAAATTCCGCTAGAATTCCGTCGCTTTTGTCCGAATTACGCCCATTCCCCGATCCGGGGCGAAAGCGGCCAGCAGCGCAGGCGGCAATAAGGCCGGGTGCAGGTCAGTCGGCAGGGCCTGGAGCACGGTGATTTGGCTGCGAGCAGCCTTCCTTCGTCTTACCCCATTGTTTACAACAGTTAAATCTGCTCTTCTCCTGGTCGCGCGTCCCTCCCGGACGATCCTCGCCAGCATCCACAGCAGGACGCTCGCGGCCAGCGCGAGTACGGTCAACTCCATCGGCAATTCTTTTCCTCAACTTAGCACATCCCCTATCTCAATCTGCATTCCGTCCGAATGAATCGCCTTTTGGAGAATCGGAACACGAACACGCCGCCTTCGCTAAACTCGTCATGTACCCATCCATGTCAGCCCCACTCTCCCAACTGCTCACCGAGCAGCGGAATCCCCGCACCCTGCACATTGACCAGGTGAGCACGCTCGAGGCCCTCCGCCTGATGCACGAAGAGGACCGCCTTGCCGTCGAAAGCGTCGCCCCGGAACTCCCACGCATCGCCGCCGCCGTGGACGCCATTACCGAACGCCTGAAGAACGGCGGCCGTCTGCTCTACATCGGCGCCGGCACCAGCGGACGCCTCGGCGTCCTTGATGCCAGCGAGTGTCCGCCCACCTTCAGCGTCTCTTACGAACTCGTCCAAGGCATCATGGCCGGCGGCTATGACGCCCTCTATAAAGCCACCGAATCCTCCGAAGACGACCCCGCCGCCGCCGTACGCGACCTCGCCGCGCGCCACTTCACCGCGCAGGACGTCCTGGTCGGCATCGCCGCCAGCGGACGCACCCCCTATGTTCTGGGCGCGATCGCCGCCGCCCGCCAAATGGGCGCGCTCACCGTCGGCATCAGTTGCACCGAAAACTCGCAGCTCTCGCACGCCGTTGACCTGCCCATCGAACCCAAGCCCGGCCCCGAAGTCATCACCGGCTCCACGCGCCTCAAGGCTGGCACGGTCACCAAGCTTGTCCTCAATATGCTCAGCACCATGGCCATGGTCCGCCTCGGCTATGTCTATTCCAACCTCATGACAAACATGAAGCCCAGTAACGAAAAGCTCATCGATCGCGCCCATCGCATCATTGCCGAAGCCACCGGCGTCGACCTCAACCAAGCCGCCGGCTTCCTCCAGCAGGCGGGCGGCAATCTCCGGGATGCCATCCGCTTGGCGGGGGGCCGCTAATGGATCGCTTCCTCATCCGTGGCGGCCGTCGCCTCTCCGGCGCCATCCACACCAGCGGCTCGAAGAATGCGGCTCTGCCCGCGCTCGCCGCCTGCCTCCTCACCGAAGACCCGGTGACCCTCGAAGGCATCCCCAACGTGCGCGACATCAATACGATGGAGCGTCTGTTGGCCCACACCGGCGCCCGCGTCGAGCGGCAAGGCCACAGCGTCACCGTTTGCGCGGCCAAGCTCGATAAGCCGGAAGCGCCCTACGACGTCGTCAAAACGATGCGCGCCTCCAGCCTCGTGCTCGGTCCGCTGCTCGCTCGCGCCGGCGTCGCCCGCGTGTCGATGCCCGGCGGCTGCGCCATCGGCGCCCGCCCCATCAACCTGCACGTCACCGCACTCGAATCACTCGGCGCCACCACCCATCAGGACCACGGCTACATCGAAGCGCGCGCCAGCCAGGGGCTGCGCGGCAAGCACGTCACCTTCGACAAAATCACGGTCACCGGCACCGAAGACCTCATGATGGCCGCCACGCTCGCCCAGGGCGAAACCATCATCGAGAACGCCGCCCGCGAGCCCGAAGTGGAAGACGTCGCGCAACTGCTCACCAAGATGGGCGCCAAGATCACCGGCGCTGGTACCTCCACCATCCGCGTGCAAGGCGTCGCCCGTCTGCACGGCGCCACCCACCGTATCATTCCCGATCGCATCGAAGCCGGCACGTTCGTCATCGCCGCCGCCATCACCGGCGGCGAGATGCGCATCAGCGGTTGCGTCCCCGCGCACCTCGGCGCGCTGATCGCCAAACTGCGTCAGGCCGGCGTCACCGTGGAAGAAGAGAACGCCGACACCCTGCTGGTGCGCGCGGGCGCGTCTCTGCGCTCCACCGACATCACCACCGAAGAGCACCCCGGCTTTGCGACGGACCTGCAAGCCCAGTTCATGGCCCTCATGACCCAGGCCACCGGCATCAGCTTCGTCAAAGAGAACATCTTCGAGAACCGCTTCATGCACGCGCCCGAATTGAGCCGCATGGGCGCCAACATCCGCATCGACGGCCGCCAGGCGATCGTCGCCGGCCCCACCGCCCTCAGCGGAGCACAAGTCATGGCCACCGACCTTCGCGCCAGCGCCTCACTCGTCCTCGCCGCCTTGGTCGCCCAGGGTGAAACCGTCATCGACCGCGTCTATCACATCGATCGCGGCTACGAACGCATCGAAGAAAAGCTGCAGGCCGTGGGCGCCGATATCACCCGGACCTCCTAGGCCTTCCACTTCCATTCACGAATCTCGAGCGGATCAATGCCCTCGTTGTGCGCGTATTCCAGGTGCTCGAGAATCTGGCGCTTCAACTTCTCCTTCGCGTGCGCGCCGATCGGGCGCAACCGCGGCACCCGGTCGATCACATCGATCGCCAGATTGAAGCGATCCACCTGATTCAGAATCGCCAGTTCCAGCGGCGTATTGATGTTGCCCTTCTCCTTGTAGCCGCGCACATGGAAATTCGGATGGTTCGTTCGCCGGTAAGTGAACTTGTGGATCAGCCAAGGATAGCCGTGGAAGTTGAAGATGACGGGCTTGTCCGTCGTGAACAGCGAATCGAAGTCGCGATCGGAGAGCCCGTGCGGATGCTCGCTGGCGGGCTGCAGCCGGAACAGATCCACCACGTTGACGAAGCGGATCTTCAGGTCCGGAAACGCCTCGCGCAACAGCCTCACTGCGGCCAGCGCCTCGCGCGTCAGCACGTCGCCGGCGCTCGCGATCACCACGTCCGGCTCCCCGCCCTGGTCGTTGCTCGCCCAATCCCAGATGCCGATACCCTTGGTGCAATGCACCACGGCGGATTCGATGTCCAGGTACGCCAGATGCGGCTGCTTGTCCGCCACGATGACGTTCACGTAGTCCTCACTGCGCAGGCAATGATTCGCCACGCTCAGCAGGCAGTTGGCATCGGGCGGCAGATAGATCCGCGTCACCCCCGCGCTCTTGTTGCTCACCACATCTAAAAAGCCCGGATCCTGATGCGTGAACCCGTTATGATCCTGCCGCCACACTACCGACGAAATCAGCAGATTCAACGAAGCAATCGGCGCGCGCCAGCTCACTTCCGCCTTCGCCTTTTCGAGCCACTTGGCGTGCTGGTTGTACATCGAGTCGATGATGTGGACGAATGCTTCGTAGGTGCTCAGCAAGCCGTGCCGCCCGGTCAGCAGATAGCCTTCCAGCCAGCCTTCGAGCGTGTGCTCGCTCAGCATCTCCATCACGCGCCCATCGGCCGCCAGATGCGTGCCGCCGGCGTCCTCCGGCAGAATCCGCGCCAGCCACGTCTTCTCCGTCACGTCATAGGCCGCCTGCAGCCGGTTCGACGCATTCTCGTCCGGGCTTAGCAAACGGAAGTTGTCCGGATTGCGCCGCATCACCTCGCGGATAAATACGCCCAGCGTCCCCGTGGGCGACACTTCCTTCTGCCCGGGCTGGTCCACGGGCACAGCCACCTCGCGGAAGTCCGGCAGATCGAGCGGACGCAGCAGTTTGCCGCCGTTCGCATGCGGATTCGCGCTCATGCGTCGCTCACCCACCGGCGCCAAGGCCCGCAATTCCGGAATCAGACGGCCGTTCGCATCGAAGTGCTCCTCCGGTCGATAGCTCCGCATCCACGCTTCGACAATGCGCAGATGCTCGGGATTGGTCGCGGCCTCATCCACCGGCACTTGATGGGACCGCCAGAAGTCGGCCACCTTCTTCCCATCCACCTCCGCCGGCCCCGTCCACCCCTTCGGCGAGCGCAGCACGATCATCGGCCATCGTGGCCGCTTGGCGACGCCCGTCCGCCGCGCTTCGGCTTGAATCTCGTGAATCCGCCGCACACACGCATCCACCGTCGCCGCCATCTGCTGATGCATGGTCACCGGGTCATCGCCTTCCACAAAATGCGGCTCCCAGCCATAACCCTGGAACAGATGCTCCAACTCGTCATGCTCGATGCGCGCCAGCAGCGTGGGATTGGCGATCTTGTAGCCGTTCAAATGCAGAATCGGCAGCACCGCGCCGTCGCGGATGGGGTTCAGGAACTTGTTCGAATGCCACGACGTCGCCAGCGGACCCGTCTCCGCCTCGCCATCGCCCACCACCACGCTCACGATCAGCTCCGGATTATCGAACGCCGCGCCAAACGCGTGCGACAGGCTGTAGCCCAGTTCGCCGCCCTCATGAATGGAGCCCGGCACCTCCGGCGTGCAATGGCTGCCCAACTTGCCCGGAAACGAAAACGCCCGAAACAGCTGCAGCATCCCCTTCTCGTCTTCGCCCTTCTCCGGATAAATCTCCGAGTAAGTGCCCTCGAGATAGCATTGCGCGATCATCGCCGGCGCCCCGTGTCCCGGGCCCGACAGATAAATCATATTGAGGTCATGCTGCCGGATGGCCCGGTTCAAGTGCAGCCAGACGAACGTCTGGCCCGGATCCGAGCCCCAATGGCCCAGCAAACGCCGCTTCACGTGCTCCGGCCGCAGCGGTTCACGCAAGAGCGCGTTGTCCCGCAGATAGATCATTCCGACGCATAAGTAATTGGCCGCTTGCCAATACGCATCCATCAAACGGAGCTCGTCAGCCGACAAAACAGCGCTCATGGCTCCATTCTCTCGATTCGTCTCCCCGAGCGGAAGGGCATCATAGGGAAGGATGAGTAAAACCTCGCTCCTCACCTTGAACGGCGGATCCTCCAGCATCAAGTTCGCCCTCTATTCGGCCGCGGGCGAGAAACTGTCCGGTGGCAAGGTGGAGCGCATCGGCACGCCGCAAGCGCGCTTGCTCTACCGGCAGGATGAGCACCACGAAGAGCAGTCACTCGGCTCGGCGGACTCGATCGATGCCCTGCTCCAGTTCATCGACCGTCGCGTCGGCTGGGCCGCCATTGATGCCGTCTCCCACCGCGTCGTCCACGGCCTCCACCACACCCAGCCCGAACGCGTCACCCCCGCCCTGATCGCTTACCTGCATTCCATCCGCGCCTACGACCCGGACCATCTGCCCATGGAGATCGCCCTCATGGACCGCCTCCAACAGCGCTATCCCCACCTACCCCAAGTCGCTTGCTTCGATACCGCCTTCCACCACACCCTGCCCCGCCGCGCCGCGCAGCTTCCCTTGCCTCGCCGTTTCGAAGCCGAAGGTCTGCGCCGCTATGGCTTCCATGGCCTCTCCTACCAATACCTGCTCGAAGAACTCACCCAAGCCGGCGAAGCACGCCCGCGCATGATCCTCGCGCACTTGGGCAGCGGCGCCAGCCTCGCCGCCGTTCGTGACGGCCTCAGCATCGATACCAGCATGGGCTTCACCCCCACCGGCGGCCTGGTGATGGGCACCCGCCCCGGCGACCTCGACCCCGGCGTCGCCTGGTACCTCATGCGCTCCGCCAAACTCACCCCTGCCCAGTTCCTCCACCTCACCAATCAGGAATGCGGCCTGCTGGGCGTCTCCGAAAGCAGCTCCGACATGCGCGACCTCCTCGCACGTGAAGCCGAGGACACGCGCTGTGCCGAGGCCGTAGAGCTGTTCTGCTATCAGACCCGCAAGTGGATCGGCGCCTTTGCTGCGGCGCTCGAAGGGCTCGATCTGCTGGTGTTTTCCGGCGGCATCGGCGAAAACTCCGCCGAAGCGCGCCGCCGCATTTGCTCCGGCCTCGAATTTCTAGGCGTGGAACTGGACCCCGCCCGCAATGACGCGCACGCGCGCCGCATCTCCACCGTCACGGCGCGCGTCCCCGTCTATGTCATCCCCACCGACGAAGAGTCCGTGCTTGCCCGCACGGCGCGGCGCGTGCTCGGTGCTACTGCACGCTGAAGCGATACACCGTGGTGGACTTACGCGTCTCTCCCGCCTTGATCATCGTGGTCGGGAACTGCGGCTTGTTCGGCGAATCCGGAAAGTGCTGCGTCTCCAGGCACAGGGCCGCGCGCCGCTGATAGACCTTGCCACCCTTGCCCGTCAGCGAGCCATTCAGGAAGTTGCCGGTGTAGAACTGCACGCCCGGCTCAGTCGTCAGCACTTCCATCACCCGGCCCGACGTCGGCTCGCTCACCTTCGCCACCAGGTTCAATTGCCCGTCATGTTTGGCGAAGACGAAGTTGTGGTCGTAGCCGCCGCCCAGCTTGATCTGTTCATCCGCGGCATCGATGCGGTCGCCCACGGCGTGCGGCGTCGTGAAGTCGAACGGCGTTCCCTTCACCGGACGCAACTCGCCCGTCGGAATCAGCCCCGCATCCACCGGCGTAAAGCGGTCCGCCGCAATCTCCACCTGATGCGTGAGGATGTTGTCGGACCCGGCCAGATTGAAGTAGCTGTGATTCGTCAGGTTGGCCACCGTATCGGCATCGGTCGTCGCCGTATAGTCGATCCGTAGTTCGTTGGCCGGAGTCAGCGTGTAGCGCACCGTCGCGGTCAGCGTCCCCGGATAGCCTTCTTCGCCATCCTTGCTCACGTAGGTCAGCTCGAGCGCATCGTCCCCAACTTCTTTCGCCGCCCAAACCTGGCGGTTGAAGCCCTTCAAACCGCCGTGCAGCGCGTTGCCGTTGTTGTTCGTCGCCAGCGTGTACTGCTTGCCGTTCAACGTGAACTTCCCCTTGCCAATGCGATTGCCATAACGGCCAATCAGGGCTCCGAAGTAAGGGTGCTCGCCCAGGTAGCCGGCCAGCGAATCAAAGCCCAACACCACGTCGCCGAACTTCCCGGCCTTATCCTTTACGTTCAACGACACCACGGTGCCGCCATAAGTACTGATCGAGACGCTCGCCCCGGAAGGATTCGTGATCGTGTAGAGGTCAACGGCCACGCCGTCGGCGGTCTGGCCAAATGGTTTCTTTTGCATGCTTTTTACAGGTTGTGGAGTCGCTTCCGGCTTCGGCGCCGGAGTGCAGGCAGTGAGGACGAGGACGGCGGCGAACCAGGCAGCTTTCATCGGGCCTATGATGACATGAACCCAGCCCTTAGAATACGTCGCACTCGCCACAAGCACAGGCCCAGCCCTCCCGGAAGGCTCGTTTCCAACGCTCCACCAACGGCGCCGGGTCGCGCCGGTCGATCTCCCGCGCCTCGCCCGTCCGCGCCTGATAGAGAAACGGCCGCACCGGCCGGCCCAAATGCTCCCCCAGTACCTGCGCGTACAGGCGCACCTGCCAGGCGCTATCGGCAAACTCCGCCTCGCCGGTTTTATAGTCGACCACAAACACTTCGTCGCCTTCCAGCCACCACAGGTCGATCACGCCGCGCACGATCACGCCCGCCATCTCCACGGTGAAGTCGAACTCGCGCTCCACTCGGGTAGCCTGCGCCGCCCGCAAGCCCAGCTCGCTTTCGTGGAAGCCCCGTGCGAGGGCCTGCTCCTCTTCCGAAGCTTCAACCTCCATGCCGGCCAGCAGCGAATGCACCCGCAGTCCCAGGGCTCGGGCCCCCGTCGCCCGCCTGCCCGTCAATAGTCCGCTCCGGTCTTGCCGATACCGATACGGACAGTACGCAAACGCCGCCAACTCCGTCACCGTCACCCGCGCGTCCCACGGCTCGTCGCTCGATCGCGGCCGCAGCAACACCGGCTCCGGCGCTTCCTGCACGGTCTCCCGCTCAAACCCCTCGCGCTCCGGCGGCAACGCCTGCAGTTCCGGCGGCACCACGCGCCGCACCATCTCCGGCCATGGCGAACGGCTCTGCTTGGCCTCCGCCCAACTGAAGTGCAAACGCTCCTCGGCCCGCGTCATCCCGACATACAACAGCCGATTCGCCTCCGCCTGCTCGCGGACCTTCTCCGCGTCCAGATTCACCTGGTGCGTACGGTCGTGCACGCCATCGCCGGTCGCCGGGTCGCGCCACGTGAAGCCGAGTCCGTGTTCCGGATGAAAACTCACCGGCGCCGAGCGAATACTGCCGCCCGTCCGATGCAGTGAACACAGAAACACCACCGGAAACTCCAGCCCCTTCGACGCATGCATCGTCAGCACCTGCACGGCCTCGGCTCCGTCGCCACTCGGCGCGTTCGGCTCGCGCTCCCGCGCCCGCTCATCCAGTCGCCGCACGATCTCCGCCAGCGGCCGCGGATCGGCCTGCCACCACTCCCGCACCATCGTCATCAGCTTGTCCGCATTCGCGCGCGCCGCCGCCGACAACCCCAGCGCATACCCGGACTCATCCATCGCCTTCGCCAAAAACACATCCGGCGACACCAGATCCACCAGCGCCCGCTGCCGTTCCAGCCGCTCCGCAAACTCCTCCGGCAGCCCCTCCACCAGCACCCGCGCCCGGAGCCGCATTGCGTAGAGCGCCTCGTCCGAATAGCCTGCCAGCGGCGAACGCAGTACGCCCGCCAACGCGATCTCGTCCCGCGGATTCGCCACCACGCGCAGCCAGTTCACCAGGTCCGTCACTTCGGGCGCCTCGAAGAACCCACGGCCCAGGTTCATCACGTAAGGCACGCCGAAGCTGCGCAACGCCTGCTCAAACACCGCCAGCCCCGTGGTCTGCCGAAAAAGCAGCGCGATCTTCGAATACGCATAGCCTGCGACATGCAGTTCGCGAATTCGCCGCGCGACGTACTCGGCCTCCAACTGCTCTCGCTCTTGCGGCGTCTCGGCCGCGGTCGCGAAGGCCTCCACCACCGGACCCTCCGCTGCCGGAAACTCCTTGCGAGACTGCAACTCCGGCGGCTCCAGCCCCGGCGCCAGATCCACCACCCGCATCGCCGTCTCCAGAATCTCCGGCCGGCTGCGATAGTTCCCCCGCAGTTCATCGATCGCCTGCAAAGCGTCCATCAGCCCTTGCCGATACTGCCGAAAGCTCTCCGGCGTCGCGTGGCGGAACCCGAAGATCGACTGGTTCAAGTCCCCGACGCCGAAGAACCGTCCCTCCCGCCGCACCAGATTCATCAGCCGCCATTGCAGCGGATTCGTATCCTGCAACTCGTCCATCAGAATCGCTTCGTACTCGCCTTGCACGCGCGTGCGAATCTCCGGATGCCCTTCGAGCAAAGCAATCGTCCGCGACTCCAGATCGCCGAAATCGAGCACGCCACGCTCAAACTTGCGCCGGTCAATCTCGAGCACCAGGTTGCTGAACACTTCGACGATCAGCGCCCGCGCGGGCGCAAAGTGCTGCGCCAATGCCGCCACGCGATACTCCTCGTAGCTGGCGCGCCAGAATTTCGCAGCGTCGCCTCGCATGCGGTGAATGAGCTTGGTGCCAGCATCGAGCGTGCGGAAGTCGGCCGCGCTCAGCACCTCCCGCATCCGCTCGACCGCGGCGCGCCACTCCACCCAACCCGGCTTGGTGCCCAGCAGATCATCGGTCGCCGCCAGCAAACGCGTGCGATCCGCGTGGGCGGGCTCGCGCGAACCCAACTGCTCGAACGTGCCACCGCTCGAGCGCCACGCCTCATACAACGCCCCCAACTGCTCCACCGGCTGATCCGTATTCCACGCCGACAGCAGCCGCCGCAGATCGTCCCGCCGCTCCGCCGCCATCCGATCGAGCGCGCCGCGGATCGTCGCGTGCAGTTCGGCGTTCATCTCCGCTTCGTCCAGAATCTTGAAGCGCGGATCGAGCCCTGCCGGAATCGCGTAGCGCCGCAGCAATCGCGCGCCGAAACCATGAATCGTCGCCACCGGCGCCCGCTCGATCTCCTGCCGGATCTTCGGCTGCTCGCGGAACCGCCCGGTCAGCCGCTCCTTGATCTCCTGCGCCGCGCGCTCCGTAAAGGTGATGGCCAGAATCTCGCCTGGCCGGAACCCGCGCTCTTCCACCAGCCACGCATAACGCTCCACCAGCACGCGCGTCTTGCCCGAACCCGGCCCCGCCACGACGCACACATCCTGCCCCCACCGCTCCACCGCGGCTCGTTGCTCAGCCGTCAACGTCATGTCGCCACCTGCACCAGCTGCGTCTGCGTCCGGATACGGCACACCGTGCGGAAGTCGCAATACTGGCAGTTGTCGCGATCGCGCGGCGTCACCGCGATCTCCCCCTCGCGAATGCGCGCGATCACCTCGCCCGTCAGCGCTCGCGCCCGCTCCATCATTTCCTGCAACGAGGCCGGATCCTCCCAGCCCGAGATCTTCGCCGAATCACGCAGCGCCACGTACTGAAAGCTGCGCGGCGTCAGGCCAAAGTTCTGCTTCAGGCCCAACAGATACAGGCCACCCTGCACGTACTGCTCAGAGTCCTGCCGCTTAATGACGTTGGCGGCCTTCGAATACTTATAGTCGTACGCCGCCACGGTGCCCTCGGGAAACACATCGAAGCGGTCCACGCGAGCGCGCACCGTAAGGTCGCCGCCGCAGGCAAACTCCAACCGTTGCTCCAGATGCGGCCGCCCGCCCGGCGCCGGACGAAACTCACGCTCGAAGCTCTCGAGGTCGCGCAGCATCTTCAACCGCTCCACCTCGGCCTGATACCCTGGCGGAATGTTGCGCTCCAGCGACAACCGCTCGTAGATCCAATCGAATAACTCCTCGAGCGTCCGCTCGCCCTTGGCCGGCAACCGCGCCAGCACCTCGTGCACGATCGTCCCTTCGGCCAACGAATCCAACCGCTCGGACGCTTCCACCGGCGCCGCCGCCAGCCTCAGCGTGTACCGCCCAAAAAACTGAAAAGGACAATTCAGGAACGTCTCAATGCCCGACGGGCTCGCCGTCGCATGCCGCGCCGCCAGGCTCTCGCGTAAACCTTCGTCCGTAATCCGCGCCGCCCGCGCCGCTTCGTAACGCACCGGCGGACGCGGCAGAATCGCCCGGCTGTCCCAATGCGTCACCTGCCGCCCCGCCAACGCAAACGCCGGTTGCGTCCGCTCGCCCAGGCGATCGAAACGCGGATAACTCAACGTCAGCGATTCCTCCGCCCGGCTCATCGCCAGCGTCAGCAGGAATCTCTCCTCCGCCTGCCGATCGGCCATCGTCCGCAGCGCCAGGCCCATCTCGTTCAGCTGCCGGCGCACCGCATCGGGAAACAACGCATCTTCCGACGGATGCTGCGGAAACACCCCTTCGAGCAAACCAAGGCAGAACACCTGCGGCAGCCGCCATTGCCGTGCCTCGTAGGCGTCCATCACGTGCACGACATCGCGCCGCCGATCGTCTTCCCGCAACGGCGTCGCGCTCGCCATCGACCGGACGTCCGTCCAGTAGGTCGCCAGCGGCAACGGCCGGTCCGGCAGGATCGCCGTCACCGCCCCGAAGAGCTCCGCCAACTCCGGAGCTTCCGCCGTCCACAGGTCTTCCCATTGCTTGGGCCGCAAGGATCGTGTGCGCTGCGCTTCCAGCCGCTCAATCGTCGCCAACAACGGCGTAAACGCCAGCAGGTCCGCCAGATTTGGAATGCCCCGCGCCGGAATCCGCTCGCGCAACGCAAAGTCCACTTCGTCACGACGCCCCGCCAGATCCGCCGTTCGCCGCTGCACGCAGCCCAGCAGCAACGCCTGATCCCAGTCGCTCAACGCCGCCTGCGCCAGGCCATCCAGGTACTGGAATGCCGGCCCCCGGTCGAGCGGCGTCGCAAAGTAGAAACGCGCGGGAATCCCAAAACGCTCAAACGTCGTTCGCAGCGCCGGCACGTAAGGCTCTTCCGCGCGCACGATGACGCCGATCTCCCGATACGGCCGCTGTGATTCGAGGATGCCCCGCGCCACCTGCGTCACTTCGTTCTCGAACGAATACGCCGTCCCCACCACCGGGGCCGGAATCGGCCCGCGCTCCGCACACCCTTCGATGGTGAAGCCCCGCTGCTCCAGCATCCGCCGCGCTGGTTCCGCCTGATCCGGCAGCGTGATCGTCACCGGCGCGGACCGTCGCGCCGCATCCAGCAACGCCACCTCCGCTTCGGTCAACGTGAAGAAGCCGTCGCAGAACCACGGCTCCCGGCTTCCCTCGCGCACCAGCCGCGCCGTGGCCGCCACCAGCCGCCATCCCCTCAGCGACCGCCCTGCCTGCCGCACCTCCGCTTCCAATTGTGCGTAGAACCGCACGAACTCCTCGGCATCCGGATGCAGCCGCTTTAGCAACGCCGCCGTCGCCGTCAGATCCTGGCTCTGGTACCCCGCCCCGTCGATCTCGCCCACCATGGCGCCGAGCGTGCCGGCAAAACCCGGCGTTTCGAGCAATGCCTGCCAACGCCGGCTGCGGAAGCGGGTGAGCGCCCGGCGCACCAGAATCGGCAATTCGCTCGGGGACACCTGCGGCGCCCCCGTCGCCAACTCCTGAACCACTCCCGCCAGCGTCGTCACTTCCCGCTCGCGCACCAGCCGGCCTTCGCGCGCCAGTTGATGCCGCAAGTGTTCGGCCATGGTCGCCGTCGGAACGATGAGCCGCCCGCCCGCGGCGCGATACTCCGCCAGCAGACGAGTGCTTTTGCCGGAGCCCACCGGGCCCCACCACACGCGGCCAGGCTGCATCAGCGGGCGGTCTCTGGCTTGGGAAGAATCACTCCCCTCCAGTTTACCGGGCCGCTAAAACTGCAGACGCGCCACCAACTGAATCAGCCGCGCGTTGCTCTGGAAAGCGAGGTCCGGCCGGTTGAAGAGTGCGTTCTGCGGCAACAGCATATTCTGCGCCGCCGCCGTCACCCGCGCCCGGCCATTGGCCGCGCTCGGATACCCGGCAGTGAACTGCGCATGATTCAGCGCGTTGTAGAGCTCGGCTCGGAACTCAAACAGCTTCGTCTCCTGGAACGTGATCCGCTTGGCGAATGAAACGTCGAAATTGTTGATACCCGGCAGACGCAACGTATTGCGGCCGCCGTTCACCAAACCGCCCGGCCCCACCGCAATGTAGCGCGCGTTCGGATTGGTGGCCAGATAGGCCACCGTCCGCCCGGCGCTGTTCGTCAACGCCGTCGAGCCCGAGCCCACGTTCGCATTGCCGGCGGGGTTGATGTAGGTACGGTCCGCGGCGTTGTCGCCGTTGAAGTTCACGTCCACGCCTGAACGAGGCGTGGCCCAAGCGCCGGTTTCTGCGGTGTAGGCGCCGGAGAAGCTCCAGTTACCCACCAGATTGCGCGCCGTCCAGGCGTGGCTGTTGCGGAACCAGGGCACGTCGTACACCCAGGTCGCCGTCAGCCGATGCCGCCGGTCCAGCGCGGAGTTCGCGCGCTCCTGGCGCAGGCTCTCGAAGTCATAGCCCCGGCGCGGCGTCAGCAGCGTCGAGTTCAGCGCCGCGGTCGAATCGTCGATGTTCTTCGACCACGTGTAAGCCCCCGTCAGTGACAGGTTCTTCGAATAGCGCTTCGTCATCTGCGTGGCCAAGCCGTGATAGGTCGAGTTCCCTCGCGGCTCGAACGCCGTGATCGTGCTGTTGAACCCGGCCGTGTTCAGCGGATGCACGCCCAGCGCGAGCGATTCGCGCGTCAGCGTCAGGCTGTTCAACTCCGCCGCGCTCGGCGGCGAGAGGTATACCGGCAACCCCTGGCCCGTCGGCAAGCCCGCGCGCCGGTTGATCTGCGTCTGGAAGGGCAGATGAACCCCGCGCGTTCCCAGGTAGCGGGCCTCCACGGTGTAATCGTTCATCAGCACACGCTGCACGCCGAAGTTCCACTGAATCGAGTAAGGCCGCTGCTGATTCGGGATGTAGGACGCCGTGCGCGCCCGCGCCACCACCGGATCGGTGATCGGCACCGCCGCCGACGACGTGCCGCCATTGGCCAGGAAGTTCGTGCCGTTCGGATTCGTCAGATGCGAGTTGATCACCGTGAAGAACTGCGGCGGCAGCGAGTTCGACCCGAGGTTCTGATACACCTGGTCATAACCCAGGCCGAAGCCCGTGCGGATCGACGTCTTGCCGTCCTTACCCGGGCTCCACGCCAAACCCACGCGCGGCGCGAAGTCCGTCTTGCCGGCCGTCGGTTCACCGAACACCAGCGCCCCCGGAATCGACGAGATCGCATTCAGGCTCTGCTGACGCGAGCCGGTCGGCACGCCCACGTACTCGTAGCGCAGGCCCACCGTCAATGTCAGATTCCGCTTCAGCCGGATCTCGTCGTTGGCATACAGATAGTGCGAGAGCAGGTTGCCCACAAACGGGAACCCGCCCACCGAACGCTCCGCCTGAGTCGGCATCAGGTCCCGCAGATAACGCTCGAGCGTCGCATACTGATACTCGCCGCGATTGCGCTGGACGAAGAACGTCGAACTGTTCACCTTGCGGCCGTCGTAACCGAACTTGAACGTGTGCCGCCCACGGATCCAGTTCACGTTGTCCACCACCTGGAACGTGTTGCCGCGGCCACTTTGCGGATAGCTCGTGTTGGGGCCCATCGTCAGCCCCAGTTCGAGGAAGATCAGGTTCGGAAACGAGTCCAGACCCGGGAACAGTTGGGGGCCCACCGGACGGTCGTCCACGCGCCGGTTGAAGGCGCCGCGTAGTTCGTTGGTCACCGTCGGCGAAAAGGTGTGGAAATGAGACAGGCTGGCCAGATGCGAGATCGTCCGCACCGGCGTGAAGAACTGCGGCAGGTTCGGCGTCGAATCAATCGCATCCTGCTTGAAGTAGAAGTAGCGCGCCCGCAACTGATCCCGCTCGGAGAGTTGATAGTCGCTGGACACCACCGCACGATAGTCGTTGGTGAAAGCTGGCGCGGTCACGCGCAATTGCCCCACCGGAATCTGCTGCCCCAGCACGGTGATGTTGCCGGTGGGCGTCGTCGCGGCCGGGACTTCGCGCTTGAACACCTCGAGATTCTGCTTGCTCAAGCCCTGAAGCGAGTCGAGCTGCGAATAGCCGGCCGTCGTCGGCACCAGCACCACGCCGGCGTTGGTCGCCGCCGCGCCGCTCGGCAGGTACTCGAAATTGCCGAAATAGAACCACTTGTTCTTGATCGCCGGACCGCCCACCGTCGCCCCCAAGCGGTTCTGATCCGCCCGCGGATTCTCCTTGATGCCCAGCCGCAGAAATTGCTCGTCAATCGCGTTCAGATGGCGATTCTGCAGATAGTCGTAGAAAGAGCCGTGCAGCTCATTGGTTCCCGACTTCACGATCGTGTTGAACTGTCCGCCCGTCGAATGGCCGAACTCCACCGAAAACTGATTCTGCTGCACCGAGAACTCAGCCACTGCCTCATTCGATACGTTCACCAGCGGACCCGTCACGATGCGGTTATTGTTATCCACTCCCTCGATCATGAAGTTGTTGTTCGAAGGACGCTGCCCGCCCACCGACGGGCCGGTCCCGAAACCGATGCCCCCGCTCGAGGTCACGCCCGCGTTGAGCAGCGAGAGATTGATCACCCCCAGCGTGCCCAGTCCACTGCTCGGCAATTGCAGCGCCTGACGGCTGGTGAACGAAGTCGTGATACTCGCCGTGGTCGTATCGATCGCCGCGGCGGCGTCGGAGACTTCCACCGTCGTATTCACTTGGCCCACCACCAGTGAGAGGTTCACCGTCGAAGTCTTATTCAGCTCCACCGCCAGGTTCTGCACGCCGCCGGTCTGGAAACCGGTCAGCGTGGCCGTCAGTTGGTAGCGCCCCGCCGGCACATTCAGAAATCGATAGTAGCCATCATCATTGGTCTGTGTCGTGACGCGAACTCCCGTACCGGCGTTCAGTAACTCGAGCGTGGCGCCCTTTAGGGCGGAGCCACTCGGGTCGGTCACCGTACCGGTGACATTACCATCCATGGCCTGTCCTGGCAGGAATTGGATTGCGAGCAAAGCAGTCAGGAGGATCCGGAGAAGCATGATCGGACCTTTCAAAAATTTGGGGATTGATGCCGGCACGTTCAGGCACAGCGACGTGCACCGGAAGGGCAGCGAGACGTTACCACCGTCTTATCGTCGAATTGGGGCGTTTGGAAAGGAATAAGGGGCCAAACGCCACGGTTCCGGGGTCAACCGGACCGTGGGGCGTTTGACCCCAGTTTTACTCTGAAGTCGGGCTACTGACGAATAGCAATCGTCAGGCCAGGTTGAGCATTCGTATCGCGATACCGCAGGCCGAAAGCCGTAGCATTTCCCGGCGGCACGCTGTTCGGAATCTCAACGTTGATCTGCCACACACTGATCAAGCCCGGCGCCAGGCCGGAGTACTTGATCGCCGAGGCGGGGACCGCCGTCGTGCCGACCACCACCGTCAGGCTCCCCGAGGTCAGGATCTGCCCATCCGCCGGCACACCGTCGCCCGGCGAGCCCGCCAGGTTCCCTAGCCCGGTGGCATAGATCGTCACCACCGAACCCCGCGGAGCCGGGTTCGACGGCGAGTTGATGGTGCCATCCTGGTTGATCGCCGCCACCTGTCCGCGGCCACCCGCGCCGGCAAACACCGCCGGAGCCACGATGTCCATTTCCGCGATACCCGCCGCGAGTACCTGACCCGTGCTTGGCCGCTCCACGATCACTTCCACCGTCCCGGACGTCGGCGTCTCCTTCGGCACAATGAAGTTCACCTGGCTCGGCGAGATGAAGTGAATCGGTGCGGGACGGTTGTCCACCAGCACACGCGTATCGCCCACCACCGTCGGCATCGGCACCGGATTCGGCTCTTCGGTGAACAGGCGGGTGACGTCGCCAAAGACATTCGCCGCACCGTAAATCGACGAGTAGGTCGACGGAGCCACCTGCGTCCGGTGCGCCGCCGCCGAATTCAGCACGCGCAGACCGGGGTAATACAGGGCGACGCGGTTGATCGCGTCAGCCGAAATCAGGTTCCCGAAACGATCCAGCGCTACGGCCAGCGGATAAGGCGAAGCAATGACCTGCTCGGGCGTAATCGTGGCGCCCACGGGCAACTGATCGTAGGGCAGCAGGCGGAAGATGCGCTGATTGAACGTGTCCGCCACCCAGATGTCGCCGGTCTGCGGATTGACGTACACCGACTGCGGAGCGCCAATCTGGCTAAAATCCTGGCGTGCCGTCGCGTTGGGCGCCGCCGACAAGGCTTCGCTGAAGATCAGCACACGGTTGCCCACCGTCTCCGCCACATAGAGGCGATCCTGCGGATCCGTCGCAATCCCCTTCGGACTGCTAAAGCGATTCAGCGTCGTCCCCCGAGCGCTCTCGGTGAAGTTCGGCTGGCCAAACACGCCGTCGGCCGCCTGCCCGTTGGTGAAGTCTCCTCCTGCCGGCTTGCGGAAGCGGAGCACCCGATTGTGCAGGTAATCCGACACCAGCACACTGCCGTCGCTCAGGAACGCGATGCCCGCCGGGCTCCGCATCGTACGCGACGTCGGATCCGTCGAGCGCGCCGTAAAGTTGCCTTGACCTAACACCAGATTCGGCTGCCGCAGGCCCGTCGCCGGCGTATCGAACGGCTTCGGATAGCGCAACACGCGGCCATTGCCCGTGTCCGCCACCCACAGATTGCCATCCTTATCCACCGCCACGCACGTCGGCGCATTCAAGCCGCGTTCGGTCGTCGTCCCCGCGTCGCTCCCCGGCGCGTTGGCGAACGAACTCGACAAATCCGTCTGGCCGATCACCATCGTGGCCGCATCCAGGGTCTTGATCCGCCGGACATCGGCGTAGCCGAGCACCCGGTTGTTCTGCGAATCGGCGACATACATCCGGTCGCCATCGAGCGCGATGCAGGAGCCGGCCAGTTGGGTTCCCACCGCCTGCCGATCGGAGGTGAAGCCGTCGAGGAAGTAGAACTCCTTCCCTTCCACCAGATTCGGGCCGTTCTGCGTGAAGTTCACCTGGCCAATCACCCGCGTCGCCGCGTTGTAGGCAAAGTCGCGGCCCGGCATCACCAGCACGCGATTATTCAGCAGGTCCGCGACATAGATTTCGGATTGGCCCACCCACACATTCATCGGGTAGTTGAAGCCGTTGTTCCCGGTGGCTTGGCCATTGCGATTCGGCCGTCCGGCGTTGAAGCTATCCTGCCCGATCACTGACCGTGCCGCCGGAGAGAAGCGCGTCGTTTCAGCCGGCCAGTTCTCGAGCGCGTCGAACACTAGAATGCGGTTGCTGCTTACGTCCGGCACATACAGATTGGTGCCGAAAGCAAAGAGCCCCGGTCGCGTCCCGTCCACCGTACCCTGCGAGAAGGCCCCAGGCGTGTACTCGTTCACGCCGGGCAGCGTCTGGCCCTGCGGCACCGTCGGCACGCCAATGATCCGGCTGGCAGCCTTGCCGCTAAAGAGCGCTGTGCTAGTGTCCCAGACCAGTACGCGAGAGAAGCCCGGCGCCCAATCGCGTACAAACAAACGCCCGCGCGAATCGAACGCAATACCCGTCGGCAGGAACAGGTAGTCCTTCTTCGTCGCCACGCCTTCGAAATAAGGCAAAGTCGCCCGGCCTAGCGACGACGTGAAGTCGTTGCCGCCCAACACCAGATCGGCCGCGATCCCAAATCCGCCCCGGTTCAGACGATCCACCGGATAGCGCAGCACGCGATGATTCTGCGGATCGGTCACCCAGAGGTTGCGCTGCGCGTCGAACGCCATCGCCGCATTCTGCAACGCCCCAAAGGGCTGACTGAGGAAGAGCGTCGTATCGCCCATCCCGTTGACCCCGGCGCCCTGATTGAACTGATTCTCGTTGATGCTGCGCTGCCCGATCACCAAATCCACCGTCAGCAGTTCGGTGTTCTGATCGAACGGCTTGGGATAGCGCAAAATGCGGTTGTTGCCCGAATCGGAGACATAAAGGTTGCCGCTGCTATCGGTAATCACCGCCGTCGGCCGGTCCAGGCCGCTCGCCAGTCGCGTGTTGTTCGTGTCCGGCCCTTGCGCAGAGGTCGTCTGCAAATCGCGCTGACCGATCACCATGTCCGCCATCGCCCCGGCCGTCGCGGACGTCCCATTCTTCCAGGCCAGCACTCGGTTGTTCCGCGTGTCGGCCACATACAGGATCCCCGAGTTATCCACCCACACCGCGCGAGGGTTGTACAGTTCCCGCCCCTCCACCAGATTCACGCCCCCGGTGAGAACGTTTGGCTTCAACTGGCCCAACACCCGCGTCGGGGCCGAATTCATCACCACCGTGGGCTGCGCCAGGGCGGTCATCGCCGCAAATAGAAACGGCAAGGATCTCAGTAGCATTTGAAATTTCATTGGATTGGTACTCCGAACGGCGGAACGCGGGATAGCGCCGGGATTCTCTTTTACGATATTACACTTCCCAGATGGATCAGTTCGCTAATCGGCCTTAAGGTGTAAAACCTTGAGGCTAAACGTTCTTCACGCGTCAACGACCGTCGTGATCTCGGGGAGCGGATAAGCGAATCGCCCCTCGAAAGTATCGGTAAAGATCTGCACTCCAGCCGAGTGGATCTTCCCATTCGATGCCCAGATGTGCACCGAATCCAGGCTGTGCGGCCGGCCCTTCATGTCCGTCGTTTGCCCGCCTGCCTCTTCGATCAGCAGCTTGCCAGCCGCCATATCCCACGGATTCAGCCGGAACTCCCAGAAGCCGTCCAGCCGTCCGCAAGCGACGTGCGCCAAGTCGATCGCCGCCGAACCGCTGCGCCGAATCCCGTGCGTCACCATCGCTAACTGATAGAAAAAATGGACATTGACATCCAAGTGGCGCCGCCGCGTCGGAAAACCCGTCGCAATCAGCCCCTCTTCGATGTTGTCTGCCGGCGATACTTGAATGCGCCGATTGTTCAGATACGCCCCGCCGCCGCGTTCGGCCGCGAACAGTTCATCGCGCGTGGGGTCGTACACCACCCCCGCAATCAGTTCGCCGCGATGCTCGAGCGCCAGAGTCACGTTATAGACCGGGTAGCCGTGCGCGAAATTGGTCGTCCCGTCCACCGGATCGACGTACCAGCGATACTCGCTGGTCTTGTCGTGCAAACCGCTCTCTTCGGCCACGATTGAATGCGTCGGAAAGTGGGTGCGCAAGCGTTCCAGCACGAGCGCTTCACTCGCGTGATCCGCCTCGGTGACCAGGTCCTGCTCGCCCTTGATTTGAAAACGAACGCCGCGATCGAAGTACTTGCGGGTCAGCGCCCCAGCTTCCCGGGCGATTTCCGCCGCCGTCTCAAGAAATGATGCCATTCAACCCTTAGCGCCCGGATCCTCGTAGAGGTACTTGATTTCGTGCTTGTAGATGAACAAGTTCGGACCGTCCCCCCGCGTCAGCCGGATAAAGTGCCGGTCATAGTACTCCACCGTGCCGTGAACCAGCTCGTTGTTGACGAGTTTCACCGTCACCGGCGTTGCGGCATCGATCAGATGCCGAAGGTACTTGGGCTCCGCCAAGGTCGTTTCAGGTGCGAGGGTCTTCGCTTTGGCCACGTACTAGTCCGCATCTCCATAATAGCCACTGCGTGTCAGGAGCTGCAAACCAGCAGGAGACACCGTCGCGCCGGTGAGTTGCACCCGCACCGGATGGAATGGCTTCGCATCCAAGGGCAACTCCCGCGGGTAGTACCCGATCAGGTACTGGGTCCGTAAGTCGCTCAAAATCGTGGCGAACGTCTGATCGAGCTCCTTGCCCAACGCCGGCTGGAAGATCCGCCCGCCCGTATCGGCCGCCATCGTCGCCAAGGCATTCTCGCCCCCCACGTTCCGGCCCACCTCCTGCGTAATCGGACGGATCAGGATGGGATAGATGACACAATCGGCGCGCTGCACCGCCTCCAGCGCCTCGCGATACTTCTTCGCCGACGTCGTGTCGCCGCCATCGGTCACCACGATGATCACCTTCCGGCCGTCGCGCCGCTCGATGTCATGCGCGGCGAACCAGAGCGCGTCGTAGAGAGACGTGCCGGACATCGCCTTTAGCCGCGCCAGCGGCCGCATCAGCCGGGGCAGATTGCGCGTGAAGTTTGCCTCCATGCGCACCTCATCGTGGAAGGTGTAGAGCGCCGCCCGATCTTCCTGATTACCTTCGCCGAACAGCGTCGTCAGAAACGCGCGCACGGCCCGCGCTTCGTCCTCAAGCTTGTTCACGGTGGAGAGGCTGTTGTCGATCAACAGCGAGACCGACAGCGGCTGAGCTGTCGAACGCTCGAACACCGCGATCTCCTGGCGCACGCCGAGGTCCGTCACGGCGAAGTCTTCCTTCTTCAGGCTCCCAATCGGATTGCCCTTCGGGTCCTTCACCGTCACCAGCAGGCGCACCAGGCGCACCTTCACCTTAATGGTGGGAAGTTCCTGGGCCAATAACGCGGCTCCGGTCGCGAGACAAGCGCGCCGCGTCAGGCCCCTCGGAATCATGACTGTTTCCCGGCCGGGGTGACCACGGACTCGTCCCAGTCCCCATCCACCCACACCTCGCCATCGGCGAAGTGCTCTTTCTTCCAAATCGGCACGGTCTTCTTCAAGCGGTTGATGCCGTCCAGCGCCGCGGCGAACGCCGGTCCCCGGTGTGGCGAAGTCGCCACCACCACCACGCTCGCCTCGCCGATCTCCAACCGGCCCAGCCGATGCACCAGCGCAATCCGGCTGATGGCGTGCGCCGCGGCGATCTCGCGCCCGATCTGCGCCATCATCTTGATCGCCATGGCTTCGTAGCACTCGTAGTCGAGGTATAGCGTCGCGCGGCCCTTGGTGTTATCGCGCACCACGCCTTCGAAATCCACCATCGCGCCGTCGTGCGTCTGCAGCATCTGGCGCTTGATCTCTTCGGTGTCGATCGTCTCGCGAGTCAGGGCGAAGAAATGACCGGCGGGATCCTGAATCACATGTGTGTAGGGTCCGGAGCCGCCGGAAACGGGCGGCAGAAACGCGATCTCATCGCCATCGGCAATCGGCGCATCCAATGTTTCAAAGCTCTGATTGCGGGCCAGCACAATGCTCGCCGCCAAGCCTTTCAGCCGCGGATTCCGCTGCGCGTAATGCGCAAACACGTCGCCCAGACGATACCCGTCGGCCGACACACCGAGCTCCAGGTTCTCCTGCGAAGTCCCCATCAGGTCCCGCAGAAGTCCGAAAAATAGGACTTGGACGCGCACTGCAGTCAGTTTAACAGACGCCTCTGAAAGCTCCCAGATTTCAGCGATTTTGGGCCATTACCAGATCGGCGGCCGGCAGCACGTGGCGTATGATTTCGCCCCCACCGTGTCGCGCGCTCCCGGAATTCCCGGTCCGCCCGCCGCCACATAACCCTGGCTCGCGCCCGTCTCATCCGGGCTCACCCAGAACGAATACAGGCTGCCCTCGCGCAGATGGAAGCGAAACCGCACGGGCTTGCCCGCCAAGCTCGCCAGGCTGGCGCCATTCTTCCAGCGCACCGGCTGCAGCGTATTGTCCGAACGAATCACCACCGCATCCTGCTTCCCAAAACCCGCCAGCGGCCGTCCTTCGCGATCCAACACCTCGACGAACAAGTCGCCCGCCACCGCGTCCACGTTGACGAACATTTGCTGGCCGCGGAAGGTCACCGGCTTGGTCGTCAGCACTCCGGCTCGCCCCACCGCGTCCATCGACGCAAAGCCATCGCGGCGCAGCGTCGCCAGGCCCATCGAAACGTCACCGGACGTCCGAATGCCCGGATGACCGGCCCGTCCGCTGACATAGAAATAGAGACGATCGCCCACCACCAGACACCCGCCGCCGGCCGGCTGGACGTTGGCATAATTCCAGGTCCCCACCTTGTCCGAATTCGGCAGGAAGGGCCTGCGGTTCGGGCGGTCCCAATGAAAACCGTCCCGGGAGTAGGCGAGCGAGATGTTGTTCGGCTTTTCCGCATCGAGCGGCTGTCCGCGCCAGATAGCGAACATCCCCACCATCAGGCTCTCGTAGGGAAACGCGTCCACCTGGTACAACTGCGGCCGGACGTTCAGGTCCAGCCGGCGCCCATCCAGCCGATCCGCGCCCACCCAATTCACAGATTCCTTGAAGCGCTGCACGCCGTCCACCAGGTCATCCGTCTCCAGATACTTGCGCAGACGGCCCAGATGATCCGGATTGTCCGGCACTTGGCGCGGCACCCAATCGTGGTCACGCAGGCTCATCACCCACTTGCCCAGGAACGGATTGCGGAAGAACGTCGTCCGGTCGCTCCACGGCACGCTCTTGCCGGCCGGCGCGCCCCAGTGAATGCCATCCGCCGAGTAGTAAACCTCCATCGGCTTCATGTGCCCGCGCGAGATCAGCGCTTTGTAGCGCCGCGCCGGATTCTTCTCTTCGAGGTCGAGATAGATGCTCGACGAATCGCGCGCCCCGGGGATAACGACGTTCGTACCGGCCTTCACATCGAGCGCCGGCTTCGACCAATGCACGCCATCGGTCGACGTCGCGTAGTTCGTCGAATTGACGCTGTAATACCAGGCCTTGAAGAGCTTGTCGGCGGGGTCGAAGAAGATGCCGTCGCTGAAGGGCATCGCCTTGCCCACGCCTTCGACGAACTCATGGGGTTGATCCGCCTTCAGCACCGGGTTCAGCGGATAGTACTCCGCCTCGTGGAACGTGCGCCGCAGATCGGTCTGCTCCACCAGGAAGTGATCGACAAACAGTTGCCGCCCCACATCGATCGGGATGACAGCCGGGCCTTCCAGCAGATAAGGCGGCGTGGGCTGCGGCTCAGTGGAAAGCACGACATTCCGCGGCGGCCATTCGGCCGGCAGCACAATGCCGTTGTACAGCGTCCGTCCGCCTGTCTGCGCCAGGCAAAGGGCCAGGAACGGCCCCGCTCCCAACAGCTTCCAAGACGGGCGGCGCATTAGAAGCCGATCCTCAGGCCGAACCGGAACAGGCGCTCGTCGATGCCCTCTTTGGCCCGCGCCGTGGCGCCAATCGTCGTCACTTCCATATAGCCGCCCAGGCTCCGGATGCTGCCATCAGGATTCAGAATCATGTTGGACACATTGTTGCCCGGATTGCCGAAGTGCGGCGTGTTGCTCAGGTTGAAGCCTTCGGCGCGGAACTGGATGGTGACCCGTTCCGTAGCACGGAAGGTGCGGAAGATGCCGCCGTCCACCCCGATGTAGCCCGGGCCGCGCAGCAGGTTGAAGCCCGCCGTACCGAAGCGCGCACCCGTTACCGGCGCAAACGCCAGCGGGTCGAAGTAGGCCGACCCGGAACCGATGCCGCCCAGTTTCTGCACTTCCGCCTTCACCAGATCGGCCCGCTGCGTGTTGCCGGGGGCATCGAGCGACGTCGCGGCCGAGGTCACCGAAAACGGCAAGCCAGAGAAGGCACTGAACACCGAGTTCACCTGCCAGCCGCCGAAGATCGCCGAACCCAGTCCGCCGCCGCTCAAGTACCGGCGCCCCTTACCGAAGGGCAGTTCCGCCAGCGCCGTCACCTGCAGGTTGTGCGTGCGATCGTAGCCCGTCACCGACCGGTTCAACCGGTTGTACTCCGGAATCTGAATCGCCGGCGAGCCATCGCTATCGTCGTTGCAGCAGAGACCCTGCGCCTTGGACCAGGTGTAGGACGTGCCGATCTGCACGCCGCGCGAGAACGCCCGCGACAGTTGCGCCTGCATCGCGTCATAGCGGCCGGTGCCGATCGGCGCCACCACCTGCGTCGAAGTCGTACGGCCGAACGGAGCAAACAGCGGACGGCTGGCGTTGCCGCCGCCCGGCCGCCCCACGTTGTAATCGATCAAGCCCAGCTGCCGCGTCTGCCGCGTGGCCACATAGCCCACCTGACCCGTGAAGTTGCCGAACAGCCGCCGCTGGACCGTGAAGTTCCACGCCTGCAGATACCCGCGCGGCATGTCCTTGGGAACGGTTCGCGTCGTGAACGCCGCGGGCACCGTCACCAGGCCATTGCCCAGATCGGGAGGAGTCAACGCCGGAATGCCTTGCTGCAACGTCCGCGCCGGCAGATAGGCGTTGGCGCCATCGAGCGTCAGCGCCACCAGCGTCGGATAGTTGGTCACCATCGGCCGCGCCAGCGAGTACGGATCGTTTGTGATGCCGTAGCCCGCGCGAATCACCGTCTTCTCCGAGAAGCGATAGGCCAAACCAAATCGCGGCCCAAAGCCGCCGCGCGAAGGACGAATGCCGCAATCGAGCGGCTGATTGCCCACGCCGCAAATCATCATCTGGTTGGTGGCGAGGTCATAGTTCTCAATGCCGCGATCGGCGCGGGTCGGCACCGGGAAGTACTCCCAGCGCAAGCCCATCGAGATCGTCAGGCGCCGTGTGGCTTGCCACTGGTCGCGCAGGTAGAGGCCGTAAATCGAAGCGCGCGTGGTGATCTCGTCGGGCACCTGCAACATCTTTTGGATGCGCGTCGGCGAACCCAGCAGGAAGTCGCCCCACGAGTTGAAGACGTTCGGCGACGGGCCGTTGCGAATGTTGGTGACGCCGCCCGTGAAGGAGAAGCCGCCCGGCGCCCCGCCGCCCGCCCCGCCCAGTTCGTGCTGAATGCGGTTCATGTGCTGGCGCGAGACGTCCACGCCGAAACGGATGTTGTGGCTGCCCTTGGTGAGATTGCCGTTGGTGGCCATCTGCCAGGCCGGATCGTGCCAGATAATCGGCCAGTTGGTGAACGGCAAGCCGAGCGTTGTCAGGCTGGTGATGGCGAAGTTCGGCCAACCGCCTTGATAGCGCCGCGGACCATTGGTGCCTGGAATCCCCAGAAAGTCGAGACCCAGCTTCTCGTCCAGGCGGATCTGCTCCGAGTTCGTGTCGAGCAGGTTGAAGCCGAAGTTGCCGTCGATGAGGAACGACGGATTGAAAACGTAGGTGCCGGCGACGCTTAAGCTGTGCGTTTTGCCGGTCGCAAGGCCGGCAAAGCCCGACGCGCTGTTCGTCATCGGGCCGCCCAATTGGCCGAAGATCGGCGGGCTATCCATCTTGTAGTTCAGCAGGCCGTAACGGCTGTACAGGAAGAGCTTGGACGACGGGTTCCAGTTCAGCTTCAGGTCCATCGTATTGCGATCGAAGGCGTACGGATCGCCCTTGAAGAAGTTGTTCGCCAACCGGTCGGTAAACGTCGGCGCCGGAATCAGGCCGGCGATCTTGAGCGCGATGGGGTCCTGCCGGGAGCGCGGAATCTGGTTGTTCGGAAAGGCCAGCCGCCCGGAGCCGTCGGTGATGCCGGTGGCGGGGTCGTAGATGGGGCGCGTCGAGCCCGAAAGGTCGCCCAGGATCATCGCCGCCGTGGGCACGCTGCCGAAGGAGGTGCCGGTTTGGCGGTCGCGCGTGCCTTCGAACGAGAAGAAGTAGAACAGCTTGTCCTTGACGATCGGCCCGCCGATGGTGCCACCGAACTGGTTCATGATCGACTTGGGATTGCGTTCGCCGGCCGGCAGAAAGAACGGCTTGGCCTTGGTGACGTTGTTGTTGTGATACTCAAAACCCGAGCCATGCAATTGGTTGGTGCCGCTCTTCACCTGCAGGTTGATCGCCGCCCCGCCCGCCATGCCTTGTTCGGCGTCGAAGCTGTTAGTAGCCACGTTCACGTTCTCGATGGCTTCGAGCGCCGGCACATAGGTGGTCAGATGCGGCAGCCACACGCCGTTGGTCGTCACGCCGTCGATGCGCATGTTATTGCCGTAACGGCTGCTGCCATTGACGTTGAAGGCCAGCGAGCGCGCCGGATTCGCGGCAATGCTGTTGGTTTGCCCGGCCGGCGAGAAGCCCGGCAGCGTGCTCAGCAAATGCTGGAAGTTGCGGCCCGGCGGCACGGGCAGATTGACCAGAGCGCGGGTACCGATTTCGGACTTCACCTCCGCCCGGTCCATTTGCATCGCGTTCACTGACGCATCCACCACCACACTCTCGGCGACCTGCCCGACTTGCAGGGCTACGTCCAAGCGCAGCACGCCATTGATGCTCACCTCGAGCCCCTTGCGCTGCTGCTCCGCAAACCCGGACTGCGTCACGCGAAGTTCATAGGGACCGCTGGGCACGTTAGTAAACGAATAGGCGCCCGTCTCGGCCGCTTGCGCCGTCCGCGTCTGATTCGTTGCCGTATTCAGCAAGGTCACCGTGGCTCCGGCTACCGCCGCGCCGGACGAGTCCGTGATGTTCCCCACCACCGAACCATAGAGCACCTGCGCCGCGAGCCGCGCCGGTGCCGTCACGCTCATGAGCAGCACGCTGGCCAGGGCCAGGAAAAGACAATGACGCCGCATAAACAAGACCTCCTGCTGATTTGTCATGACAATGGTGTGCGAACCGTCGCACGTTTTCCAGCTCTGTCCCACATAGCGGGATAACCTACGGCTGGACCGGCTCCGCCTGGCGCTCGGCTATCAACTTCCGGTGCTGCGCATGGACAGCCTTCAGGTGTTCCCGCACCGCAAACATGTCCGAAGCGCAGAGGATCAGTTGCGCGCCGCAATCGAGCGCATCGTCGATCAAACCGGGGTGAGCGGTGGCCACCGCGGCAATCTTGCCCTGCTCGCGAATGGTCTCGATCGCCGAGCGATAGAGACGACGGAAGGCCGGGTTGCCGAAGTCGAGCGGCATGCCAGCCGAGATCGACAAGTCCGCCGGCCCCACCAACGCGCCTTCGATCCCCGGCACGCTGACGATCTCCGCGCAGCAGCGCACGCCTTCCATGCTTTCGATCTGCGGGAAGAGGTAGGTCTCTTCGTTCGCCGCGGCCATGGTCTCCAGGCGCGAGTGCAGCGCGTACTTCATGCCGCGCGTGGCGCCGTTGTAGCCGCGTTCGCCCAGCGGAGCGAATTTGCCCCACTGCACGATCTGCCGCGCCATCCCGGCGGACTCCACCATCGGAATCACCACAAAACGCGCGCCCATCTCCAAGGCCGGCAGAATCGCATCCCGCGACGCGCCCGCCACGCGCAGCAACGGCAGCGCCCCGCTGGCATCGCAGGCAATGCAGAACGCCTCAATCTCGCGCGGGGAGCGGCGATAGTGTTCGAGGTCCAACCAGACCACGTCGTAGCCCACCTGTCCCGCCATTTCCACGAAGGCGGGCACGGCGCTATCGAGCGCGCAGCCCAGCAGCACCGGCTGGCGGTCTAAGATCTCCTTGAGCGGCCGGGCCTTCAGTTCCGCCATGTTCATTGGCCTCCTCGCAGCCATGCACAAATCGCCATCAATCCTCCATGCAATAGGGCGGAAACGCCACACGCCGCCACGAATCCCACCACCGCTTCCTGGCCCGGCCAGGGCATTTCCCAATCGCGATGCCGCATCAACCGGCGATACAGTTCGCCACCCGTTCGGGGATCACGCATGCGCTACCTCGGGCGGCTGCGGCAGACGCGGCAGCACCTCAGCCAACTCGGCATCCCGCTCCACCGGCGTCCAGATGGTGGCGTAGAACCGGTCCAACCGCCATTCGGGTTCGCGCGGCGTCAGACAACTCACCACCACGCCCGCCACAATCCCGCTGCCCAGATAGAGCGTGATCAGGTAAGGCAGCATCACATCGTTCCGCCAGCCCAGCCCCCAGTAGCCATACATCCACGTCGCCGCCGCGGCGATGAAGCTGGCCCAGGCACCATAGCGGTTCGCGCGACGCCACCACAGGCCCAGCCAGAAAGCGATGCCAATCAGCGGCACGATGTTCCACATCAGCCGGATGGCGGTGGGCACGTCGCCCATCGCCCACGCAAAGCCGATGCTGCCGGCCACAAAGACGACGGTGAACAGCCGGCTCACCAGCAGTTCGCGGCCGGGAGAGAGCGTGCGGCCGGTAGCCTGCAGAATGTTGCGCGTAAACAGCGCGGCCGAACCCACCGACATCACAGCGCCGTTATCCATCACCGACGCCATGATGCAGGCGATCATCAAACCGGCAAAGCCGGCGGGCAGCAGGTCGCGAACCAGCGCGCCGAAGACGTGGTCACCTTCGTAGCGTCCAGGGCCATAGATGCCGATGGCGAGCACCCCGGCCAGCGCCCAGGCCACCGTGCAGACCCGCTTCAGCGTGACGCCCACACAGAAGCCGATGCGGTTATCGAGTTCCGTGCGCCCCGCCGCGTTGTTGCTCATGATGTGGGGCTGCGCCACCACGCTGAACATCTGATTCACGATGGTGGCCACGATCCAGAACAAGCCAATCTCGCCGGGCGCAATCAGCCGGAAGACCCGCTCGGGGTCGGGAATCGACGTACGCAAGCCCTCCATCCCGCCCAGCCGGTGCCAGGCGAACGGCAGCAGCAGAAAGCTCATCAGGATGGTGAGGCCGCCCTGCAGAAAGTCGTTCCAGATAGCCGCCACCACGCCACCCAGCAGGCCGTAGGCCAGAAACGCGAGCGTCATCAGCAGCATCGACGTCATCAACGAGACGGCGCCGCCGGTGAGCGCTTCGATCAGTTTGGCCGCGCCCAGCAGCGCCATCCCGAGATAGCCCCAGTTGATGACCAACCCCATGCAGGCGTAGAGGACGCCCAAGGACCGACCGTAGCGCATCTCGAAGAAGTCCGCGGTCGTCATGCAGCGCGCGCGGCGGAACACCGGGCTCAGCAGCCAGAAGAAGGGGGTGTTGAAAACGAGAATCCACTGATACCAGATGCCCGTCATGCCGAGCTTGTAGGATTGCCCGGCCACACCCACCGCGTTGTCCGCATGGGTGCCGGCGCCAAAGGCGTACATGATCATCATGGCCTTGCCGAACCGGCGGCCGCCCATGTAATAGTCGTCCGCGTTCGCCACGCGACGCCGCGCCAACCAGCCGATCCCCAGCACAACCGCCAGATACAGGCCAACAATCGCGAAATCAAGGGGCGTCAGGATCCACATAAACTGCCAGCGGACTGCCCCAGCATAAACGCCGTCCGAAGGAACGTCGCTACCTGTCCCGCATAGCGGAACGGAGCAGCCGCGCACCAGCCGGCCGGTATACTACTGGAGCAATGAACCGTCGAGGCTTCCTGCTCACTTCCTCGATGCCGCTCGGCTCGGCCGGGCCGCTGCTCGCGCAGCCGCGCGTGCCGCCGGTGCACCGCTTCTCCGGTTCGTTCCACGAAATCGGCGAGCAGCAGGGCCGGGCGTTGGCGCGCGAGATCCGCGCCGAAGCAGCCCCGGCGCTCCGCCAGCTTGGCGCCGCCTGGAAGCTGACCGAAGCCGCCACGCTGGCCAAGGTGGTCTCGCGCTATGAAGGCCTCTACCGCGAGCTGGTGCCGAACGCCGTAGCCGAGATCGAAGGCATCGCCCAAGGCGCGCGCCTCTCGTTTCCGCACGCGTTCTTCGCCGGCATTCGCGACCTGCTGCCGGCGCAGGACGGCTGCACGGCCGTGGTGTGCCCCGGGGCGCGGACCGCCAGCGGCTATCCGCTCATCGGCCAGACCAAGGACACCACCGCCCCGCTCGAACGCTATCAGTTGTTCCGCACCAAAGAGTCGTCCGGCTTCCGGGCCATCTCGCTCGCCTATCCCGGCTGGATCGGCAACATCTCGCTGAATTCACACGGCGTCTCCTGGACGGGCAACAGTCTTTATGGCCCGGAGGCGCGCGGTAAGGTCTATCCGGCGAGCCTGATGAAGCGGCTTTTCTACGAAACGCGCGACCTGAAGTCCGTGCTCGACAAAGTGCGCGGCATGCGTTTCGGCAATGGCTGCTTCTGCGCGGCGGACCGTCACGGCACCGCCTTCGTGATGGAGTGGGTGGCCGGTGAATGCGACCTGCGCGAGATCCGCCAAAGCTACGGCCATGCCAACAACATCCTGGGGCAAGCCCGCGCGCGCGAAACGGCTCTGGCGTCCAATGCCAATTCCCGCCTGCGCCAGGAGCGCATCGATGCGCTGCTGGCCGCCCAGACCACACCCGCGACCGCGGACGACTTCGAGCGCTGGTTCACGGACCACGAGCATCACCCGCGCTCCATCTGCCGCCACCGGAACCCCGAAAGCGACGAGGTGACCACCTCCGCCTTTATTGCCGACCTGGGCCGGCGGGAACTGCGCGTGGCACTCGGCAATCCTTGCCAAACCCGTTTCATCGCGCACCGCATCGAGGAGATCTGAAGATGGCGACTGTCCGCGTCCTGCCTGATCAAGCCGCGCTCGACGACCGAGCGGATTCGACGCTCTCTTCGCTGCTGAAGGCGCTCGAACTCCTCTGCAGCTTTTCCACGGAGCGGCCCGAATGGGGCGTTACCGAGTTGGCCGCGTATCTCGGCCTTTCGAAGAGCACGGCCCATCGGATTCTGACCACTTGCGAGCAGTTCCGCTTCGTCGAGCGCACCGAAAGCCGCCGTTACCGCCTGGGGTCGCGGGCCCTCGAACTCGGCAACATCTACCGTTTCGACCGACGGCTGCTGCTGGGCGCCGAGCCCGCGTTGCGCCGCCTGGCCGAAGCCACCCAATCCACCACGCATCTGGCGGAGCTCGACGGGCGCGAGATCTTCGAACTGATGCGCTGTTCGAGCCCCAAGTCGATTCTGTTTACCCCCGTGCCCGTGCTGCGGGCGGCGGCGCACGCCACAGCCACCGGCAAGGTATTGCTGGCCAACTGCGATCCGCCAACGCTGAACCGGATCCTGGGACGGCAGGTGCGGCTGAAGCGCTATACGCCGGCGACCATCTGCGATCCGGAGGAACTGAAGCAGCAACTGACCGAGGTGGCGCAACAGGGCTACGCCGTCTCCGACCAGGAAGCGACGCTCGGCTGCTGCTGCATTGCCGTGCCGCTGCGCAACCGGTTCGGCCGCGTGGTGGCGGCGGTGAGCATCTCGAACACCAGCGCCACCTTCGCCACGCCCCACTTGCCCAAGTACCTTGGCCGGCTGTTCCAGACGGCGGAGGCCATCGGACGGGACTTCTGATTGATGAACCTGCCTCAGCTAGCGGCCGAAGCGCGCCGCGAATGTCTGGAGAACATTCTGCCGTGGTGGTTCCGCCACGCGGTCGACGAAGAGCGCGGCGGCGTCTTCTCGATGATCTCGGACGCCGGTGAGCGGCTCGGCACCGACAAGTTCGTGTGGAGCCAGGCGCGCTGGCTGTGGACCGTCAGCGCGGCCCATCAGCGCCTGGGCGCCCAGCCGCACCTGGCCCGCGCCGCCGAGCAAACGGCGCGCTTCCTGCTGCGGCATGGCCGCAGCGCCGATGGGCGCTGGCATTACCGGCTGGCCGCCGACGGCACCCCGGTGGAAGGCCCGCTCAGCATCTTCTCCGATTGCTTCGCCGTCTACGGCCTGAGCGAGTACTACCGTCTGTCGGGCGACCGCGAAGCGCTCGACGTGGCGGTGACCACGTTTGACTCCATCTGCCGGCGCGTGGAAGCTCCGGAGTTTCGCGAGATCGCGCCCTATGCCATGCGAGCTGGTCTGCGCCCGCACGGCGTCCAGATGATGCTGGTGGAGACCGCGAACGAGCTATCGGTGACGCTGGGCGGATCCGCCGAAATCGACGCCGTGGCTGCCCGCGCCACAGACCTGATCCTCGACCGTTTCGTCCAGCCAGAGAGCGGGCTGGTGGTGGAGTTTCTGGAACGCGACTTTACGCCGGCCGCGGCGCCGGAAGGCACGCTCGTGGTGCCCGGCCACGCCATTGAAGGCATGTGGTTCCTGGCCCATTTCGCGCGGCGCACCGGCCGGGCGGACTTATTGCCCCGCATCGCCGAAGTGACCCTGCGGCACCTCGAGTATGGGTGGGATTCCGAGTTCGGGGGCTTGCTGCTGAACCGCGATCGGCAAGGGGGGACGCCGTATTTCCCGCACGGCGAGAAGAAGATCTGGTGGCCGCACTCGGAGGCGATCTATACGCTCGCCCTGCTGCTGTCGCTCGATCCGGCCCGGGCGGAACTGGCGGATTGGCTGGAGCGGGTCCATGGCTGGACGTATGCTCACTTTCCGCATCCCGACGGCGAATGGCGCCAACGGCTCGACCGCCGCGGCCAGCCGGTGACTGAGGTGATCGCCCTCCCGGTGAAAGACCCCTTCCACCTGCCCCGCGCGCTGATTCTGTTAAGCCAGCTGTAGCCCGGAATCCGCGGCCCTTCGATTGCATTTGCCAAGGCATGATTCGCACCCAGCGCCTTTCGGTTCGCCTGCTTGTTCTCACGGCCCTGAGCAGCGTGATGTTCGCTCAGCAGAAGCCGGTTCGGCCCATGGACTCCATGGAGGGGGAAGCCCTCTACGTCAACTACTGCGCCCGCTGTCACGGCCGGGACGCCAAAGGCGGAAAGACTTCTCCCCTCGGCAAAACCGTCCTAGGCCCTGATTTAACGCGTTATGCGGCCCGTCACGGCGGAAAATTTCCGCTGGCGGAGGTGCGCCAGATCATCTCGGGAGAAAAAGGGATTCCCGGCTCGCACGGTACGCGGAAGATGCCGGTGTGGGGTTCCGTCTTCTCCGAAGTGAAGCGCGATCAGGACCTGGGCCAAGTGAGAATCGACAATCTGGCCCGCTATCTCCGCGACATTCAGGTGAAGTAGCTGCGTCTTTCCACCCAGCCCCTGCGCCTTTCCGCGCAGTTTCCCGGGGGCGAGCCGCAGCCAATCCGCAAACTTTCGTTTCGATTTTCAAAGATCAGGTACAACTCGGTCCTGCAGGTCACAGCCCGCCGGGTTCTCCGGGAACCCGAGAGGTGAGTTCGTTTGTTTTGAGCGAGATCGCCGGGTTTGTTTGCTAACTTTTATTTTTCTTTTGGAGATGGCGAGGGGTTTCGACGCTGACGGGGTGAGTGTTGCGCCAGCCGCGGTGGGCTTCGACCGTGGCGCGGACGCAGGCGCAGACCTCGTCGTAGACGACGGGATGCTTTTCGATCACGGCGATGATGGCGTCGTTAACGAGCGGCCAAAGATGGGACTGGGTGGGGGAGTAAGTGGGGTGGCTTTTGATGAGGACCACGCGGTGGTCCGGGTGCTGCTGCTTCAGTTCGGCTTCGTCCGCGCGACGGCGGGCTTCGCAGAGGGCTCGCCATTCGGGGGCGGGCAGCAGAATCCAATCGCGACCGGAGTGATGATCGGGGACCGGAAGGGCATCGTAGTCGAAGTCGGTGTAGGCAGGCATGGATAGGTTCTCCCGAGACGAGAGTAGCAGCGAGCCGGAAGAGACCAGGCCGGTGAACGGGCGGTCGCTGAGCGTTTTCAGAGAGATGGGGACAGAAGATTCGCGGTGACTGACTCTGACGGCGAGCGGGAGACGGACGCCGTGGCGGCGGAACGGGGATGTCCCGCGACACGGGTGACGACGGCGGGGGTTGGGTGGCCGGGGATGGGTGAGTGCCTGCTGAATAGTTGAGATTTTTGGCGGTAGGATAGCACTTTCTGATTCAGGCGGAGGTCGCGGGGCGGGCGGTGGGCTGAGTTTTGTGGCTCGGGCTCTTGAGGCGTGGCCGAGTGGAGGGTGGCGATGGCGAGCTAAGGTTGTAGTCGGTGGACAAATTGGCGGCGGGTGGGCCGTGAGGCCCGCTTGCGGCGGCGGTCCCCGCGTTGCGCCTTTTCTGGTGCCGGACATGGCCTATACCGGACAGGACCTATGCTCTCTCTCCTGCGAAAGCACGACCGACGTTCGCTGACAGTAAATCGTTCTGCCCCACGTTCGCGGCACGCCCCACGTAGATTTAAGAAAACCCCATGGCGGATGCCGCGAAGGCACAGCCAACAACCGAGTTTCGAAAGTCCGCAGTTTGGCCGCCGGCGCTTGCGCCCAGCCGACCAGCGGAGCCGCCACGACCTACCATGGAGGAAGTCGACGAAGTGTTTACCCATGCAACGAGAATCAGCCTTCTGGTCACCCTGTTCTTGCTGTCCGGGCTCCGCGAGCAGGTTGTCTCTGGTCAGCAAAAGAAGCACCCCGAGTTTGAGGGCGACGTCGAGTTCCAGGCGATCGATCCTTCCTCCGGTGCGGCGGTGCCGTTTTCGCTCGTCTCGCTTCGCGATGATCGCGGTCGCGATGTGCTGAAGAACTGTTCGGGCACCACCTGTCGCGACTTAGTGATCGGTGCGTACCGGTATACGGTCCGGCGCACTCGCGATTCGTTCGAACAATCTGACGCCAAGATCCTGGGGAAACCCAAAATGTTGGTGACGATTACCTTCGCCGAAGCGGTCCCCGGCATGTTCATGATCGGACGAGTGCGAGGCGCGGAAGGCCGTCAGGCCGTCTGGATGCGTGCCCAGTCCGTTTTTTCCTCTTATCATCTGGATGCCCGCGTCGCCGAGGACGGACACTTTGAATGGCACGGCCTGTTGGCGGGAACCTATCACGTTTCCCTCCTCAGTGGAACTCAGATGCTGGGATACACCACCTTTCAATGTTGTAGTCGTCGAACGGTGAGTTTCCGCCCTTTTCGTGACGAGTTCGGAGAGCCCGTAAAATTGAAGATGGAGATAGAGCGGTCGGGCTCAACGGGTGGCGACCGGTTTTGATTCGGACCAGGCGAACCCTGTGACGGTATCTTTTTTCTGGTGCCGGACATCGTCTTCTTCCTGGCGTTTTTCTGGCGCCGAACACGGCCTACGTTCGCCGGACACGGCCTATGTTCGACACGGCCTATGCCCCGCGGGCTAGGGTTGCGGTCAGTGGACAATTGGCGGCGGGTGCGCCGTCGGGGCGGTCGCTGCCCCCGCTTGCGTCGGCGGTCCCCGCGGGGGCGTCGTTTTTCTGGTGCCGGACACGGCCTATGCCCTCTGGACACGGCCTATGCTTTCGGACACGGCTATGCTTCCGGACACGGCCTATACCCCGGACACGGCCTATGACCGCGCGGGACCGGTTGAAGGCATCACTGAAACAGCAGGGCTTCGTTTTCCGCCCGTCGCTCAGATTTGGGGTCGGGTTGTGAGACCACCGTTCGAAGCCATTCCAGGTATGCCGGTGGTAGGCCGTGTTCAACCGCTCCCGCGATGACAAGCGCTTTGTACCAATGATACGGAACGCATGCCGGCTCCTTTTCCGTCGCGATATAGGTCATGGCAGACACGGTGCCAGCTTGCGTTACGACAGAAATCGTGTTCTTTCGATAACCCATACCGAGCCCTTCGGCGCGATCAAGAGCGCCTTCCTCTTCAGAAGCAATCCTGAATAGAACACCATACACCCTGTCAGTGGAAATACCCGTCGCCTCAATGTCTGCCTTGCCCGAACCGTCGCGACTGAGCTTGTCGAACGCAAGGCGGTGACCCTCGATGTAACCGATGCCTGCGTGTTTAGCTGAAGGGGTCCGGCTCAGCGCTGAAAGCCTACGCGTCAGCATGTTGGAGCCGTACGCGAAATAAAGGAGTGTCTTGGTTTCCGCGCTACTCACTGGGATGTACCTTTCTCTATAGCGTCTATGCGGTTGAGCGAATAGCTCGTGCTACGTCCGCCTTCCGGATTCTGAACAAGAATACCTTGCGCGACCAACGCGAGAATGTCACGGTGCGCGGTATCCTGCGAACATTTTGCGAGAACAGCGTATTTCGAGGACGTTAGCTTGCCCTCGAAACCGTCGAGCAACCGGTTGATGACAATCTTTTGGCGATCGTTGATCTGGCATTCCTTGATGCGGTCCCAGAAGCGCGCCTTATCCATCACCGCGCCGAGCGTTTCCTGCGCTCCGTCGATTGCGCGCCCGAGACAGTCCAGGAACCATTCCATCCAACCTGTCACGTCCATCGTTTCTTTCTGCGTGCTTTCCAGGATGTCGTAGTAGGCTTTGTGCTCTTTCTTGATTTGCGCCGACATGCTGTAGAAACGCTGCGGGCTGTGCTCCGAGCGCGCAAGCGCCACATCCGCGATCGCGCGTGCGATGCGCCCGTTCCCGTCGTCGAAGGGGTGAATAGTCACGAACCAGAGATGGGCGAGAGCGGCGCGCAGGACGGCGTCGATTTGGTCTTTGCCCTCGAACCATGCGAGGAATGAATTCATCTCTGCATCGAGGCGTTCGGCTTTAGGCGCTTCGTAGTGGACGCGCTCGCGGCCCAAAGGACCGGAGACAACCTGCATCGGCCCTCCGCGGTCATCGCGCCAGGCACCGGTCGTGATCTTCCGCATCCCGCTGCGTCCCGTGGGGAATAGTGCGGCATGCCAGCCGAAAAGTCTTTCGGAGGTGAGGGGCTCATTGTAGAGGCGGGTCGCATCCAGCATCAGTTCGACGACGCCTTCGACGTTGCGGTCCGCAGGCTTCAAGGCCCCGATGTCCATGCCGAGACGGCGAGCGATGGAGGAACGCACCTGTTCCGCGTTCAGTTTTTCGCCTTCAATCTCGCTGCTCTTGAGCACATCGGAGGTGAGCGTCTGCAGCACCGCTTCCTGCTGGAGATTAAAGCCGAGGTCTCCCATGTGCCGGATCAGCCTGCTTTGGCGATCACGCACGGAGGCGAGGGGAGCAGCGATGGCTTCCGCGCTCCAACGGAACCTTGGCCAGTCTTCCAACTCATGGATGTACATTCTCCGCATCTCTGCGGAGATTATAACCCGCAATCTCCGCATCTGTCCAGTTATTCTACGTAGCAATGCGGAGAATGAGGCCTGTAATCTCCGCATCGCCCCTAAACTTGGAGTGTATCGTGTTGCGCTACACTAGATATGCAGAGGAGATTCGCATGGCTAATCCAATCCATCCAGGCACTTACATAAAAAACGAAGTTATCCCTCCGAAGGTAGCTGTGAAGGAGGCAGCCAAGCTGCTGGGAGTTGGTCGCCCCGCGCTTTCTAATCTTCTCAATGGAAACGCTGCCCTGTCGCCCGAGATGGCTGCCCGCCTAGAAAAGGCATTCGGTGCCAATGCGCAGGAACTGCTTAAACGTCAGGCGGAGTTTGATCAGTTTCAGCAGCGTGCGATGGCCCCCAAACTAGCCATCGGCGCCTATGTGCCCCCGTTCTTGAAGATCACCGCCAAGCAAATCGAAACCTGGGCCACCGGAAATCTCGAAGCCCGATCGCTTCTGGCTGTTCTCCTCCGAAAACTTGTCAATTCCACAGGCCAGGGGCTCACGCTTGTCGACTTCCCCGGCTACGACGAGGCGGAGAGGAAGGGATGGGATGGCCGCGTCGATGCCGACGGGGCCACGCAATGGATACCCGATGGCCAATCCGGCTGGGAATTCGGCTGTAACGAGGATCCCAAGAGGAAAGCCGACAAAGACTACGCGGCGCGCGTGAAAGCCATCCAGCCGACCGAACGCGCAGGGATGCATTTCGTCTTTGTCACCCCGCAAATCTGGGACGGCAAAGAGAAGTGGGGAAAAGAGAAGGAAGCGCTTGGAGAGTGGAAATCCGTCAGAGTCTACGATGCGAGCGATATCGAGCAATGGCTGGAACAATCCCTACATGCGCAGCGGTGGCTCTCCGAGAAGATCGGCATCCCTTACGACGGCGTCTTCTCTTTGGAGGAGAGGTGGCAAGCCTGGGCATCCGTCACCGAACCCGAACTGTCGAAAGAACTGTTCGCCCCTTCGGTGGAGCACTTCAAGAAGACTGTAGAAAACTGGATCGCCAATCAGTCTCCTTCGCCGTTGATTATCTCCGGCGATTCCAAGATCGAGGTCATCGCTTTCCTGCATTGCATGTTCGAGACACCTAAAGAGGCGTTTACGAATCTCAAGGACAAGATGCTTGTCTTCTCGTCCGGCCAGACATTGCGGAAATTGTCGAGCACTGCCCCGGCGTTTGTGCCGATCGTCTTCTCCGACGAAGCAGAGCGCGAGGTCGGCGGGAACTTCAAGAACAGGCACGTTATCATCGTTCGGCCTCGGAATACGGTCGATCCGGAACCGACTATCACTCTCGACCTATTACGGTATGAACCCTTCAGGAAGGCCCTTGAAGAGATGGGCATCAAGGACCATCTCCGGATCGATGAACTAGGACGCGAGTCGGCACACTCGCCGACTATTCTTCGCCGACGTCTGTCGAATGTGCCGGCCATCCGCTCGCCTGAGTGGGCCCAGAACGCGGTTGCGGTCCGCAGGCTGGTTCCGATCATGTTTGTTGGAGCTTGGCACACGCAGTCCAAGGGTGACTGCGAAATCATGAGTGTGCTCGCCGGGAAAAACTGCGATGCCGTCGAACTGGATATTGCCGAACTCCTGAAATTTGACGATCCCCCTGTTTGGTCGGTCGGCAAGTTCCGCGGACTCGCATCGAAGATCGACGCTTTCTTCGCAGTACAGTCCGCCGTCACGCCAAAGGATCTTAGGGACTTTATCCTTGTTGCCGAAATCGTTCTCTCCGAGGAAGATCCCGCGCTAGATCTTCCCGAAGACCAGAGGGCCTACGCGAACCTATACGGCAAATCGCGCGAACACTCGGGCGCGCTCAGAAACGGGATATGCGAAACGCTTGTGCTTCTCGCTGTCCATGGCAACAGCGTTTTCGGAAAGCGCTTGGGCATGGACCTCGAAGCAGAAGTCAGTCTTCTGATCCGCCGCCTCCTGACGGGAGATGACGGACTGAATGCGAAGAAGCTGCAGTCTCAGCAAGGCAACTTACCGCTCTATGCCGAAGCGGCCCCGCAGGAGTTTCTCAAGATCATAGAGGAGGACCTCAAATCTGCAGACCCACGGGTTTACTCGCTGATGACACCAGCAAGCTCCGGTGTTTTTGGCAATTGCCCTCGCACCGGCCTGCTATGGGCTCTCGAAAATCTCGCCTGGAATGCCGATACACTTCCCCGTGTTTGCCTGATACTCGCCAAACTCTCAGAGCGGAAGATCAACGACAATTGGGTCAACAAGCCGGAACACAGCCTTAAGGCGATCTTCCGTTGCTGGATGCCGCAGACCGCGGCCTCCCTTGATATCCGCCAGAAAACTCTAGAACTGCTGACGCAGAAGTCGCCTGCCGTTGGCTGGAATCTCTGTATCGCCCAAATCGGAACAGGCCACGAGATCGGTGAGTATAGCCATCGGCCGCGATGGCGCAGCGATGCTTCAGGTGCCGGGCAACCGCTTAAGTCGTGGACGGACGTTCATGCTTTCGCAAGAAAGGCCGTTGACTTAGCGCTCGCATGGCCCGCACACGATGAAAAGACGCTCGGAGATCTTGTGGCAAACCTTCAGGGTATCTCGCCGCAGGACGAGGAAATCGTTTGGGACCTCATCGAAAAGTGGGCAGCGAAGGAAAGCGACGAGAACCGAAAAGCGATCTTGCGGGAGAGGATTCGTCTATTCGCATTCACAAGACGCGGCGTCAAACGAGGTCTGAAGGCTGAGACCAAGAGCCGGGCCCAAAAAGCCTACGACCTTCTTGTGCCGCAGGACGTGGTTACAAGACACCAGTGGCTGTTTGAGCAGCAATGGATTCAGGAGTCAATGGAGGAAATCGAGCAGCCTGACTTCGACTACGAAAAACGTGAAGAGAAAATCCGGAACCTCCGCATCGGAGCGCTCCGGGAAATTTGGGAAGCCAGAGGTTTTCATGGCATTTGCACTCTTCTGTCGAGCAGCGGTGCCGCGTTTACGATCGGCTGGCATATGGCTGAAGGCGTGATCGATCAAGAAGGCGCTGCGGAATTCCTGAAAAAGTGTTTGGCTGTTGAAGTTCCGGAACTCGCCGGTAAGTTTGACGAGGTCATCCGCGGATTTCTCCTGAAGCTGGAGGGTGACTTCCGCGCCCAACTGACAGGCGAGCTCGCACGGGGGCTTTCCGCACAAGATATTTGCCGTCTGCTCACGCGCTTGCCCTTCAACGGAGAGACTTGGAATCTGGTGAATGCTCAAGGGACAGGCATCCGCGATCAATATTGGCGCGAAGTCATTCCTGGTTGGATGGGTAAGGATTCACCCGACCTCAACGAAGCAGTTGATCGGCTGGTTGAAGTACGCCGACCGCGAGCGGCTTTCTTCGCCGTCCATTTCGGGCTCGAAGAGCTGGAGACATCGCGATTGAAGCGGCTCATCCAGGAAGTCGGCACATGCGACGCCGAAGAGGCTGGTACATATCGGATGGATGGCCATTATTTGTCCGAGGCCTTCGACATTCTCCAGGGGCGCGCTGGTGTTTCCGAAGATGAGATGGCGCACCTCGAATTCCTCTTCATTCGAGCGCTCGAACATCGAGCTCATCGCATCCCCAACCTTGAGAAGCAGTTGGGGAAATCACCTGCGCTATTTGTGCAGGCACTGGCACTTGTTTACCCACGGAAGGATGGCGGTACAGATCCGGCTGAATGGAAAGTTGAGGATGCGGAAAAGAGCTCAGCACTCGGCACAGCGGCATACCGGCTGTTGTCGAACTTCCGGAGAGTCCCCGGTACCGACGACGACGGCAAGATCGATGAAGGAAAATTTCGGTGATCAGAAAATTGGTGAAGTTTTATCTTCCAGCCGTGTCGGCCAAGACGGCATCTGGCCTTGCGAAGAGGTACGCAAAGTATTAGAGGAGCTCGGAACGCCTGACATGGCGGAGGGTCTTGAGATTGGTCTTTACAATTCACGCGGCGTTCACGATCGCGGCCCGGGAGGTGACCAGGAAAGGGTCCTCGCCGAAAAGTACAGGAAGTGGGCGCGCCACCTCGCCTTCGAGTATCCCTACGTCGCTAATGCAGTCGAGAGCATCGCGCGGAGATATGACCGTGAAGCGGTTTGGCACGATTCGGAAGACGCGGTAGGGAGAAGGCTCGGCCGGTGACGCCAGCCTCCCTCGCAGGAGATGAGACTGCCGTTAGGCGTCAGCTTTCGGCAAATTGTGTGAGCAAAGCCGGCATAAGAGAGTTACCTCCGCACCGACCCAATTGGGGGCAGAGGTAACAAACATCGCTAGCAATGCGAAAGCATTTTGACCGTATCGGAAGCTGCAGAAGATGAACGTTCAAGAATGCGCATACTGCTCGCGCCGCGCGCCCACAAGAGATCATGTCGTGGCTCGCTGCCTCGTGGAAAAGCCCTATCCTGACAATCTCCGCACAGTTCCAGCTGTGCGGCGTGTAGTGCGAACTTCAAGAAGGACGAGGAATACTCTCTCGCTGTCTTGGCGCGGTCGGGCTTACATCCACGTTGCACGAGCCATCGCGGCTCAGACAACCGGACAATTCAGGCAGTCCACCGGCAGACCGTGGCCGGTGGCGCTACAACGCGCCGCGCTCCCGGCGCTCGATGCCCAGCGCCTTGAGACGCGACGCCAAGGTGCTCACCTTGACTCCCAGCATTTCGGCCGCCCCGCCTTTGCCGGAGAGCCGGAAGTTCGCCTGACGCAAGGCGGCGAGGACATTGGCGCGCTCCCTCTCGCGCCAGGCGGCTTCGGGAATGACGGTGCCCGGCGCGGGCGGGGCGGTGGCCGAAACGGCACTGGGCCGCGACGGAGCCGGGAGCCCCTCCGGCAGGTCAAAGGTGAGCTTGGCCCCGCGCGAGACGATGACGGCGCGCTCCACGACGTTTTGCAGCTCGCGTACGTTGCCCGGCCAGTCGTACCGTTGCGCCCGCTCGATCTCCCGGGCCGGTACGCCAGGCGCGGGTAGATGGAAGCGCAGACCCGCCTGACGGACGAAGTGGGCCACGAGAAGAGGAATGTCTTCGCGGCGTTCGCGCAGCGGAGGCACTTCCAGCGGAAAGACGCCCAGGCGATAGTACAGATCGAGACGGAAACGACCCGCGTCGACCTCGCGCCGCAGGTCCCGATTGGTGGCAGCCACGACCCGGACATTCACCCGGCGCGTGACTTCGTCGCCCACCCGCTCAAACTCACCTTCCTGCAGCACGCGCAGTAATTTGGCTTGCAGGTCGAGCGGAATCTCGCCCACTTCGTCGAGAAAGAGGGTTCCGCCATCGGCTAGCTGGAACCTCCCGATGCGATCGCGCACCGCGCCGGTGAACGAGCCACGGACATGCCCGAAGAACTCGCTCTCGAACAGCTCATGCGGGATGGAGCCGCAGTTCACCTTGACCAAGGGCCGGCGCGACCGGGCGCTGCGATGATGGATGGCCCGGGCGATCAGTTCCTTCCCCGCACCGCTTTCGCCCAGCACGAGCACGTTGGCATCGGTCCCCGCCACCAACTCAACCTGATGCAGCACCCGCTGCAGCGCCGGACTGCGCCCCAGAATCTCGCCGAACGAGCCGGACGACTCCACCTCCTCGCGCAGATAATCGCGCTCCAGTTCCAACTGGCGGCGCAAGGACTCGTTCTCGTCGAAGGCGCGGGCGTTGGCGATGGCCACGGCGGCCGCGCTCGCCATCGTCCGCAGCCACTCGTAGCAGGCGTCATCGGCCGGCGTGCGCCGGAACACGGCCAGCACCCCGAGCGGCTCGCCGCGAAACACCAGCGCATGGCCCGTGAAGCTGACCAGGCCCTCGGCGCGAGCCCAAGCCGGGTCCCGCACCCATTGGCCGTCTTCGGCAAGCTCGGAAATCCGAATGGACTCTCCCGTGGCGGCGATGTGCGCAATTTTCAGATTGCTCGAAGCGAGCGGAAGGCGATGAAACGCGCCGCCGATCCGGCTCCAATCGGCGCCTTCGAGTCGTGGGGTTCCCGCGCTGGCGCGAAGATGCAGGGCGGCTTCCGGGCGGGGCTCGCCCGGGGAACAAATCGGGCAACTCTCGTCCGGCTCGCGCAACCAGAGACGCGCCAAGGCGACACCCGGCTGCCGGGCGACGGCTTCGATGATGGTCCTGAGGACCGCCGGGAGGGAGCGTTGCTCCGCCAAAGCCAGGATGACGGCGGGAAGCGGTTCGAGGTCCACGCGCCCATTCTAGCGCGACTTCTCGCGACCTAAGTGACGAGATCTCGTCAATCACGAGTTTTCGCAAGCAGGCACCTATCCTCTATCTTATTGATTCTGAATCATTTGTCGACTTATCTAACAAGGAACAGCACGTGCATTGGGAGGGATGCCGCAATCAGCGCCAGAAAGAAGAAAACGAACCATGCAACGACTCAACGCCGTTCAGCCTACCGAAGCCACCGGGAAAACCAAGGATTTGCTCGACGGAGTGCAGGCGAAACTCGGCATGACGCCGAACCTGATGAAGACTCTGGGCACGAGCCCCGCCGCGCTTGCCGCGTATCTGAACTTCAGCGCCGGCCTGGCCACCGGGAAGCTCGACGCGAAATTTCGCGAGCAGATCGCGCTCACGGTCGCGCAGGCGAATTCGTGTGAGTACTGCCTCGCGGCGCACACCGCGCTCGGGAAGATGACGGGCCTCAAACCGGAAGACATTGACGCCAGCCGCCGGGCGCAGTCGTCCGACCAGAAGCGCGCCGCGGGACTGCAGTTCGCGCAAGCGCTGGTGGTGCAGCGGGGCCTGATGACCGACGCGCAGGTGGCGCAAGTGAAGGCGGCCGGCTTCACCGACGGCGAGATCGCCGAGCTGGTGGCGAATGTCGCCGTCAACATCTTTACGAACTACTTCAATCATGTGGCGCAGACCGAAGTGGACTTTCCGCCCGTGACGGTGGCGCTCGATCACACCGCAGAAGCGGTGAACGCCTAAGCCGCAATCCGGAGCACCAAGATGAATCCTCCCACCTTCTACCGTTCCGCCACCGTGCAGGGTCTGCGCATCGCCTACCGCGAAGCCGGCGAGACCAACCAGCCCAAGCTCGTGCTGCTGCACGGCTTTCCTTCGTCGTCGCATCAATACCGCGAGCTGATCCCGGCCCTGGCCACGCGCTTCCACGTGATCGCCCCGGACTATCCGGGCTTCGGCAACAGCGACCGGCCGGATCCGGCGACCTTCGCCTACACTTTCGATCGCCTCGCTGACATCATTCAGGCCTTTCTCCAAGACCGTGGCTTTCACCGCTACGGGCTTTATATTCAGGACTATGGCGGGCCGGTGGGCCTGCGGCTGATGACGCGCGAGCCCGAGGCGCTCGAATGGCTGACCGTGCAAAACGCGAACGCCTACGAGGTGGGCTTCAGCCCGGCGTGGGACGCCTTTCGCGAGGCGCTCTGGAAGAAGCGGAGCGCGGAGACCGAAGCGCCCCTGGCCGCCTTCTTCGAGCTCGACGTCGTGCGAAGCATGTACGTCCACGGCTCTCGCGACCCGGAACGCATCAGCCCGGACAACTGGCTTTCCGACTTTGGCTTTCTGCAGCAGCCGCACGCTCGGCGGATCCAACTGGACCTGTTCTGGGATTACCGCCACAACGTCACGCTGTATCCGCAGTGGCAGCAGTTCCTGCGGACTCGGCAGCCGGAAACCATCATTTTCTGGGGCCAGAACGACATGTTCTTCACCCGCGAGGGAGGCGAAGCGTTTCTGCAGGACTTGCCGCGAGCGGAGATGCATCGGCTGGACGCCGGACACTTCGCTGTGGAGGACTCGCTCGAGCAAATCGCTTCGGGCATGCACCGCTTCTACGAGGAACGCGTCGCCCGCACCGCCGTGCCGGCCCTGGCGTAAGGAACAAACGATGAGCGCAACGAAAATCATCACTCCGCCCTTCACTCTCGATTCCGCCTTGCGGAAGGTGCAACTCGCCGAAGAGGCGTGGAACTCACGCGAGCCGGAGCGGGTGTCGGTGGCTTATTCCGTGAACTCCGAGTGGCGGAACCGCTCGGAGTTCTTGAGCGGGCGCGAGGCCATCGTCGCCTTCCTGCGGCGAAAGTGGGCCAAGGAATTGGACTACCGGCTGAAGAAGACGCTCTGGACGTTCCAGGACAATCGCATCGCCGTGAGCTTCGAGTATGAATGGCACGACGCCTCCGGCCAATGGCACCGCTCCTACGGCAATGAGCTGTGGGAGTTCGATCCGGACGGCCTGATGCGCCGGCGCCTGGCCAGCATCAACGATGCGGCGATCACTGAAGCGGAAAGACGAATCTTCTAGGAGTTCGGCTCCGAACGCCGTCCATTGCAACAGCACCACGAGCGGTTGGGGGAAAGCGAGCGCTAGGCACACCAACTGCTAGCGTTATCGGGGAAGGTCGAGAGCGAGTGGCTCGGAGGAACGAACCGTGAAGGGCAGAACCCGCGGGGTATCGCCCGCTTGCACGGTGAGCAGATAGCTGCCGTTGGCCAGACGAGGCACTTCGAAGGCTCCGGAAGAGTCGGTGACGGCTTCCCAGGCGCCAATGCCGTAGGCGGGGGCGATGCGGATCCACGTGCCGGCCAGGGGAACGCCGTGGGAACGAAGCACTCCGGGGGTGACGCGGGAGGGGTCCCACTCGCGGACGGGCGGCCGAAGGGTGAGTTCGAGAGTCACGAAAACCCGCGACTCACTGACCTCGAGAGGCGGGTGAGGCTCAGGCGCACGGAACAGATCCCTCGCCGAAATGGCGTAACGGCCGGGAGGCACCTCGATGACCATCACATGCCCCGCCGCATCCGAGAGACGGACACCGTCGTCCGGCCGGAGCGCGCGGCTCTCATGAACCTTGCCGGACTGGACGTTCACCAGACGGACGCTCGGTTTTTCGAGGCGGCCGCCCGGCGCCAGGAGCCGGACAAAGACTCGTGAAGGAGTCTGGGCCGGGGTCGACAGCGCGACAAACAGGGCAACGATGCTTAGGCGCAGGCACGGCATCAGAGTACGAAAGCGGGGACGGACGCCGGCCCGTCCCCGTTGGGCCAACTAGGCCGTCTTCTTCATTTCCACGTCCATGAAGTAGTAGCAGATCATGTGGCACATGATCATGTGCGCGTCTTCGATGGCGCCGTAATGCGAGGCGTTGACGTTGATGTGCAGGTCAGCAAGCGGGCCGATCTTGCCGCCGTCTTTGCCGCTCATGGCGATGGTTTTGCAGCCGATCGACTTGGCGTACTCGAGCGCTTTCACGACGTTCGGCGAATTGCCGGAGCAGCTCACCGTCATGAAGAGGTCGCCGGGGCGGGCAAAGTTCTTGAGCGGCTCGACGAAGACCACGTCGAAGCCGACGTCGTTGCCATAGGCGGTCATGGTGGGCATCATGTCGGTGAGCGACATGATCTTGAAGCGTTTTTCGACCGGCAATTGGAAGCTGGCGCCTTTGGCCATGTCGCAGGTGAAGTGAGAGACGCTGCCGGCGCTGCCGCCATTGCCGCAGACGAAGATCATGCGGCCGGCGTCGCGCGCTTCGGCGAACATCTGGATGGCCTGATCCACCTTGGCCAAGTCCACCAGATCGAGGGTTTTGAAGAGATTTTGCTTGTATTGCTGCGTGTAGGTCACTTCCTTCTATTATGAAACACGCTGATATCATGAAGAACGAATGCTAAAACCGACGATTTTCCGCGAGTACGACATTCGCGGAATCGCTGATCAAGAGATGCTGTCGCCCGACGTGGTGAACCTGGGGCGCGCGATCGGCACGTATATGCGCCGTCATGCGGGAGCCAAGCTGACGCTGGGGCGCGATGTGCGCCTGAGCGGGCAAAGGCTGCACGAGGCCCTGCTCGAGGGCCTGCTCTCCACGGGCTGCCAGGTGCAGGATCTGGGCGTGGTGCCGACCCCGGTGCTCTATTTTTCGGTGCATCACTTTCACGCCGACGGCGGGGTGATGATCACGGGCAGCCATAACCCGTCGGAATACAACGGCTTCAAGATGATGACGGCGAAGAAATCGATCTTCGGCGCGGCGATTCAGGAGATCCACCAGATCCTGGTGAGCGGCGACTTCGCCACGGGCGAAGGCAGCGTGGTGGAGGTCGATGCGGTGGCGCCCTATGTGGACGATGTCACCGCACAGTTCACGGCCTTACCGCGCCGCGTGAAAGTGGTGGTGGACGCGGGCAACGGCACCGGCGGCCCGGTGATGGCGCGCATTCTGGAGCGGCTGAACGTGGAAGCGATTCCGCTGTTCTTCGAGCCCGATGGCCGCTTCCCGAACCATCATCCGGACCCGACAGTGATGGAGAATCTGGAGCAACTGGCCCACGCCGTGCGCGAGCATCGGGCCGAGCTGGGCATTGCCTTCGATGGCGATACGGATCGCATTGGCGCGGTCGACGAGAATGGCGAGGTCGTCTATGGTGACTTCCTCCTGCTGATCTACGCGCGCGAAATTCTGACGCGCAAGCCCGGCGCCACCTTCATCGGCGAAGTGAAGTGCTCGCAGGTGATGTACGACGAGATCGAAAAGCTGGGCGGCCGGCCGATCATGTACAAGACCGGCCACTCCCTCATCAAAACCAAGATGAAGGAAGAGCACGCCGAACTGGCGGGCGAAATGTCCGGCCACATGTTCTTCGCCGACCGCTATCACGGCTTCGACGACGCCATGTACGCCGCGTGCCGTTTACTCGAAATCGTGGCCGTCTCCGGCCAGCCGCTCTCGGCCCAGGTGGCCGGCCTGCCCAAGACAGTGAGCACGCCCGAGTTGCGCATCGATTGTGCCGACGAAGAGAAGTTCGGGGTGGTGGCGCGGCTGGCGGCTCGCTACAAAGCCACGCATCGCGTGGTGGACGTGGACGGCGTGCGCGTCCTGTTCTCTCAAGGCTGGGGATTGGTGCGGGCGTCCAATACGCAGCCCGTGCTGGTGATGCGCTTCGAAGCGGCCAACGACGCCGAGTTGAGCAGCTATCGCCAGGAGATGGAGCAGGCCGTGGCTGAGGCCAAAGCGGCCCAGTAACCCCATGCTGCTGGCGTTGCGGTTCGCGCTGTGGAGCGCGCTCCATACGTGCTTTCGCGTGCGGGTGCTCGGCAAAGAGCGCCTGCCCCGGGACCGTGGCGCGCTGGTGGTATCCAATCACGTTTCCTATGCGGACGCGGTGCTGATCGGTTCGGCCACGCCGCGCTTCATCCATTTCCTGCTCTGGAAACCGATCTACGATTCGGCCGCCACCATCTTCCGGATGCTGAAGGCGATTCCGATTTCGCCCACCTCGCCCAAGGATTCGCTGGCCTCGCTCGCCGCGGCGCGCAAAGACCTGGAAGCCGGCGAACTGGTCGGCATCTTCCCCGAAGGCCAGATTACGCGCACCGGCCACCTGCTGCCCTTCAAGCGCGGCTTCGAGCGCATCGTGGAGCAAAAGGGCAGCGACGAACTCCGCGCGCCCGTCATTCCCGTTTGGCTCGAAGGCCTGTGGGGGCATCCGCTCAGCCTGAAGGGCGGCAAGCTGTTCGGCTCCTGGCGAAAGGTGTGGCGGCCCACGATCACGGTGATGATCGGCGAGCCGGTGGAGCGCAAGATCGCGCCCGAAGACTTGAACGCCCTGGTCGCCCGCATGGCCACCCAAGCCGCGCGGCAACGGCCCTGGGGTAGCCTGGGCCAGCACTTCGTACGCGTGGCGCGCCGCCATCGCGGGTCGCTCGCGCTGACGGACTCCACGCGCCAGGAAGTGACCTTCGGCCGCGCGCTGATCGCCGCCATTCTGCTGCGCGGCTGGCTGGACCGTCATCCGGCCGGCGTGATCGGCATCCTGCTCCCCAATTCCGTCGGCGCGGCGCTCGCCAACCTCGGGGTGACCTTCGCCGGACGCACCGTGGTGAACCTGAACTTTACGGCCGGCGAAGAGGCGATGGCTGCCGCGGTGCGGCAGTGCGACATCCGCATGGTGATCACGTCGCGCAAGTTTTTGGAGAAAGCCAAGCTCGCTCCGCCCGCCGGCGCCGTGTATCTCGAAGACCTTCTGACGGGGTTCGGCGCCGTCGACAAAGCCTGGGCCGCGGTGCAAGCGTATGGCCTGCCCGCGGGATGGCTCGCCCGCGGCAAGCGCGACGACGTGGCCGCGGTCATCTTCACCAGCGGCTCCACCGGCGAACCCAAGGGCGTCGAACTGACGCATGCCAACGTACTCGCGAATATCGATGGGAGCGCGCAGATCTACGACGTGGGTCCGCGGGACGGCATGCTGGCGGTGCTGCCGTTCTTCCATAGCTTCGGCTTCACCTATAACCTGTGGTTCCCGCTGCTGAACGAATTCAAGCTGGTGCTGCATCACAATCCCGTGGACGCCAAGACCGTCGGCGAGTTGGCCGAGCGCTACCGGGCCAGCATCCTGCTTTCCACGCCCACGTTCTGCACCACGTATCTGCGCAAGTGTACGCGGGAGCAGATGGCGCACTTGCGCCTGGCGATTGTGGGGGCGGAAAAGCTGCGGCCGGCGCTGGCCGCCGAGTTTCTCGAAAAGTTCGGCGTGGTGATGTACGAAGGCTACGGCTGTACGGAATTGGGTCCGGTGGCGGCGGTGAATGGGCCGAACTTCGAGCAGGTCCCGCGGCAGGAAGGCCATCGGCCCGGCAGCGTGGGGCGGCCTTTGCCCGGGGTGTCGGTCCGCATTGTGGACCCCGAGACGATGGAGCCCCGCGAGCGCGGCACCGAAGGGCTGTTGCTGGTGGATTCGCCCAGCCGGATGCGCGGCTATCGCGGCCAGCCGGAGCGAACGGCCAGTTCGCTGCACGAGGGCTACTACATCACCGGCGACATCGCCCGGCTCGACGAAGACGGCTTTCTGCACATCACCGATCGCCTGTCTCGCTTCTCCAAGATCGGCGGCGAGATGGTGCCGCACCTGAAGGTGGAACAGGCCGTACAATCGCTGCTGGGCGACGCCAACGTCCTGGTGATCGGCGTGCCCGACGCCAGCCGCGGCGAACGCCTGGTGCTGCTGCACTCGCACCCCACGCTCGAACCGGCGGCCATCGTCGCGCATCTGCAGGACCTGCCGCCGCTTTGGGTGCCCAAGCGGCCCGACATCTTCCGCGTGGAAGCGATTCCGACGCTGGGCACGGGGAAAGCCGATCTGCGGAAGGCGCGCGAACTGGCCTTGGCGCTCAGCGGCGGCGAGTAGGCCGTGCTAACTTCTGGGCAGGAAGGAGCGCGATCGATGCGAGTGATTTGTCTGGTGTTGCTGAGTGGTTTGTCGCTTTCGGCGGTCACCTACCGCTGCCCCACAGGCCAGACGCTGGAGGTACGGTTCATCGACCAGAAGGCCGTGGTGCGCGTAGTGGGCATGCCGGAGATCACGCTGCCCCAGGCCATGAGCGGCTCCGGCGCCCGCTATTCGGACGGCTATACGACGTTCTGGGAGAAGGGCGGAGTGGCGTTGTTCGAGGCGGGGTCCGTGAAGGTGCAGGATTGCCAGGTGGTGAAGGCGGCGCTGAGCGGTAAGTTCACGCTGGTGGAGCTCGACGGGCAGCCCGTGAAGCTGGCGCGTCCGGCGTTTATGGAGTTTGCCGACGGTGGCCGGGTGTCGGGCTCGCTGGGTTGCAATCGCTTCAGCGGAAGCTATCAGGGCACGTTGCCCGCCATCAAGTTCGGGCAGATGATTTCGACGAAGATGGCCTGCATGGGTGAGGGCGATCGCGTGGAGCGCGGCTTTAGCCAGGCGCTGAACACCGCCGCCAAGGTGGAATTGTTCGAAGGCAAACTGCGGCTGATGGACGCCACCGGTAAAACGCGCGCCCTTCTGCGGCAAGAGTAACAGCCAGCGGGGTCACCGCTGGCTGTCGCTTCCCCGTTACGTGCGGCGGCCTTATTTCACGGTCGCCGGATCGGGCGTGGAGGTGGGGGTTGTCTTGTTCTTTTTGGCTCCGGAATGCCGGCTGCCTTTCCCGTGCTTGCGACTATGCTTCGCGGGGGCGGGGGAGGTGCCTGGATCCGGTTGATTCGCCGGCGTGGTGGATTGTTGCGCAAAGGCGCCGGCCGTGGCCAACGCCAGAACCATCGTCGCGTTGAACAGCTTCGTCATTTTCTCGACTCTCCAGTTTCTGCGGACCCCTCGGCAATCGAAGTCTCCGCACCTTCAGCATCTGCCTGAAGGGTGCGAGGAGACATCGCCTGGAGAGGGGAGGAAGTAGGAGCTCGAGAGGGAGCGCTTGTAAACCCGCGGCTAAGCGCCGAGCGTGTGGTATTCGCCGCCGTCGGGGTTCCAGTAGGCGAAGCCGTCGGGGACCACCTCGAGATTCGGCTCCAGTCCCGCCCGGCGAAGAAGGCGCGCTGCCTGCGTGGCGTCGTGCATGTTCGGAATGTCCACTACCTCCACGCGGTCCAGCAGACCGTCGTAGTTCTCTTCGATGTAGGTGATCAACTCGTTCGGTTGACCGTCGCCGACCCAATCGACATGAATGTCGTGGTCAGCGGCGAAGGTGCGGATGCGCCACGCCTGGCCCGGCTCCAACCACCATTGGACCGTATCGGGCGCCCCATCACCGACCGGGGCATCCGAATTCTGCACGTAGCTACTCCGGATATTCAGGATTCCGACAATCAACTTGGCAGGCATGCTTGTTAACTTCGGCAGGAGGGGCGCCGGCGAATAGGGAATTTTCCCAATTGAGCCGGACCAAGGTGATTCTGGTTCTAAGGTGGAGGATTCGCCTTAGGGCGAACTCAGGTGTTTGCCGTACCACTGTCCGGGCGCGCCAAGCCGCGCCGGCTGGCACGAGCGAAATCGGCCAGTTCGCGGCCCAGCGGGGTCTGGTCCAGGGCGGCGAGCGCGGCGGCACGGGGGAGGCTGTAGAGCGTCCGATAGGCCTGCTTCAGCTCGCGCAGGTCGGCGGCGGTGAAGCCCGCGCGCCGTAGCCCCACCACATTCAGCCCCACGGGGCGCGCGTCGAAGCCGGAATAGAGGAAGAACGGCGGTAAGTCCAGATTCACCCGGCTGTTGCCGCCCACCATGACGTTTCGGCCGATGCGTGAATACTGGTGAATCACCACGCCGCCGGAGATAAACGCCTGGTCGGCAAGATGGACATAGCCTGCCACCAGCGTGTTACTGGCGATGGTGATCTGATTCCCGATTTGGCAATCGTGGGCGATGTGGCCGGAGCCCATGATGTAGTTGTCGTCGCCCACGCGGGTCACCGATTCGGGCTTCGTGCCGCGGGAGATCGTCCAATGCTCGCGGATGCGATTGCGATGCCCGATGGTGAGATAGCTGCGCGCGCCGGTGAAGGCTTTATCGAACGGATCGGTGCCTAACGCGGCCCCCGCCGAGATTTCGTTGTCGTCGCCGAGCGTCGTGTACGGCTTCAGAAAGACGTAAGGCTCCAGACGATTGCCCCGCCCCAGCCGCACCTGCTCTTCAATGACGCAGTACTCGCCGATGATGCACTGCGGGCCAATCTCGGCGTCCGGGTGGATGCGCGCGGTGGGCGCAACGCGCGCCGAAGGGTCAATGGCCATTCCTCTCTATGATAGTGTCTGATGCGAATTGACGAGATCGCCGCCCGGCTCAGCGCCGCGGTAGAAGGCCCGGCGGAGTGGGAGCCGGCCGCCGCGGCCACCCTGGATGACGCGGGCCCCGCCGACTTGGCCTTTGCCAAGACCGCCGCCCAAGCCGCGGACTCCCGCGCCGGCTGCGTCATCGCCCCCCTCGATTGCCCCGCGCTCCCCGGCCGCACCGTCATCCGCGTGGCCCAGCCGCGGGCGGCCTTCGCCCAAGCGCTCACCTGGCTCTATCCGGTCCCCGCGCCCGCCCCCGGCATCGACCCTCGAGCGCAGGTGGACCCCGCCGCGCAGTTGGGCGCGAACGTCGCGGTGGCCGCCTTCACCGTCATCGAAGCCGGCGCCCAGATCGGCGACGGTTGCGTGATCGGACCGCATTGCCGCATTGGCGCCGGAGCCACGCTGGGCGCCGGCAGTCGGTTGCACGGGCGCGTGACGCTGTATCACGGCGTCCGCATTGGTGAACGTGCCGTGCTGCATGACGGCGCGGTCATCGGCGCCGACGGCTTTGGCTTTGTCTTCGCCGGCGGACGTTACGAGAAGTTCCCCCAAGTCGGCACCGTCGAGATCGGCCATGACGTCGAGATCGGCGCCAACACCTGCATCGACCGGGCCGCGCTCGGCGTCACAAGGATCGGCCACGGCACCAAGCTCGACAATATGGTCCACATCGCGCACAACTGCCAGATCGGCCAGCACGTCGTCATCGCCGCGCAGACCGGCTTTGCCGGCGGCTGCACGGTTGGCGACTATGCCGTCATCGGTGGGCAGGTCGGCTTCGGCGAACGCGTGCGGGTTGAGGCAAAGGCCATCATCGGCTCGGGCGCCGGCATCCTCAGTGGCAAGATCGTGCGCGCCGGCGAACCGGTCTGGGGCACGCCCGCCCGGCCCTTGCGGCAATATCTGGCCTCGCTCGCCACCTTGAGCCGGCTGGGCCGCAAGCCGGCCAAATGATCATCGTCGTTGGCGGAAATGCGCGCAAAGTCGGCAAGACGTCGCTCGTCTGCGCGGTGATCGCGGCGTTTCCCCAAGTCGAATGGCGCGCCGTGAAGCTGTCGCCGCACCAGCATCGGGACGCTGAAGGAGATTCGGAGCGTTACCGGCGGGCCGGCGCTCACACAGCGGAGTTGCGAAACGAACTGCCGGCAATGACGGACGGCCATTGGCTGGTGGAGTCCAACCGGGCCATGGAATCGCTCCAGCCCGACGCGTACCTCTTCCTCGAGGCCACCGCACCCCGCGACGAGAAGCCTCTCGACCGTTGGCATCGCGAGCGCGCGACGCTCATCCTGCGCGACTGGTTGCCCGGCGATGACCTGCCCGCCGAAGTCCGCGCGCTTATTTTTTCGCTTTTAGAATCGCGCTGATCGTCTTTTCGCGCTCGTCGGCGGCCCACGTCCGCTCGATCTCCGTCTCCGCCATGCCAGCGGACCGGCACAACAACACGTACGCGGGCAGCGCGTGCGGCAGATGCTTCCACCGCGCCATCTCGATCAGCGTCTCGCGCGACCGCTCCTGCAGCAGCGTCATCAGCTTCGGATCCCGAATCTCGCTCAACGTCACCAGCACCCGCAGCGCCTGCTCACGATCGCTCCAATCGAGCGAATGCAGCATCTCGACAATCCAAGTGGGCAGCACCTGCAAGCCCGCATCCGGATCACGCCGCGCCAGCACGCTGATCGCCGCCAGCGACCGCAACGCATTCTCGCGGACCTTGGCGCCCGGATCGCGCATGGCGAATTGCAGGTCATTCACCACTTTTGCCTTCTGCTTCACGTAGCCGATGGCATAGGCGGCAATGGCGCGTTCTTCTTCGTCGCCGTCGCGCAACGCCTGGCGTAAGGCCGGCAGATTGGGGTCAGCCAGTTGTTCGAGCCGCAACTGCCAACCGCGGCTGGTTTCGTCCACCAGCAGCGAATGCCCGCGCGACCAGTCCTCGGCCGCTTCGCCCTTGCGCACCGCCCCCGCCATCGCCTCCAGCAGTTCGCGATAAGCGCTGGTGATCTCGTTGGGCAGAATCGGCACGCCCGAGCCTTCAAACGGAGGACGCACCTCGAAATGAATCGCGCCCTTCTCTTCTATGCCGATGTAGAGAATCGGTTGGCCGGGCGCCGCGCAGCAGACGGCTTCCACACGCGCACTGATCACGCCTTCTACTTCTTCCAGCTTCTCTTCCATCTCCACGCGCGACGCCGGGAGCAGGTCGCCGGGTTTGACGTTGATGGCTTTCAGCAGCCGTTCGGCGGGGATTTTGCGCAGCCCGTAGAAATCGATCGCGCCAATGCGCGGAACCGCTTGGATGGTTTCGACAGGAGAAGCCTGCGCCAGCAACAGCAAAAGGGCGAGCACCACTCCATTATCGGGCCCGGCGGCGAGGATGTCGCGCGGGGCGGTGGGAAGTTAACGCTGACGGGCGGCGGAGTCGACAGGTGGGCGCGGCGGCTACAGCAGCAGTCGCAGGCCCTTCCAGCAGAGGTTGCCGCCGACGATCACCAGCGTCACGTTGAGCGTGGCGCGTAGCGGACGGGCCGGCAGCTTGGTGCCCAGGGCCGCGCCGATCAGCGCCCCCACCACGCCGGCCGGCGCAAGAATCGTCAACACCTGGCCGTTGTAGGTGCCGGTGGAAAGATGGAACAGGCCGCCGGCCGCTGAGAGAATCAGGCCGAACAGGAGGTCCGTCCCGATCACCACGGAAGGCGTAATCTTCGCGCAGCTTTGCAGCAGCAGGCTGCCCAACGCTCCGGCGCCGGCGGACGAAAAGCCCACTTCCACGCCGATCGGCAAAGCCAACCCGGTCAACGCCGCCGGACGATACACGCCCACCGGCGGCGTGCGGAAGAGCTTCCACAGGCTCACTGAAGCAAGCGAGACGATGGTGAGGCCGACCACGGCGAGAATCACCGGCGTCAGCCGTTCCGTGTTCATGCCTTCGAGCAACCACGCGCCACCGATCACGCCCGGCAAACCGCCCATCAACAAGCGCTTCAGCACCGTAAAGTCGATGTGCCCGCGCGACCAGTAAACCGGCACCGCGAAAATCTTGGTGATAGTGACGTACAGCAGCGCTGTGCCCACCGCCTCGGCGGCCGGCATGCTCAGCGCAATGATCAGCGCCGGGACCGTGAGTGTACCGCCGCCCACGCCCGTGAGCCCGACGGCAAGACCGATGAGAATTCCGATGAGGCCGGTGAGCATGGCATTCGTCCCGTTTCGTTATTTCTCAGTCGCCGTGTGAATGCCGCACTCGAGCTTGTTGGCCCCGGCCCAACGTCCGGAGCGGAGGTTGTTCGGGTCCAGCGGCTTCTGCGTGCAAGGCGCGCAACCGATGCTCGTGTAGCCCTGATCGTAGAGCGAAAGCTTCGGCAGTTCGTTGATCGTGGCGTAGGCGTTCACGTCTTTCCACGTCCACTCTGCGAGCGGCGAAACCTTCTGCAGCACTTTGCCGGTCGGCAGTTTGTGCTGCTCGATCAGTTGCAGATTCGCTCGCGTCGGCGATTGTTCGCGGCGCAAACCCGTGATCCAGGCGTCATATTGTTCCAGGCCCGCCATCAGGCCCTTCACCTTGCGCCAGCCGCAGCAGGCGGCTTGGTCGGTCTTGTAGAGTTCCACCGGCGCTTCCGCCGGCGGCATGATGTTCACCAGGTTCAGGTTCCACTCCGCCGCCACCTGATCGCGATACGCGGTGGTCTCGGGGAAGTGATAGCCGGTCTCCAGGAAGAGGACGGGCACACTCGGGTCGGCTTGCTTAATGAGGTGCAACAACACGACATCTTCCACCTGAAAGCTGCACGTGTAGCAGTAGCGACCACCAAAGTCGCGCACCGTTTGTTCGACCAGCGACTGGGCCGTCGAAAGAATATCAGCCATGACTAGATCCCCTCTCCGGCGTCCTGCACATCCTGCGGAGGCAGCACGCCACGAGCTTCGAGTTCCTTGAGGGTCGCGTCGACGTCGTCCAAAACAATGGACGGGTGAACATGACCTTCCACCTTCACGTTGGAAATCACAATATATCCGGCTTCGAGGAGCTCCGGAATGGGCTGATCGATCCGGACGGCATGGGCCCCGCGCTCGAACAAGCGGCGTTCGAGCTGGACGGCGGCGGCATGGTTATCGTGCGACACCCAGGCCGGACGATGCCCATAAGCGGTGATGCGCTCCGAAAGCGTCACCGGGCCGGAACGGAACAGTTCGCGCGTGCCGCTCAGGCGCCGGGCCGACGTAATCTCTTCGATCATGCCCGCCGCCAGCGTCAGGTTCGTCAGCGGATCGAGCAGGATGAAAGCGCCGGTGTGGCGATTGGTTTGATACAGATCGCCGTGCAGCGGCTGCGCCGTCTCGATGCGCACGCGGGCGATGTCGTTGATGTTGAGCGTCTCGGCCGGCAGCGACGCATAGCTCGCCACGTCCACGCGATGGTCGACCGACACCACGCGCGCCTGCACCTGGTGCGGACCATGCCGCAGCAAATAGGTATGGCCCACTTCGAGCGGCTCGGTGGACATCCACACCGTCATCGCCGCGAACTCACGCGTGATCGCGCTTTCGTCCCCGGTATGCACGATGAGGTCGCCGCGGCTGATGTCGATCTCATCGGTCAGCGTCAGCGTCACCGACATCGGGGCCACCGCTTCTTCCAGGTCGCCGTCGAACGTCACAATCCGCTCGATGCGGCTGGTACGAGCGCTCGGCAGCACCGTGATCTGGTCGCCCACGCGGACGCGGCCGGTGGCAATCTGCCCGGCGAAACCGCGGAAGTCGAGGTGCGGACGAATCACCAACTGCACCGGGAAGCGGAAGGCTTCGCTGGCCGCCGGGGCCACATCGACATTCTCCAGGAACTCGAGCAGCGTCGGCCCGCTATACCAGGGCGTCCGTTCACTGCGTGTTACGACGTTATCGCCGTCGAGCGCGCTCAGCGGAATGAAGTGCAGGTTCGCGCCGCGCAAATGCGGCGACAGCGCGCGAAACTCTTTCTCGATCGCTTCGTAGACTGACGGCGAAAAATCGACGAGGTCCATCTTATTGATGGCGATCGCCAAGTGCCGAATGCCCAGCAGCGCCGAAATGTACGCATGCCGGCGCGACTGTTCGAGCACACCCTTGCGCGCATCGATCAGAATCACGGCCACGTCGGCCGTCGACGCACCCGTCGCCATGTTGCGCGTGTACTGCTCATGGCCCGGCGTATCGGCCACGATAAACTTGCGGCGCGGCGTGGAGAAGTAGCGGTAAGCGACGTCGATGGTAATGCCCTGCTCGCGCTCGGCGGTGAGCCCGTCGGTCAGCAGCGACAGGTCGAGTTCGCGGCCGGACCGGTTCACCTTGCTCTTGCGCACGGCTTCGATCTGGTCGTCAAACGCGCCTTTGGTCTCAATCAGCAAACGGCCGATCAGCGTGCTTTTGCCGTCGTCGACGCTGCCGGCGGTGGAGAAGCGCAGCAGCGTGCGCTCGTTGGTGTTCTGCGTAAAGTGCGTCAGCGGCAGCAGTTTCGGAAGCGTGGGCGTCATTTAGAAATAGCCCTCGCGCTTTTTCAATTCCATGGAACCGTCCTGGTCATGATCGATGACACGGTTTTCGCGCTCAGAGCGACGGAAGACGAACAACTCTTCGATGATCTTACCCACCGTGTCGGCTTCAGAGCGAATGGCGCCCGAACACGGCGTGCAGCCCAACGACCGCATCCGGCACTTCACCATCTTGGGCTCCTCGCCCGGCAGCAACCGCACATTCGACTCGTAGGGAATCAGCGTCCCGCCTCGCTCCAGCACCGGCCGTTCCTTGGCAAAATACAGCGGCACCAGCGGAATGTTCTCAAGCTCGATGTACGCCCAGATGTCGTATTCCGTCCAGTTCGAGAGCGGAAACACGCGGATCGACTCGCCCTTGTCCACGCGCCCGTTATAGATGTTCCACAGCTCCGGACGCTGGTTCTTCGGATCCCAATGCCCGTTCCGGTCGCGGAACGAAAACACGCGCTCCTTCGCCCGGGACTTCTCTTCATCACGCCGCGCGCCGCCCAGCGCCGCATCGAAGCCGTAATGCTTCAACCCGTCCACCAGAGCCTTCGTCCGCAGCAGACTACAGCACTTCGACGTGCCCAGCGCATACGGATTGGCGCCATCGGCGATCGCCTCTTCGTTGATGTACACCAGCAGATCCGCGCCGATCTCCTTGGTGAAGGAGTCGCGGAACTCGATCATCTCCGGATACTCGTAGGTCGTGTCGATGTGCAACAGCGGAAACGGAATCGGAGCCGGGTGAAACGCCTTGCGCGCGAGGTGCAACAGGCAGGATGAGTCCTTGCCGATTGAATACAGAAGGACGGGCTTGGCAAACTGCGCCGCGGTTTCGCGCAGGATGTGGATGGCCTCGGCTTCGATGGATCGGAGATGCGTAAGCGACATCGAGAATTCAACTATACCACTACATTACAATCCCGATCAAGTCACTAGGGTTTTGTGGGGTAGAGCATCTCGCTGAAGCCAATAGACTTAGGCGTCCTGAGTTACTCGGGTACTGAATCTCCTATATCGAGATGGAAAATACGCCCAATCCAGGCCCGAACCAGGCGCCGCCCGGCCGATGGATAGCGATGCCGGCCCGGAATGAGGTGAAACTCGACATCTTTAGCATGTCCCCGCAGCCGCGACTCAAACTCCTGAGCGGTGGACAACGGATAGTACTCATCCTCCGACCGGGCGACGTGGAAGATCGGCGTTTCGAGCGCTTCCGGCGCCCACTCCCGCGGCACCCCGCCGCAGAGCGCCAGGACGCCTGCCACCCTACCGGGGTGGGCGGCGACAAAACGGTAGTTCAGCCCCACCGGTTGGGAGAAGCCCATCAACAGGATAGGGAGCTTCGGCAACTGCTCCAAAACCGTCAGCAGGATGTGGTGGTGGAGCTCAATCGCCGCCGGCCAATCCGCCGACGTCCCCCAGTTGTAGCCGACCCGGGCGCTGGGTAAACTATCCAGATAGTGAGGATGAGGCCCCTGGATCGCAGCGATGGCCGGCCGTTCGCCGAGCAGCTTCCGGGCATAGCCGCCGATCTGATCCGGAGTTTGACCGTAGCCATGTAAAGCGACGGCAATAAATGGCGGATCTATCGGCGAATCATAAAGATAAGAGCCACCGAGTGACACGGCGAACGAGTGGCCACGACCGAAGGGTGTTTTTTCCATTCAACTTTTGGAGACTACCCTCCGATAATACTGGGGAGGCAGTACACGCGTGAACAACGGCAATAACCTGAGCTTACTGAATTTGGCGTTGGCCCTGGACCGCGTGGGTGGCGACCGGGAACTCCTGGAGGAAGTCGCTCAACTCTTTCTGGACGATTACCCGAACTCCGTGGCCGAGATCGAACAGGCTCTGGCCGCCGGCGACGCCCGCGGTGTCGAACGCGGCGCCCACACCCTGAAAGGCGCCGTCTCGAACTTTGGCGCCGATAGCGTGGTGGAAACCGCGCTCGCCCTCGAAATGGCCGGCCGCGCGGGCGACCTTACCACCGCTCCCGAGCAATTCATGCGGCTCAACGCCCGTTTAAGTGCCCTTCACGACGAACTCGTCGCGATTTGCTCGCATTAACGCTGTTAAACTGAGGACTGGAGCTTCCGCTCCGCCGCCCTCATGTCTTCCACCCCGCTTGAAATTGTCTGCGCCCATAGTCCGGATTCCGATGACGCCTTCATGTTTTACGCCTTGGCGACGAGAAAGATTCGCTCGCCGCTGGTGGTCGTCAAACATCTGCTCAGCGATATTCAGACCCTGAATCAGCAAGCCCTGAAGGGCGCCTACGAGTTGACCGCCATCTCCTATCACGCCTACACCTACGTGGCGGACAAGTATTACCTGATGGCCGCCGGTTCGAGCATCGGCGACGATTACGGCCCCATGGTCGTCTCCCGCAAGCCGATGGACGTCTCCGAACTGAAGGGCAAGCGCATCGCCGTGCCCGGCAAGCTCACCACGGCTTTCCTCACCATGCAGCTGTTCGAGCCCGATTTCGAACCCGTCGTGCTCCCCTTCGACAAGATCCTGGACGCCGTGCAGGACGGCGTCGTTGACGCGGGCCTCATCATCCACGAAGGCCAGCTCACCTATTCGAAGTCCGGCTTCCACCGCATCGTCGATCTCGGCGTCTGGTGGAAAAAGGAAACCGGCTATCCGTTGCCCCTGGGCGCCAACGCCCTGCGCCGCGACCTTTCGCCCGAAGTTCGGGCCGAATGCTGCCGCCTGATGCGCGAAAGCATCGCCTATTCCCTCGATAACCGCGAGATGGCGCTCGAGTACTCCATGCACTTCGCGCGCGACCTCGACCCCGCGCTCGCCGACAAGTTCGTCGGCATGTACGTGAATCACTACACCGTCGATTGCGGCGACGTGATTCCCAAGGCCGCTCAATTACTCCTGGACCGTGGCTTTCAAGCCGGTTTGTTACCTCACCGGGTGGAACTGGAATTCGTCCGCTAACGTCTGGTTAAAAAATGACTTGCTGGATTGCGTTGTTCGCCGTTGCCCTTTCCCAGGTCCCCGCGGGCCATACCTCCACGCGGGCCGAGTTGCCCCAGCCGCGGCCGCTGAATACGGATCCGGTGGTCGAATCCACCCGGGACCGCATGAAGCAGGCCCGCGACCTCGGCAAGCAAGGCTCCGACGCCATTCCCCAACTGGTCACCCTTTATGACGACGCCAACGTCCCCGTGCGCGTCGAAGTTGTCCGCTCCATCGCCGAAATCGGCGGCCCGCGCAGCCTCGAACCCCTGCTGAAAGCTCTCCACGACGCCGACGCCGAAGTGCAGATCCGCGCCACTGACGGCCTGGTGAACTTCTATCTGCCCGGCTACGTCAAAACTGGCCTTTCCGCCAAACTCAAGCGCGTCGGCTCCGTGCTCCAGGCTCGCTTCACCGAAAACGAAGTGGCCGACATCGTGCCCGCCTTCGTTCAGGTCCGCGAAGACATTGTCCTCGGCCTCGCCGACGTCGTCCGCAAAGGCCAGGCTTTGGAGTCGCGTGCCAACGCCGCCCGCGCCCTGGGCATCCTCCGCGGCCGCGCCGGACAACCCGCACTCTTCGACGCCTTGCGCTCCAAGGAAGACCTGCTGATGTACGAGTCGCTGGTGGCCATCCAAAAAATCCACGACCCCGCCGCCGCCCCCCGCATCGCCTTCCTCCTGCGCGACCTCAACGAGCGCATTCAGATCAAGGCCATCGAAACCACCGGCATGCTGGACAACAAAGACGCCCTCCGGGACCTCGGTTCGCTGATGGATCGTGACCGGACGCTCAAAGTGAAGCGCGCCGCCCTGGGCGCTATCGCCATGCTGGCCGATGAAAGCAGCCGCCCGATGTTCACCCGCTTTCTGAACGACCGTGACGAAGGTCTGCGCGCTGGCGCGGCCGAGGGCTTCGGCCGCCTCCGCAAGGAAGCCGATGTCCCTATGCTCGAAAAGGCCTTCGCCGACGAGCGCAAGATGAATCCGCGCCTCTCCCAGGCCTTTGCCCTGGTCCTTCTCGGCAAGCTGGAACTCGGCGAGTTCACGCCGCTGCAGTATCTGGTGAACGGCCTGAACTCGAAGGCTTACCGAGGCGTGGCGCAGCCGTTCCTGATTGAAGCCTCCCGCGACGTCCACGTGCTGCACGCCCTGCATCGCGCCGCCGGCACCGCCAATCGCGAAGAACGCATCGGCTTGGCCGAAGTCTTCGCCGTCAGCGGCGACGCCGAAAGCGTCCCGCTGCTGCAAGCCATGAGCAAGGAGGCCGACCCCGAAGTGGCCGCCGCCGGCTTGCGTTCCTTGCGCACCCTCAAAACCCGCCTGCCCTAGAAATACCCCGGAAAATGCGAAACCGGCTCCCGAAGGAGCCGGTTCCAGATTGCGAAGAGTGAGAAGCGGCCTACTTGGCCTTCTTCTGTTTCTGCTGACCGACGCGGACTTTGCTCTGCTTCAACTGCATTTCGCGGTACGCCTTCCAGTCGAAACGGGAGGCGACGTCGGTGAGATAGGCAGAGACGTCGGCGTTTTTGGGGAGAACGGCCATCACCGTAGCCTCGATGCCATCGGGCCCCGTGATGCGGTAACGCTTGAGATTGGGGATCGCCATAACGTTCCTAGTATCGCACAAGGCGGCGGGCGACGAGTAAACCACCGGCCGCGGCCGTCATCCAGATCGTCGCCGGCTCCGGCACGCCCGACGGATCCGGGTCAGTCGCCGCGTTCGCATTCAAGCGAATCGCCGCCACCACCGAGTTCCCCGTATCGCCATTGCCCGTGCCATCGAGCGCCTGAAAAACGCCCTGCGTCCACACCGTGTTGTCGTTGTTGTAGTAGAAATTCTGATTCGCCGTGCCCGAGTGCGTGAACTGGATGTGATAGGTGCCGTTGGCCACCAGATTCACCGTTGGCGTGCTGATATCCACCCACTGCAGCCCCGTCGTGTTCGCCGTCACGCTACCTGAAGCCAGCGACATCTGCCCCAGCGTCAGGTCACCCGTCACGCCGGTGGTCTGGTAAATCACCCAGTTCAGCAGCACGTTGCTGACATCCAGAAAGATGCCGATCGAGTCGATCACTTGCGCCGTCGTCGACCGAAACACCAGCCCCCGGCCCTCGGTATAGCCGTCATTGTCGTTCGTGGTGTAAACGGCGCCGGTGGTGTCGTTCGGCGGAACGAATTCGATGGTGGTGGCGTGTGCCGCGCCCGTCAGCAGACACACACCAAGTAACAGATGAGTCGTTTTCATGTTGTTGTTTTCCTCCTGAGAGTAAGTCAAGAGTAAATCGAGCCTCGCTTACCGGCAATCAGGTGAAGCCTGAGTTTGCCGATGATTTACAAAACCTTCCCCAGCGTGCGGTGGGTGGCGCGCTTTTGCTAGGGTGAAGACAGCAGTGGCCTTCACAGTTGTTGCCAAATTCGAAGAGTTGAAAGCCGGCGAACCGCAAGCCTGCCGCGCCGGCGGACGCGACCTTGCCCTATGTCGCGTGGCTGACGATGTCTACGCCGTCGACGGCTATTGTCCCCACGTCGGGGGACCGCTCGCCCACGGCGCGCTTCACGGACGCATGTTGGCTTGCCCCTGGCACGCCTGGGAATTCGACTGTGCCACCGGCCAGTTGAATGGCCAAGGCCCGCAACGCCTCGCCACCTTTGCCGTCGAAGTGCGCGATGGCGACGTCTGGGTGGATGTCCCCGATGCCTGAACTGCCGGAGGTCGAAACCGTTGTCCGCACGCTGCGGCCCCATCTCACTGGCCGCACCATCGTCGCCGCCATCGGCTGGGACGGACCCGCCATCGGACAAACCATACGCAACGTCACCCGTCACGGTAAGTACATCACCCTGCACTTTGACTCAGGGATGTTACTCGTTCACTTACGCATGACGGGTAAGTTACTTTTCGATGGAGCGCGTACGCCTTATACCCGAGCTGAGTTTGTACTCGATCGCGGCATCTTACTTTACGACGACATCCGCCGCTTCGGCCGCATCACCTGGTCCGCCACTTTTCCCACTCAGGGGCCGGACCCGCTCGAAGTCAGTCCCGGCGACTTCGCCGCGCTGTTCGCCGGCCGGCGCTCCCGCGTTAAGTCCTTGCTGCTCGATCAAAAGTTCCTGCGAGGCTTAGGCAACATCTACGTCGACGAAGCTCTCTTCCGCGCCAGGCTCCATCCGCTCGCCGCCGGCGACCGCCTCAGCCGCCTCCGCGTGGAGCGCCTCTATACGGCCATCCGCGAAGTGCTCCAGGAAGCGATTGCGCGCGGTGGCTCGTCGATCTCGGACTATGTGGATGGCAATGGCGAACGCGGCAGCTTCCAGGAACTCCATCGTGTCTACCGCCGCACCGATCAGCCCTGCGTCGTTTGCGGCACCCCGATCAAGCGCATCCTAGTCGCGCAGCGGGGGACCCATTTTTGTCCGCGGTGCCAGCGGCCCTAACGACGGGCGCGGACGCAGCGGCGGCTTCGTCGGCCGGCGTTCGGAATCATCGCGAGCGCCAAAACCCTTCGGACCCGGCACCGTCGGCTTCACGACATTCTCCACCGGCGCCGGAATCGCCGTCACCAGCATGTCCACGGCGTCCACCGCCGCCTTCATCGCCTTCACGTCGTGCACCCGCACCATGTGCGCGCCATTCAGAATCGCCGCGGCCATCAGGGCCGCCGACGCAAACTCCAGTTGTTGCGCATCCGGCTTCGCCAGGAATGGCTTGCGGGACGTGCACACCAGGATCGGCCGGTCAATCTGTCGCAGGATGCCTAACTGATTGACGACGTCGAAGTTCTGCTCGCGCCGCTTCCCCAGGCCGATGCCCGGATCCACCACGATTGCTTCCTTCGCCACGCCCGCCTTCATCGCGCGATGCGTCGCCGCGCCCAAGCCGATGTTCACCATCGACATCAGGTCCTTCACCGGCGGCTGGCCGGCCCAAACGTCCGGGGTGCCGCGCAAATGGACCAGAATCAAGCCGGCGTCGTACTTCACAGCCACTTTGGCAATCGCCGGATCCCACGCCATGCCGCTCGGATCCGAGAGAAACTCCGCGCCGTGCTCGAGCGCCTTCTCCGCCACCGCGGACTTCCACGTCGAAACACCCAACGGCACGCCCAGCTTGTCGCGCAGCGCCTTCACCACCGGAATCAGCCGACGCAATTCCTCCGCCTCGGCAATCCGGTTCACGTTCGGCTTCAGCGTTTCCGCCGAGAGTTCAATGAGATCGGCGCCCTGCTCTTCGAGTTGAATCGCCTGAGCATATGCCCGGTCCGGATCAGTAAAGCGACCGCCGGTTCCCGAATCCGGCGCCAGGTTAATCGAGCCCATCACCAGCGTGCGATCGCCCAGGCGCAGGCTGCGCTCCTTGAGCTTCCATTCGAAGTTTTTGCGGGTGTTCATGGGGTTAATCGTCGCCGCGGCACACACTCAGATCCCGGTTCACAGCCCGGGTGGCGGGCGCGAACCCACAGCAGACCAGTTTCTAGGATAGCGTGGCGGACCGGAACGATGTGGCCCCCAACGAAAAAGAAGCCGGCCCTGACCCGCAGAGCCGGCCTTGAGGGTGCTCCAGCCTAGAGTGCGGCCAGGAAGTCCAACAGCGCCTGCCGGTCCTGCGGCGACAGCCGGCGGAAACGGTCGCGGACCGCCGTCGCATCGCCCGCGTGCGCCTCGATCGCGTCGGCCGGCGTCAGCACCCGCCCGTCATGTAGCAGCATCTTCCGGTAACGCATCCCCCACAATGGCGCCGTGCGAAACTCGTTGCCGCGCGCCGCCGCCTGGTCAATGCCGTCCCCCGTCCCCACATCGTGCAGCAGGAAGTCCGAGTAGGCGTCCACGGGCTTGCGATCGAGCGCGGCAATCGGGCTCGGACCCGTCATCAACGTCGGCACATGACACGACGCACAGCCCGTCGCCGCGAACAGATCCTCGCCCCGCCGCGTGTTCGCACCCTGCGGATCCCGCGCCGGCGGCGCCAGCAGCCGCATGAAGTTGGCAAAGTTGTCGATGCCCCGGCGCCGCGTCACCGGGTCCGGCGGATCCTCGTTCGAGGGCACCGGATCGCACCCCGCAATCGTATTCGCCGAAAGCCCAATGCCTCCTTCGTCCGGAAACATCTCGTTCGTGATGCCCATCTCGTTGATGTAGGCATCGCCCGCAAACGCCAGCAGTGTCGCCTGCTGCGCTTTCCAGCCGAAACGGCCCACGCGCTGCGTCCGCGTCGCCACGTCGAACACCAGCGCGGCGCGTCCGCGCGTCACCGGCTCCAGACGCCGAATCGCCTCATCCGGAATCGCCTCCACCAGTCCCGCCCCATACAGCGGCGTCGGAATCCGCCGTGCCACAATGTTCGCCTCCGCGGGCATCCGCGGCTGGCATCGCGGATCCGTTGCAAACAGATGCAGCAGACTGCCACCCTGCGGCTCGGAGTACACGCCATTCACCCGCCGCCCCACGCGCAGCACACTCACATTGCCCACGCCTCCGGTCGTCGGCACGTTGTGGCAGGCATGGCAGCTCACTCCGTTGTATGCCGGCCCCAGTCCGTCTTCCTTGCTTTCCAGCTCTTCGAAGTCGTCCTTACCGGCATCGAAAAGGTTGAGTTGCGGTGCGCTGAGCCCCGGCAGGGCCGCGCCCAGCGGCACGCGGAGCGGCGGGAGGAGCTGCGGCTGAGCCAGGCACACCCCCAGAATGGCGAGCAGTAGTAGTGGTCTCCGATACATGCAGCCATCATGCGGGCCGAACGTAAAGGATCGAGGGCCGCTCTGTTAAGGCCGTGTAAACGGGACTGGAGAATTTACCAGTACTGCCTAGTTCGAGCCGGCTCCCGCGGCGCGCGCCCCGTTCGCCGGACGCCCGGTCGGCTTGCCCGAGTGATAATCCGGATAACTCGGCTTGGTCGGCATCGGGACCGGATTGTGCTTCAGCTCGGCCATCGCCAGTTCCACCGCGCGTTCGAGTTGCGGGTCATGACCTTCGCGCCACGCCTTCGGGTCGAAGTCCACTTCCACGTCCACCGGCGTCCCATGATTCTCCACTTCCCACTTCCCTTCCGGACTCCAGAAGGCGAAGTGCGGAGCGGTCACGGTGCCGCCATCGATCAGCGGCGGATAGCCACCAATCCCCACCAGACCGCCCCACGTCCGCTTCCCGATCACCGGACCCAGCTTCGCCCGCTTGAACAGCCACGGCAGCAAATCGCCGCCCGACCCCGAGTATTCGTTCACCACCATCACCTTCGGCCCGAAAATGCCATACGACGGCGTCGTTGTCTGCATCCCGTCGCGCGACGCCCACAAGCTCGCCAGCCGTCGCTGCAGGTGCTCGATCACATACTCCGAAGCGCTCCCGCCGCGGTTGAAGCGCCCATCGATCACCGCGCCCTGCTTATCCGTCTGCGCGTAAAAATAGCGGTTGAAGTAGGTGTAGCCACCCGCCGCCGTATCCGGCAGATGAATGTACGCCAGCTTGCCGCCGGAGAGCCGATCCACCATCCGGCGGTTGTCTTCCACCCAGGCCAGCGTCCGCAGACCAATCTCGGAATCCACCGGCAACACCGTCACCTCGCGCGCGCCGTCGCCATTCGGGTTCGGACCCAGCTTCAGCGTCACCCGCTTACCCGCCAGCCCCGCAAACATCGCATAGATGTTGTCGTTTGCCGTCAAATTCCGCCCGTCCACGCTCAGCACGTACTCGCCCGCCTTGGCTCCTACGCCCGGCTGCGTCAGCGGCGCCCGCGTCTGCGGATTCCAGTTCTCCCCGGAATACACCCGCGCCAAACGATAGCGCCCGTTCTCGAGCGTATAGTCCGCCCCCAGCAATCCGCCCGACACCGGCTTCGGCTGATTCGGCTGATCGCCGCCCTGGATATAGAGATGACCCACGCTCAACTGGCCCAACATCTCCTGGAAGAGATACGTCAGGTCGCTCCGGCTGCCCACCGCGCTCAGATAGAGCGAGTAGCGCTCGTTGGCCGCCTGCAGATCCAGCCCGTGATACTTCGTGTCGTAGAAGAAGTCGCGCTCAATGCGCCATGCTTCCTTGTACATCTGCCGCCATTCCGCCCGCGGATCGATGAACGCCTCCACGCCATCCAGCTTCAACGCTCCGTCGCCCGGCTTCATCGGCGCCGCCGTCGCCACGATCGACGCATTGCCGCCCGGCGTCATCACCAGAATCTTCTCGCCATTCGCCGCTAGCCGGAAGCCCGTCGCCGCCGGCGCAAACACTTCAGCCTTCCGCTTCGTCAGGTCGAACTTGTGGAGCGTCACGCCGGGTCCGCCTCCGCCGCCGAAGGTCGCTGGATATTCCAGATAGAACAGCACACCCGCCTTGCCGGCCTCCAGCCCCCGGTAGTTGCGTGCCGGCAGCGGCAGCGGCACAATCCGCTGATCGATACCGTCAAAGTCGACCTTCACCGCCTTCACGTCTTCCTTCTTGGGCTCGTCCTTCTTCGGTTCGTCTTTCTTCGGCTCAGCGACTTTCTCTTCGTCGCTTTCCGGACTGAACGGCGACGGATCCGTCTTCGACAACACCGCCAGATACAGGCTCGAGCTCGACGGCCGATACGCCGCCGAAAGGTCAAACTCGCTGGACGGACCCGAATCGGTCGACGCGATGAAATACAAATACTTGCCGCCCTTGTCCCACACCGGCAGCCCCGTATCGCTTAGCCCATCGGTAATGCGCTGCGCCTGACCGCTCTCGAGCGAGTAGATAAAGATCGCCGAGAGCTGGTTCGGCAGGCTCTTCGCATACGCCAGCCACTTGCTGTCCGGCGACCAGCGCGCGCGGAAGTTCAAATGGTCACCGTTCACCAGCCCCTTGTCCACCAGCTTCATCTGTTTGGTGGCCAACTCCATTCGCCACAGGTTCAGATGCTTGTCCGTAAAGCACAACTGCTTGCTATCGGGCGACCATTGCAGCGCATAGAAGAACGACGGCTGCTCGAGCGGAATGCGCGTCACCTCGCCGCGCCCGGTCTGATCGCGCAGATGCAACGCATACTCGCCGCTCTCGTCCGAGAAGTACGCGATGTGGCGGCCATCGGGCGACCACGCCGGGTCACGATCCGCCACGCCCGACGAATTCGTCAGATTGCGCACATCGCCCTTCTCCGCCGGAATCGTAAAGATCTCGCCGCGTGCTTCCACCAGCGCCCGCGCGCCCGACGGCGAAATGCTCCAATTGCTGATGCTCCGGTTCAGCTTCTCGAGCCGCGGCCGCACGTTCAGCAAATCCGCCGACAAAGAGATCGGCACCTTCGCCGCCTTCTTGCTCTTCAGGTCGTAAAGGTGAATCTCGCCGAACTGCTCGTAAGCAATCGCATCGCTCGTCGCGCTCGCGCTCTTGAAGTCGAGCCCCTTGTTTTCGAGCAGTTGCACCACCGCCTTCGAAGCCGGGTCATAGGAGAACAGGGTGTCTGAGCCGTTGCGGTCCGAAAGGAAGTAGACCTTGTCGCCCACCCACAGCGGCGAGTGATCGTTCGACCCGGTGTGCGGCACCTTCACGATCGACGAATCCGCCAGACTCGCAATCCAAATCGGCGTCGCCCGGCCCCCGCGGTAGTTCTTCCAGATCTGATTCGCCCGCGCAAACGGCAGGTAAGCAATCTGCTTCCCGTCCGGCGAATACGACCCCGCTGCCGCAATGGGCAGCGGCAGCGCCACCGGAAAGCCGCCATTCAGGTCCACCGTATACAAACGTGGCTTATCGTTGGCCGACGCGCCCGCATTCGCAAACAGCACACGCTTGCCGTCCGGCGTCCACCCCTGCGCCTGATCCGGCGCCGGGTGATACGTCAGACGCTGCGGCACGCCGCCCTTGGCCGGCACCACGTAGACATCAGTATTACCGTCGTAAGCAGCCGTAAACGCCACCTGCGTGCCGTCCGGCGAGAAGATCGGTCCCGATTCGGTCCCCAACCCGGAGGTGAGCCGTATGGCCTCCCCTCCCGCGCGCGGAACCATCCAAAGGTCGTCAGCATAAGCGAAGACGATGTGCGTCCGGTTCACCGCCGGGGTGCGGAACAGGGTGCGGGATTGCGGAAAAGCCGCCAATACAGTGAAAAAGACCAACAGCCAGCGCATACGCCAATGGTAGACGAGCGTCGAAACAAAGGGAATCGCGCTAGGCTGAAGAATATGAAGGTCCATTTCCTCTGCGCGACTGCGTTGCTCGCTCTTCTCACCGGTTGTGGCAGCACTGAAAAGGCGAACGTCCGCAGCGTCGATCCCTCCAAATGGAATGCGCAAGCCCCCGCCACCTACAACGCCCGCTTTGAGACTACGGCCGGCAACTTCACCATTCAGGTGCAGCGTGAATGGGCGCCCCTCGGCGCGGACCGTTTCTTTAACCTCGTGAAAAGCGGCTACTTCGACGGCTCCCGCTTCTTCCGCGTCGTCCCCGGTTTCGTCGTTCAGTTCGGCCTGAGCGCGGACCCCAAAGTCACCGCCGCCTGGAAGAATCAGCAATTGCAGGACGATGGCGTCCGCCGCACCAATGGCCGCGGCTTCGTCAGCTTCGCCACCTCCGGACCCAACACCCGCACCACCCAGCTCTTCATCAACTTCGGCGACAACAACCGCCTGGACCAGATGGGCTTCTCGCCCTTTGGCCTTGTCGTGGAAGGCATGGATGTCGTGGATAAGATCAACGCCGAGTACGGCGAAGCGCCGCAGCAGCCCAACATCGAAGCCGAAGGCGAGTCTTACATCGAGAAGAACTTCCCCAAGCTCGACAAGATCACCAAGGCCACAATTCAGTAGGCGGGATTATTTCGAGACGTTGCGGCTCATCGCGTTGAGCGACGGGCTCATCAGCGCGTCGCGCATTTCGGCGGGCGGATTCTCGAAGATGTCGCGCAACAGCCGGACCATATCGGGGTCTCGCCAGCCGCGCTTCACTTCCTCATTCAGAATGCCGATCGCCTCCAGATGCTCGAGCGCCGGCTTATAGGGCCGCGCCGTGGTGAGGGCATCGTAGATGTCCACGATCTGCAGAATGCGCGCCAGATACGGAATCCGCTCGCCCACCATGCCGTCCGGATAGCCGGAACCGTCCCAACGCTCATGATGGTTCCGGATGATCGGCAGCACCGGCGCCAGGCTCTTCATCCCGCGGCAGATATCTTCGCCGCGCCAAGTATGGGAACGCATCACTTCCCATTCGTCCTGCGTCAGCAGCGAGTCCTTGAACAGGATCGCGTCCGGCACGCTGATCTTCCCGATGTCATGCAAAAAGCCGCCCCGGTAAAGCGCCAGCAGTTGCTCGCGCGGCAGGCTGGCCCGCAGACCCATCGCCACCGCGTACGTCGCCAGGCGTTGGCAATGTGCGCCGGTGTAGTGATCGCGCTGCTCCACCGTCTGCGCCAGCGTAAAGAGGATGGACTCCACCTCTTCCAGCGAGTCGATCGCCGCCTTGTGCCGCAACATCGCCGTCACCCGGGCGCGCAACACCGCCGGCTGCAAAGGCTTCAGCAGAAATTCGTCGGCGCCCGACGTGATGCCGGCAATCTCATGCTCGCTGCCCTGGACGCTGGTCAGCATCAGCACCGGTGTCAGGTAAGTCTTTTTGTTCATGGAACCGCTGGCAGAACCTGACCCGACATCTCCGGCATGATGAACTCGCAGATCACCATGTCGACTTTTTCCTGGGTCACCACCGAGAGCGCCTCCACTTGACGACGGCACTCCAGCAGCTTGTACTGCTTGATTTGGCCAGCGCCCGCCCCTGCAGCATGGCGCGAATCATTGCCGATTGATCTCGGCATCGTCCACAATCAGAATTGTGGAAGAGTCCGTGGACCGGTAAACAGGATCTCCGGGGTAGAGAGAGGCCCAACTCTCCGGCTTCCTTTTGAGCGTTGGCGCGAATTGGGACGTATGGTGTAGCCACCGGTACGGGCATCCTGCCTTAGTTGCCTATCGGCGAAATTGACGTCCATGGTTTAGGGCCGCCATGCTACTACTGGGGTCATGCGCCTCTGGTTGCCGCTTTTGTTCACCACACTGGCTTGGGGCGATCCTGCCGTAGGAACGAGACCGCGCCATGAGCTATCTGCATGCCACGCAGAAGCAGGTGACCGACACCGTCTCCAGTCTGTCCCCCGCCCAACTCGCCTTCCGCCCCGCTCCCGACCGCTGGTCCGTCGCCGACTGCCTCGAGCACCTCGCCCTCACCGAAACCGCGCTCTTCGAAGTACTACAGGATAAAGTCCTCAAGTCGCCCGCCCGGCCCGACCTCGTCGCCGCCGCCAAAGGCCGCGACGAAGCCGTCATGAAGCAGTTCTCCACCCGCGACCAGAAGTTCAAGGCACCCGAGATGCTCGTCCCCAGCCACAAATGGAAAACAGTGGCCGAAACCCTGGCCGCCTTCCGCGGCGCCCGCAAGAAGACCATCGCCTACGTCGAATCCACCCCCGACGAACTGCGGCTGCACTTCAACACCGCCCAGCCGCCGCTCGATGGCTACCAGGTCCTCCTCATGATCGCCGCCCACAGCGAGCGTCATCACCAGATGAAAGAAGTCATCGCCTCGCCCGGGTTCCCAGAAAGTGAGCCTCACTCCATGAACAGCTGCGCGAGGAACTCGCCGCCACCCCGCCGGTTCAGCCAGACCGCCTACCTCACGCCCGAGCGCGGCTGGTGGTGCTGGAAACCTCGTCTGGAAGTCTGGCGCCGATCGGCGAAGGCGCCGAGCACCAGGTCGTCGTCGAACGCGGCATCCTGCGCCGGCTGCGCCTGGTGACCGGCGAAGGCCTCGAAAAAACCGTCGGCAAAGACAATCTCAGCCAGCGGCTGCTCAACCGCACCCGCAAGCTGCCGGCTCCCGAGCGCGTCATCCCCACGGGCCTCTATCCCTCCCCCGCCGCCTGTCTCGCCGCCCTCGACGCCGTCCGCGCCGACACC
>JBGAHE010000012.1:0-93081 GCA_044226365.1 Bryobacteraceae bacterium
GCGATCGCGAGCCCGACCTAAACAATCCCCGATATGGTGTTTTCCGACCTTTACATTCAACTCGGCGAGAGCCAGCTTGCGCCGCTGCTCCGCACAATTTCGCTGGGCAAATTGAAGACGTTCCAGATGTTTGACCGCATTAAGACGCGGCTGCATCTCACCAAGCTCAACAACGAGGCGCTCGTCAAAGTGGCCCCGCGGGTGTGGCAGCGGCTGAACAACAAGGAAGAGGCGCTCGGCCAGGATCTTGCCCAATCGATCCTGATTTCGAACCTCGACATGATCAAAGCCATCCTGGACTTCCTCGAAATGCCCCATGAGGACGGCTTCTTCGCCAAGGACATCGACGCCACCAAGTATCTGGTCGGCGACTGGCAGCAGCGCGTCTTCACGCACTTCCGGGGCAAATATCCGGACGCGCTGCTCGTGTTCTATGTGAACCATCTCGCCTTCGAGTTGCTCGAGACGGCGACGTTTGTGCACATGGCCCAAGCATGAGTCTCGCCGAGCTAACCCAGTCCGCCCTGGCGCGCGTCGCCGCAGCGGCGACGGTGGAAGATCTGGAGGCCGTGCGCGTGGAAGTGCTCGGCCGCAAGGGCGCGCTCGCCAACCTCAGCAAGGACTTTGGCAAGCTCACGCCCGAGGAACGCGCCGCCCTAGGCAAGGAGCTCAACGCCGCCAAGCAGTCGCTCGAAACCGCGTTCGACGAACGCAAGGGCGCCTTCGAAGCGGCTGCGCTTTCCGCCCGCCTGGACTCGGAATGGCTCGACGTCACGATCCCCGCCGGTGGCCAGCGTCCCGGCAGTCTCCACCCGCTCACGCAGATTCAGCGCGAGATTGAACAGCTCTTCACGTCGCTTGGCTTCGCCGTGCTCGACGGCCCGGAAGTCGAAACCGAGTATCACAACTTCGACGCCTTGAACATTCCCTCGGACCATCCGGCTCGCGACATGCAGGACACCTTTTGGCTCGAAGGCGGCTATTGCCTGCGCACGCACACCTCGCCCGTCCAGGTGCGCGGCATGAAGCTGCTCAAGCCGCCGTTCAAGATGATCGCCCCCGGCCGCGTCTTCCGGAACGAAGAAGTCGACGCGAGCCACGAACACACCTTCTATCAGCTGGAAGGCATGATGGTCGATCGCGAAGTCTCCGTCGCGAACCTCATCTACTTCATGAAGACGCTGCTCTCCGGCATCTTCGGCCGCGAAGTGACGGTCCGCCTGCGGCCTGGCTATTTCCCGTTCGTCGAACCCGGCTTCGAGCTCGACATTCAATGCCTCATCTGCGGCGGCCCCGGCTGCCCGGTTTGCAAACACTCCGGCTGGGTCGAACTGCTGCCCTGCGGCCTGGTGCATCCGAACGTGCTGCGCATGGGCGGTCTTGACCCGGAAGAATGGAACGGCTTCGCCTTCGGGCTAGGCCTGACGCGCCTGGTGATGATGCGCTACGGCATTGAAGACATCCGGCAGTTGCAGGGCGGTGACCTGCGTTTCCTGAAGCAGTTCTAAGCCCATGAAATTCTCCTACAACTGGATTCAAGAGTTGGTGCCGTCGCTGAAGGCGCCGCCGGCGGAGGTGGTCAAGCAGATCACCATGCGCACGGCCGAGTCTGAGGGGCTCCAACCGGTCGGTCAGCATTTCGGCAAAGTCGTGTCGGCGAAAGTCGTCGAAGTTGAGCCCATCGAAGGCTCGTCGAATCGGCGCGTGGTGGTAAAGTCTGCGCAATACGGCACCCGGACCGTCGTTTGCGGCGCGCCCAACGTCCGCGTCGGCATGGTCGCCGTCTATTGCCCGCCGGGAGTCGAGATCGAAGGCCGTATGCTGCAGAAGGCCGTCGTCTCTGGCGTCGAAAGCGACGGCATGCTCGCCAGCGGCAAAGAGCTCGGCATCAATCGCGACCACGAAGGCATCGTCGAAGTCAGCGGCGGCATCGGCTGCACTCCCGACTTCATCATCGAGATCGATAACAAGAGCCTCACCCACCGTCCCGACCTTTGGGGCCACTACGGCATGGCGCGCGAAGTCGCCGCCATCTACGGGCTCGAACTCAAGGACCCCGTCCGCATGCGTCCGTTCCCCGAGGAACTCGCCTGCGTCGACGTCGCTATTGCCGATTTCACGCTCTGCCCGCGTTACAGCGCGCTGATGTTGGAGAACGTCCGCGTTGAACCGTCGCCTCTCTGGTTCCAATACCGGCTCGAAAGCCTCGGTCTGAACCCGATCAACAACATCGTCGACGTCACCAACTACATCATGGCGGAGCTGGCTCAGCCCATGCATGCCTTCGACGCCGATCGTGTCCACGGCGGCATCCGCGTGCGCCGGGCGCATGCCGGCGAGACCATCAAAGCGCTCAACGACGAAACCTACACCCTCGACGATGCCACGCTGCTCATCACCGACGAGAAGGGCCCGATTGCTATCGCCGGCGTCATCGGCGGCGCCGACAGCGCCATCTCCGACGGCACCACCCGCATCATCCTCGAGAGCGCGAACTTCCAGGCCTCCAGCATCCGCAAGACCTCCACGCGTCTCAAACTCCGTACCGACGCCTCCATGCGCTTCGAAAAGTCGCAGGACCCGGTGAACACCGTGCGCGCGTTGGCCCGCGCCACAGCCCTTCTGCAGCAGGTTTGCCCCGGCGCCCGCGTCATCGGCGGCCTGTCGGACATCCACGCACCCTTCAAGCATCCCGAGCCCATCGTGCTGCCGCTTGAATGGCTGGGCGACAAGCTCGGCAACGTCATTCCCGTCGAGATCGCCACCAAGATCCTGCACCGCCTGCAGTTCGGTGTCACCGATCGCGGCGACGGCACGCTCGAAGTCCGCGTCCCCAGTTGGCGCGCCACCAAGGACATCGGCTTCAAAGAAGACCTGGTGGAAGAGATCGGCCGCATGATCGGCTACGACAACTTCACGCCCGTGGCCCCGCTGGTAGCGGCCGCCCCTCCTCCGCCGAACCCATCGCGAGCCTTCCAGCACCAACTGCGCACCATCTGTTCGCAACAAGGCTACACCGAGGTCTACAATTACTCCTTCGTCAACGCCGATCAGGCCGCGCGTTTCGGTTTCTCGCCGGAATCGCACGTCAAGGTGCTGAACCCCATCGCTTCGGACCAGGGCCTGCTGCGCCGCAGTCTGCTGCCCGGCATCCATCGCAATCTCGTGGAAAACGCCAAGCACACGGCCGCTTTCCGCCTGTTCGAAATCGGCTACGAGATCCATCCCGTGCACGGCCAGCCGCCGCTCGAGATTCCCGAACTGGTGGCCGCCGTCTATTCGCGCCAGGACGGGGAAGGGAACTTACGCGAACTGAAGCGCCTTTTGGCCTGCCTGAATCCGGCGCTCGAAGTGCGGCCCACCGCCGCGCTCGCCTACGAGCATCCGGGCCGCGTCGGCGAAGTGATGCTCGGCGAGACCTCCATCGGCCGCCTTTTCGAGCTTCACCCCACACTCATCAAGGGCCGCGCCACCATCGTCGACCTGAACCTCGACCTGCTCAAGCTCGAGACCAAACAATACAAGCCGATCCGCAAGTTCCCGACCTCGGACTTCGACCTCTCCGTCGTGGCCGGCTCGCGTGTGCTCGTCGGCTCCATCGGTGCTCTGCTCACCGACCCGCTCGTCGAACGCACCGAGTATCTGATGCTCCATCCCCTGGGCGATGGCCGCAATTCGGTCAGCTTCCGCGTTACGCTCGCCGCTCCCGATCGCACGCTCACCGCTGAAGAGATCAGCGCCGTTCGTGAACGTTTGATTACGCGTTTACAAGCTGAAGGCCTGGAGCTGCGGTAGCCTGAGGGCATGCCGCGTTTTTTGGCGATCGCCCTGGTGCTGCCGCTGGCACTCGGCGCACAGGACCTTTTCCCGAAGCATTACCTCAACGTCGGTCCAGGCATCGGCCTGCCCCGCGGTGAGATTAACGCCTACTTCAAAACCAAGCCTGCCCTGACGGTGAATTACGGCTACCGCTTTCACCGCTATTTCCAGGCCGACGCCGGCTACGACGTCGTCTTCGGCGCGGCCGACGTGAAGGACTACCTCGAGACCCAGATCGGCAGTCTGCGGATCCGCGATTACCAGCACTTTGTCAACTTCGGCGGCCGCGGCGTGATTCCGGCCGCTCGAGGACGCGTACTGTTTTCCGCCGGCGGCGGCGCTACTCTGATGCACTATCAGGAAAGCGTCCAGCAGCCGAACCAGTTCATCCGCTTCGCCTGTCCGCAGTGCACCGCGCGCACCGGCTGGGGCAACTACGCCCTGGCCAGCGTCCGCTTCTCCACGCGTTGGCAGCGCATCTGGTTTGGCGTCACCACCAAAGTCGTTCGCGGCACCACCGAAGGCGACCCCTTCGGCGGCCTGCCCGCCAGCAAAACCAAGGACCATTGGCTGAATACCTTCGGCGAAATCGGCTTCGCTTTCTGAGCAGACCTTAATCGTTAACTCCCGCCAATTGGTACCCAGGCGTATTGTTTTTCAGTTATGTCCTGATAGACTGGCCCTAGCGGGGACAATTTCAGCAAGATGCGGGGACCGTTTCTTCTTTTCTCTCTTTCCCTGACTGCTTTATTCGGCCAGGAGCCCGAAGCAGTTCCAGATGCCACCCTCGATCCGGGGATCAATTGCTCGTTCCGGGTGAAGCCTGATGAGTTCGTCGATGCCGCCGCCAAGGCGCGTGTCGCTACCTATCAGCGCGTTCTGAAGTTTGCTCGCTCCGCGAGTGCTTCTGCACAGGGCGGCGCCGGCGCGACGCTGGCTCCCGCTGAACTGCCGGTCCGCAACTTCGTCGACGAAGAGATCTTCGGCGCCTTACAGAAGGCTGGCGTCCGCTCCGCGCGGCTCTCCACCGATCACGAGTTCGTCCGCCGCATCTATCTCGACCTCACCGGCCGCATCCCCACGCCCACTCAAATTCGCGACTTCGTCGCCAGCACCGAGCCCAACAAGCGCGACGTCCTCATCGACCAACTCCTGTATTCGCCCGAGTTCGTCGATCGCTGGGTGCTCTGGTTTGGCGACCTGGTGGGCAACGTTAGCAGCAACACCTTCTTCAACCTCCGCGCCGAAGGCCGCAATGCCTACTACCTCTGGATGGTGGACTCGTTCTCGAAGGGCATGTCCCTGAAGGACCTCGCCTGGAACTCGATCGTCGCCAAGGGCAATAACTTCGACAACGGCCCGGCGAATTACATTCTGCGCAACTCCACCCCCGGCGGCCCCGCCCAGGACACCTACGACACCTCGGCCTATCGCGCCGCCCGCGACTTCCTCGGCATCGGCCACTACGACTGCGTCCTGTGCCACAACGGCCGCGGCCACCTTGACAGCATTTCGCTGTGGGGGCGCAATGCCACTCGCGCCGACGCTCAGCGCATGGCCGCGTTCTTCTCGCGGCAGCGCAACGTCGTTCCCACGCAGGACCGCGACGATCCCCGCATCAATAGCCGCAACGTCGGAGACGTCCTCACCGGTCAGTACGACCTCAACACCAACTACGGCAATCGCCCCGTGCGCGTGCCCATCGGCACCGTCCGCAACTTCACCCCTGAGTACCGCACCGGGCAGGCGCCCAAAGGGACGGACTGGCGCGGTGAGTTTGCCGAGTTCGTCATCAACGACCCGATGTTCGGCCGTAACTTCGCCAACCGCGTCTGGAAGCAGATCTTCAATCAGGGCCTCGTCGAGCCGGTCGATCAGCTCGATCCGCTGCGCCTCGATCCGGCCAACCCGCCGCCCGCGCCCTGGTCCCTCCAAGCCTCCAACCCCATCCTGCTCGAGCGCCTCGCTCAGCTGATGTACCAGAAGGATTACAGCCTGCGCGAATTCATCCGCGTGCTGGTGAGCTCTTCCGCCTATCAGTTGAGCGCTCAGTACGACGACGAATGGAAGCTCGACTATCAGCCGCTGTTCGCCCGGCACTACCCGCGCCGGCTGGAAGGCGAGGAGATCCACGACGCTATTCAGATTGCCACCGGGGTGCTCGCCGCCTACCGGGTCACCGGCTTCGGCGACCCCATCAACTGGGCGCTCAAGCTGCCGGACCCGCTGGAAGCCGGCGGCACCACGCTGATGAACACCTTCTATCGCGGTAACCGCGATACCACCGGCCGCCTGCAATCGGGCTCCATCCAGCAACAGCTCGGCTTGATGAACGACACGTTCGTCACCAACCGCATTAAAATGGCGAACTCGCCCGTGCTGAAGAAGATCGCCTTGAACGCGGTCGCCAAGGACCTGGTGGAAGAGCTCTACCTCACCTTCCTTTCGCGTCCGCCCTCGGCGCGCGAATCCTCGGTCGCCATCGCGCTCTACGCCAAGGCCACCACCGCGGCGGCCAAGAATGCCGTTACCGAAGATCTGGCTTGGACCTTAATTAACAAGCTCGATTTCATGTTCAGCTACTAGGGACGAACCATGGCCAACGCAACGACCCCTCTCCGCGGTACTCAGTTCTGGCGCCGTCCGTTCCTCAATCGGCGCCTGTTCTTCCAGCATCTGGGCTCCGCCGTCGGCGGTTACCTGCTGATGCCCGCGCACCCCGGCGAACGTCTCGCCCGTGCCGCCGCGCCGCCGATCAACAAAGCCAAGAACGTCATCTTCGTGATGATGCGTGGCGCCCCCAGCCACGTCGACACCTTCGACCTCAAGCAGGGCCCGTGGCTGCCCGCCTCCTTCAGCCCCACCACCTACGATGGCGTCGCCTTCCCGCAAGGACTCTTCCCGAAGCTCGCCGAACAGATGGACCGCATTGCCCTTGTCCGCTCCGTCAAGCCCTGGGTCGTCGTCCACGAACTGGGTCAGAACTGGGTGGAGATCGGCCGCAATCCCGTCAGCGGACTCTCGCGGATCGCCCCGCACATCGGTTCGGTCGTCTCGCTCGAACTCGGCGATAAGACCAAGCCCATGCCCGCGTTCGTCAATCTGAATACGAGCAACGGCCCCAGCTCCGGCTATCTCTCGCCGGTCAATGCGCCGTTCTACATTTCGCCCAACGGCGGCGGACTCCCGAACACGCGCCACCCCGACGCCCAAGCCGCCTTCGACCGCCGCTTCGCCCTGCTCCAGGATCTCGATAGCGAGATTCGCGCCGCCTCCACGCTCGATCCTTCCGGCGAAGAGATGCAGCAGTTCAATCTCTCCGCCCGCAAGCTGATGTACAACCCGGACGTCGATAAGGTCTTCAACTTCGACGCCAATGAGCGCACCCGCTACGGCAACACTGGCTTCGGCAACGCCTGCATCACGGCGCGCAATCTGCTCCGCTCGGGCTTGGGCACGCGCTTCGTGCAGATCAACGTCGGCGGCTGGGATAACCACGTCAACATCTACACGGCGTCGCTGACGCCGACCAACGCCGCCTCGCTCGGCCGTACCTTCGACACCGCGCTCGGGACCCTGATCGCTGACCTCGCCAACGACGGACTGCTCGATCAGACGCTCGTCCTCGCCATGGGCGAGTTCGGCCGCACCACCGGCGCCCTCAACGTCACCGCCGGCCGCGACCATTTCGCGCAGCAAAGCATGCTCGTGGCCGGCGCCGGCATCCGCGGCAAACGCGCCATCGGCGCCACCGACCCCACGGGCCAAACCATCACCGACTTCGGCTGGAAGAACGATCGCCCCATCCGCACCGAGGACATCGAGGCCACCATCTACTCCGCGCTCGGCATTGATTACCTCACCATTCGCCGCGACGATCCCTTTGGCCGCGGCTTCGAGTACGTCCCCGAAGCCAACAACGGCACCTACGAGCCGATCCGCGAACTCTGGGCCTAGCCCGCTGTTGATATTTTGAGAGGAGCCATGCGTGCTCCCTCCCGTCGCCTTTTCTTATCCGCCACCGCGGCCGCGGTCACCGCCGCCCAGACTCCCAAGCGGCCGAACTTCATCGTCTTCTACACTGACGATCAAGGTATCGGCGATCTCGGCTGCTACGGCGCCCGCGACCTCAAAACGCCCCACCTCGATCGCCTGGCCGCTCGCGGCGTTCGCTTCACCAGTTGGTATTCGAACTCGCCAGTCTGCTCGCCCTCGCGCGCCGCTTTGCTCACTGGTCTTTACCCGCACCGCACCGGCATTCGCAACTTCCTGCCCGGCCGCTCGAACCGCGATGTCCCGGGCTTGCGCGCCACCGAAGCTACGCTACCGGCAGCGTTAAAAGCAGGTGGCTATCGCACGGCGGCCGTCGGCAAATGGCACCTCGGTTCCGCTCCAGCCAGCCGCCCTCTCAAACAGGGCTTCGACCAATACTTCGGCTTCTACTCCGGCTGGATCGACAACTACTCCCACCGCTACTACCAGATGACCGCCGGCAATCCCCAGGAGATCTACCACGACCTCTGGCGCGACGAAACCGAAGCCTGGGAAGAGCCCACCTATCACACCGAGCTCTTCACCCGCGAAGCCAAAGGCTTCCTCGAAAAGCAGACTCCCGCTCAGCCCTTCTTCCTCTACGTGGCCTACGGTGCGCCGCACTACCCGATGATCGCTCCGCAGAAGTATCTGGACCGCTTTCCCGCCACCATGGACCGCGATCGCCGCTTCCACGCCGGTATGCTCGCCGCCGTCGATGACAGCGTCGGCGAGATCATGGCGGTCCTCAAGAAGCGGGGGCTTGACCGCGACACGGTTGTCTTCTTCCAGTCTGATAACGGCGCCACCAACGAGAGCCGGTCGGACTCCTACGGCCGCCCCTACCGCGGCGGCTCGAACGCCCCCTACCGCGGTTACAAGGGCGGACTCTTCGAAGGCGGCATCCGCATGCCCGCCCTTCTCAGTTGGCCTGCCGGCATTCCCGCCGGCCGTGTGGTCGACGCGCCCGCCGCCACCATGGACATCCTGCCTACCTTCGCCGAATGGGCCGGCGTCCAGGCGCCCCCCTGCGACGGCCGCAGTGTCGGCGCCATGGTGAAAAGCGGAGGCCCCTCACCGCACGACGCGCTCTACTGGGAATATCAGAAGCAAATGGCCGTGCGGCAAGGCGACTGGAAGTTGATGGAAGGCGCCACCACCGGCTTGGGCGAAGCCTCACCCGCGCCCATCTGGCTCTCGAATCTCAAGGCCGATCCGGCTGAAACCACCAATTGGGCGGACCGGGAGCCGGAAAAGGTCGCAAACCTGCGAAAACTGCTGGCGGAATGGAGAAAATCGACGGGGGCTTGAGGCTATTCGGCCCGCAAACTGAATTCGCGAAGGGGGAGGACTTCCGCGCGGGGGGAGGGTTGCGCGTAAAGGCGAATCCAGATCTGGCCAGCGGGCAACGGCGGCGAACGATGGCTCACCCGTCCGTTAGACGGCTGGATCGCGGTCACCTCCAGCCGCCCGCCTTGGCCATCCACAATTTCCAGCCAACGTGGTTCGATACCAGTGACGTCGAGCCGCAGATCCACCGGTTGCCCAGCCCGCACGCGAGCCCCGGTGGCGCCTCGCTCGGCCACCAAATCGATGCTTTGCGGCGTTCGATTCAGGGGGACAAAGTTGTAGGCCACCGTCAGCAGCAGCGCGCCCATGGCAAAGGCGAGCGCCCAGGCGGGAGCGGAGAAGCGGCGGGGTTTCGGGGTCGGTGGAGGCGCGCCCACCATCTTTCGGGCTGCCGCACGGGTCGACGCGACGAAGTTCTCCGTCTCCGTCAGCCTACGGCGGCAATCCTCGCAGAGCAGCAGGTGTTCTTCCACCTCGTCCAGCGTGTCGCCTTCCAGGCGCCCAAAGACGTACTCTTCGAGGTCGTCCTCGCTGGGGTGCGATCCTTCTTGGCCCTCGAATGTCAACAGGGTTTTACTATACCTCATCGTCCTCTCCTCGCACACCGGTCCGCCCGGCTCACGAGTACGGCGTCGTGAAGGGGGGCCGAGTGGCACGCATGGTCGAGGGGGAGGTGTAGATACCATGTGCGCACCTAGCTGCTGGTGCTTTCGTTTAAGCTCTCGAGCGACTGCCGGAGAATACTGCGGCGACCCATGGCCCCGAAGCGGCCCTTGGCGCGCGACTTCATCAGTCGGAACTGCGTAAGGTTGATGTGCATCTCTTTGCAAATCTGTTCCGGCGGTTGTTCGAGCAGATAGAACCGCGTCAGGATCTCCCGCTCGCGGATCGTCATGCCGCGCATCACGCGCTCCATGATGTCCACCGTTTCGAGATCGATGATGCGCTCTTCCGGACACCCTCGGAAGTCGAGGCAATACTCGGACTCGGCGTCCAGTTGCGCATAGTCGCGCCGGCCTTCCACGGCCCCGCGCACATACGAGGCCACCTGGCGGCGCAGAATGGTGCGGATAAAGCCCATCAACCGCTCTGGCTCCCGCAGTTCGCCGCGCTTGATCGACTCCACCACCATGAGGAAGCTGTCGTGGACGCGGTCGTCCAGCTCGTCCAAACCCAAGTGCCGGCAGAAATAGAAGCGTGCGCCCTTCGCGAAGAAAACATAGAGGTCTTCCAGGCCCTGCGGATCGTTGGCCTTGACGCGGTCCACCATCTCCGCCCAATCCGGCAGCGGGGCTGCCTGCTTGCGTGTTCCCTTGGAGCGCCCTGACTCCACCCTGAGGGGAGCGGGGTCCGCCGTCGCGAATCCCAAGGGATCAATCGCTGAAGACTCAGCTTGGGGTTCTAGCGCGGCCCGAACAGCGGCGCCACCTCCGGTTGACTTCGAGAATAGGATCATAGCGGGGGAGTGCTTTCAGTTCCTTCCAGTAAAAAAATACGCCGCCCAGACCGATGCTGGGAGATCTTGTCGAATCGCCGCGATCTGGGCCTGCTGCAAAGCCGCCGCCCAGCGCCCTACCTCGGACTCGCGGACAGAAGAGCGAGCCGGACGGGCATAACGATAAAAATGGGTAAAAAGCATGCCCGAGTGATCGGGCACCGGCCAATGACTGGCCACCACACCTTGCGCGCCCGAGTGCAACCAAGCGCGCGTCAAACTCAATAAGCCGGCTCCTGGCAGAGACTCGCCGCGGCCCGTGCCGCAGCCGCTCATCACGACCAGACGCGCTCCGTGCTGGCTGGCCGAAATCTCATCGGCGCCCACTAGTTCCTGTTGCCGGCTCTTCGGATTCATTCCCAGCGCGATCAGCGCATGTCGCGGGTCGCCGGGTTCGGGCACCACGTGGGTCGCGATGTGCAGCGTCGCCGCGTGCCGCGCGAGCACGCTCAGGAAGGACTCGCGGTTTACGTCGCCGCCGGTGAGGATGATCGGGGCCGTCGGCTGCAGAGTCTCTACCGCCGCATCCAGTTCGCGCCGTGAGCCAGGCAGCCGGGCTAATTCGAAGGTCGCGGGCTGCCGGCGAAAGACGCTCAACATATCGGCCCGCTGCATCATCGGTGCCAACCGCGGGTCGGCGGCGTTGTAGATGGGGTCGGCGATCCCCGCAAATGTGGGTCCCGTGGGCACGCTGCCTGGGGCTGCCGCGATGGTGGCGACAGAAGGAGCCAGTTGCAGTGTGCGATGCTCGACCAAATACGATTCCGTTCCAGAGCTGGTGGGCCAGGGCAGCGCGGCGAAGGGCAACTCGTGGAGCGGCCCATCCGGTACTAAAGTCCACCGTATATTAGTGTGTTCACGGTGGGAAAATTCTCCGAAAATTTCGATGAAAAGTTCTTTACCTGACGCCGAGGCGAGTGCCTGGCCGCCTTGCGTGTCCTGACGGAAACGCGCCACTTGGCGCAGCAGCTTTTGAGAGGAGGGCAGGGAACGGAGTTCTAACGTCTTGGCGGTGATCAGCCACGCGAACGAATCGGGCTCGCCTGTGCGGAACACCACCAGGGCATCGTTGTCGCCCAGCATCCGCCGCGCCGAAGCGATCAACTCGCGATGCTTCTCTGACGGCGGTAACCCAGCCAGACTTTCGAGCCCCACCAAACGCGTCCGCAACGATGCCGTCTCGCGCTCGAGCGCCGGATTGTCTTCCGCCAACCGCTGCGCCTGCACGCGCTGCAACGCATCGAGTGCCTGCCAGTATTCGTCTCGCAGACGGCCGCTTTGGTCGGTGAGCGCTGCCGCCCGACCTTCTTCGCCCGCCTCGAGCGCCGCTACCAGGAGCGCCGCATCCGGTTTCCGCGCGTGCAACTGCTGCGCTACCCGAATCAGCCCCAGATAAAGCGACTGCATCGCGGACTCGGCACTCGCCAACAATTGCGCCGCCGGCAAACGATCCGCCCGCGTGCGCCGCGCCCAGTCGATTCCGCGTAGCGAGAGCTCGTAGGCTTGCGCCAAATGCCCGTCCTTCTCTTCAATCTCCGCGCACACCCGATACGCTTCCCACAGCGGATAAAAGAGCGGTTGCGCCTTCGCCGCGGCCAGATACTGCGTGGCCCGGCGCCGCGCCTCCGGCAAGTTGCCCTGCGCCAGCGCCAGCCGCGCCAAGCCGTAGTGCACTTGCTCAGCCTCAGCTCGCTGCGCCAGCCTGTGCCGCCGATAGGCTTCGAGCAGACAGCGCTCGGCCGCTTCGAGATCGCCCCGCTCCAAATACGAAAGGCCCCAACGTTCCCACGTCGAGGCAATCAGCGGCTCAATTTTGTAGCGTTCCAGATGCTCGATGGCGAGCCGAAAGTAGCGATCGGCTTCCGCATAGCGGCGATCGTGCGATTCGCAATCCGCCAGGCTCACGTAGAGCGTACTCGGCAGTCGGCGCGGATCCACCCGATCCATGTCGCGCATCGCTTCCAGCATGGCGGCGTGACCGCGGTGCCAGTCCCCCAGACGCGTATAGAGGACCCCGATGTTGAAGGTCGCAAACCCCGCATCGAAGGCCGATCCAGCCTGCCGCGCAGCGTCCTGACTGCGATGAAAGTAGTCGAGCGCTTGCCGGTAGCGCGCTTCTCTCACACGCACCGCCCCCAAGCTGGTCAGGAAGCCGGAGACGTAAACCCAGTCCGCTTTCCCTTGTGCGCGGATCAGACCTTGCTGGAAGAGCCGTTCGGCGCCGGCCAGATCGCCGGTTCGCAAAACCGTATTGCCCTGGCGTGCCAGAGCGCTCAGCTCCGGGCGGGGGCCTTGGAAGGTGCGAGTTGGCCGCGTACAAAAAAACGACATTAGCAGGATCAAGACAACAAGTTTCGGCATAGTCGGTTCCAAAAGACCGAGTAGGCCTGCGGCCCTGCCCAACGAATCCAAGCGGCGTAGAAATCGTTTGTCGAAGTTTACAAAAAGAAGCCTAAAGAAATCAAATAATTTTCTCGATAATCCGAGGGGATTTATTTCCTTTTCTCGGGAGAAACTCTCCCCTCGGTCTAGACGGAAGCCCTTAAGGGCCCCGAATCCACCGAACGGTGGACCAAATCAATTCACACGGCGGGCAAGCCGCGCCTCAATTCAACGGGCTTAAAGTTCCCATTGGTCTATTTGAATGCCCCCAAATTTCCCATCTTCCTTAGAGGAAGATCGGCGGTTCCCACGGGGAGGGCATAAACCGGTCTCGTGCCTTTCCGGATCGGCTGTCGAAGCAGAATTTGACCCAAGCTCAGGTTACCGATGCGCGCCGAATTTCCCCTCGCTGGCCGACAGTCAAGCCACTGAAAATAAGTCGCTAAGCGAAATTCAATTGCTTGTGAACGCCGTTTCGCCCCGGCGCGATTTCGCCACTTCGGCATGCGTTGCGATACAACAGTAGTCGTGAGCCTCGTCGACATCGCCAAGCTACCCACCCCGGACAACTCCGCCATCCTGCTTCATGACACCGACAACGTTGCCGTCGCGCGCGTGCCGCTTTCCCCCGGTCAAACAGTGCGCATCGCCGGCGCCGAAGTCGCCGTGATCGATCCCATCCCGGCCGGACACAAAGTAGCCCTGCGTGACATCCTCGGCGGCACGCCGGTTCGCCGTTACGGCCAGGTGATTGGTTTGGCCAAAGAGCTCATTCAGAAGGGCCGTCACATCCACACCCACAACCTCGTCTATGAGGATGGCTCGCGCGAGTATCAATTCCCCGAGGGCGATCTCGGCTTCCCCGCGCTCCCTAAGAACATCCCCACCTTCCTCGGCTATCAGCGCGAGGACGGCCGCGTCGGCACGCGCAACTATATTGCCGTCGTCGCCGCGTCGAATTGCGCCGCCCACACCGCCGAACTCGTCTCCGAAGCATTCGAGAACGAGACTTTGCCCCCCAACGTCGATGGCGTCGTCGCCTTTCCTCACGGCGAAGGCTGCGGCCACTCCATGGGGCCGGACACCGAACAGCTGAAGCGCACGCTCTGGGGAGTGCTCGATCATCCGAACGTCTCCGGCGCCGTCGTCCTCGGCTTAGGCTGCGAAGTCAATCAGATCGACCATTACGTCGGCGGCTCCGCCCCCCGCCAGAGTGACCGCATCGTCGGCATGACCCTGCAGAACACCGGCGGCACCAAAGCCACCGTCGAGGCCACCCGTCTCGCCATCCGCAAAATGTTCGATCGCGCTTCCGCCGAAAAGCGCGTCTCTGTCCCCGCCACCAAGATCGTGCTCGGCCTCAACTGCGGCGGCTCGGACTCTTTCTCCGGCATCACCGCCAACCCCGCCCTCGGCTGGTGCTCGGACCGTCTCGCCGAAATCCACGCCAGCACCGTCCTCGCCGAAACCACCGAATGCTTCGGCGCCGAGCACCTGCTCGTCTCCCACGCCCGCAACCGTCAGGTCGGCGAACGCTTCCTCAGCTTCATCGAAGGCTACAAGAACTACCTCCGCATGTTCGGCGGCAGCTTCAACGACAATCCCTCGCCTGGCAATAAAGAAGGCGGCCTCACCACCATTCTCGAGAAGAGCCTCGGCGCGGCGGCGAAGGCCGGCGCCACGCCCATGACCGACGCCATCGACTATGCCGAGCGCATCAAGACCCCCGGCTTCAACTTCATGAACACGCCCGGCTATGACCCTGTCTCGCTCACCGGTCTTGCCGCCGGCGGCGCCAATCTCATCTGCTTCACCACCGGCCGTGGCTCCGCCATCGGCTTCCCCACCGTCCCCGTCGTGAAGATCGCCACCAACACGGCCATGTTCAAGCGCATGCGCGACAACATGGACATCAACGCCGGCCGCATTGCCGATGGCGATGCCACGGTGGCCGAAGTAGGCCAGGAGATCTTTGACCTCCTGCTCTGCGTCGCCTCCGGCGAGCGTACCGCCGCCGAACGCAACGGCCATCGCGAGTTCGTGCCGTGGCGCATCGGCCCGGTCATGTAGTTCCATCCGCGGCACTACCGGAAGGGCGGCTTCACCCGATATCATAAATAGATGGCGGGCGCGCCCGTGCGCCCCCATCGCGCTGACCTCGCAGCTACTTACGCGGCAGCGAGTGACGCCACCACAACATGAAAACCGTCCCACGACATCCGCTTCAGAAAATTCTCGAACAGCGCATCGCCATCATCGACGGCGCCACCGGCACCACCGTTCGCACCTACGGCATGACCGAAGCCGACATTCGTGGCGACCGCTTCCGCAACTCCGCCAAGGACCTGCTGAACAACGGTGACCTGTTCTCGCTCACCCAGCCCGTCATGATGGGCGACATCCACCGCCGCTTCCTCGAAGCCGGGGCCGACATCGTCGAAACCAATACCTTCGGCGCCACCACCATCACGCAGAGCGAGTTCTTCATCGACGACCCTCGCGAACACGGTGGCCGGAAGGACCCCGCCTTCTATCAGAAGATCATCGAAGATCCGTTCCTCCGCAGCCTCGCCTGGGACATCAACGAACAGTCCGCCCGCCAGTGCCGCGAATGGGCGGACCGCATCTCGAACGCCACCGGCCGCCAGCGTTTCGTCGCCGGCGCCATTGGCCCCCTCACCGTTTCCCTCTCGAACTCCCCCGACGCCGATGACCCCGGCTTCCGCGTCATCCACTTCGACCAGGTCAAGCACGCCTACATCGAACAAATCCGCGCCCTCATCGCCGGCGGCTCGGACCTTCTCCTGGTCGAAACCATCTTCGACTCGCTCAACGCCAAAGCCGCTCTCGTCGCCATCCGCGAAGTCTTCGACGCCGACCAGGTCGAACTGCCCGTGATGATCTCCGCCGCCGTCGGCCGCGGGGGCGAGACGATGATCTCCGCCCAAACGGTTGAAGCCTTCTGGAACGCCGTGAAGCACGTCAACCCGATCTCCGTCGGCCTAAACTGCTCGCTCGGACCGGACCTGATGTATCCGTTCCTGGAGGAACTCGCCGCCAAATCCTCCGCCGCCATCTCCTGCTATCCGAACGCCGGCTTGCCGAACCCGCTCTCGCCCACCGGCTTCGACCTCGAACCCGCCGACATGGCCCGTTACCTCGGCGAGTTCGCTCAGGGCGGACTGATCAACATCGCCGGCGGTTGCTGCGGCAACACCCCGGAGCACATCGCCGCCATCGCCCAGGCCCTCGATGGCCGCCATCCGCGCGAGCTCGGCGAGAAGACGCCCGTCGCCGTCACCGTTCCCGAAGACCTCAACGAGTTCCGCCCTCTGCGGCTTTCCGGCTCGCAGCCCTTCACCCAGCAGCAGGGCATTTACGTCATGATCGGCGAACGCACCAACGTCGCCGGCTCGCCCAAGTTCGCCAAGCTCATCAAGGAAGGGAAGTACGAGGAAGCCGTCGCCATCGCACGGCAACAGGTCGAGAACGGCGCCAACGTCATCGACATTTGCATGGACGAAGGCATGATCGACGGCGTCGCCGCCATGACCCGCTTCCTGCAATTGCTCGGCAGCGAACCGGAAGTGGCCAAGGTGCCCTTCATGGTCGATTCCTCCAAGTGGGAAGTGCTCGAAGCTGGCCTCAAGTGCCTCCAAGGCAAGGGCATCGTCAACTCCATTTCGCTTAAGGAAGGCGAAGAGCGGTTCCGCCAGAACGCGGCCACTGTGCTCAAGTACGGCGCGGCTGTCGTCGTCATGGCCTTCGACGAAGACGGTCAGGCCGCCACCTTCGAGGACCGCATCCGCATCTGCCAGCGCGCCTATCGCATCCTCGTCGACGAAGTCGGCTTCCCGCCCGAAGACATCATCTTCGACCCCAACATCCTCACCGTCGCCACCGGCATGGAGGAGCACAACAACTACGCGCTCGACTTCGTCAACGCCACGCGCTGGATCAAGCAGCACCTGCCGCACGCCAAAGTCAGTGGCGGGGTGTCCAACATCTCCTTCAGTTTCCGCGGCAACAACAAGGTCCGCGAAGCGATGCACTCGGCCTTCCTCTTCCACGCCATCGCCGCCGGCATGGACATGGGCATCGTCAACGCCGGCATGCTCGAGGTCTACGAAGAGATCGAACCCGAGCTCAAGGAACTCGTCGAGGATGTCCTTCTCAACCGCCGTCCGGACGCTACGGAGCGCCTCGTCGAACACGGCGAACAGTTGAAGGCGGCGGGCGCCAACACCGCCGTAGCCGAGAAGAAGACCGAAGAATGGCGTCACGGCACCGTCGAGGAGCGCCTCTCCCACGCCCTGGTGAAGGGCATCGACACCTACATCGACGCCGACACCGAAGAAGCGCGCGCGAAACTCGGCCGTCCCCTGTTGGTTATCGAAGGCCCGCTGATGGACGGCATGGGTATCGTCGGCGACTTGTTCGGCGCGGGCAAGATGTTCCTGCCCCAGGTCGTCAAATCAGCCCGCGTGATGAAGAAAGCGGTCGCTTATCTCACGCCGTTCATGGAAGCGGAGAAGGCGGCGCTCGAAGCCTCGGGGCAAACGGTTCGCACCCAGGGCAAGATCGTCCTCGCCACCGTCAAAGGCGACGTCCACGACATCGGCAAGAACATCGTCGGCGTTGTGCTGGCCTGCAACAACTACGAAGTCATCGACATGGGCGTCATGGTGCCTTGCGAGAAGATCCTCGAACGCGCCAAGGCCGAAAAGGCCGATCTCATCGGCCTCAGCGGGCTCATCACGCCTTCGCTCGATGAGATGGTCCACGTCGCTCGCGAGATGGAGCGGCAAGGCTTCAAGCTCCCGCTGCTGATTGGCGGCGCCACCACCAGCCGCGCCCACACCGCCATTAAGATTGCGCCGCACTACAGCCAGCCCGTCGTCCACGTTCTGGACGCCAGCCGCGCCGTCCCCGTCACCACCAGTCTCTTGAGCGAAGACGGTAAGGCGGCCTTCGTCGAACAGCATCGTGCCGAGTACGAAGCCGTCCGCAAGGCGCATGCCGCCCCGGCGCAGAAGGCCGTGCCGATCGCTCTCGCCCGCGAGCGCCGCACGCCCATCGTCTGGCGCGCCGAAGACCTTCCCACGCCCGAGTTCACCGGCATTCGTGTCCTCGAGCGCTTTCCGCTCGCCACCTTGCGCGAGTACATCGATTGGTCGCCCTTCTTCCACACCTGGGGTCTGAAGGGGCTCTATCCCCGCATTCTCGACCACGAGAACCACGGCGCCCAAGCCCGGCAGATCTTCACCGAAGGCAACGCCCTGCTCGACCGCATCATTGCCGAGAACCTGCTCACCGCCCACGGCGTCTACGGACTCTTCCCCGCCAACGCCGTCGGTGACGACGTCGAGCTCTACACCGACGAATCGCGCAACGGCGTCCTCGAACACTTCCACTTCCTCCGCCAGCAGGTCCGCGACGACAGCAAGCCCTGCCGCTCGCTGGCCGACTTCATCGCGCCCAAGGAAACCGGCTTGCCGGACCATCTCGGCGCCTTCGCCGTCACGAGCGGCATCGGCCTCAAGGAACTCTGCGATCGCTTCCGCGCCGATCACGACGATTACAGCGCCATCATGGCCGAAGCCATTGCGGACCGGCTCGCCGAAGCCTTCGCCGAATACCTCCACCAGCGCGTCCGCCAGGAATGGGGCTACGGCCGCTCCGAAGGTCTCAGCCCTCAGGACCTCATCGACGAGAAGTATCGCGGCATCCGGCCTGCGGCCGGCTATCCCGCCTGCCCCGATCACACGGAAAAAGGGCCGCTCTGGCATTTACTCCACGTCGAAGCCAACACCGGCATGAAACTCACTGAGTCCTTCGCGATGTGGCCTGGCTCCAGTGTCAGTGGCCTCTACTTCGCTCACCCGCAATCGCAATACTTCACGGTCGGCAAAATCGACCGCGACCAGATCGCCGACTATCATCAGCGCAAAGGCATGAGCCTGGGCGAAGTCGAGCGTTGGCTGGGGCCAAACCTGAACTACGACCCGGCACTCTAACTAACGGACCGCGATCGTCACTCCCGGCGCGCTCCGGCGATTGCCTACCCACAGCTCCAACGTCGCGCGCGGCTGATTCGTCACGCTTGCCGGCAGCCGGAAGTTCACCTGCATCAGGCCCGACACCAATCCCGGCGCTGACCCCGCGTACAGCACGTCGCTCGCCGGCAGTTCCACGCCATTCACCCGCACCACCACCGGCGCGACCGGCCGCCGCAACGCCGTCGGATTGATCACTTCGCCATCCTGCGCTCCCGGCGTCACCACGCCCTCCCCGGTCGCAAACACCGTCATGATACTTCCCGCCCGCGCTGGCTGCGACGGACTGTTATACAGCCCATCCTCATTGAACGCCGCCGCCTGCGCTCCGTCCGCCGTAAAGATGCCCGGCACACTCGCCTCCACGCTGACTGGCCATGGCTCCGAACGCGCTCCTCCGCACTGCGTCACCACTTGGGATGACGTCTTGCCGGAGACTCCGTAAGGCACAATCGCGTTGATCTGCGTCGCGTTCGCGTACAACATGGGCGCGGCTAAGCCATCGAACGCAACCGAGCACCCGCCTGCGGTGGTCGTAAACCGGCCACCAATCAACTGTCCCGATACTCCGGCCACCGGGCCGAAGTTCACCCCCGCCAGCGTCACCAGCATCCCCGGCGACACCACTCCGCCCTGATAGCTCGCGGCGCTAACCAGCCCCGTGATCTTCGGCATGGGCCCGGCCTCCGCCACACTCAGACCCACGTATCCTGCCCCCGACCGCACCCCATTGCTGCTGATGCTAATTGTCGTGCCGTAGTACCCAGGCTTAAGCGTCGCCGCCACCGCAGTCAAAGAAAGCTCAATATTCGAATTGGTCATCCCCTTCATCGGAGTCACGCTCAACCAGGGTCCCCCGTCCGCGAGCAGGTCAATCTCATAGGGAATCGGCGTCGGAGTATTGAGTCTCATGGTCTTGCTGAGCGTGCTCACCTCTCCGACGGTGATCGGGAAAGTCGTCTGGATCGGCTGCGTCTCCACCACCGTTGATGGTTCAACCTTGAACCGCACCGGAATCTCCAGCAACGGGTTGTCCGCCCCGGGGGCCCAAACCAGGATCGAAGTCGAGTAGCTTCCCGGCGGCAGATCGGTAGGCGTCGCCTGCACGGTCAATTGCCCTGGCGTGGCGGATCCCACCGGCGTGAACCGTATCCCATTCCGGTCCGGGAACAGCGTTATCAGCGTATAGGGCTGATTCGCTTTGGTGCTGACTACTTGCACCGTCTGATCCACCGTCGCATTTCTCGCGGACAGTTCCACCTCGGCTGGATAAGCCCGAATCCGCGGTTGCGCGGTCACCCGCAGCGCCACCGGAATCTCGACACTGTTCTTCCCGGACTTGACGCTGACCATCGCCGTATAGTCGCCGAGAGCCAAATCCGCCGGTCGCGTCTGGACCACCAGCTTGGCGGGCGTTGAGGCCTTGTCGAGCGACACGCTAAGCCAACTGCCGCCTCCCGTTGTCACGCTGACCGAGACGTCCAATCCTGTTGATGCCGGCGCTACCGTCCGCGTTTGTGTCGGAGGAACTTCACCGCCGGGCGCATAACTAAAGACGAACGGATTGGCTGATATCTGCGGGAATGGATCGTCACTTACCCGTATTTGGATGGGAATCGCGGGCAATGAAAAGTTAGCTCCCGGTAACTGAATTTCAACGCTACCTGAATAAGTTCCCGCTGCCATCAGGGCGAGAGCGGGCGATGTCAGTTGTATCTTGATCCAGCTCAGACCCGCATCGAGGTTGCCCGCCGCCGTGAACCAGCCTCCATTGACCCTGAGCTGGCTTGCTTGCTCCGTGCCCCCGGTCGCCACCGCGAAGCTGAGCGGCGATGGTAAGGGCGATCCTCGCTGCCAATACATGGTCAAGTTACTGTTGCTCAGGTACATCTTCGGCGCTCCCCGCTCCACTATCCAAGTCACTGGCACTGACAGGACCGTCGACGGAAACACACTGATGCGCACGGCACCCGTATAGGTCCCGGCTCCGTAGCCCGGATCCTGCACATCCACCACGATCGAACTGGGCGTCGTGCCGCTCTTTCGTCCTACCGTTAACCATGCGTCACTCGTGCTGACATCAAAGTTCACCGGTGTCAAACTGCTGATCTGAATGATTTGGGAGCCCGGCCGCGCCGCGCGCTCCAAGGTCGTGAACGTGAGGCTGGCGGGTGTCGCGATTGCCGCGCTGGGGGCCGGTCCGACGACGACGAATGTAACGCCCACCGTCGCGCCGGAATTCGCTGCTCCCGCGGCCAGCACGCTCACCGTGCCCGTATAGGTGCCGGGCGTGAGACCGTTCGCATTGGCCGCTAGGCCGATGCTCACTGGCGCGACCGGCGTGCTCCTTTGGATGGTGAGCCAAGGAGCGGTTGTGGAAAGGGTGACGGGCACTTGGCTCCCATCGCTCGTCTTGATATCCAGGAATTGCAGGCCCGTCATGCCGTTCACGACGGCGCCAAAAGAGAATGAGGTAGGCGAAAGGATGAGTGTTGGGCTGGCGCCTCGATAAGTTCCTGCCGACGTTGACGCCGTGAAGGTCGGCTCCTGGGACCCAAGTACTGGTAGCGAAAGAGCCAGTAAGAAAAGATAACGAGACAACTCACGAACCTCCGAGCTTACTCGCTATCATACCCCGCCGGGCCCGCCAGCGCCGACTTACTCCTTCGCCTTTGCCCCGTTGAACGACCTCTCCACCGTATCCCGCACGTCCGTCGACACCGCGTGATCGCGCCACAGCCAACGCATCATCTCCGGAAATACCGTCGCCAGCATCTTCTGGCCGTGCCGCTGAATGCCCCACGAGTAATTCAGGTCGTAACCCTTCTCCTGCAGCGCCTTTTGCAAACGGACATTCTGATAGAACCAGTCGCGCGTCTCGTCGTAGCTTCCGTCGGCGCGCAACGCGCGATTGTCGTTTCGCCCATCCACCAGAAATACGCGAATCGGCTTCTTCTCGCTCTTGCGGATAATTTCCGGATATACATGACCGCCCCGCAGATTCGTAAAGCTGCCCACGTTACTCAGCACCTTACGAAAATGATTCGGTCGCTCCCACGCCACCGTGAACGCCGCGATCGCCCCGGAACTCGACCCGCCAATCCCGTGCCGTTCCGGATCCTTCGAAATGTTGTACTCCTTGTACAGCACCGGCAACAACTCATCGACTATCACGCGCGCATACTTATCATCGAGCGTGTTGTACTCCGTGGGCCGGTTCGTATCGCGATCGCCCCAATTCTGCGGCGTCGGCTCCGGCTGGTCAGGCCGCCGCCCCGGGTTGATAAACACCCCAATCATGACCGGAATCTCTCGCCGGTAAATTAGGTTATCCATCACCACCTGTGCGCGGATATCGCCCGTCGGGTTCATAAACGCCTGACCGTCGTTATAAATCATCAAACTCGTTGGCACGGCCGGATCATACTGCGCCGGCACATAGACCCAGTAAGTGTGCTGCGTCCCCGGATACGCCTCGCTCGGCAGCGTGAACGGGCCCTTCACCTGCCCCACCGGCACGCCGTCCTGCGGCACGGCGTCCACGGCCAGTTTGTAATGCAGGTCCGTATTGGGCGTCGGGGCCTGCGGCGAACGCGGAGGACGGTTTTGCGGCGGCTGCGCGGGTGGAGCCTGGCCTTGCGGCGGCTGGGCCAGCGCAACTCCGATGAGAGCGAACAACAAGATCGGTTTCATAAGTTCGGTCGACAACATATCACGTCCGCCTCGGACCCGGGAAACGGTGTACCCTCGAAGCTGCCATGCTTCGGCTCGCTCTCTTCTTCGTTGCCGCCACACTTTGGGCGCAGATCCCCGCCTCCTGGACCGGCACCTGGCGCGGCCCGCTCGCTAACCTCCCACTGAACGCCAAGTCGCGCACCGTCGAAACCACGCTCGAAGTCGGAGCCATGCCCGAAGAAGGCGAGTGCACTCCCTGGCGGAGCACCTTCGTCACGCCCGGCAAAGGCACCGTTGTGAAGGATCACAAACTCTGCCGCGAAGAGGGCTACGAACACTACCGTTTCGAACTCGAAGATGGCATGAAGCTTAAGGCCCGCTTCGTCGGCGGTGTCCTCGCCGTACCCCACAAGTACAAAACGGTGGTCCTCATCCAGATGATCCGTCTCCGCGGCGACACGCTTGAGCAGGAGATCCTCACCGCTGCCGATCGCCCCGCCACCGACGGTCCCGTAACCCTCGAGACCATGGGCCTCCAACGGATCACCTTCCAGCGCGTCCCGTAATCATGTGGCGCTTCGGGCTCTTCACTTTTGACCCCCAGACCCGTCAACTCACCCGTGACGGCCGCCCGGTCCCCCTCGAGCCGCAGCCCATCAAAGCCCTCGAGCTCTTCCTCTCCCGCCCCGGCGAAGTCATCACGCGCGACGAACTCCGCTCCGTCATCTGGGGCGCCGACACCCACGTCGATTTCGACCGCGGCCTCGCCTACGTCCTGTCCCAGATCCGCACCGCCCTCCAGGACTCCGGCTCCAACCCCCGCTTCCTCCAAACGCTCCCCCGCCAGGGCTACAAGTTCATCGCCCCGGTCGACCGCCCGGTCGTCCCGCCGCCCCCCACCCGGCGCCGCTGGCTGACCGTCGGTCTCACTGCCTCCGCCGCCCTCGCCGCCTACACTCTCTGGCGGCCCCGCCCCGCCCGCCTCGCCGTCTCCATCTTCGACAACGAAACCGGGCAGCCCGACCTCGACCGTTGGGTCCAAACCCTCCCCGACCTCGTCGTCGCCGCGCTCACGCCCCTGAATCCGCAAAAGCTCGCCATCATCGGCAACGCCGCCCCCCTCCGCCAGCCCCGCAACATCCGCCGCCTCAAGACCCTCGCCACCGAAATCGACGTCGACTACATCCTCCTCGGCCAGCTACAGAACGACGCTGGCGGCGTCCGCTTCATCACCCACCTCATCCGCCTGCCCGGCGAAACCCACCTCAAGGCCAACCGCCTCCGCGGCAACGCCGCTCATTTGCCTGCTCTCGAGTCTGCCGTCGTCGCCGAGTTCGTCCGCGCCGTCCGCCAGCACGTCCTGTAGGGCACTCGAAAACCTATCAGAATCAGTCGCTTCCGTCCTATACCAGTCCTGGGTTGCCCGCGACCGCCCTGTCACGCGAAAAACGCTTCATGCACCGACGCAATTTCCTCGGCCTTCTGGCCGCTGCCCCCGCCTTCTCCCTCACCGACGCCCCCGGTACCCTCGAGATGGTCACCGCCGCCCACCGTGATCCCCAACGAGTCCGCGCCCTTGCCGAACGTCACCCCGGCCTCATCAACGCCTCCCTCGACTGGGGCTTTGGCGATTGGGAAACCGCCCTCGGCGCCGCCTCCCACGTCGGCCAGCGCGAAATCGCCGAATTCCTCCTCGCCCGCGGCGCCACCCCCACCATCTTCTCCGCCGCCATGCTCGGCCAACTGGACCTCGTCAAAGCCTTCCTCGCCGCTTCGCCCGGCCTCCAGCGCTCCCATGGGCCCCACGGACTCACCCTCCTTTCCCATGCCCGCGCCGGCGGACCTCGCGCCGCCGCCGTCGTCGCCTACCTCCAGGAACTCGGCGATGCCGATACCCGCCACCCCGTCGAGCCGCTCTCCGCCGAGGACCGCGCCGCCATCCTCGGCCGCTACGTTTATGGCCCCCACGCCGAAGATCACTACATCATCGACGACGAACGCAACCAGCTCGGCATCAACCGTCCCGGCGCCCCCGCCCGCCGCTTCCTCTTCCACGCCGGCAACCTCGTCTTCTACCCCTCCGGCGCCCCCTTCGTCCGGATCGCTTTTCAAAAAGCCGAAGGCCGCGTCACTGGCTTCCGGCTTTCCGGAATCGCCCAACCGCTTGACGCCAAACGCAGTTAATCCAAAATTTCGCCAGAGGAGGCAAACGCAATGGAAAAGTAATACAATTGAAACCAAATTGTAATGAAGTGTACAACCACCCCTGTTTTCTTGCTGATAGCGGCGGTTTGGCTCACCGGTTGCGGTTCGCCTCCCCAAGCCGCTGCCCCGGCCAAGCCCTCGGCCGAAAACCCCGCTGTGGCCGTCGCGCACCCCAAACTCGAATCCCTCGAGCGTAAAGTGACCCTCTCCGGCGAGTTCCGGCCCTACCAGGCGGTGGACCTGCACACCAAAGTCTCCGGCTTCCTCAAAGACATCACCGTCGACGTCGGCTCGTACGTCAAAGCCGGCCAGACCATCGCCACGCTCGAAATCCCGGAGATGGAGGCGGAACTCGCCCAGTCCGCTTCCGAGCGCTTGCGGACCGAGGCCGAACTCCCGCGCACCCAAGCCGAGATCTCCCGCGCCGAAGCGAACCTTCGGCTCGCCACCGTGGCGCACAACCGCCTCGTCGCCGCCGCCAAAGCCGAACCCGGCATCGTCGCTCAGCAAGAGATCGACGAAGCACTCGCCCGTAAGCAGGCCGCCGAAGCCCAACTCAATTCGATCCGTGCCGGCCTTCAGGTGGACCAGCAGCGCATCCTCTCCGCTAAAGCCGCCGAACAGCGCACCCGGACGATGGCCGCCTACAAAGTCATCACCGCCCCCTTCGCGGGCGTCATCACCAAGCGCCTTGCCGACCCCGGCGCCATGGTTCAAGTCGGCGCCAACTCGCAGCCGGTCGTTCGCCTCGCCGATCTCAGCCGCCTTCGTCTCGCCGTCACCGCGCCCGAGTCCCTCGTCCCGCTCATCCGGCAGGGACAGCCCGTCGACATCTATGTTTCGTCTCTCAACAAGACCTTCCGTGGCAGCATCGCCCGCCTCTCGCGCGACGTCCTCGCCGACAGCCGCACCATGGAAGTCGAAGTCGATGTGCCCAACCCCGGCAACACGCTCACCCCGGGCATGTACGCCGAAGTCGTCATGAATCTGGAACGCCGCCAGGAAGGCCTCACGGTTCCGGTCACCGCCATCATCAATAGCGGCGGCAATCGCTCTGTCTATCTCGTCAATCAGGCGGGCCAAGTGGAAGAGCGCACCATCAAAACCGGTCTTGAATCGCCGGCCAGTATCGAAGTCATCGCCGGCCTCACCGCCAACGATCGCATCGTCATCGGCAACCGATCCTTACTCCGCCCCGGCCAAGCCGTGGAAGCCAAGCTGGCGGGGGATCGCTAATGCCGGCCTTCTCCATTCGGAACCCGTACTTCATCATTGTTTGTTCGCTGATCGTCTGCATCGTCGGCATCACCGTCCTGCTGCGCATGCCCGTGGACATGTTCCCGCGCCTGGACCTCACTGCCGTCGTCACCGCCACGCTCTACCCCGGCATGCCGCCCGAGCAGGTGGAAAAGAACATCACCGAACGACAGGAGCGTTTCTTCACCCTCGCTCCCGGCATTGAGCACATCGAGTCCCGCTCCATGACCGGCGCCGGCATCATCAAGCTCTTCTTCCAGCCGGGCGCGAATCCCGATTCCGCCGTCTCCACCGTTGCGAACCTCGCCCTCGCCGAAATGCGCCGCATGCCCCCCGGCACTTTGCCGCCCTACGTTCTGCGCTTCGATGCCTCCAGCATCCCCGTCTGCCTGATTGCCCTCCGCGGCGAAGGACTCACCGAAGCCGCTCTGCGCGACGTCGGCCATTACCGCGTCCGCACCCAGGTCGCTAAGATCTCCGGCGCCGCCGTGCCGCCGCCCTTCGGCGGACGTTACCGCCAGATCATGGTCTACGTTGACCCTCAGAAGCTCGAAGCCCACCAGCTTTCGTCGATGGACGTTGTCCGCGCCGTCAACGACTCGAACGTCATCCTCCCCTCTGGCAACATTCGCGTCGGCCCCGTCGACTATCCCATCTTCACCAACTCCCAGTTCACGGACCTCGAAGGCATCACGTCGCTTCCGCTCAAAACGCGCGGCACCGCCCAGGTCACCGTCGGCGACGTCGCCTCCGTGCGCGACGCCGCGCAGATCCAATACAACATCGTCCGTGTCGACGGCCAGCCCTCCGTCTACCAGCCAGTGCTTCGCCAAGGTGGCGACGCCAACACCATCGCCGTCGTCAACGCCGTCAAACACGAAGCCGAGAACTTACTCGACGTCCCCAGCAACCTCGAAGCGCGCGTCGTTTTTGACCAGTCGAAGTTCATCAAGAACGCAATCCACACACTCGTCGACGAAGGCTCCATCGGCATCGTTCTCACCTCGATGATGGTGCTGCTGTTCCTCGGCAGCTTGCGCGCCACGCTCGCCGTCTTCTTCTCCATCCCGCTGTCCGCCCTGGTCGCCATGATCTGCCTCTACATCAGCGGCGGCTCCATCAACTCGATGACCCTCGGCGGCCTGGCTCTCGCCTTCTCGCGTCTCATCGATGACTCGGTCGTCGTCCTCGAAAACATCTTCCGTCACCTGGACATGGGCAAAACGCCCTCTGAAGCCTCGCACGATGGCGCCAACGAAGTGGCCCTGCCCGTGCTCGCCTCCACCGTCACCACGGCCATCGTCTTCTTCCCCGTCGTCTTCCTGTTCGGCGTCAGTAAGGACCTCTTCTCGGCCCTCGCCCTCACGGTCGTCCTTGCTCTCGCCGGCTCTTACTTCGTCGCCATGACGATCGTCCCGCTCTTCTGTTCACGCTTCATCAAAGGCCACCCCGGCGATGCGCATGTCCACCCCGCGGAGAACGTGCCCAAGTGGTTCTTCATCTTCAACCAGTCCTTCATCAAGGTGATGACGCTCTACGACATCCTTTTGAAGGGCGCACTCAAAGCCCCGGCCACTGTCGTGCTTGTCCTGATGGTCCTCTTCGGCGTCAGCCTCCTGCTGTATCCGCAACTGGGCATGTCGTTCTTCCCGCGCACGGATCCGGCGCAGTTCGTGATGAACATCAAGGCGCCGCTCGGCACTAACCTCGAGATCACCGAAAAGAAAATCGCCCGCGTCGAACAACTCGTCCGCCAGGTCGTCACTCCCGAGGACTACGACATGACGGTCTCGAACATCGGCGTCGTTCCCGACTTCTCCGCCATCTACACCTCGAACTCCGGCCCGCACAACGGCTTCGTCCAGGTCAGCCTCAAGGAAGACCACAAGATCGGCAGCTACGAGTACATGGCCCGCATGCGCCAAGTTCTCCGCGACGAGATGCCCGAACTCACCGTCTACTTCCAGTCCGGCGGCTTCGTCGATGCCGTGCTGAACTTCGGCATGCCCGCGCCGATTGACGTCCAGGTCAGCGGTGCCGACCTCAACCAGATCTTCAAAGTCGCCACTGGTCTCGCGCCCAAGATCAAAGCCCTCCCCGGCGTCAGCGACATCTACATCCCCCAGGACATGGAACTCCCCGCGCTCCGCGTCGACATTGACCGTCAGCGCGCCGGCCTGCTCGGCCTCTCCCAACGCGAGATCGTCGGCAACCTGATTACCTCCGTCGCCTCCAACGCCATGATCGCCCCCACCTTCTGGACCGACCCCAAGAGTGGCAACGACTATTTCCTCACCGTGCAGTATCCCGAACGCTCCGTCCAGAACGTCCGCGACCTCTCCGACATTCCCCTCCGCGGCCACAACCGCGACATCACCAGCATGGACGCCGTCGCCCGCATCACCCGCGTGCAGGCGCCCACCGAAGTCGCCCACTACGGTCTCCGCAAAGTCGTCGATCTCTACGTCAACCTGGAGACCGACGACTTAGGCCGCGCTGGCACCAACATCGAGAACTTACTCAAAACCGTCGAACTGCCCAAAGGCGTCCGCATCGACTTACGCGGTTCACTCGAAGGCATGCGTGCCTCCTTCAAGAGCTTCGCTATCGGACTCATCCTCGCCGTCGTCCTGCTCTATCTGGTGCTGGTCGCGCAGTTCCGCTCCTTCCTGGACCCGCTCATCATTCTGCTCGCCGTGCCGATGGGGCTTACCGGCACGCTGCTCTTGCTTTACCTCACCCACACCACCATCAACGTCCAATCGCTGATGGGCGTCATCATGATGGTCGGCATCGTCGTTTCGAACAGCATTTTGCTGGTTGAGTTCATGCGCCGTCTCCGGGAAGAAGGCGTCCCGATTGAAGACGCCGTGCCGATGGCCGGCCGCGTCCGTCTCCGCCCCATCCTGATGACCTCGCTCGCCACCATCATCGGCCTCACCCCCATGGCCATGGCCTTAGGCACGGGCTCGGAAGCCTACGCGCCGCTTGCCCGCGCCATCATCGGGGGCATGACGGTCTCGCTGATTCTAACTCTCTTCATCGTCCCCGCCGCTTACTTAGTCGCTTACCGCGGAAAGGCGGCTCAGTAGATGAAATACTTACTCGTCTTACTCGCCACTACCCTCGCGGCGCAATCGCCGCGCCCCCTCACCTTGGCCGAAGCCGAAGCTCTCGCTGTGCGCAACCATCCCCGCGTGATGGCGGCCAAGCTTCGCGCGGACGCCGCCCAGGAATCGATCACGCAGGTGAAAGCCGCGACGTCGCCGATGGTTTCCTTCGACGTCACCGGGTCGCTCGCCGATCACGGCAGCCGCCTCGGCACCGGCCCGCTCAACATCATCAACCCCGGCAGCCTCTTTTCCCGCAGCGCCGGCGGCGTCAACATCAATCAGAATCTCTTCGACTTCGGCCGCACCCGTTCGCTCACGGAGTCCGCCCGTTACCGCACCACCGCCGAACGCGAAACCGCCACCGCCGTCCGCGCCGAGATCATCCTCCGCGTTCGCGAAGCTTACTTCCGCGCCTTGCTGGCTCAGTCCCAATTACAAGTCAACCAGCAGACCGTCGCCGATCGCCGTCTCACCGTCAAGCAGATCACCGCCCTTGCCGAAAGCAACCTTCGCTCCACGCTTGATGTCAGCTTCGCCGAGTTGAATCTCGCCGAAGCCGAGTTACTCTTTGACCGTGCGCGCAACGACTGGAAGTCCGCCCAGGTCTTGCTCGCTGCCGCGCTGGGCGAAACCGGTCCCCAGGAGTACCAACTCCAGGACCAGCCTACGCCCCCCTTGCTCGACCAGAACGCCGACTCCCTCGTCGCCCAAGCCCTGCAATCCCGTCCCGACCTCGCTTCGCTGCGCGCCCAGGAGCAAGCCGCCCAAAGCTTCGCCGAAAGCGAACGCCGTCAGTCCCTCCCCAGCCTCAGCGCCCGCGGCGTTGCTGGTTACTATGGCCCTCGCGATGAGCGCCTTCAGGCCCGCTACGGCGCCCTCGGCGTCAACCTGAACATCCCCGTCTGGAATGGCCGCCTGTTCTCCTCGCGCCGTCAGGAAGCCGACCTCCGCTCCCAGGCCGCCCACCAGGAAACCCGCGACCTTGAACTCCGCATCGCCCGCGACCTTCGCGCCGCCTTCATCGACGCCGAGAACGCCTTTCAGCGCCTCAGCCTCACCGACAAAGTCCTCACCCAGGCCCAGCGCACCCTTAAGCTCGCGCAAACCCGCTACGACCTCGGCCTCGGCTCCATCGTCGAGTTGAGCCAAGCCCAACTCAGTCGCACCTCCGCCGAAGTTCTCTCGGCCCGCGCCCGCTTCGAGTACCTGCTCTCGCGCGCCCTGCTGGACTTCCACGCCGGCAATCTGAAATAGAAAAGGCCTCCGCCGCAGCGGAGGCCTTTCCCGAAACAACGACCTTACTTCGTGGCGAAGCAGTAGAAGCGGCCCGCGCCGCCCGTGGCCACCAGATTCGCCTGGCTGCAGCCCTTCGACGGGTGCGCCGAGTTCCAGGACGTCGGATTCTTGCCGCCGCCCTGACGGTCATGATGACCCACCAGCGCGCTGCCCTCGCCATGGCTCGTCCAGTTCTTGCACGTTGTATCTTCGGTGCCCGGCGTCGCCGTGCCATCCAACTGCGAACCCGTCAGAATGTCGTGCTGATTCGGCGTGTCGCCACGGCCGTTCACCACTTCACCCTTCTCGGTCAGCGAACCCTGCTTGCCGGTCTTGGCGTTCTCCGAGTGCAGGTCGGCGATGTCGGCCGCAATCTGCACGCCCTTGGCGTTGAACCACGGACCCTTGCCGATGCGATCCTTCGCATTGATCGCCTTCTTGCCGCCTTCAGCCGTCTGGCTCAGATACGCGTGCCAATTCTTTTTCTTCGAACCGGCCGCTTTCGCCAGCGCCTGGCAATGAGCGTCCGCGCCCTTCAAGCCACCCAGGTCGGCGCCGTTGCCGCTGCCCACGCTGGTGATAAAGAAGCTCATCTTCGGATCAGCCTGCGAAAAGGCCGGCAAGGCACAAGCCAAAGCCGCCACCGCGATCAGTTGAATTTTCATATGTTGTCTCTCCTTCGGGAATCCGAAGCCGCTATCGTAACTCATTCGCTGCGGCTTGGCATAGTAAACTGGGAAGGCGGGCGTTTAGCTCAGCGGTTAGAGCATCTCGTTTACACCGAGAGGGTCCGGGGTTCGAATCCCTGAACGCCCACCATCCCCCGCTATTCGGAGGTCGGCTCGGCCGACGCTCCCTTCACGTACTTGTCGAACCACGCCACCATTTCATACAGCGTGTGCTCGATGCTCTCCTTCGCCGCGTACCCATGCGACTCATGCGGTAACAACACCAGGCGCGCCGTCCCGCCGTTGCCCCGCACTGCCTGGTACATGCGCTCGCTCTGAATCGGGAACGTCCCCTGGTTGTTGTCCGCCTCGCCATGCGTGAACAGAATCGGCTCATTGATTTTGTTCGCCGCCATGAACGGTGACATCCCCAGATAGACGGACGGCGCCTCCCACAACGTCCGCCGTTCGCTCTGGAAGCCGAACGGCGTCAGCGTCCGGTTATAAGCGCCGCTGCGCGCAATGCCCGCGCGGAAAAGATCCGAATGCGCCAGCAGATTCGCCGTCATAAACGCGCCGTAGCTGTGCCCGCCCACCCCCACCCGCGCCGGGTCGATCACGCCCATCTCCGCCGCCTTGTCGATCGCCGCTTTCGCCGACGCCACAATCTGCGCGAGGAACGTATTGTTCACCGTCTCCGGCGTTCCCACCACCGGCATCGCCGCGTCATCCAGCACCGCATATCCTCGCAGCAGGAAGAACAGATGCGACATCCCGCCGATCGTCGTGAACCGGTTCGTCGACCCCGACACCTGCCCCGCCGTCTCCGGATCATTGAACTCGCGCGGATACGCCCACACCACCGCCGGCAGCCGCGTCCCCGCCTGATAACCCGGCGGCAGATATAACGTGAACGAAAGCGGCACGCCATCCGGCCGCTGATACTTCACCAATTGCTTGGTGATGCCGCGCAAGCTTGGCGTCGGGTCCGGGAACTTCGTCACCGCCGTGCGCTGCCCCTTCTCCACCAAAAAGTAATTCGGCGGCTCCGTCGGACTCTCGCTGCGGACCAGCAAACGCGTCCCCGCATCATCCAGCGCCCCCACCACGCTTTCGTACTTGCCCGGCGCGCTTTCGAACAACCGCTCCGCCTTCGCCGTCGCCAGATCGAACCGGTCGAGGAATGGTTTGTCACCCTGCGGCGAGGCGCCCAGCCCGTTCAGCAACACGCTCCCGGACGCCTCCACGATCGTCCCGTCCACGCCGCTGGTCACCGGCGTCCCGGGATCCTTATAGCGATCCTGCACATTCCGGCTAAACAGGAGCTTGGGCTCGCCCTCGCCGATCAGATACGTCCGCTGCCACCGCCGGTCGCGATCGTAGTCGCTCACCAGCATCCGCCGCCCGGTCTTGAAGAACTGCAACATCGTCAGCCGTTGCTCGGTCTTGGTCACCTCCACGGGCGCCATGCGCGTGGGCGGACGATACATCATCAACTGATCGCGATGCGGCACCTTCTCCTTCGGGTTGCCGCCATCGAGCGCCTGCACCCACAGCAGCGTCCCCGGCTCACCCGGATGCCACCGCGCCTGCCGCGGACCCGCGATCACGCCCCCAATCGGCACGCGATCGGCGAGCGGCAGCTTCGCCACCGTATAAACCACCACGCCTTTCGGCGTCACCACATCGATCTGCTGCGGGAACTCCGTCGCATCGTGCAGATAACTGTAAGGCCGCGCCAGCCGCGTCACCAGAAAGAAGCGGCCATCGGGCGCGGGCGTCACATTCAGAAACATGTCCGGCGCTCCGCTCGGCGTCGCCGCCCCGGTAACGCTATCCACCAGCATCAACTGCGCCCGGCCGTAGTAATCGAACAACGCCTCATCATGCGCGTTATGCAGCGCATCCGGATTCGTCCGCACCGGCCCGGACTTCCCGCCGGATTCCTGCACCGTCGGACCCGCCGGTGCCGCCACCTCGCGCGGCGCCGCGCCCCGATTCGCCGGCACCGTCTTTACCAGCAGCGTCCGGTGATCCGGCATCCAGTCCACCGCCGGTCCCATCGCCGCATTCACGGCCACGTTCAGTTTCTTGGCCTTGGCCGTCGCCGTGTCGATCACCCACAACTCGGTGCCATTCTGCGTCGCGTTGGTCACCGCCAGCGACTGACCATTCGCACTCCACACGGGCGGGCTCAAGCGGACTCCCGCCGGTAGCACCACCTTCATCTCCGCGCCATCCGGCAGCCTCTTCACCGTTAGCGCCGTCGCATACGTCGTCAGCCGTGGACCATTCGACGCCGGATCAATTCGATAACCCGCCAGCCGCAGCATGGGCTGCGCCAGGTCGGCAATACTCGGATGCACTACGGAATCGATCAGCACAATATGGGTGCGCGTGGGGCTGAGCGAGACCGTCGGTAAGCGACGTGCGTGCAACACGTCCAAAATCTCTGGCGGCGGCGTTTTATATTGCGCGCCGGCCAGCGGAACAAAAGCGAGAGCAGCCAGAAAGAGGTTGCGCATCACTCTCGAGGGTAGCAACTTGATACCCTATGGGACGTGCGAGCCTTCCTGTTAATCGCCGCGGTGCTGGGCGTGCTGTTCGCCGCCCCCGCCACCATCGATTACTCGCGCGCCAAACGTTTCTGGAGCTTCCGCCCCATCGACGTCAAACCCGTCCCCACCGTGCGCGACACCGCCTGGGGTGCCTCGCCGATCGACCGTTTCGTCCTCCGTAAACTCGAAGACCAGAACCTCAAGCCCGCCCCGCCGGCCGACCGTGCCACCTGGCTCCGCCGCGTCACCTTCGACGTCACCGGGCTCCCGCCCACGCCCGCCGACCTCGCCGCTTACCTCGCCGATCGTTCCCCCCAAGCCGACGAACGCGTGGTCGATCGCCTCCTCGCCTCACCTCACTACGGCGAACGCTGGGCGCGCCACTGGCTCGACCTTGTCCGCTACGCCGAAACCGACGGCCACGAATTCGACAACGACAAGCCCGACATGTGGCGTTACCGCGACTATGTCGTGCGCGCCTTCAACGACGACCTCCCTTATCCGCAGTTCGTCCGCGAGCATCTCGCCGGCGACTTGCTCCCGCAGCCCCGCCGCTCCAGAGACGGCCGCCACCTGGAGTCGCCCCTCGCCACCGCCTTCTATTGGCTCGGCGAAAACAAGAACTCGCCCGTCGACTCCACCGAAGCCATCGCCGACCGCGTCGATAGCCAAATCGACGTCTTCGGCAAAACCTTCCTCGGCCTCACCGTTGCCTGCGCGCGCTGCCACGACCATAAGTTCGACCCGATCGCCACCGCCGATTACTACTCGCTCGCCGGCTTCTTCCACTCCGTTCGCCGTGGCCAACGGGCCGTCGACGGTGACGCGCCTCGCAACGAAGCTGGCTTCGACGCCGGCGGCCTTAAGTGGACCGTCGCCGGTCCCGCCTTCTCTCTCGCCAACGGCCGGCTCACCTCCGGCGCCGTTTCGCCCGCCCGTCAAGGCGTCGCCTTCTCGAACATCTTCACCCTCAAAAAGAAGTACGTCCACGTCCGTCTCGCCGGCACCGGCTCCGTCCGCCTCGTCGTCGACGAGTTCCCGCTCGGCCCCAAACTCTCCGGCACCTCGGACTTCAAGTGGCTCAGCTACCAGATCGTCATGTACGCCGATCATCCGGCTTACCTCACGCTCACCGACCAGGACCCCGCCGGTCACGTCACCCTCGCCGAAGTCGTCTTCAGCGACGACCATCAGCCCCCCCAGCGCGACCCCGAGCAGGACCCCATCCGCGGTCAAACCACCGAAGACTGTCCCGAGCCGATGCTCACGCTCGCTCCCGTCGACGACGTCATCGGCGACACCCGCGTCCACGTCCGCGGCAGCCACAAGAACCTCGGCGACGTGGCTCCGCGCCGCTTACTGCCCGTCATCGCCGGTCTTGACCAGCCTCAGATCGGGCAGGGAAGTGGCCGCCTCGAACTCGCCCACCGTCTCACCGCCGACAACAACCCGTTCCTCGCCCGCGTGATGGTCAACCGCCTCTGGCAGCATCACTTCGGCCGCGGCATCGTCGCCACGCCCGATAACTTCGGCCTCTCCGGCGAGCCGCCCACCCACCCCGAACTGCTCGATTGGCTCGCCAACGAATTTCGCGCCTCCGGCTGGAGCATGAAACACATGCACCGCCTGATGTTGCTCTCGCACGCCTACCGCATGTCGAGTGGCGAGCAGCCCGATGCCCTCGCGAAGGATCCTGCCAACAAGCTCCTCCACCGCTTCCCGGTCCAACGCCTTGAAGCCGAAGCCATCCGCGATAGCCTCCTCGCCGTCGCCGGCTCGCTCGACCTCACCCTCGGCGGGCCCAGTGTCCCCGTCTACGTCAGCCCCTTCATGGATGGCGACCCCCGCGGCAAACCCAAATCCGGCCCCATCGATAGCCACAACCGCCGCAGCCTCTACATCAACGTCCGCCGCAACTACCTGCCGGACTCGCTCACCATCTTCGATTACCCCCAGCCCATCTCCACGCTCGGCAAGCGAAACAGTTCCGTTGTTCCCGCCCAGGCCCTCTTCGTCATGAACAATGAGCTCGTGCACCTGCAAGCCCAGCGTTGGGCCGCGCGCATCGCCGCGCAGCAGGCCAAGCCGCGCGCGCAAGTCCAGCAGATGTATCTTGAAGCTTTCTCCCGGCCGCCCTCGTCCTCCGAAATCAGCGCCGCCCTCGACTTCCTCAAAACCCAATCGCTCGAAAGCTACGCGCACGCCCTCTTCGAGACGACGGAGTTCATCTTCCTCCGATGACCAGCCGCCGCCAGTTCCTCGCCCGTTCCGCTGCCGGCTTCGGCGGCCTCGCCCTCTCGGCCCTCGCCGCCAATGTCCGCCAGCCGCACTTTCCGGCCAAAGCCAAAGCCGTCATCTTCCTCTACATGGATGGCGGACCCAGCCAGATTGATAGCTTCGATCCCAAGCCGCGCCTCCGCGCCGAACACGGTAAGCCCCTCCCGTTCGCCCCGCCAAAAACTCAGTTCAACAACAACTTCAACATCCTCGGCTCGCCTTGGGAGTTCAAGCAATACGGACAGTCCGGCACCTGGGTTAGCGACCTGTTCCCCCATGTCGCCACCTGCGCCGACGACCTCGCCATTGTCCGTTCCATGGTCTCGGACCATTCCGAACACACCGCCGCCAACTACATGCTCCACACTGGCTTCGGTGTCCAGGGCCGCCCCAGCATGGGCAGTTGGATCACCTATGGTCTGGGCGCCGAAGCCGACAACCTGCCATCCTTCGTCGTCATGGAAGGCGGACTGATTCCCGCCGGCGGCATGGACAACTTCGGCAGCGGCTTCCTGCCCGCCGCCTTCCAAGCCACCATGCTCCGCCGCGGCGATACCCCCGTTGCGAACGTCCGCCCGCGCGAAACGACCTCTGGCGTTCAGGAAGCCAAGCTCGCCCTCAGCAAGCGCCTCAGCCAGGGCGTCGTCGCCAAGCTTGGCTCCACCTCCGAAATTGATGCCATGCTCGCCAGCTACGAGATGGCCTACCGCATGCAAAGCGCCGTCCCCGAACTCGCGGACCTCGCCGGCGAATCAGCCGCTACCCGCGAACTCTACGGCTTAAACGACCCCGCTACCGCCGACTACGGCCGCCAATGCCTGCTGGCCCGCCGCCTGGTCGAACGCGGCGTCCGCTTCGTCCAGTGCATCAACCCCCGCCTGAAGGGTCACGACCGCTGGGACCAGCACGGCGGACTCCTGCGCGGCCACGCCGACAACTCCCAAGCCGTCGACCGGCCCATCGCCGCTCTCCTCAAAGACCTCAAAGCCCGCGGCCTCCTCGACCAAACCCTCGTCCTCTGGGGCGGGGAATTCGGCCGCACCCCCATGTCCCAAGGCTCCATGGACCTGAAGACTGCCGGCCGCGATCACAACCCCTTCGGCTACACCATGTGGCTCGCCGGCGGCGGCGTCAAAGGCGGCACCGTCTACGGCGCCACCGACGATTACGGCTACTTCGCCACCGAAAACAAAGTCCACGTCCACGACCTCCACGCCACCCTCCTCCATCTCCTGGGCTTCGACCACAAGCAACTCACCTTCCGCTACGGCGGCCGCGACATGCGCCTTACCGACGTCCACGGCGAACTCGTCCGCAGCATTCTGGCGTAGTTTCGCCCCACTTTGTTTCACCATGCGAAATCCCCTTGCCTTTATGCGGTTTATCTTGGTGACGCCATAGCTGAAACAGATTAATTGAAATATACTAACCGGAGACTTTTTCCTTCAGGAGAGACCCCGTGAGACTCCCGCTCCGCGCCTTGACCGCGATTTTTTTTGCCACCCTGCTCTTCGCGCAGGACCGCGGCACCATCACTGGCTCTGTTCAGGACAATTCCGGCGCCATCGTCCCCGGCGCCAAGGTGAGCCTCACCAACCCGGCTACCGGCTACAAGCAAACCGTCGATACCAGCGCCGAAGGCACCTACACCTTCCTCGCCTTGGTCCCCGGCCGCTATAGCGTCGTCGCCGAAAAGGACGGCTTCCGCCGCGCGGAAGCGAACGACGTCGTCGTCCAGGTCAACACCACTTCGCGTCTCGACATCCGCATGCAACTCGGTGCCGTCCAGGAAACCGTGCAGGTCTCTTCCTCGGCCCCGCTCCTCCAAACCGACAAAAGCGACCTCGGTACCGTCGTCGAAAACAAAGCCATTCAGCAGTTGCCGCTCTTCATCAATGGCGGCCTGCGCAGCAACATGGCCTTCACCAGCCTCGCCCCCGGCGTCGTGATGAACCTCCAGAGCGACCCGGACACCACCGGCGGCGCGCCCCGCATCGCCGGCGGCCAGGCCAACGGCGCCAGCCTCCTCGTCGATGGCGGCGAGTCGATGAGCGAACGCCGCAATGACCCGCAGATGCGCGTCGTCAGCGCCGAAGCCGTCGAAGAGTTTAAAGTCCAGACTTCGGCCTACTCCGCCGAGTTCGGCCGCGCCTCCAATGGCGTCGTCAACTTCACCACCAAGTCCGGCACCAACCAGCTCCATGGCTCCTTCCTCGCTCAGCTCCGTCACGAAAAATTGAACGCCAAGGGCTTCTTCTGGGGTTCGCGTGGCGAATCCGTTCAGCGCCAGCACGTCGAAGCCGCCAACATCGGCGGCCCGGTCTTTATCCCCAAGATCTACGACGGCCGCAACAAGACCTTCTTCTTCATCGCCGGCGAACGCTCGCGCGCCAAGAAGCTACACGAACGCCGCCGGCCAGATGGTTCCGCTCTACGATCCCTTTGACGCGAACGGCAACATCATTGCCAACGCCGCCAATCGCCCCCAGATGCAGTGCAACGGCGTGCTCAACGTCATCTGCCCGGAACGCATCAACTCCATCTCCAAGACGATTCTCGCCGAGCTTCCCGCTCCCGATCAGCCCGACGTCGTTTTCAATAACACCCGCGCCCGCAACAACGGCGGCCGCACCCCCGGGGCCTGGCAGGGCGTCTACTCCTTCAAGGGCGACCACAACATTAGCGACAAGTTCCACGTCAGCGGCATGTTCAGTCGGCAGTACTTCGATAGCTATCCGCTCGTCGGGCCCATCCCCGGTCCTCTCGCCGAAGCCTTCCAGGAATTCGGCCACATCCGCTACTGGCGCTTCAACGCCGATTACACCATCGCGCCCAACATCCTCAACCACTTCACTTTCGGCATCAATCAGCGCAAGCTCGGTGAAGGCCCGAACCTCGGTCTCACCGATGCCTTCCGCACGGCTACCTTGCTCCCCGGCCTGATGGGCTCCGGCGCCGAAAAGGCTCCCAATTACACCAAGTACAACACCGAGTTCGGCAACTACGGCGGCAGCGTCAACACTTCCTCGCCCGGCCGCACCATCAACCTCAACAACCAGCTCTCCTGGGTGAAGGGTAAGCACAACCTCAAGTTTGGCGGCACCTACATGGACATCAGCTACCGCCGCATCGACTGCAACAACTGCGCCGGCTCGCTCAGCTACTCCGCCGCCGGCACCGGCAACCCCAACGTCAGTGGACAGAACGGCATTGCCTTCGCCTCGTTCCTCCTCGGCCTGCCCTCCAGCGGCTCCTTCAACTTCGGTGCCGACATCGATTACCGCTACAAGTATTGGGCCGGCTACGTACAGGACGACTGGAAGGTGAACAACAAGCTCACCCTGAACCTCGGCCTCCGCTACGACTTCAGCCTCCCGCGCCGCGAAGCCAACCTGCAGAACAGCAACTTCAACCCCACCATCCCGAACCCCTCGGCCGGCGGCATCCTCGGCGCGCTCGAATTTGCCACCAAGGATCGTCCCATCCTCCTCGCCAACCGCAAGAATGCCTTCGGCCCCCGTCTGGGCTTCGCCTATCAGTTGGCGCAAAAGACCGTGATCCGCGGTGGTGGCGCCATCATGTACGACATCATTCGTGAAGATGGCAACGCCGACAACGGCATCCAGGGCTTCGGCGGAGGCTATGGCTCCATCGCCAACAATCTCTCCAACGGTATCGCTTTCACCCACCGCGGCGGCATCAACGACTACAAGGCCTTTGTCGACGGCCAGCGTCCGCCGCAGATCAACCCCGGCTTAGGCGTCAACGGCAGCGTCACCTACAAGCTCGGTGAGTCCGGCAAGCCCGGCTACTACACCGACTACAACTTCACCATCGAGCACAGCTTCACGCCTTCCTCGGTCCTGCGCTCGAGCTTCCATGCCAACTACGGCATCAAGATCTACCAGAGCGGCCTCGACTTCAATCAGCTCGATCCCAAGTACTTCGGCATCTACGGCACCGCCCTCACCTCCACGGTGGCCTCAGCGCTCCAGAACCCCGCCGTCATCGCCGCGGGCTTCAAACTCCCCTATCCCACCTTCCCGACCAACCTGCAACTTCAGCAGGCGCTCCGTCCGTTCCCGCAGTACACCGGCTTTGGTTCGGTAGCCTCGCAGAGCGGCCACAGCACGTACAACGGTTGGGAGACCAGCTTCACCAAGCGTTACTCCGTCGGCCTCTGGATGATGGCTTCTTACACTTACTCGAAGACGCTGGTCAGCCAGAACGGGCAGAACATCTACAACCAGCTCACCGAAAAGGTAATCAGCTCGGCCAACCGCCCCCACGTCTTCACCGCCGCCTATGTCTATGAGCTGCCCTTCGGCAAGGGCAAGCCTTTCGCCTCCGGCATGCACCCGGTGGCCAACATCATCCTCGGCAACTGGAGCGTCTCGGCTGTCCATCGCTATCAGAGCGGTGCGCCGATCTCCGTCGGCGGCTGCAGCCAGACCCTGGCTGGCGCTGGTTCGGCCCGCTGCAACTACGTGCCCGGCCAGTCGCTCTACAACCCCAACTGGGATCCCACCAACCCCAACAGCCCGTACCTGAATCGCGCCGCCTTTGTACAGCCTGCGAACTTCACCTACGGCAATGTGCCCGCCGTCATCCCGCACCTCTACCAGCCCAACCAGCTCAGCGAGGACGTGGCGGCCAGCAAGAACATCCACTTCGGCAAGAGCGAGAAGAACAACATCGAGTTCCGCGCCTCGGCCTTCAACGTCGCCAACCGGCACTTGCTCGGCGGCTTGAACACCTCCATCACGGCCAGCAACTTCGGCACGTTCTCCAGCCCGCAGTCGAACCTGCCGCGTAACCTGCAGTTCAGTTTGAGGATCAGCTTCTAAATTGCGTTACTTACTCTTCTTCGGCTTACTGAGCACCGTACTGTTCGGGGAGGATTACTACCCCAAGCCCGATTCCGCGGGTGGCTGGCGAACTCTGAAAGACGCCGCCGCCATCCGCAAAACCGCCGGCATGGACCTGACGAAGCTCGATCAGGCTTTCGAGTACGCCTCCCGTAGCTCGCAGCACGGCGGACTGCTCGTCGCCCGCCACGGCTACCTCGTCTACGAACGCTACTACGGCCGCGGCCATCGCCTCGCCAACCCGGCGTCCGCCTCCGTCGGCAAAGCGTATGTCAGCATTGCCTCCGGCATCATGCTCGCCGACAAGAAGGCGCAGATTCCCGACGGCCTCGAAACCAAAGTCTTCACCGAGAAGTACCTCCCCGAGGCCTTCCCCCTCGACGACCCCGCCAAAGCCGACATCACCCTCGGCCAGTTGCTCTCGATGTCCTCGGGCTTCCACGGCGAGGGCTCAAACCCCGGCTTCGTCAACGGCGTTCCCGCCGTCAAGCTCGCTCCGGTCCCGCGCCCCGCCCAGCCCCTCGGCCAGGACCTGCAGGCTATCCGCACGCCGCTCTGGACCAAGCCCGGCGGCGGCTACTCCTACGCCTCGTCCTCGCCGCACGTCGCCTCCATCGTTCTCCGCCATCTGACTGGCATGGAACTCCACGACTACCTCCAGGAGAAAGTCGGCAAGCCGCTTGGCTGGGGCGAATGGGCCTGGGCCCGCCGTCGTGGCGACTCCGAACTGCCCCACACCCCCGGCGGTGGCGACATCGCCCTCCACGCCACCGACCATCTCCGCTTCGGCTATCTGCTCTTGAAGAAAGGCCGCTGGGGCCAGCAGCAGGTCGTCCCGGCCGATTACGTCGAGCTCTGCGGCAAGCCCACCAAGTGGAACCAGCACGCCCCCATGAGCCTCATGTTTGAGAACAACGCTGACGGCCACGTCGCCGGCGCCCCCAAGGACGCTTATTTCAAGTCCGGTGGCGGTGGCCACGGCATCATCGTCGTCCCTTCGCTCGACCTCGTCATCTACAAAATGGCCGGCGACGACAGCCAGTACAACCCGAATCGTACTGGCCTCAAGCAGGACTACCCGTACGATGGCTCCCGCGACAATTGGAAGCCCGCCGCCCGCAGCCAGTTCTCGGACGGCCCCATCGGCACCGACGACGGCGTCCGCCGCATCCTCGAGATGGTCGCCGCCGCCGTCATCAACTAGAACTACCCCGTCTGAAGCCCCTGTAATCTTCGGCCGGTTTTAGGCATCATGAATAGAGAGTGAACTCCCACATGCGCTTGCCGTATTCCGGCCTGTTGGCCCTCGCGCTGACGTCTCTGACTTTTGCCGCTGACCCGCCGGCCAAGCCGGCTGCGAAGCCTTCTGCCGCCAAACCCTCGGCTGCGACCACGAAACCGGCCCCCAAACCCGCCACCAAGCTCCCCACGCCTCCGGCCCGGAAGCCTCGTCTCTGGTCGCTCCAGCCGCTCAGCCAGCCGGCGGTTCCCGCCGCCCCCGAAGGCACCAACCCCATCGACGCATTCGTCGATGCGATGTATAAAACCAAGAACTTACAGCCCCTCGGCCTCGCCGACCAGCGCACGCTCCTTCGCCGCGTCTACCTCGACCTCATCGGCATCCCGCCCACGCCCGCCGAGCAGGACGCCTACCTCAACGACCCGTCGCCCGACGCCTACGAAAAGCTGATCGACAAGCTCCTCGCCAGCCCCCAGCACGGCGTCCGCTACGGCCGCCATTGGCTCGACGTGCTCCGTTACGCCGACCAGGAAGAGCGCATGTACGCCGCCCCCGGCATCCACTATTGGCGCGACTGGGTCATCAACGCCGTCAACACCGACGTTCCCTATGACCAGTTCGTCCGCGCCCAGCTCACCGGCTACCGCACCACCGAACGCACCACCATGCAAGCCGTCGGCCGCCGCACCCCGCTCGAGCGCCGCCCCGACGACCTCTTCGCCTTAGGCTTCCTCGCTCGCGGCGCCGTCAATCGTGACTCCAAAGAACTCGGCGAACTCCAGATCGCTGCCGTCGAAACCGTCTCCACCGCCTTCATGGGCATGACCGTCGGCTGCGCCAAGTGCCACGACCACATGTACGACCCGATCAAGCAGCAGGACTTCTACGCCATGAAGGCCCTCTTCGATCCGCTCGTCATCAAAAAACAAACCCTCGCCACGCCCGCCGAATTGATCGTCTATGGCCAGCAGCTTGAGGCCTACGATAAGCAGCGCCTCGCCGCCGAAGCGCCCATCAACGCCCTCGTCGCGCCCTACCGCGAGAAGCTCTACGCCGACCGAGTCGCCATGCTGCCCGCCGACGTTCAGGTCATCATCCGGAAAAAAGAACGCGAGCGCACGCCCGCCGAACAGAAAATCGCCGACGACTATTTCCCCGTCCTCCGCATCGATAACGACAAGATCGAAGAGGTCATGACGCCCGCCGACGCGAAGGTCTACAAAGAACTCCGCGCCAAGCTCAACCAGGTCACCGGACCCGTCCGCCGCCAGCTCGTCAAAGACCTCCCCGCCTTCTGGACCGTCGAAGTCGATCGCGGCCTGGAGCGCGAACCCAGCTACATCCTCACCAGCGGCGACCCCGAACGCCCCGAAAAGAATCACCCCGTCCAGCCCGGTTGGCCCTTCTTCACCGGCGACCCCGACTTCCGCGAAGGCCGCGTCGAAGCCTTCTCCGATTGGCTCACCGCCAAAGAGAACCCGCTCTTCGCCCGCGTCGCCGTCAATCGTCTTTGGCAGTGGCACTTCGGCGAAGGCCTCCACAAATCGCCCAGCGACTACGGCGTCATGGGCGGCCGCCCCGGCAACCAGCCTCTGCTGGATTGGCTCGCCTCCGAGTTCATCTCGCGCGGCTACAGCATGAAGCAGATGCACAAGCTGATGATGACCTCGCGTGCTTACCGCCTGGCAACCTACGGCGACAAGGAACTGATGAAGAAGAACCTCATCGCCGACCCGTCCAATCGCTTCCTCTGGAGCTTCCGTCTCCAGCGCCTCGAAGCCGAACCCGTCTGGGACTCGATCCTGAGCGCCGCGAACAACCTCGACACCACCCTCGGCGGACCCTCCTTTGACATTGAAACCCGCGCCCCGCGCGGCGGTGCTGGCAACCGCGGTATGGCCCTCACCGAGACCAAAACCAACCGCCGCGGCGCCTACATGATCCGCGGCTTCTCCACCAGCCGCGACATCGTCCCCAATTTCCTTCAGGCCTTTGACGTCGATGACGGCCGCGCTCCGTGCCCCATCCGCACCCAAACCGTCACCGCGCCCCAGGGCCTGTTCATGATGAACAGCCCCGAAATTGACAAGGCCACCACTCAGTTTGCGGACCGCCTGACGAAAGAGGCGAAAGGCGACCTCACCGCCGCCGTCGACCTCGGCTATCGCATCGCCCTCAGCCGTCCGCCTTCTCCCTCCGAGAAAGACCAGGCCCTCAGCTACCTCGCCAACGACGCCGCGCGCCTCAAGAACTTCGCGTGGCTCCTGTTGAACTTAGACGAATTCATTTACGTGCAATAGCGCCATGAACCTCTATCCTTGCGGAAAGATCTCCCGCCGTCATCTGTTTCATCAAACCGCCGGAGCCTTGCTCGGCGGCGCTGTCGGCGCCCTTTGGGCCGAAGACGGTAAGCTCGATGCCCGCCTCCCCGAAAAAGATAAGAAGGCCGACGCGGTCATCTTCTTGTTTATGTGCGGCGGCGTCAGCCACATCGATACCTTCGATCCCAAAGGCAATAAGTATGCCGGCCAGTTAATCGATGCCATCGGCTTCGGCGACAACGTGGCTGAGATGAAGCGTCCGGTGATCCCCTGCCTGCGTACCTTCAAGAATTACGGCCAGTCCGGCATCCCGGTCTCTGATTGGTTCCCCCACGTGGGCGGCGTCATTGACGACATCGCCGTCGTCCGCTCCATGTGGTGCCAGGAAGGCAATCATTTCCCCGCCGTCATCGAAACCCAAACCGGCCATCGCGGCCGCGCCTTCGATAACCCGTCCTTCGGTGGCTGGGTCTCTTATGCCCTGGGTTCCGGTAATAAGAACTTACCCACTTACGTCAACATCGGCCGTCCCTCGTCGCCCGTTCAACTCACCGGGGGTTACTTAGGCGCCACTTACGCTGCCACGCCCTTCCAGGCCGGCGCCACGCCCATCCCCAACCTCTATCCGCCCAAGAGCAGCAATGCCGCCGAGCGCGATAAGCAGATGGAAACCCTCATCCGCTTGAACCGCGAGTTCCGTGACCATCACGAACTCAATACCGACATCGCCGCCCGCATCGAGTCCTACGAACTCGCCGGCCGCATGCAACTCAGCGCCCCCCAGGTCGTCGACCTCACCAAGGAGCCCCAGCACGTCCAGGACCTCTACGGCATTGGCGATAAGGCTACTGACGAGTTCGGCAAGCAGTTACTCATGGCGCGCCGTCTGGTTGAAAATGGCGTCCGCTTCGTTCAGCTCTGCCACGCCGGCGGCGGTAACGGCAGTTGGGACGCCCATGGCGACATGAAGACCCACGCCCCGCTTTGCCGCGCCGTCGATAAGCCCATCGCCGGCCTGCTCACCGACCTCAAGCAACGCGGCATGCTCAATCGCACGCTCGTCGTCTTCACCAGCGAGTTCGGCCGCAGCCCCTGGTCGCAGAACACCACCGGCCGCGATCACAACCCCAAAGGTTACTCGTCCTGGTTCGCCGGCGGCGGCATCAAGGGTGGCACTGTCCACGGCGCTACCGACGAGTTCGGTTACAAGGCCGTGGAGCACCCGCACTATTACAGCGACCTGCATGCCACCATCCTCAAGCAACTCGGGCTTGATCACAAAAAGATGCAGCACCGCGCCCTCGGCCGCTTGTTCCACTTAGTGGAAGAGGGTCACGGCCCCATCAACGAGATCATTGCTTAGCGCGCGCTAAGTTCTCCCGAAACCGGCTCTCGGTCGGCGCCAGCGTCACCGCTCGTTCGAATGGTGTAATCGCCGCCGCCCGGTTCCCCTGCGCCACCAGCACCTCGCCGAGCGCATTCCACACCGGCGCCTCGTTCGGATTCAGTTGCGCCGCCATCTCCAGGCTCGTGCGCGCATCGGCGAAGCGGCTCGCGCTCTGCTCCACCAACCCCAGCAGAAAATGATACAACCAGGTCGTTGGGCTAATGCTGATCGCTGCCTGCACATACTCTCGCGCGACATCCAGCCGGCCTAAGTCGAAGTTCAAGCCCGCCAGACGAAACAGCAGCGTCGCGTCCCCCGGCCGCGCCTCGCGCGCCAGCTCGAGCTTCTGCGCCGCCCCCGCCACATCGCCACTCTGCAGCAAGCCGCGCGCTTCATCCACCAGCCGCGCCGCCTGCCGCTGTAACTCGCTATCTTCTTTCTCCTTCTTCGTCAGCTCGGAGAACTTTGCCAACGCCTGCCGCCTCTCCGCTGCCTTGCCCAATCCCCCCAACGCTCGCGCCAACTGATAGTACACCTGCGGTTCCGTCCCGCCGCCGTAAGTCACTGCCAGCTCTAACTCCCGCCGCGCCTCCTCAAACTGATCGGCCCGGTTCAACGCGGATCCGAGAAGAAAATGCCCTTCAAAACCTCGCGGCCGCGCCGCCACCGCGCGCCGCAACAACGGCACCGCCTGCTCGCTTTCGCCCGCGCGCGCCAGTAAGTTGCCCAGGCCCGTCAGCGCCGGATAGTAGTTCGCGTCCACCGCGAGCGCCTGCCGGAACTGCTCCTCGGCTCCCGCCTTGTTACCGCTCGCCGCATACACCGCGCCCAGATCCGCCCGCGCGTCCGGCGACTTCGGCGCCAGCGTCACCAAACTCTCGAGCAACGGCTGAGCATCCCGATGCAACCCGCTTTTCAGATACAACGTCGCCGCCGCCCGCAGCGCCCCCGGCTCCTTCGGTTGTAACTTTAGAACCTGTAAGTAAGCTGCCAGCGCCTCACTATCGTTCCCGCGCGCCGCATAGGCGTCTCCCAGCGCCAGGTGCGCCGCCCCTAGCTTCGGATCGCACTGCACGGCCGTCCGAAACGCAATCAACGCTTCGTTCACCTGCTTCAACCGATAGCGCGCCAGCCCGATGTACAGCGCGTTCGTGCATTCCGGCTTCTTCTGATTCGCCGCTTCGAACAGGCGAATGGCGGTCGGATAATCCCCCCGGTCGAACGCGGCGCGCGGATCCTGCGCCAGCAACAGCAGCCACAGAATCACGGCATCTCCCTCGCTATCAGCACCTGGTTCGCCGGCACCTTTTTCCAACTCTGCACCTGGCCGCTCGGCCAACGCACTTCTACCAAACTCACCTCTTTCTCCGTCCCCAACCCAAAATGCGCGCGCGGATCATGAGCCGATAAGTAACTCCCGGAAGTCGTCACCGTGGCGAACTGTCGGCGGCCCTGCGCGGTCACAATTCGCACTGCCGCGCCCTGCCCATCGCGATTGCTCTTGCTCCCCACCGTCTGCACCATCAGCCAATTTCCTTGTGGTATCCCCTGCAGCAGGCGCGGCGCGCCTTCGTTGGTCGCGATCACCACGTCCACCGCTCCGTCGTTATTCCAATCTCCAAACGCCGCCCCCCGCCCGGACATCGCCGTCGCCAGCGGCGCGCCCGCGGTGGCTGAAACGTCGACGAACTTACCGCCTACGTTTCGCGCCAGCAGTGGCTTCTCGAGATACTGCAAGCCCGGCTGCGTCAGTTCGATGTTATCCATCACATGACCCTGTGCCACAAGTAAGTCTTTCCACCCGTCATTATCGAAATCGACGAAGCGTGCGCCCCAACCCGAGTGCAACTTACTCACCTTCGCCAGCCCGCTCTCCGGCGAAACATACTCGAACAACCCTCTCACATTGCGGAATAGCGCGTACCCCTGATTGGCCAGCGCATTCACAAACACGTCCGGCCACCCATCGTGATCGTAATCGGCCACCGTAATGCCCATCCCCGCGAACACCTTGCCGTCATCGTCATAGGCCAAGCCCGCATTCAGCGCCGCTTCTTCAAACGTCCCATTGCCGCGGTTCCGAAACAACTGCTGCGGAAAACTATCGTTGGCCACCAGAATATCCGGCCAGCCATCCTGGTCGAAATCATCGAACGCCACGCCCAGGCCCTTGCCCGGAGCCTTCGCGATACCGGCCTTCGCCGTCACGTCTTCGAACCGGCATCCGCCCTTGTTCCGGTACAGTAAATGGCTCACCGGTGCATATTCGTTTGGATGACAATAAGCCTGTAACTTCCCTTCGCCGCCGCAGGGCTTGTTCTTGCCGAAGTCCCAATCCAGATACCGCGCCACGAATAAGTCCAACTGGCCGTCCCGGTCGTAATCCACAAAACCCGCGCTCGTGGACCAGCCGCTGCCGCGCACTCCCGCCGCCTCCGTTATCTCCTCAAACTGTCCCTCTCCCCCATTCCGGTAAAGCTGATTCGCCCCCCAACTCGTGACAAACAGATCCGGGCGTCCATCGTTGTCGCAGTCGCCCACCGCCACGCCTTGCCCGTAACCCGCCCCGCGCACGCCCGCCTTCTCCGTGATGTCCCGAAACCGGCCGTCGCCTTCGTTGCGATAGAGACGATTCCAATAACGCGGCTCGCTCTTGTCTGCCACCGATGTCGCCGTCATGCCGTCACGCAGCGCCGCCCCGTTCACCAGGAAAAGATCGAGCCGGCCGTCGCCATCCGCATCGAATAGCGCGACGCCCCCGCCCATCGCCTCGATTAGATACTTCGACGCAGTCTTGCTGGCGGTAAAACGAAAGCCGATCCCGCTGCGGGCCGTTGCCTCCACGAAGCCCGCCGGGGGACTCGCCAGCAGCAGAAAAAACGCCAGAAAACCTCGCACTCTGCCCGGATCATACCATTGCTCTCCCCGGCCACTCCAGGCCAAACCGCGCCAAATACTTCCGCAGCCGGTCCGCGTCATTCGCCGTCGCTTTGCGCGCTCGCGACGCTCCGAACAACCGCCGCCCCGCTTCCGACAAGGACCGGCTTTCCGCGCACACCTCAAGCACCGGCCCCAGTTGCAAGCGATCGAACAGATCCATCTCCGCCAGCGTTGCCGCGTCCACCACGCCCTCCAGCCGGCTCTCCGGCTCGGTCCGCCACGCTTCCGCCAGTCGCGCGATCTCCTCCTCCACCACCGCCTCCGAAATTCGCCCTCCGTCCGAAAGGGTCGCCATCCGCGCCACCGCCGCATTCAGATCACGAAAGTTCCCGGTCCAGCGCGCCGCCGGCGACTGGGCGAAAGCGAGAAACCTTCGCCGCGCCTCTTTGCTGAACGTCACCTGACGATCCGTGCGCCGTGCATACTCCTCCAGTTCGAACTGCAGATTGGGCTCGATGTCCTCCGGACGCGCCCGCAAGCCCGGCAGCGTGAAGGTCCAAAGATTGATCCGCGCCAGCAGATCTTCCCGGAAGCGTCCCTCGCGCACCGCCACCGCCAAGTCGCGGTTCGTCCCCGCAATTAGTTGAAAGTCGCTCTGCACCTCCCGGTCGGACCCCAAAGGAAGAAAAGTCTTGTCCTCCACCGCGCGCAACAACATTGCCTGCTCGTCCAGGCCCAACTCGCCAATCTCATCCAGAAACAGCAGGCCCCCGTCCGCGCTGCGCAGCAGGCCCGGCCGGTCCACCAACGCTCCGGTGAAGGCGCCCTTCTTGTGCCCGAACAGCGTCGACATCGCCCCATCGCCGCGCAGCGTGGCGCAGTTCACGCTCACCAGGGGCCCCTTCACCGTGTGGCGCAGTTTCTTCAGTTCGTAGATCCGTTTCGCCAAGCGCGACTTGCCCGCGCCCGTCGGACCCATCAGCAACAGCGGATCCCGCGTCGCCATCGCCACCTGCTCAATCCGCTCAATCAACTGGTTGAACGCCACACTCCTTGTTTCAATCCCCGACTTCAAAAATGACGTCGCTTCCCGCTGCTCCTGTTGAAACCGCGACGCAATGCCGTCATAGCGCGAAAGGTCCAGATCGATGATTCGCACCTGCCCGGGCCCGCCCGCCTTCCGGTCCGGCGCGCCCTGGATCAGCCGACCCGGCAGCCAGCGCGTTTCCGTCAACAGGAACAGGCAGATTTGCGCCACGTGGGTGCCCGTCGTGATGTGGATCAGGTAGTCCTCGTTCTCGTCGAACGAGTACGTCTTGGCGAACGCGAACAGCTTGTCATAAACGGTCTCGAAGTCCCACGGATCGCCGAAGTCGATCGTATGCAGCCGCACCTCGGTCTCCGGCGATACGGACTCGATATCGCTTCGCAGCAACTCCGCCGCCTTGGTTTCGCGTGACCCGTGCAACAGTTCCAGCCGATGCACCACCAGATCCGGCTGACGGCACAAGGCCACCGTCGGCCTCCACGATTGCCAGCGCTCCGCTTTGCGGCCGACATCGAGATTGGTTCCCAGTAAACCAATCACTACCGTTTTCATATCTTATATTCTAAGTCACAATCTAAAAATCTAATTAATCGGGGTCGCCTTCTTCTTAACTCATTGATAATAAAGGATAAATGAAATGGCATCCGGCCTGCAATCTCCTAGCCGACTGCCAATCGGCAGTGCGGGAGCCGCATCCGGCGGCTCCCGCCGCCAGCCGTATCGTAGAAGGAGATTTCATGTCGCAGTACAACCTCATCACCGGTGAAGGCGGAGTGCCTGTCAAAGCCTGGACGCAAGGCGTCCCGGTGGAGGAGGTCGCCCGTCAGCAGTTGTTGAACGCCGCCCAACTGCCGTTCATCTACAAGTGGATCGCCGCCATGCCGGACGTCCATTGGGGTGTCGGCGCCACCGTCGGCAGCGTGATTCCCACCAAGGGCGCCATCATTCCGGCGGCCGTCGGGGTCGACATCGGCTGCGGGATGATGGCCGTGCAGACGAGCCTTTCCGCCGAGCACCTGCCCGATCACCTGGGCGGCATCCGTTCGGCGATTGAGGCTGCCGTGCCGCACGGGCGGACGAACCACGGCGGTAAGTGCGACCGCGGCGCCTGGGGCGAGATCCCTTCGCGCAACCAGACCGTCTGGGCCTCGGAACTGAAAGAGGGCTACGACCGGATTCTGGCCAAGCATCCCAAGCTCGACCGCGGCAACCACGCCAACCATCTCGGGACGCTGGGCACCGGCAACCACTTCATCGAGGTTTGCCTGGACGAGGCAAACCACGTCTGGTTCATGTTGCATAGCGGCTCGCGCGGCGTCGACAACCGCATGGGGACTTACTTCATCGAACTCGCCCGGCGCGACATGCGTAAGTTCTACATCAACCTGCCGGACATCGACCTCGCTTACTTTCCGGAGCACACCGAGCACTTCAACGACTACTTCGAAGCTGTGACGTGGGCTCAGAACTACGCCCGTCGCAACCGCGACCTGATGATGGAGCAGATCATCGCGGCCGTGCGCGGCTCGGGCCTGCTACCGGAGTTCAGCGCCGAGGTGAAAGCGATCAACTGCCATCACAACTACGTGGCGCGGGAGTCGCACTACGGCGAGAACGTGCTGATCACTCGCAAGGGGGCGGTGCGGGCTCGCGAAGGCGACTACGGCATCATCCCCGGCAGCATGGGCGCTCGCTCGTACATTGTCCGTGGCAAGGGCCAAGCGGAGAGCTTCCATAGCTGTAGCCACGGCGCGGGACGAGCGATGTCGCGCAACGAGGCGAAGCGGCGCTTCTCGGTGGCGGATCACATCCGCATGACCGAGGGCGTTGAGTGCCGCAAGGACGAAGAGGTCATCGACGAAACGCCGGCGGCCTATAAGTCCATCGATGCGGTGATGGCCGCGCAGACCGATCTGGTGGAGATCGTCCACACGCTGCGCCAGGTTGTTTGCGTGAAAGGGTAACGGTGATGATTCGTCTCGATGGTTCGCAAGGTGAAGGCGGCGGGCAGATTCTGCGCACGTCGCTGGGCTTGTCGCTGGCGACCGGGCAACCGTTCCGGCTCGAGCAGATTCGGGCCGGCCGCCAAAAGCCGGGCCTGATGCGGCAGCATCTGACGGCCGTGCTGGCGGCGGCCGAGATCGGCGCGGCCACGGTGGAAGGAGCCGCGCTCGGCTCCACCACACTCACCTTTTCGCCGGGCGCGGTGCGTCCGGGGACGTATCGCTTCGCGGTGGGCACGGCCGGCAGCGCAGGTCTGGTGTTCCAGGCGGTGCTGCCGGGCTTGCTGCAGGCGCGCGAGCCGAGCGAACTAACCCTCGAAGGCGGCACGCACAACCCGGCGGCGCCGCCGTACGAGTTCCTCGAGCGCATCTTCCTTCCCTGGGTGAGCCGGCTGCGGGCGAACGTGGAGCTGCGCTTTGAGCGCTATGGCTTCTACCCGGCCGGCGGGGGACGCTTCGTGGCCAAGGTCACGCCGGGCGAACTGCGTCCCCTGCAGACGGGGCCGCGTGCGGAGACGACAGAGCGGAAGGTGACGGCTGTGGTGGCGGAACTGCCGCGGCACATCGCGGAGCGGGACGTGGAACGGGCCCTGCGCCTGCTGGGCTGGCCGGCGGAGACCGGTGAGGTGATCGAGACGCGGCAATCGAATGGCCCGGGCAACGTGCTGATGATCGAGCTGGGCTCGCCGCACGGCCGGGAACTGGTGACCACGTTTGGTGAACTCGGCGTGAGCGCGGAGAAGGTCGCTTCGCGCGCGGTGGACGAAATCCGCGTGTATCAGAAATCGCGCGCGATCGCGGGCGAACATTTGACCGATCAGTTGCTGGTGCCGTTTGCCCTGGCCGGCGGCGGCAGCTTCACCGCGGCGAAGCTGAACCGGCATGCGCGGACCAACATGGACGTCATCCGTGAATTTCTGCCCGTGCGCTTTGCGGAGACAGCCGCCGAAGACTTGACGACCGTGGAGGTGCAACCGTGCTGATCACGTTGACCAACACCGGCGCCGACGCAGCGGACTTCGGTTACTTACTCCATAAGAATCCTCAGAACTTACATTCCGTGACTCTGTCGGCCGGACAGGCGCACGTGTTTTATCCGGAGGTCACGCCGGAGCGTTGCACGGCCTGCCTGCTGGTGGCGATCGATCCGGTTGCCCTGGTGCGTGGCACCCAGCGACTGGAAGAGTACGTGAACGATTGTCCCTATGTCGCTTCCTCCTATCTGACGGTGGCGCTGGGCCGCGTCTTTGGCACGGCTCTAGCGGGCAACTGCGCGACCCGCCCGGAACCGGTGCAGCGGCCCCTGGCTCTGACGGCAGTGGTGGAAGTGGTGCGGGCGCGCGGCGGCACGGAAATCCTGACCAGGCTCTTCGAGCCTTTGGGCTACCGCGTGACAGCGGAGCGCTATGCGCTCGACCCCCAATTTCCGGAGTGGGGCGAGAGCAGTTACTACCGTCTGACCCTGAAAGCAGAAATAACAGCGCATGACTTACTCTCACACCTGTATGTGCTGTTGCCGGTATTGGACGAGCACAAGCATTACTATCTCGCCCAGGACGAGGTGGATAAACTCTTTCGGCACGGTGAGGGCTGGCTGGCGCAACATCCTGAGCGCGAGCTGATTATCAAGGGCTACTTAAAGCGGCGGCGGTCGCTGGTGGCGGAGGCCTTCGAGCGTCTGGCGCCCGAAGGTGAGCCGGTCACCGAGGAGGTGGAGAAAGAACTCGAACGGCCGATGACGCTGCACACGCTGCGCCTGCATCAGGTGGCGGCGCGGCTGAAAGCGCTGGGTGCGAAGTCGGTGGTCGACTTGGGCTGCGGAGAAGGGAAGCTGGTGCGGCGGCTGCTGGCCGATCGCAGCTTCGAGAAGATCCTGGCGATGGACTTGAGCCACCGTGCGCTCGAGACCGCGGCCGAACGTCTGCGTCTGGACACCATGCCCGCGCGGCAACGAGCGCGCGTGGAGGTGGTTCAGGGCTCGCTGTTGTACCGCGATGCGCGGCTGACGGGTTATGACGCGGCGGCGCTGGTGGAGGTGATCGAGCACCTGGATACGCCGCGGCTGGCGGCGCTCGAGCGCGTGGTGTTCGAGTTTGCGCGTCCGCGCTGGGTGGTGCTGACCACGCCGAACCGCGAGTACAACGCGCTGTTCCCGAACTTGCCGGAAGGCAAGCTGCGGCACGGTGACCACCGCTTTGAGTGGACGCGCGCGCAGTTCGCCGAGTGGGCGAGCCGGACCGCGGAACGCTTCGGCTATCAGGTGCAGATGGAGCCGGTGGGTCCGGTGGATGAACGTCATGGCGCGCCGTCGCAGATGGCGGTGTTTTCGCTGGAGGAGGCGGCATGAGAACAATTGAACTGCCGGAGTTGGCTTTGGTGGCCCTGGTGGGCGTGTCGGGTTCGGGGAAGTCGACCTTCGCGCGCGAACACTTCCTGCCGACCGAGGTTCTCTCTTCCGACTTCTTCCGCGGCCTGGTGAGTGATGACGAGAGCAGCCAGGAGGCTTCGCGCGATGCCTTCGACGCGCTCTATTACCTGCTCGAAAAGCGGTTGGCATGGGGCAGGCTGACGGTGGTGGATGCCACGAACGTGCGCGCCGAAGACCGCAAGCGGCTGGTGGCGACGGCGCGCAAGTATCACTGTTTTCCGGTGGCGATCGTGATCGATACGCCCGAGTCCGTGTGCCAGGAGCGCAACCGCGCGCGGCCGGACCGTGACTTCGGGCCGCAGGTGATCCGCCGGCAGGCGACGGACTTGCGGCGGGGCTTGCGCGGACTGGAGCGCGAAGGGTTCCGCCACGTGCACCGCCTGACCGAGACGGCGGGAGTCACCATTCGGCGCACGCCGTTGTGGACGAACCGGAGGAGCGAGCGGGGCCCGTTCGATGTAATTGGCGACGTGCACGGCTGTGCGGACGAACTGCGGCTGCTGCTGAGCAAGCTGGGTTGGGAGAGAAGCGTGTTGCCGGTGGAGGAGGAACCTTGGGGCACCGAGAGTTGGCAGCACCCGGAAGGCCGCAAGGCCGTTTTCCTGGGCGATCTGGTGGATCGCGGACCGGCGGTGCTGGACGTGGTGCGGATCGTGCGCAACATGATCGAGGCCGTGGTGGCGCTGTGCGTGCCGGGGAACCACGATGTGAAGCTGTTGCGGTGGCTGCGCGGAAAGAACGTGCAGGTGAAGCACGGATTGGCGCAATCGATTGCCGAGTTGGAGGCGCTGCCGGCGGACGAGCGCGGGCGCGTGGCGTCGTTTCTCGATGGACTGGTGAGCCACGCGGTGCTGGACGAAGGGCGGCTGGTGGTGGCCCATGCGGGGCTGCGCGAAGAGATGCAGGGACGCGCGTCCGGCGCGGTGCGCGAGTTCTGCCTGTACGGGGAGACGACCGGCGAGACCGATGAGTTCGGCCTGCCGGTGCGCTACAACTGGGCGGCCGAGTATCGCGGCCAGGCGATGGTGGTGTACGGACATACGCCGGTGCCCGATGTGCAGTGGTTGAACAATACGGTGAACATCGACACGGGTTGCGTGTTCGGTGGCAGTCTGACAGCGCTGCGGTATCCGGAGCGCGAGTTCGTGGCGGTGCAGGCGGCGCGCGAGTACGCGGTGCCGGTGCGGCCGCTGCAGTCTGCCGGCGACGGGCGGACGAGCCAGCAGCAACTGGACGATGTGCTGGATCTGGCGGACGTGACGGGCAAGCGCGGGGTGGAAACGCGGCTGATGCGGCACCTGACGATTCGCGAGGAGAACTCGATCGCGGCGCTTGAGGTGATGAGCCGCTTTGCGATCGATCCGCATTGGCTGATCTATCTGCCGCCGACGATGTCGCCGAGCGAGACGTCGTCGCGCGCGGAGTATCTGGAGTATCCGACGGAGAGCTTCGAGTACTTCCGCAAGGCGGGCGTGGAGCGCGTGGTGTGCGAGGAAAAGCACATGGGCTCGCGCGCGGTGATGGTCGTGTGCCGCGATGGGGACGCCGCGCGCGAGCGCTTCGGCGTGCTCGATGGACGGGCCGGGGTTTGCTACACGCGCACGGGACGGCCTTTCTTTCCAGAGGAGAAGGAAGAGGCGGCGCTGGTGGAGCGCGTGCGCGAGGCGGCGACGCGGGCCGGCTGGTGGGAGACGCTGGCGACGACCTGGCTCGCGATCGACTGCGAGTTGATGCCGTGGTCGGCGAAGGCACGCGAGTTGCTGCAGCGGCAGTATGCGCCGGTGGGCGCGGCTGGAGTGTTGGCGCTGACGGCGGCGCGGCGTTTGCTGGAGCAGAGCCCGGCCGCCGCGCACTTGGCCGCCGGCTACGGCGAGCGACTGGAGAACGTGACCGCCTATCGCGAGGCTTATCGGCGTTATTGCTGGGAGGTGAAGTCGCTGGAGGACTACAAACTGGCGCCGTTCCACCTGTTGGCGTCCGAAGGCGCGGTGCATTTCGACAAGACCCACCGTTGGCACATGGAGACGCTGCGCGGATTGGCGGAGGCCGATCCGGCGCTGCTGCGGGCGACACCGTATCGCGAAGTGGACCTGAACGATGCGGCCGCAGTGGCTGAGGCGTGCGCGTGGTGGGAAGAGCTCACTTCGCGCGGCGGCGAGGGGATGGTGATCAAGCCCTGGGACTTCGTGGCGAAAGGGCCGAAGGGATTGGTGCAGCCGGCCCTGAAGTGCCGCGGACGCGAGTATCTGCGGATCATCTATGGGCCGGAGTACACGGCGGTGGATCAGTTGCCGCGGCTGCGGCGGCGCAGCGTGGCGGGTAAGCGGTTGCTGGCGATGCGGGAGTTCGCGTTGGGTCACGAGGCGCTGGAGCGTTTCGTGGCGCGCGAACCGCTGCGGCGGGTGCATGAGTGCGTGTTCGGCGTGCTGGCGCTGGAGAGCGAGCCGGTGGATCCGCGGCTGTAAGTGAGCCGATTCCGGCCTGACTTGCGCGTGGTGGAGTGAGGAAACCATGTCAGTAAAAAGTTGGGCCGGAAAGTTGTTGCTGGCGCTGGTGGCGCTGGAAGTGGCGATGCGGATTCTGAGTCCGCTGGTGGCGGCGCCGAGCGTGAACGCTCAGGCGAACGAATGGCCGCTGTTTATCGAGCCGGGGACGACGATTTTGCGCGACCCGGTGAGCGGCGCGCAGATGCAAGGCAAGGTGGTGGTGGACCGGCGGACAGGCGACGTCTTCGGCTTTCCGACCGGAACGTCAGCGCCGTATCCGGTGGATACGACGAACAATGTGCCGCCGACGGTGAAGGCGATTCACCTGGGGCGGTTTGACCTGGGTTCACTGAAGGTGACGAAACGAACCCGGGAGTAGTTGATTACAAGAGACTTAGTATTTTCGGTGGTCCGCGGCGGGACTCGAGAGGGCGAAGCCGGGCCACGATTCAGGGTCGCATGGCCAACCAAGCGCACAGGGTTGGTGGCCGGCGGGCGGTGCGCTAAGTGACTGCGGGTGAAAGCGGTTGCGCACCGCCAAAAAATTTCAAGAGAGTGTGAACGCCAGCTAGGCCTTGGCGCGCGCGAGGGCGACGTTTTCCTGCACGTGCTGGGACGTGATCATCTCCGAGACGCAGGCGGTGAGGTGCGGATTGCGCAAGGCCCAGATATAGCTCTTGCGGGGAGCGCTGAGGTCGCCGGGGACGGCGGCGTTGAGACGTTCCAGACGTTCGGGTGGGGTGACACGTCCGCGGCCCAGGTTCGCGGGGCGCGCGGCTTTCATGGCGATGACGCCGAGACCGGCTCGGTGCGCCGCGGCCAAGGCCGGTTCGACGCGGGGAGCGTTGAACAGGTTGTAGGCGACCATGGCGGCGGAGTAGACCTTGGTTTTAACGGCCGCTTCCAGGACGCCGCCGGGGTCGGTGTGCGAGGAGAGTCCGAGGTGGCGGACTTTGCCAGCCTTCTTCAGTTTCTCGAAGGCTTCGAAGATCTCGGGATGGTTGGCGACTTCATAGGGCGTGTTGGCGCCGTGCGGGCACATGAGGAGGTCGAGGTGGTCGGTGCCGAGGCGGGCGAGGGACTCGTCGACGGACTTGAGGATGAGGTCGCGGTAGTTGGCGGGGCGATCGATGCGGTCGCCGTACTTGCGGGCCATGACGTTGGCGAGCGAGGCCTGATCTAACTCTTCCTGCTGGCCGTTGAAGTAGTTCAAGAAGTACTCGGGCGCCTCAACCTGGCGGCGGGTGACTTCGTCCTTGGCGGCGGACTTGAGGCGCTTCTGCTCGGTGTCGTCAAGACTGGCGAAGATGTCCGTGTACAGCTTGTTGCGGTTGATGTCCCAGGTGCTGATTTTGGAGTTCAGGAAGAACTTGTCGCGGCCGCGGGCTTTGATGACTTTGGCGTAACCGGCTTCGCTGCGGCCGTTGCCGTAGGCGGGGGCGGTGTCGAGGTAGTTGAGGCCGAGGTCGAGGGCTTCGAGGACGTGATCGTAGCTATCGACGCTGATGGTGTTGCCGCCCATGACGACTTCGGAGATGAGGTAGTTGGTGCGGCCGAGGCGGCGGTAAGCCACGCCGGCTTGACGGTTGCGGGTTTCGCCTTGGGCCGGAGCAGCATCGGCTTTGAGCGCGAGAGCGGCCGGCAGTGCGAGTTCGAGGAATTCACGGCGGCGGATCATGGGGATCATTCTAGCGGATCGGGGATCGAAGTATGCTGAAAGAGTCATGATTCATCGCCTGTTTTTGCTGGTGGTTTTGTCGACTCTGGGCCTGTGCGCGCAAGATGAAGGGATTAACTGGTTGGACAGTTATCCGGAAGCGGTGAAAATCGCCAAGGAGACGAAGAAGCCGATTTTTGTTGAGTTCCGGTGCGAAGCTTGAATTAACGGAAGAAATTTTGACGCACAGGTTGTGCTGTCACCGAAAGATTCTCCGCTCGGCAAACAACTCGATCAGTACGTGTGTGTCCGCATCACGAGGCTGGACAACATGGACATGGGGCTGTTTGAACACGATCGCAATAATGCGATCTATTTCTACGCGCTCAATAGCGATGAACAGATCTACCTGCGTTACGGCGGGCGCGACTCGGCGTCGGCGGAAACGTATCTGCAAACCGACAGTCTGGAACTGGCGCTGAAGCAGGGGCTCGAGTTGCATCGGCGTTATCTGGCGGGGACGCTGCCGAAGGTGCCGCGGCCGGCGCCGATCATGCCGAGGTCGATTCCGCTGTTGGTGAAGCGGACGTTTGAGCAGAATCAGTGCGTGGAGTGTCATCTGGTGCAGGACTTCCAGAACATGCACCGGGAATTGGACGGGACGCTGGACCCGGTGACGCATTTGTACAAGTCGCCGGACATCAAGACGATTGGCATCTATCTGGATGTGCCGAAGGGGCTGGTGGTGCGCGAAGCCAAGGGCGCGGCGATTGCGGCGGGGATGCAGGCCGGGGACCGGATCACGGCGCTGAACGGCACGCCGGTGTATACGTTCGGCGATCTGCAGTATCGCTATGACAAGGTGAACCGGCAAGCCAAGGAAATCGAACTGACGGTGGAGCGGGCCGGGAAGCCGGTGGCGCTGAAGGTGGATCTGCCGATTCGCTGGTGGTACACGGATTTGCGGTTCCGGCAATCGTCAGTGGACCCGCGGCTGTACTTCGAGGACAAGGTGCTGACGAACGAGGAGCGGGCGAAGCTGGGCTTGAAGCCGGAAGGCTTTGCGAGCCAGGTGAAGTACGTGTCGGACTTTGCGAAGGTGATGGGCGCGCATGAACTGAAGGTGGGCGATGTGATCTATGCCGTGGATGGCGTGGAGACGGATCCGCTGGCGCATACGGCGGAGCTGTATCTGAAGATTCGCAAGCCGGTGGGGGCGGAAGTGAAGCTGGGTGTGCTGCGCGACGGGCAGCGGATTACAATGCCCTTAAAGAGCAGTCGCATGAGTTTTCGGAAATGATCGCCATCTTACTTCTTGCCCTCGCCCAGGATTGGTCTCCCGCGGCGCAGGTGATTCACGACGAGACCATCTGCATTCAGTATCAGGCGCGCGTGGTGGGCGATCACCTGGAAGTGCGGGCGAAGCTCGCGCCGGGCTGGCATACGTTTTCAATGGATAACAAGATCCGGGCGACGGAGAAGCTGGCGGGGAAGCGGTCGCTGGGGCAGGACAAGCCGACATCGATTGCGGTGAGCGGCGCGACGCCCGTGGGCGGCTGGTATCAGAGCGAAGTGAAGGACTTTTCGAAGCCGGAGCTGAACTGGTTCAGTTGGGGCTTTGAGAACGAAGTGCTGTTCGCGACGAAGCTGAAAGATGCCGCCGGGCCGCTCAGCTTAACGATGAACGGCCAGGCCTGCTCGGATTCGACTTGCAAGAACATCGACACGACGTTGACGCTGCCAGCGGTGAAGCTGGGCGCGGCGGCGTCGATGCCGGCGGGATTGATCGCGGTTCGGCACTAATCGGGCTTGAATGGAAAGGGCCTCGTCCGGGAGGACGAGGCCTTTTGTTTTTGGCAGATCCGGTGAGGGCTACTTGAGGGGCTTCACGCGGATGTTCTTGTACATGACGGTGGAGCCGGGGTCGTGGGCCTGGAGGGCGAAGGTGCCGCTGGCGAGCTTACGGCCGGGGTTGTCCTTGGGGCCGGCCCAGTCGTCGGGCTGGGTCCAGTCAGAGACCTTCTGGCCGTTGACGAAGACCTGGACGTGCTTGCCCTGGACGACGATGTGTTCGGTGAACCATTCGTTGTCCTTGAAGGGGACTTTGTTGTCCTGAACGTTGTAGAGGCCGCCGGTCTTTTTCCAGTCGCCGTGAGAATTATTGACCTGGACTTCGAAGCCCTTATCGGGCCAGCCGGTTTCCTGATACTTGGTGTGGAAGTAGATGCCGCCGTTGGAGACCGGCTTGGTCATGACGTCGACTTTGAGTTCGAAGTTGGTGAGGTCGGCCGGCTTGCCCTTGATCATGCCGGTGTAATAGAGGTGGCAGCGCTTGCCGTTGGCGACGATGGCGCCGTCTTTGACGCTGAAGGCGTCTTCGTTTTCTTTGGACTTAGTCCAGCCGTTGAGGTCTTTACCGTCGAACAGAGAGATGAAGCCTTTTTCAGGCTTGTCAGCAGCCAACAGAGTGCCTAAGGCGAGGCTTAACAGGAAGACAGATCGCATGTGTATGACTTTATCAAACGAGCTAAGGTTTGGCCGGGCGCCAGAGCCAGACGTGGTCCGGACGGGCGCCGGAGGTGAGGAGGCCATCGCGGACGTTGAGGCAATGGTGGCCGTGGGCGGATTCGGTGTGGCCGAGGATTTCGCCGGTGCGGGGATGAAGTTTGAGGAGCCAGCCGTTGGCGGAGGTGGGGTCCTGGAGGCGTTGGGTGCCGACCCACAAGGCGCCTTCGGCGTAGGTAACTGAGGTGACCATGCCGAGGTTCGGGAACTCGCCGAGCGGGCGGCCTTCCTGATTGAAGCGCTGGATGCGGCCGTTCTTGCGGTCGGCGACGTAGATGACGCCATCGGGATCGATGGCGATGCCGTGGGGTTGATTGAATTGGGCGGAGCCGGAGCCGGGGCGGCCGAATTCGCGGAGACGTTGTCCGGCGGCGGAGTACTCGAGGATGCGGGCGTTGCCGTAGCCGTCCGAGATGAAGAGATGGCCGTTGGGGGCGAAGGCGATGTCCGTGGTGCCGTTGAAGTCGCTGCCGTTGTTGGGCTGGCCGCCGACGGCGATTTCGAGGAGCTTTTGGCCTTGGGGCGAGAACTTGTAAATGAGGGAGCTGGACGAATCGGTGGTCCAGACGTTGCCTTGGGGGTCGAAGCGGATGGAATGGGGGATTTTGAAGAGGCCGCGCCCCCAGGAGCGGAGGATTTTGCCGGAACGGTCGGTGACGAGGATGGGGTCCAGGGCGGGGTCGCGTTGGAGGATGTAGAGGAGGCCATCCGGGCCCAGGGCGACGGCGGAAGGAAAGCCGATGGGGGCGGCGACACGGATCTCGAGGCGTTCGAGGGGGAGGCGGGGCGAGGCTTCGATGCGTGCGGCTTCATCGAAGGCGAGCAGGGCCAGGAAGAGGAACATGGCGGGCAGTGTATCAGCAGGATTCTCGAATCGCCATGCGAGAATAGGAGTTTCCCATGACTGGCCACGAAATTCGCCAAACGTTTCTCGACTTTTTTGCGGCGCGCGGACACCGTCCGGTGCGCTCGTCGTCGCTGGTGCCGCACGACGATCCGACGTTGCTGTTTACCAACGCGGGGATGAATCAGTTCAAGGATATCTTCCTGGGTCAGGAGAAGCGGGACTATTCGCGGGCGACCACGGCGCAGAAGTGCGTGCGAGCGGGCGGTAAGCATAACGACCTCGAGAATGTGGGCTACACGCGGCGCCATCATACGTTCTTCGAGATGATGGGCAACTTCAGCTTCGGCGACTACTTCAAGGCGGAAGCGATCGAGTTTGCCTGGGACCTGGTGACGAAGACGTTCGCGATGCCGAAGGACAAGCTCTACGTCACGGTGTTCCGCGAGGACGATGAGGCGGAAGAGCTGTGGCAGAAGGTGGCGGGCGTGCCGAAGAGCCGCATCTTCCGGTTGGACGAGAAGGACAATTTCTGGCAGATGGGCGACACGGGGCCGTGCGGTCCGTGTTCGGAGATTCATTTCGACCTGGGCGAGCACAATGCGGAGCCGGGCCGCGAGCACGAGGAGTTTCCGCTGGACGGCGGCGGACGGTTCGTAGAGATCTGGAACCTGGTGTTCATGCAGTTCGACCGGTCGCAGGAAGGCGTGCTGACGCCGCTGCCGCGGCCTTCGATCGACACGGGGCTGGGGCTGGAGCGGGTGGCGGCGATTCTGCAGGGTAAGGTGTCGAACTACGAGTGCGACTTACTCGAGCCGATCCGCGGCGAAGCGGCGAATCTGTTCGGCAAGGCGGTGAAGGCGTCGACGCTGAATATCTGCGCGGATCATGCGCGGGCGTCGGCGTTTCTGATCCATGACGGCGTGGTGCCGGCGAACGAAGGCCGCGGCTATGTGTTGCGCAAGATCATGCGGCGGGCGATGCGGCATGCGCGCATGGAAGGTTTGCAGGATCCGTTCCTTCATAAGCTGACAACGTTTGTGGCGGACTTCATGCGTCCGGCGTATCCGGAGTTGCTCGAGAGCGTGGAGCGTGTGGCGCGGATCGTGCGCGAAGAAGAGCTGCGTTACGCGTCGACGTTCCAGGTGGCGGAGCGAATTTTCCACGACGAGGCGAAGTCGGCGCAGGGGGGGATGATTGGCGGCGCGGCGGCGTTCAAGCTTTACGACACGTACGGCCTGGCGCTCGATGAGCAGCAGGACATGGCGCGCGAGCTGGGTCTGTCGATCGATACCGAAGGCTTTGCGCTGGCGATGGAAGATCAGCGGACGCGCGCGCGGGCATCCTGGAAGGGCGCCGAGAAGGCGGCCGTGAATCCGGCGTTGCAGCCGATCAAGGATGCGAACGGCGAGACCAAGTTCCTGGCCTACGATCACACCGAGGCGGTGGGCCAAGTGCTGTACGCGAGCGAGAACGAAGTGGTGCTGGACCAGACGCCGTTCTATGCGGATTCGGGCGGGCAGGTGGGCGACCATGGCGTGCTGGTGGATGTGGAGACGGGCGAGAAGCTGGCCGACGTCACTGGCGCGGTGTACGGGCTGCCGAAGCTGATCGTGCACAAAGTGAAGTGGGTGCAGCCGCTGGGCGAGCGCAAGCAGGTGTTGGCGCGGATCGACGGGGAGCGGCGGGCGGCGACGCGGCGGAATCATACGTCGACGCATTTGTTGCAAGCGGCTTTGCAGAGTGTACTGGGCAAGCACATCAAGCAGGCGGGCAGCGTGGTGGACCCGACGCGGCTGCGGTTTGACTTTACGCACTATGCGGGGTTGAGCGCGGAAGAGCGGGCGGCGGTGGAACGCATCATCAACGAGCACATCGTGAAGAACACGGAAGTGACGACGACGGTGATGGACATCGAGACGGCGCTGAAAACCGGGGCGATGGCGTTGTTCGGTGAGAAGTACGGCGACAGCGTGCGCGTGGTGGACATTCCGGGTTTTAGCCGCGAACTGTGCGGCGGCACGCATGTGGCGCGTACGGGCGACATCGGCGTGGCGCACATTACTTACGAAGGTTCGATTTCGGCGGGCGTGCGGCGCATTGAGATCGTGACCGGGCCGGAAGCGGTGATCCAGACGCTGGAAGCGAGCAACGCGGAACTGAAGGCGGAGCTCGATAAGACGAAGGAAGCGCAGAAGCTGCTGGAGCGTCAGGTGGCGCAGATGAAGGAGCAGATCGCGCACGCGAAGTCCGGATCGCTCGAGTCGGCGGCGCGCGAGGTGAACGGCGTGAAGGTATTGGCGGCGCGGGCCGATGGGCTGGACCGGGCGCAATTGCGCAACTTAGCCGATGCGCTGCGGAGTAAGTGGCCTTCGGCGGTGATTGTGCTGGCGTCGGCGGATCATGGCAATATCGCGATTGTGACAGCGGTGACCAAGGATCTGACGAGTAAGGTGCATGCCGGGAAGTTACTCGGGACCGTGGCGCAGGCGGTGGGCGGCAAGGGCGGCGGCCGGCCGGATATGGCCGAAGGCGGCGGGACGAACGTCGAGGCGTTGGCGGGTGCTTTGGACGCCGTGTATCCGGCCGTCAGCGCCAGCTTATGAGCTCTGTCGAATTCGATGTGGTGATCGTCGGGGCGGGGCCTACGGGCCTCGCCTGCGGGATCGAACTGAGCAAGCGCGGCCTGAAGGTGGTGTTGCTCGATAAAGGCTGCGTCGTCAATTCGCTGTACCACTATCCGACGAACATGGTGTTCTTCACGACGCCGGAGTTGCTGGAGATCGGCAACATTCCGATGACGTCGCTGAACGAGAAGCCGGGGCGGACTGAAGCTCTGAAGTATTACCGGCGCGTGGCGGATCATTACGGGCTGGACGTGCGGCAGTATCAGCACGTGGATGCGGCGGAGGGGACCGACGGGGCGTTTGTGGTGCAGGCGCACGATATCAATGGCGTGGCTTCCACTTACACGTCGCGCAAGGTAATTCTTTCGACCGGGTTCTATGACGTACCGAACTTACTCGGCGTCCCGGGCGAGGATCTGCCGAAGGTGATCCATTACTACAAGGAGCCGCATCCTTATTACAACCAGGACGTGGTCGTGATCGGGGCGAAGAACTCGGCGGCGATCGCGGCGCTGGAACTGTGGTGGAGCGGGGCGCGGGTGACACTGGTGCATCGAGGGGCGGAACTGCACCGGCACATCAAGTACTGGATTATGCCGAACATCGCGAACCGGATCAAGAACGGCGAGATCCCGGCGTACTTCAATACGAAGGTGAGGGCGATCACGCCGGGGACGGTGGAACTGGAGACGCCGGAGGGGCCGAAGTCGCTGAAGAACGACTACGTGTTCGCGATGACGGGGTACCGGCCGGACTTCGGTTTTCTCGAAAAATGCGGGGTGACGCTGAACGCGGAGACGCAGAGGCCGGACGTCGATTCCGCTACACTGGAAAGCGCGAGGAAGGGACTTTTTCTGGCCGGCGTGATCGTGGCTGGAGTTCACACCTCGGAGATCTTCATTGAGAATGGCCGATTCCACGGTAACCAGATTGCCGAGGCCATCGCCTCCCAGTTGAAAGGCTGACATATGTTACTTCGCAGAGACTTTACGAAATTGGCCCTCGCGGCGACCGCCGCGGCCCCGGCCTTTGGCAAGATCAATTCGGTGGTGGGTGGGGTGCCGCTCGGCGCGCAGAGCTACAGCTTCCGGGACCGGGACGTGGACGGCGCGGTCGCCGCGATGAAGGAAATCGGGATCGGCTACACGGAGCTGTTCAGCGGCCATGTGGAGCCGAAGGTGGAGCGCGGTCCGGCGGGCCAAGCGCAGTTGAAGGAATGGCGCCTGGGCGTGAAGAAGGACGACATCGCGAAGATCAAGGCGAAGTTCGACGCGGCGGGCATCAATGTCTACGCGTTCAACTATTCGTTCCGCGATAATTTTACCGACGAAGAGATCGACAAGGGCTTCCTGATCGCCAAGTGGCTGGGCGCGAAGTACATCACGGCGAGCGCGAATGTGGCGACGGCGAAGCGCGTGGCGCCGGCGGCGGCGAAGCACAAGATGATCGTGGGGATGCACAACCATTCGCGCATCGTGCCGAATGAGTTTGCGACGGCGGAGAACTTTGCCACGGCGATGGCGGAAGGTCCGTACATCGGCATCAACCTGGACATCGGCCACTTTACGGCGGCGAACTTCGACCCGGTCAGCTACATGAAGGAGCATCACGACAAGATCGTGACGATTCATCTGAAGGACCGCAAGAAGAACCAGGGCGACAACGTGCCGTTCGGCCAGGGCGACACGAAGATCAAGGAAGTGTTGCTGCAGATGAAGGCCAACAAGTGGAAGATTCCGGCCATGATCGAGTACGAGTACAAGGGTGCGGACACCGTCGTCGAAGTGAAGAAGTGCTTCGAGTATTGCAAGGCGATTCTCGCCTAAGGCGCTGAACAAAGAAGAAGGGCTCGCGGAGACGATCCGCGAGCCCTTTGTTTTTGGTGGCCCGAGGTTAGGGCTGGAGGATGTTGAAGGTGGCGGTGAGGAACTGCCAGTCCGGAAGCTCGTAGGCGCGGAGGGAGGTCTTGACGGGGATGGTCATGTCCTTGGCTTCGTAGGGGCCGACGCCGGAGACGGGCGTTTTGACGGTGAACATGGGAGCTTCGTCGGGCTTGGCGTTCTTGGCGCGGACCTGGAGTTCGAGGTCGAAGGGGGCGATGTCGCCGGCCGAGTGGTTGACGACGATGAACTTGAGTTGGACCTGCTGTTTGCTTTCGACGATGCGGAAGCCGACGACTTCGATGTACTTGGCGAGCGGGCTATTGGTGGGGGCGGAGGGCGATTCGAGGGCGGCTGGCGAGTCGGCGGCGGTGGTCTTATCGCGCATGAAGTGGAGGACGCCGAAGCCGAGAGCGGCGACGCCGGCGATCGACAGGACGGCGATCAACCAACTGGGCATGCCACCGGCGGGCGGAGGCGGGGCGCCGTAGTTGTAGCTGGACATGGGGGGCGCGGTTTCCGTGGGCGCGGTGCCGACCAGCGGAGGCTGGGTGTAGGTGGCTGGGGGAGGCGCGGCCTGCGTGATGTAGGGCTGGGGGGCGGGCGCCGTGTATTGCGGCTGGGGCGCGTACTGCTGCGGCGGAGGCGCCGCAACCTGCGCCGGAGCGACGGGAGCGGGGGCAGGCGCAGGGGCCGCCGCGGCTTTCTCGCGCGCCGCGCAGTTGGGACAATCGTTATAGGAGGGGGGAACCTCCGTACCGCACTTCGGACAGATCCACGTGAACATGCTTGCCTCTAGAACTAGTGTAGGATGCCGTCGAAGTGACGTGCGCGCGTGGGGAAGAGTTTCTTGAGTTATTTGAAGTTCTATCGCGAGGCGCGCGGACCGGCACGCCGCGTGGCGGTATTTCCGGGGAGCTTCAATCCGCCGACGTGCGCGCACTTAGCGTTGGCCGAACGGGCGGCGGAAGTGATGGACGAAGTGATCTTCGTGCTGCCCGAGGCCTTTCCGCACAAGAGCTTCGAGGGGGTGGGTTTCGAGGGGCGGCTGGAGTTGCTGTTGAAGACCGCGCAGCATCCGCGTTTCACCGTGGCGAGTACGCCGCGAGGCCTGTTTATCGAGATTGCGCGCGCGTTGCGACCGTATCGGGCAGAGGCATCACTGCACTTTCTGTGCGGACGCGATGCGGCGGAGCGGATCGTGAATTGGGACTACGGCGAACCCGAGGCGTTTGCGGGAATGCTGCGGGAGTTTCAACTGTTGGTGGCCGCGCGCGGGGGAGCGTACGAGCCTCCGGCGAGCTTGGCGCATGGGATCGCCGCGTTGGAACTGGAACGCGACTATGCGGAGGTGTCCGCGACGGAGGTGCGGCGGCGGGTGTTGCTGGCGGATGACTGCTTGGATCTGCTGCCGCCCGCGATCATCGACGACGTGCGGCGGCTGTACGGAGCCTAGGCCTGCTTGGCGTAGACTTGCGCGCCATAGCGGCGGGCAAGCCGGGTGCCTTCGGGGATGCCGAGCAGACAGACGACGGTGGCGAGGGCATCGGAGAGAATGCCGTGACGAGCGACGACGCTGGCGATGACGTGGTTGGTGAGGCCGTAGCCGGTGCGCGGGTCGACGATGTGGGAATAGCGTTGGCCGTCGGCTTCCAGGTACTGTTCGGTGTCGCCGGAGGTGGAGACCGCACGGTGCTGGAGGGGAATGACGCGGCCATCGACGGCATCGAGGCGCACGCGCCAGGCGGGTTGGCCATGGGGCGGACCGCTGGCGGCGAGGTCGCCGCTGACGGCGATGAGGGCGCGGGGTTCGCCGGCGGCCTGGAGGATACGGAGGGCTTCGTCGGCGGCGTAGCCTTTGGCGATGGCGCCGAGGTCGAGGCGATTTTCGTGTTGCTGGCGGGCGGCGGCAATGGCTTCGGCAGTGGGGAGGCGACGGGCTTGGCGGGCGGCGCGCCAGAGGTCGTAGAGAGCGGTGCGGGTGGGGTCGAAGGCGCCGTGGGTGTCGCGGGTGAGGCGTTGGGAGAGGTCGAGGAGACGGCGGAGATCGGGGCTGGGATGGGCGGGGTCGAAGTGATTCACTTCGCTTTGCGGAAGGTAGTTGGAAAGGCGGAGGTCGAGTTCATGGATGCGGGCGAAGGCGCGGGTGAGAGCGGCTTGCGCGCGGTCCGGCTGAGTGGTGGAGACGGTGATGCGGACGAGCGTGCCCATGTGGGGTTCGGCACGCTCGAGCCGTTGCGCGGTGGGGGTGGCGGCAGCGAGGAGGAGATGACGGCGGGTCACTCGACTTCGACGCCGTTGTTCCAAGCGCGGTGCATGAGCGTGACGCTGGGGACGTTGACGGGGCGGACGAGGCGGAAGCCGAGGGACTGGGCGTCGGTCATGTACCAGATGCTTTTGGGGATTTGCGGGTCCTGCATTTTCCAGGAAGGGTCCGAGGCGACGCGGGCGGAGCAGCGGAGCTTTTTGGCGGTATCGGTCCAGCCGCCGCCGCGGGCGACGTGGGGGTAGGGGCCGGTGCTGGGAGCCCAGTCGTTGGCCGAGGTTTGGGTGGTTTTGTAGGGCGCGTAGCCGTCGAGGGTCCACTCCATGACGTTGCCAAGCATGTCGTAGAGGCCCCAGGCGTTGGGTTTCTTCTTACCGACGAGTTCGTACTTGCCGTCCGTGTTGGACATGAACCAGGCGTAGTCCTTGAGTTCGGTGGCGGCGGGTTCGGGCGCGCCGGCTTTGCAGGCGTACTCCCATTCGGCTTCAGTGGGCAGCCGGTAGAAGTGGCCGGTTTTGGCGCTGAGCCATTCGGCGTACTTGTTGGCGGCGTGCTGCGTCATGGAAATGGCGGGGTAGCCATTGAGGCCCATGCCGAAGCTCATTTCGACGTAGGGCTTGGTGGGGCGGCTGACGCCGTCGACGATCGGGTCGCGGGCGGCCTTCTCGGTGTCGTTGGCGAACATGAAGAGGCGGTACTCGTCCCAGGTAACTTCGGTCTTTTGCATCCAGAAGGCGTCGACTTTGAGTTCGCGAGTGGGCTGTTCGTCTTTCTCGGGGCCACCCATGGTGAACTTACCGGCGGGAATGGGGAGCATGTCGAAGGCGGGGTCCGCACCCGGGATGGTCTCGCGATAGGGCTGGCCGGCGGGTGTGGCGGGCTGGGCCATGATCTTGCGGCGGATGAGAGCGGTGAGGGCCTGGTCGTCTTTCTTGGCTTTTTCGGGAAGCTTGAGGGTGCGGTCGGCAGGCCAGGCGGCGCCTTCGGCGATCCAGGCGGCGATCAACTGGCGTTCGGCGGCGGGGAGGGGTTGGCCGCCGGGAGGCATGGCGCCGGGCTGGTTGGGGTCGAGGTTGATGACGCGGACGAGATTGCTGTTCAGGTTCCTGGCAGCGGCGGCGCGAGAGTGAAGACGGACGCCGCCGGCGGCTTTGGCTTCGTCGTGGCAGGGGAGACAAGCGCGGACGAGGATCGGCTCCACCTGCGTGAAGGGGACTGCGGCGAAGGCCAGCAGCGGAAGGGCAATCTGCAACATTACTTTGATGCTAGCGCGGCCACGCTATTCTGGCGAGATGAGCCGCCTGCTGTTGTGCCTGCTGACTGCCGTTTGCGCCTTTCCTCAGGGGTTGGAGTGGATCAAGGCGAATTACACGAAGTACGAATACCGGGTGCCCATGCGGGATGGGGTGAAGCTGTTCACGTCGGTGTATGTGCCGAAGGAGCAGACGCGGGCGTGGCCGATCGTGCTGATGCGGACGCCGTATGGGGTGGCGCCTTACGGGCCGGATCAGTATCGGGAGCAGATGGGGCCGAATCCATGGCTGGCGGAGGATCAGTACATCTTCGTCTTTCAGGATGTGCGCGGGACGCGGATGAGCGAGGGCACGTTCGTCAACATGACGCCGCACAAGGCGACCAAGGCGGCGCGGGACTTCGATGAGAGTACGGATACGTACGACACCATCGAGTGGCTGGTGAAGCAGCTGCCGAACAATAACGGGCGGGTATGTACGTGGGGCTCGTCGTATCCGGGCTTCTATACGGCGGCGGGCATGATCGATGCGCATCCGGCGCACAAGTGCGCGGTGCCGCAGGCGCCGATCATGGACTGGTTTACGGGCGATGATTTCCATCACAACGGCGCGCTGTTTCTGCCGCATGCGTTCAACTTTCTGGCGAGCTTCGGCAGGCCGAGGCCGGAACCTAAGACGACGGCGGCGGATCGGTTCGACCATAAGACGCCGGATGGCTACGACTTCTTTTTACGGCTGGGTCCGCTGGTGAATGCGAACGAGCGGTACTTCAAGAACGATGTGGCGTTCTGGAACGAGATGATGAAGAACGACGTTTATAACGAGTTCTGGAAGTCGCGCAATCTGCGGACGCATGTGAAGGGGATTAAGCCGGCGGTGCTGACGGTGGGCGGCTGGTTCGATGCGGAGAATCTGTATGGGGCGCTGCAGCTATTCAAGACGCTGGAGAAGCAGAGCGCGGGGACGGAGCATACGTTGGTGATGGGGCCGTGGTGCCATGGGTGTTGGTATCGGTCCGGGACGGGGGAGAAGTTGGGGGACATTCCGTTCAACGCGGCGACGGGGCCCTGGTATCAGCAGAACATCGAGTTTCCCTTTTTGCGGAAGCATCTGAAGGGGGAGGGCGACTGGAAGCCGGCCAAGACGGTGCTGTTTGAGACGGGCGTGAATCAATGGCGGCAGTTGGATCAATGGCCGCCGGCGAATGCGAAGGCGCGGACCCTGTATCTGCGGGCGAACGGCGGGTTGAGCTTTGAACCGCCGGCGGAGGGGACGGCGTTCGATGAGTACGTGAGCGACCCGGCGAAACCGGTGCCGTATATCGACAAGACGGCGCCGGGCATGATGGTGGAGTACATGACGGCGGATCAGCGGTTCGCTTCGCGGCGGCCCGATGTACTGACGTATGTGACGCCGGAACTCGACGAGGATCTGACGGTGGCGGGTGAGTTGGCGCATGACCTGTGGGTGTCGACGACGGGGACGGATGCGGACTTCATCGTGAAGCTGATCGATGTGTATCCGGACAATTATCCGGATCCGAATCCGAACCCGACGGGCGTGCGGATGGGCGGCTATCAGCAACTGATTCGGGGCGAGGTGATGCGCGGGAAGTTCCGCGAGAGCTTCGAGAAGCCGGTGGCGTTTAGGCCGGGGGAGGCGGCGGAGGTGAAGTTCACCGCGAACGATGTCTTCCATACGTTCCGGGCGGGACACCGGATCATGGTGCAGATTCAGAGCACGTGGTTTCCGCTGGTGGACCGGAATCCGCAGCAGTTCCTGAACATCAACCTGGCGAAGGAAAGCGACTTCCGGAAGGCGACGCAGCGCGTGTATCGATCGACGGCGATGCCGACGCAGATCCGGTTGCGGGTGGTACCGCGCGTTGGGGAGACGACGCGATAGAATGGGCTCAATCGATGTGCGCCTGTAGCTCAGCTGGATAGAGCAAATGGCTTCGAACCATTAGGTCGGGAGTTCGAATCTCTCCGGGCGCACCACCCTCGAAGTTCCCCCTTTACTTTCGTGACGGGTCGATATAGGTTAGGAACGCTTTGCCGCACTTAAGAACGACTTTCCTTGTTGTTTCTTTCTACTTAGGGGCGATTTTCTGCTCCCTGATGCCGCTCGTTTGCCTGGCTATTGCGTCTTCGTTGCCGTTAACGGAACTAGTACTCTTCGGGCCGTGGTTAGCGGCGATCGCCGCCGGGTGTGCGTTGATTGCGTGGGCGGTGGTGCCGCGCAAGACGAATCTGCCGCTGGATGGGATTCCGCTGAACTCGGCGCAGCAGCCGGAGTTGGTGGCGTTTCTCGAAGAGGTGGCTCAGCGGACGGGGCAGCCGTTGCCGTCGCTGGTGTTGTTGACGGCCGAAGCGCGGACGACGACGGGGTTCTATTCGGGGTTTGCGGGGATTGGCAGTCAGCGGGTGCTTTCGATCGGGTTGCCGTACTTTGCGGCTCTGGACCGGGATGAGATGGGCGCCTTGCTGGCGCATGAGCTGGGACACTTCTATCGCGGCAGTATGTTTGCGTGGGCGTGGATCGTGGAGACGCAGAAGGCGGTGGCGCGGTTGTTCGGCGTGCTCGAAAAGTATGCGCCGCGGCTGATTCCGGTGTTTCAACTGATCTTCGAGCCGTTTGTGCGGGCGTGCCTGGCGGCGTCGCGGCAGCAGGAACTGGCGGCGGATGCGTTCGCGGCCGAGCATTACGGCTCGGATGTGGTGCAGCGAGTGCTCGAGAAGAATCAGCGGCTGGCATTCCAATTCCACATCTACTTCGAGAGCGAAGTGCTGCCGTTGTTACGGAACGGCTGGGCGCCGCCACTGCTCGAAGGCTTTGGCAGCTTCAGCCGGTGGTTCCGGGCAGGCACGGTGCTGAACTTTTTGAGCGAAGTGCCGGTGGAACTGATCAACGAGAGCGAAGGCGGGGCGGAGGTGGAGTTCGAGACGCACCCGAGCGTGCAGGCGCGGATTGAGGCGGTGGATCGGCAGCCGGACGCGCAGGAGGGGCGGTCGCGGCCGGCGCAGGAGTTGTTGACGAATCTGGAAGAGCTGGAAGCGCGGCTGATGGCGTGGGAGGCTCGCAAGCGGGAACTGCCGGCGCCGCGCGCGCTGGGCTGGAGCGCGGTGGTGGAGCGGGTGCAGCGTCCGCGGTGGGAAGCGGTGGGAGACGGGACCGATTTCGAGGGCAAGAGTGTGTCGCAGTTGCCCGAACTGATCGATGCGTCGGGCGTGGAGTTAGTGGGGGCGGAGTTTGCGTCCGGGGTGCGGGAGCGTTTGCAGCGTATCGCCGAGCGGTTGTGCGGGGCCCTGGAGCGCGACGGGTGGCAAGTGGGTAAGTTCGTGCCGGGCCGGGCGTTGGTGATGACCAAGGGCGATCGGCGCGTGGAGCCGTTCACGGCGGTGTCGCGCTTGGCGTGGAAGCAGATTGCGTTCTTCGAGTGGGAAGACGAATGCGCTGAGTTGGGTATTGGCGAACTGTCGCTGGCGGCGCCGTCGCTGCAGGGCGCCTGAGCTTACTCGTAGCGTAAGGCTTCGACGGGGTCGAGGCGGGCGGCCTTGACGGCCGGCCAGACGCCAAAGAAAACGCCGACGGCGACCGAGACGCCGACACCCGCGAGAATCGCCCAGAGCGGCGTTTCCGAGGGTAGCGACGGGACGAGCGCGGCGACCAAGAACGTCACGAAGATCGAAAAGGCAATGCCCACGGCGCCGCCGATGCCGGTGAGCGTGATGGCTTCCATCAGGAACTGAAAGATGATGTCGAGCTTGCGGGCGCCGATGGCCTTGCGGATGCCGATTTCGCGCGTGCGCTCGGTGACACTGACGAGCATGATGTTCATGACGCCGATGCCGCCGACGAGCAGTCCGAGGCCGGAGATGGCGATGGACGCGAGAATGATGAGGCCGCTGACCTGGTCGAATTGCTTGATGATCTGGTCGGGCGTGGTGAGGTCGAAGTCGTTGTCGGCGTCGGGGGGCGTGCGGCGGAGTTTGCGCAGGATGGAGCGCATCTCTTCGAAGGCTTCGTCGCGTTTGCCGGGGAGGGCCTTGGCATTGATCAGGAAGTTGTCGGCCTGGGGATAGCGCAGGCGGGCGGTGGACAGCGGAATGGTGATCTGCTTGTCGATGCCGTTTTCGCCGAAGAAGCCGCCTTTGGCGGGCTCGAGGACGCCGATGACGAGGTACTCGGCACCATCGATGCTCATGGTTTGGCCGACGGGTTTGCCGGCGGGAAAGAGGGCTTCGGCGACGAGAGTGCCGAGGACGGCGACGCGGGCGCCGCGCTGCTCCTCATCTTCGGTGAAGTAGCGGCCGGCGCTGAAGTTGCGGGGCTGGACTTGGCGCGAGTTGGCGGTGCTGCCGGCGAGCGAGAAATTGTCGGTTTCAAAGCCCGGAACCTTGGCCGTCATGGCGCGGCCCTGGGAGACGGGTGGGATCCAGAGCGCCACGCTGACGACTTCAATGGAGGGGCAGAAGCGCTTGACGTATTCGCCGTAGATGGGCGGGATGGGACGTCGCTTGCGCTCTTTGGGGGTGCCTTGACTGGTGGGGTCGCCACTAAAGCGCTTGACGAAGATCGTGTCGGGGCCGAACTCTTCGAAGAACGTGACGATGCCCTTGCGCAGGCCGGTGAGGAGCGAGGAAACGGTGACGACGGTGGTGATGCCGATGACGATGCCCAGGATGGTGAGGGCGGAGCGGAATTTGTTGGACCACACCGAGGTGAGGGACATGCGGATGCTTTCCGCGGGGCTGATGCGCATGGGTTACTCCGCTCTCAGGGCGACGACCGGATCGAGGCGCGCGGCGCGGCGCGCGGGATACCAGCCGGAAATGATGCCGACGCCGGCCGAGACGAAGATCGCCAGGACGACGTAAGGCCAGGTGACGACGAGGGTGGCGCCGAGGAAGTTGGTGGCGAGGAAGGCGACCAGGTAGCCTAAGCCGAGTCCGAGGAGGCCGCCGGCGCCGGAGGTGATGATCGACTCCATGAGGAACTGGAGCATGATGTCCGCCTGGCGGGCGCCGAGACTCTTGCGGACGCCGATTTCGCGGGTGCGCTCGGTGACGCTGACCAGCATGATGTTCATGATGACGATGCCGCCGACCAGCAACGAGATCATCGTGACGGGGACGACGATGACGGAGATCAGACCGAGGATGTTATCGATGAAGCCGCGGATGGAATCAGGCGTGAGGAACTCGAAGTTATCGGGCTTGCCGGGTTTGGCTTTGAAGTGCGTGCGCAGAGCCGCGCGGGTGACGTCCAGGCCGTCGTCGAGATTCAAGCCGGACTCGGCGCGGGGGCGTCCGAACACCGACAGCGAGCCGCGCGAGGGGAATAACTTGATCCAGGTGTAGTAAGGAATGTAGACCGAGTTATCCTGCGAGCGGCCGAAGCTGGAGCCTAACTTCTCCTGCACGCCGACGATGCGGAAGTCGTAGCCTTTCACCTTGATCACGCCGTTGAGCGGCGAATGGTCGTTGAAGAGTTTGGACTTGATGTCGTCGCCGACGACGGCGACAAAAGCGCGATTCTTTTCTTCCTGCTCCGTGAAGAAGCGGCCTTCGACCAGAGCGACATCGCGGATGTCGGGCAGGGAAGCAGCGCAGCCGAGCACAACGGCGGCTTCGAGGGTCTGCTCGCCGCGCTTGACGTCTTCGAAGGCTTGGACATAGGGGCTGTAAAGAATCTGGTCGCCGGTGGATTGCTTGAGGTATTCGTAATCTTCGGTGCGGATGCGTTTGTTATAGCGCTGGGCGGCGAGGACTTCTTTGCGGGTGCGGCGGCCAAAGCTGGCGACTTGCGCGACCAAGTAACTTTCGGAGCCGAAAGCACGTTCGGTGGTTTGTTGGGCCTGAACCCCCAAGCCGGAGATGGCGGCGCCGACGATGATGACGCTGGCCACGCCGATCACCACGCCGAGCAGCGTGAGGAAGCTGCGTAACTTATGGGCTTTGATGGAATCCCAGGCGAGCGAAAGAGCCGTGGTGGTGCGGTACCACGTGGAGGGCTCGCTGACGATGGGAAAAGGTATCGAGGGTGACACGCCGTTACGACCCGGTCCTTCCAGTCTAACTTGATTGGGCGAGTGGCCCCAAGCGGAGTTCAGGCTTTGACGCGGACCCAGCGTTTGGAGCGCATGGACTGGTAGCCGGCATCGAGGATGACGTTGACGAGGTAGCCGTCGTGGTAAGTTTCGCGGGGTTCGGCGCCGGTGCGGACGCACTCGACGAAGTGGCGCATTTCGCCCTGATAGCCGTAGGCGAAGGCTTCTTCGGGGAGCGGGCGGGTCCAGCCGAAGTCGAGGTCGGCTTTTTCGATGACGTAACCGGCGCCGCGTGTGGAGAAGGAGGTGAGGGCGGTGGCGCGGGTGACGTCGGTGAAGAGGGAACCTTCGGAGCCGTGGATTTCGTTGCGGAGGTCGAGGCCGCCTTTGGTGGTCCAGGAGAGCTCGCAGTGGGCGATGCCGCCGCTTTCGAACTTGAGGACGAGCAGGGCGTTGTCTTCGCCGCGGGTCTTTTCCTCATGGACGAGATTGGCGCCCCAGGCCATGACTTCGACGACGGGATTGTCTTTGCCGAAGAAGTAGCGGGCGGCTTCGACGCAGTGGCAGGCGAGGTCGTTCATCGCGCCACCGCCGGTTTTTTCGATGTCCCAGAAGTGAGGGCTGTGGGGTCCGGAGTGGGACTCGCGCGAGCGGACCCAAAGGACGCGGCCGACGCCGCCGGCTTCGATCATCTCGCGGGCTTTGACGACGCAAGGGGCAAAGACTTCGGTTTCGGCGTAGCCGTGGAGGCGTCCGCTGCGCTGTGCGGCTTGCCACATCTTTTTGGCTTCGGCGCGATTGCGGCCGAGGGGCTTGGTGCACACCTGATGGCGTTTGGCGGCGGAGAGTTTAAGCGAGACGGGGAGATGCTCTTCGTTGGGGAGAGCAATGATGTAGAGGTCGATGTCGTTACGGGCGATGACGGCGTCGAGGTCGGTGGACGATTCGGGAATCTCCCAACGTTCGGCGAAAGTTTGAGCGCGCTTGGCGGAGCGCGAGTAATTGACCACGACGCGATGCCCGTTGACGTTGGCCAGCCCCTGCAGATAAAAGTCGGCGACAAAGCCTGACCCCAGTATCCCAACCCGTACGACTTCCATAGCCGTGCATTCTATCCCGAGTTGAGGGCCAACTTAGGAGATGGCGAAGAGGGCCAGTTGCGGGGGCGGCTCGACGGGCAGGACGGCGCCGCCGGGGAAGTGATAGCGACTGCGGATTTCATCAAGGACGGAGCGCAGACGCTCGTTCTCGTCGGGTTTGAGGCCGGTACGGAAGGCGAACTGATCCTGATAGAAACGGAGTAAGTGCGGATGGCGATCGCGCAGATAGCGGAAGAAAGTTTCGCGCGGCACGGGATCGAGATACAAGACGCGTCCTCCGAAGCGTTCGGCTCCCGCATCCCGTGCGGCGCGGGCCACCCGGTCGATGGCCTGGGGTTGGTCGTTGAGGCGAGGCATCAACGGACTGACGAAGACGCCGACGTGGAGACCGTGGCTGGCGAGCTTTTCAACCGCGGCGATGCGAAGGTCCGGACGCGGCGCCATGGGTTCGAGCTCGCGGGCGAGGGCCGTATCCATAGTGGTGACGGTCATGTTGATGCCGAGAGAATTGCGGCGGCGGATTTCGAGGAGTAAGTCGAGATCGCGCGCGATGAGGTCGCTTTTAGTGGTGATGGAGAGCTGGTAGCCGGTGCGTTTGGCGAAGACTCCGAGGATCTGGCGGGTGAGGCGGTAACGGCGTTCGGCAGGCTGGTAAGGATCGGTGGCCGTGCCGAGGGCGATGCTTTCCTGGAGGCGGACTTTGGAGAGTTCGTGGGCGAAGGCGGGGGCGTGGAAGACTTTGGCGTAGATCTTGGATTCGAAGTCGCGCGGGTCGTGGAGTTCGAGGAATTCGTGGGTGGAGCGGGCGTAGCAATAGCGGCAGGCGAATTCGCAGCCGCGGTAGGGGTTGATGGTCCAGGCGAACGACATGTTCGGATTGGAGCAGCGGTTCAAGAGGGAGCGGGAGGCCAACTCGAAGTAGTCGACCTTGGCTTTGGCTTCGAGGACAGGGGCTTGGGCAGCCATTTTGGCAATTCCGCGGAGCATGGGAGTAGTTTCGCCTTTTATTCGCCATTCGTCAAGGCTAATCTGGGGACATGAAAAAACTCGAGCGTTTCTCGTGGGCCTACCTGGGGTATTTGCTGGCGGTGATTCTGTTCGGGGCTTGGGTGCGGATTTCGGGGTCGGGGAACGGGTGCGGGAATCACTGGCCGGTGTGCAATGGCGAGATCATCCCGCCGGCGCCGAGTGTGAAGACGATGATCGAGTTTACGCATCGTCTGACAAGCGGGGTGAGCGGAATCTTCGGGCTGGTGTTGCTGGGGTGGGCGTGGAGGAAGCGGCGAGAACGGCGGTGGCTGTTCGGGGCGGCGCTGGCGTCGTTCGTGTTCCTGATGCTGGAGGCGTTCATCGGGGCGGTGCTGGTGAAGAAGGAACTGGTGGCGAACGATGCGTCGGCGTCGCGGGCGCTGGTGGTGGCGCTGCATCTGGTGAACACGATGCTGCTGACGGCGACGACGGCGGCGGTGGCGTGGCTGGCGAGTGGGGCGCGCGCGACGGCCGCTCGGCTGCCCGGCCTGGTGTGGGTAGTGGTGGGAGTGGCGCTGCTGTTTACGAATATGACCGGGGCGGTGACGGCGCTGGGCGATACGCTGTTTCCGGTGCAGCCGGCGCTGGACGGCAAACTGCTCGCGCGGGTGCGCGAGGACTTATCGGCGAGCCAGCATTTTCTGGTGCGGTTGCGGATCATTCATCCGGTGGTGGCGTTCTCGACGGCGGTGGGGCTGGCGCTGATGTTTCTGCGGTTGAAGCTGCGCGGGGCCGGGGATCTGGCGCAGATCGGGTTGCTGCTGGTGGGCGTGCAGGTGATGTTGGGGATGCTGAACGTGGCGCTGGCGGCGCCGGGTTGGATGCAGATCGTGCACTTACTGGTGAGCCAGGGCGTATGGCTGGCGGTGAGTCTGTCGTGGATCAAAGAAAGGGCCGCCCGTGCTGGTCAGGCAGGGGCGGCCGAGTAAGTTACAACTTCAGGAGAGTTAGAAGTAATATTTAAACCCTAACTGGACGTTGCGGGCGCCGACGGAGGTGCCGGTGATGGAACCGAAGGCGGAGTTGCCGAACGAGGTGTTGGGGTTGCTGAAGATGGGCGTGTTGGTGGCGTTGACCGCCTCGAGGCGGAACTCGAAGCGTTGTCCCTCACGGGTGACGATGGATTTGAGCAGAGCGGCGTCCACGGTCTTGATGCCGGGTCCGCGGTAGTTGATGTAGCGGGCCGCCGAGCCGAAGAGGTCGCCGGGGACCTGCTGGAAGGCGGCATTATTGAAGTAGCCGCCGTTGAGCTTATCGACCACGCCGCCGGAGGTGGAGGGGTCGCCGATGAGGTTGGGACGCTGCGTGCCGCCGTTCTGCAACTGGCTGGTGTTCTGCGTGACTTGCAGCGGGTTGCCGGACTGGAAGATCGAGAAGCCGCTGACTTCCCAGCCGCCGATGAAGCCATCGAGAACGCGGTTCACCTGATTGCCGAACTTGCGGCCGCGGCCAAAGGGAAGCTGATAGGCGCCGGAGAGCACGAGGCGGTTGGGGATGTCGTGCACGGAGAGCGATTTTTCGCCGCGGCGGTTGAGCGGATTCTGCAGCGAGGTGGTGCCGCCAAGCCAGGTGACGTTGCCGGAAGTGACCGACGAATCGTCGATCATCTTCGACCAAGTGTAGTGGCCGAGGAAGGTGAGGCCCTTGGAGAACCGCTTTTCGTACTTCATCTGGAGGGCGTGATAGTAGGAGTTGGCGACGGGCGGCTCGGCGGTGCCGGAACTGGTGCCGTCGTACTGCGTCATGGGGCGAAGCAGACGGAATCGCTGAATGGTGGCGCGGTTCATGTTGACGGCCAGAGGATCGGTGATGACCCCGAAGAACGGATTCGGGACGTTGGCGTTCAACTGGTCGCGGGTGTATTGAGCGTTGGGACCATACCAGACACTGAGCGGGAGCGGCGACAGGCTGGTGAAGGGATAAAAGAGATGCGCGCCGCGGCTGCCGGTGTAATTGACTTCGACAACGCCCGAGCCGATCTGGCGCTGGATCGAGTAATTCCAGGAGTAATACTCGGGGTTGCGATTGAGAGTGGGAACCGGGGTGCCCACGCCTAAGCCGAGGTAAGTGGAGTCGCCCTTGGAGTTACCGGGCGGCAGCAGCATGCCTTGGGGGTAGGGGTTGTTCAAGCGGGCGAACAACGTTTCGTTCGAGTCCAGCGAGTAAGTGGGCGTGGAGTTGACGTTGAAGCCGGCGCCGGTGTGGCCATAGACGGTGGCGCGGGAGAGCTGGTAGAGCAGGCCCCAGGCGCCGCGCATCGTGGTTTTGCTGTTGAGGGCGTACGCGAAACCAATGCGGGGGCTGAAGTTGTTGTAGTCACCTTTGAAGGGCGAGCGGTTGTTGTTGTCGACGAACTTCATGACGCCGCGGAGGTCGTAGCCGGGGACGCTGATGGGTGACTTGGCGTCGAGGTCCCAGTAGCTTTGGCGGTTGAGCGTTTCCCAACGAGGGACGTCGAACTCATAGCGCAGGCCGAGGTTGAGAGTCAGCTTGCGGGTGATTTTCCAGTCGTCCTGGATGTAGTAGCCCATGTAGCGCGAGCGCGTGAAGGCTTTGGGGTCGATGTGGAACTGGCCGCTGCGGGCCCAGCCCAAGAGCATGGAGGCGAGACCGTTGCCTTCGAGGTTGCTGGTGCCGGTGTTGGTGGAGCGGGTGTCCTGGCCGCTGAAGGCGACCTGACCGGAGGGATAGCCGGGCTGGAGATAGTCGAGGAAATTGAAGCGGACTTCGCCGCCGGCTTTGATGGTGTGGCCGCCGATGAACTTTGAGAGCGAACCGGAGACCTGGTGGGTGCCTTCCTGACGGTCCATGATGACGTAGCCTTCGGTGCCGATGTCGGTGTAGCCTTCGGGCGCAATGGTCGGGAAGACGGGATAGGTGGCGTTGGCCTTCATGTACTGAGGGAAGCCGAGAGTGGTGAGGTCAAAGTCCGCCATCGCGTTGCGGTGGAAGTCCGAGTAGATGAGACCGTAGCGAACGGTCCAGACGGTGGAGGCGTTTTCGGTACGGGTGAAGTCGGTGACGATGGAGTGGGTGCGCGTTTGGGTGGGGCCATCGTTGAAGGTGAAGGCGGGGTTGCCGGCGCCGAAGAGGTTGGCGGGGTCGCCGTTGTTGGGAGCGAAACTATAGCGGCCGGTGAGGCGCATCTTGTCACTGAGGTTGTGGTCGCCCTTGAAGTCCATTTGCTTGGAGCGGCTGCGGTTGGTGTCCTGCACGAACCAGTTGTTGTTGTTGGTGACGGCGTTGGTGACCTGATTCTGACGCGGGAAGTATTCCAGAGCCTTGAGGGCGATGGGGTCCATCATCGATTTCGGGATGATGTTGCCGGGGAACGGCTGACGGACGAAGTTGCCGGCGGCATTGCGGGAGCCGCTGAAGGGGTTGTACATCTGGATGAGTTGGCCGTTGGACTGGAAGGTTTGGGAGAAGTTGCCGTCGCGTTGCAGGTCCGTGGGGAAGGTCGCGGTCTGGCTGGTGGGCGAGGACTGCTTGGTTTGTTCGTAGGTGGCGAAGAAGAAGGTACGGTTCTTGCGGACGGGGCCGCCGATGACGCCGCCGAACTGGTCGCGCCGGAAGTCCGGGCGCTTGGAGCCGTTCCGGTTGGCGAACCAGCTGTTGGCGTTGAAGCTATCGTCGCGCATGAAATAGAAGCCGGTGCCGTGGAACTCGTTGGTGCCGGACTTGGTGACGACGTTGACGACGGCGCCGCCGGTTTGGCCATACTCGGCCGGGAAGAAGTTCGTTTGCATTTTGAACTCCTGGACCGCGTCGACGGAGGGCTTGTACTTCAAGTCAGTGATGCCGGAATTCTGTTCGACCGTGGTGACCGTGACTCCATCGACCATGACGTCGGAGGTGGAGTTCCGGGACCCGTTGGCCACGAAATTCGTATTGGTGGATCCCCGGCCGCCGGCGGACCCCACTACTCCCGGAGTGAGGTACGCCAGAGCCAAAGAATCGCGGCCAATGTTCGGCAGCGAAACCATATATTTGTTGTCAATTACCTGCCCAAGGCTGGCAATGGTGGTGTTGAGCAGGGGAGCGGAGCCTTCGACGGTGACGGTGGAGGTGAGTTCGCCGACCTCCAGCTTGACGTCGAGAGTGGCTTGTTGCTGGACGAGAAGGTCGAAATCCTGCTGAGCAAATTTCTTAAAGCCGGCGGCTTCGACGGTGAGGTTGTATTTGCCCGGTTGGAGGGCAGGGAGGAAATAGCGGCCGGAAGCGTCAGAGACGGTTTGGTGGGGAACGTTGCGCTCGGCTTCGGTGGCGATGACCTTGGCGCCGGGAATACTGGATCCGGAGGCGTCGGTGATGGTGCCACGCAAAGCGGCGGTGAAGGACTGGCTCCAGGCCAGCGGGCAGATCGTCAAGGCAAGGACGATGGTATGGCTGAGCAGACGCTGCTTGCGCATAGGCAGACTCCTTGAAGATTGGCGAGGGAGTGGCGGGGGCTATCCGCCAAGGTCGCCGCAAGTACTGGGAGCGAGATTATTCCAATTGGCCAGCGAGAAAAAAGGCTTGTAACGGATCGTAACGGGCCTTAACAATGCCGTAACGCGGGTGTATACTCTTCAAAGTTTTCTTATGGCTTCTGTTCTCGCTCCCATTCCGGACACGTCTGATTTGCGCGAACATCTCGCCGAAATCCTGTCGAGCGCGTCGTTCAGGACGAGTGTGCGCTCGCAGCAGTTCCTGAAGTATGTGGTGGAAGAGTCCTTAGCAGGGCGGAGCGAGAGCTTGAAGGAACGCGTGGTGGGGGAGCGCGTGTTTGGGCGCGACCCGGCTTACGACACGGGGCAGGATTCGATTGTCCGGGTGAAGGCCAACGAGGTCCGAAGGCGGTTAGCCCAATATTACGAACAACATCCGCAGTCGCCGTTGCGGATTGAGATGGTGAGCGGGTCCTACGGCATTACGATTCGCCGGCCGGAGTCGCCGACGGTGGAGGCGCCGCTGGAGCGTTCGCGGAATTGGCAATGGTGGGCTTTGGGAGTGGTGGCGGCGCTGGTGGTGCTGAGTGTGGCAGCCGTCCGGACGGCGCAGCCGGCGACGGCATTCGAAGCTTTTTGGAAGCCATTTTTGAATGATTCGAAGCCGCTATTGCTTTGTATGCCGGTGCCGGAAGCGTACCTGATTTATGGCAAAGATAAGCCGGGGTTGGTGGAAACTTTTCGCCCGCGGCCGCCGGGGACGCGGATTCCGACGGTAACGGCGAACTGGCAGGACGTGCGAATCGTGCCGGAGCCGGGGTTACTGGTAGGGTTGGGCGATGCACGGACGATGGCGTACCTGCAATCATTCGCCGCGACGCATCGCCACGAAATTCATGTGCGACCGAGCGGGGTGACGACATTCGCGGACTTGAGCGGGTCGCCGAGCATTGTGATTGGCGGGGAGACGAATCAGTGGAGCACGGATCTGGCGAAGGGGAGCCGGTTCCATATCACCAAGCTAAGCGGCCGAAGCGTGGTGATGGATCAGCAGACGGGGCAGCCGGCGTGCCTCAAGGCGCAGACCTGGGAGCCGCCGGCGGCGCAGGATTGCGGAATGGTGACGCGGCTACGGAATCCGAGCACCGGCCATCCGCTGCTGTTGGTGGCCGGACTCGATCACTACGGCACTTACGCGGTCGGTGAGTTTGTGACGGATCCGCATTTGCTGCTGCCAGCGCTCAACACCGCGCCCGCGAACTGGGAGCAGCGCAACATCCAGATCCTCTTTCGGGTGGAGCGTCTGCGTGACGGCGTGGGGCCGCCGCAGGTGCTGGCGATCCACACCTGGTAGTTACTTCAACTCAATCACTAACGTGCGGAAGGGCTTGGCGCCGAGGTTGACTAACTGCGGCGCATCCTCACCTTTGTTGTGCCAGATGACTTCACCCTGCTTACGCTTGCGGATGGTCTTTTCCTTGGTCTGCGAGTCCGTGCGTTCGTAAGAGCATTCGTCGAGGAAGACGATTAACTGGTCGGTGGGGCGAATGTAGGGCTCGCGGGGCTTCCCGGGTTCGTAGATGACTTCGCTCGCGGTGACGCGGTGATTTTCAAGCACCACTTTCTTGGCCATGGGGGCGGCCAGGAGCAAGGTGAAGAAGCTGGCGAGCAGGAGGCCGGCTTTGAGTTTCATGGTCAGGATCCTTTCGTGAAGCGCAGGCCGGCGAAGGAAACGACGCTTTGTTCATCGATGTTCCATTGCTGGTAGCGGAGGAGTTCGCCGCGCGCGCGGGGAGCGGTGCGGAGGAAGGTGTAGAAGGGGGAGGAGCCACACCACTTGAGGTCGTCCTGGCGGTGTCGGACTTGCTCCCAATAGCCGGGGGCATCGAAGGCGTTGAGACTGGCGATGCGGGCGCGATCGCGTTCGGCCACGGCAGCCATCTCGTCGACGTCGGCGCGGGCGGTGAGCGGGTCGCCGTAGCGGCGGCCCATGTGCGCCATGTCGACGCCTAAGACCCAGATGGCGTCGGGCGGGGCGGCCTCGCGAAGGGCATCGAAGAAGCGGGCGACGTGGTCGTCGTTTTCAGGTAGACGGTCCTGCCCATAGATGCTGCGGGCGAAGGAGCCGCAGAGAATGGGGGCGACGCGGATGCCGGGTCCGAAGCAGCGTTGGAGGAAGAGGACCTGAAACTCGATGGAGTGCTCGACGGCGTGGCAGTAATCTTCGTTGGTGATGCTGTCGGGGGCCTGTGCTTCGAGTTGTTGAAGGAGGTCAAGCATCGGGGTGGTGTCGCCGAGCGGGGTGCGGTAGGGCTTGCGGGTGAGACCGAAGCGTTCGGCCGGGCCGTAGTGGGAGGTGCCGAGGATGATGAAAGGGCGGGAGCCGAGGTTGGCGGGCAGGGCGGCGTAGGCGTCGCGATAGCTTTCCCAGCCGCCTTCGGGCGAAACGTGCGGGGCGGCGATGGCGAGGAGGTCGCCGTCGGCGGGGCGGGTGGTGCCGGCGAAGTAGCGGTCGAAGGTGGCTTCAAGCTCGGGCAGTTCGTCGGGATAGGCGCCGCCGGCGTGGGCAGGTTCGCGGATGGGCTGCGCGGCGAACTCGGCGTGGGCGGCGTGTTTGCGAGCTTCGTAGATGGGCGTCTCGAGGAAGGCCGCCTGGTCGAGGGCCTGGGTGAGATGGTCGACGAGGTCGCCGACGGAGAGCTCGCCCGTGATTTGGGTGAGGAGTTGGCGGAGGTCGAGGTCGGTGGACTCGCCATCGAAGAGCTCGAGCGCGGGAACGAGGGGCGGGGGAATGATCAGCGTGGCGTCGGAGTAGTGAAACGAATCGCGCAGGAGGAGACCGGGACGGTCCTCCAGCGGAGAGGGCATGAAGTCGAGATCGCGCCGCAGCGCCGGTAACCGGTTGGCCACGGACTAGGTTTATCAGATTTCTACAGCGAGACTTGCTGGCCGATGCTATCGAGGATGACGGGGACGCGTTCGCGAGCGGCGGCGTCGGCAAAGCGTTCGATGGGTTCGCGATAGGGTTCACGGCTCAGACGGAAGGTCTGATGATGGACGGGCATGAACTGGCGAGCGCCGGCTTCGAGACCAATGCGCAGCGCTTGTTCCGGTGTGCAGTGATGGCGAATCCAGGGATCGTAGGCGCCGACGGGGACGATGGCGAGGTCGATGCCGCGGGTGTTCTTGAGCTCGCGCAGGAGCTGGGTGTCGGCGGTGTCGCCGGCGAAAAGGACGCGGTGGCGATCGGCAGTGAGGACGTAGCCGTTGTAGCCGCGGTAAGTGTCGGTGCGCAGGCGAGCGCCCCAGTGGGCGACTTCCTGAGCGCGAATTTCGACTGGCCCGACGCGAGTGGTTTCGTTCCAGCCGAGCTCGGTGACTTTGCGATAGCGGTTGGCGCGGATCAGGTCCGAGGTGTCACGCGCCATGACGACTTCGGTGCGCGGCGACTCAAGCGAGCGCAGGGTGCGGGTGTCGAGATGGTCGAAGTGGGCGTGCGAGAGCAGGATGAGGTCGAGCGGAGGCAACTCATCGGCGGTGAGCGCGGGGGCGACGAGGCGCTTCATGCCGAGTTGGGTGAAGAGCAGGTCGACGCCGACGTAGGGGTTCAAGACGGGATCGGTAATCATGGTGAACCCGTCGATCTTGAGCAGGACGGTGCTATGACCGAGCCAGGCGGCGTGAAGGCCGGTATCGGGCCAGAGGCGCGGAGTGGGTTTGTGGGGGGCGGACTTGATGCCGCGCTGCCGGTCCGCGAGGATCTGGTCGACGAGGTTGGGAGCGAGCCGGTATGCGGCAGCGCCCAGGGCACCGAGGCCGGCGAGCGTCCCGCCGCCGGCGAACATCAGATTGCGTCGAAGGTTGGTCACCAGCCGAAGCGCTCCTCACGCCAAGGGTCGCCATTCATGTGATAGCCGTTGCGCTCCCAGAAACCGGCGCGGTCGTGCTCGACGAGTTCGAGGGCGCCCAGCCATTTGGCAGACTTCCAGGCGTAGAGCTTGGGAACGATGAGGCGGGCGGGGGCGCCGTGTTCGAGCGTGAGGTCTTCGCCGTCGTGCCTGATGGCGACCAAGGCGTCTTCGGCGAGGAACTCGGAGAGCGGGAGGTTGGTGGTCCAGCCATGGTCGTAGCCGTGCGCGACGACATAGCGGGCTTCGGGCTTGGGTCCGCCGGCGAGTTCGAGAAGCGTGCGCGTGCTGACGCCTTCCCAGATGTTGCCGAGTCGCGACCAGCGGGTGACGCAGTGAAAGTCGGCGAAGACTTTGACGCGAGGAAGCTGGAGGAAGTCCTGCCAGGTGAGGGCGATTTTCTGGCCGACGAGACCGTCGATTTCGAGCGTCCAGCGGTCGAGGTCGAGCTTGCCGGGCGGTCCGGAGGCGTCCAGGACCGGCCATTTCTGGGTACGGGACTGGCCGGGGGGAACGCGCTGGTCGCGGTAGGTGTCGCTCGAAACGATGACGCCTTCTGGCTGGTCAGCGGGGGTGGGAACTCGATCAGATTGCAGTTTGGGATCCCGCTCAAAAAACATGGCTGATGGTTGGATGTTTAGACGGGGAGGGTGGTTGCAATGATCGGCTCTCCCCGCGAATGTTCCGCGGTGCACCCCGCAAAATATCGGAGATTTTTGGCGGCGCCGAAGCACTTATTTCTGAGAGGCCAGTTTTTTATATGACGCGAGTGATCTTCTGTTTTTTCCTGGTGGCGTTGACCGCGGCGGGCGCCGAAATCGGCGGGCGTGTGGAATATATCGGCGGTACGTTAGCCACTTTGGCCCAAGGCACCGACGGGCGGCTGGTGGCGAGCGATCCGGCACGGATGGTGCTCGATTGTAAACGGCAGAAGCTGGACGTGCCGTATCCGAAGATCAATTTACTCGAGTATGGGCAAAAGGCGGACCGGCGTTACATGGCGGCAGTACTGGTGTCGCCGATTTTTCTGTTGAGCAAGAAGCGCGACCATTTCCTCACGATCGGATACGCGGATGGGGAGGGTCAGCAGCAGGCGATGGTGCTGAAGGTGGAAAAGAAGGATCTGCGGAGTGTGCTGGCGTCGCTGGAAGCTCGAACGGGTTTGCGGGTGCAGTACCAGGATAATGAGGCGCGCAAGGCGGCCTGGGGGTCGAAGTGACGTGGCTGATGTGGGTGGCGCTGGCGCAAGTGACGTCGACGGTGCCAGCGCCGCCGGTGGCGGCCGGGCTGTCCGAGGTGAAGAGAATCTACGTGGATAAGCTGACGGCGGGGGAAGGGTCCGAGCAGATTCGCGACTTGCTGATGAGCGCGGTGGCGGGGACGGGGCTGTTTGTGATGACCGAGAATCCGGACCGCGCGGATGCGTATCTGCGCGGCGGGGCGGAGGACCGCGTGTTTCAAGAGACGTTCGACTTCAAGGAAGGCGTGGATGGACGGGCGCAGATCGGGACGGGGACAACCTCGCGGACGTCGTCGCGGCGGTCAGCCGCGCTGAGCGTGGGGGAAGATGAAAGCGCGCGACAGACGGAGCGCAAGCACGAAGCAATGGCGGCAATCCGGCTGGTGAACCGGGACGGGGACGTGATCTGGTCCACGCTGCAGGAGAGTGCGGGGACGAAGTTCCGTCAGGCGAGCGTGGATCTGGTGCGGAAGATCGTGGACCAACTGAAGCAGGACGTGACGGGGGCGCGGAAGGCGGGAGCGCGGTAAAAGGTTGTTAGCATAGGCTTGTGAGTCGGTTCTCTCGTCGAACGCTGCTGACGGCGCCCTTCGCTGTTGGGGCGGGATTGGCGCAGCGGTCGCAAAATTCAGGCTCAGAACGACGGCGCTTCGCCGACGGGACGACGGAGAACGAAGTCTTTCGACTGACGGATCCCGCGCACGCCAATTGGCTGCCTTCGGTGTCGGGGCGGTGCATCGCCAAAAACAATACCTTGCTTTTCTGTTCTGACCGGTCCGGCCGGGTGCAGGTGCACCGGATGGATCTGAAGTCGGGCGAGTCGCGGCAGTTGACGGACGGGGCGGCCGTGGTGCCGGAGAGTGCGGTGTGGCTGCCGGACGAGAAGTCGTTTCTGTTTGTCGACGGCAAGACGTTGAAGCGGTCCGATGGGAGCCGGGACCGGGACTTGTATCAGAGTCCGAACGCGATTGAGCCGGGGATCGCGGTGACCGAAGACGGCTTGTCGGGCTTTGTGACGGAACGCGTGGGGGACCGTTGGCGGATTGTGCAGGTGCCGCTGCTGGTGAAGGCGGCGACCAGGACGCTGGTGGAAAGCGATCAGCCGTTGACGAGTCTGCGGCCGCGGCCGAAGCGCGCGTCGTTGCTGTACGTGCGGGGCGGGACGTTGAACCTGGTGACGTTTGACGGGAAAACGTCGACGCTGAAGTCCGAGGGGCAGGTGCGGCAGGCGGAGTGGATGCCCGATGGGCGCACGGTGACGTATCTGTCGCGTTCGGTGGAGGAGCGTCCGCAGGCGACGTTGCGCGAGGTAGAGCCGGATGCGAATGCGGATCGGCTGTTCGCGAAGACATCGCAGTTCGGACAGTTTGCGCGGAATGCGGACGGCAGCGTGTTTGTGGGGCTGAGTGCGAGTGTCGCTTCGCCGCTGGTGTTGTTGCTGCTGCGCGTGACCAAGCGTGAGTTTCCGCTGTGCGAGCATCGGGGCAAGAATGGACCGGCGGCGCCGCCGGTGTTTACGCCGAACAGTCAGCGGATTGTCTTCTCGGGCGATCGCGACGGGAAGCCGGCGCTGTATCTGCTGGCGCTCGAAAAGCTGGTGGAAAAGACGGAAGAGACCGAGAATCGCTAAGCGTTCAGACGCAGGTGCGCGAAGTCCTTCATCAGGGCGAACTGCTTGGCGAAAGGTTCGAGGCGCTCGCCGCGCTGTTCGATGTGCGTGGCGGCGGAGTAGCCCAGGTGTTGCGCGCCCTGGATGTGGCCGATCTTGGCCGGATCGATCTTCATGAGGCGGCAACAGGTGGCATCGGCGGCGACGAGGTCGTTGCCCATGACGACGACGCCGGCGTGAATGCCGGTGCCCTGGATGGGGCCGTTGCCTTCCATGCCCATGATGCCGTCAATCATCGCGAAGGTGTTGCGGAAGACGCGGTTCAACTCGACGATGGACGAATCGATGCCCTTGTAATGCAGGAAGTTCTTGGGCCAGCCGTAAATGGAGCCGGGGACCAGGCCGAAGAAGTTCTTCATCGAGAGCGTGACACCGGCCCAGTGGTGCGTTTTCATCTTGGCGAGCGAGACGATGAGATCGGCCTGCAGCAGGGTCTTCGAGAAGAAGAATTCGGGCTCTTCGAAAGCTTTGACGGCGGCGACGTCGTCGCGATTGAGGTCGACGAAGATTTTGTCGAAGTCCGGAATGAGTTCGCGGTAGCCTGCTTCTTCGGCGACGCCCCAGCTGTCGCGGCGGTGGCCGGGTCCTTCGCCGATTTTGACTTCGGCGGCGCCGAGCTTCCGGAAGGTTTCGACGGCGGCGGCGACAAAGCGCGGGTCCGTGTTGATGGGCGTGTGGGGGTCGTACTCGACGAGGTTCGGCTTAAGGAGGACGCGCTTGCCGCGAACGTTCAGGCCGCAGGTCATCACGCCGCGGTACATGACGTCGAGCAGGTCGACGGAGTAGTCTTTGGCGCCCATCACGGCCACCGGGGACAGGATGGTGGGGATAGGGTCCGGCTTCATGTTGTAACCGACGACGCCGGACATGACGCCCAAGCCGATCAAGGGGATGGCGGAACGGCGGTCGAGAGGCACACTCATGAGGGTTTTTTCTCCACTTGAAATACGCTGCCGACTTCGGGGTCGAAACCAAGGGTTTCGAGAGCCGTGATGCCGATGTCACGTCCGGGGACGAGGTCAGCGGGGAGGGGGAATTCGACGGGGGCTCCGTGGACCCGGAGGGCGAGGGCGAGCCAGGCCCGGGCGAGGCCGCTCTTCTTCACCTGCACTTGCCGGCCATGGGCGAGGGCACGGTCGAGGGAGGGTTTGAGGTCGGCGGCGCTGCGACCTTGCAGACCGATCAGGGCCAGGCCGGTGGTCTCCGGGAAGGACAGCATGTCGGTGTAGTAGACGCGCTTGTTGCCGTAGTTCCAGCCGCCATCGGGGGAACGGCGATCGAAGAGGTAGCTTTCGCCTTCGTGGATGCGGGCGGCGAACTGGGCGGACCTGGGACTTTGCTTTAAGGCGAGCAGGGCATGGGCGGTCGGCTCGACCCAGGAAGAGTTGCCCGGACGCCAGGGCCAGCCGTGGACGGACTCATCCTGATCGACCACGCGGGCCTGAAAGCGCTGAACGATGCGGACGGGGAGACTGCCTTCGGCGCCGGCCATTTTCGAGAGCCACTCCAGCGCGCGGGTGTAGGAGGCGTCCTGCCGTCCGAGCGACCGGTAAAGGGTCAGCATGATGGCCGTGCCCCAGTGCGGGTTCTTGACCTGCGCGTTCGGGTGCCAGGCGCCTTCGGGCAACTGCCACTTAGCGAGGAGGTTCAGGGCACGGTCCGCTTCCGGGCCGCGGAGGGCCATCGCGGCATAGACCGTCGGTTCCAGCCACGACTGTTTGCCGGGGAAGTACCCCCAGCCGCCGTCCGCGTTCTGGTGCCGCTTCAGGTGTTCGCGACGAACCTGAAGGGCGGCGGCGAGGTCGGGCTGCGGAAAGTCCGTAGGCATGGGGCGATAGTAGTCCCATCGGCCCAAACCTCCCCGTTCTATAGAGATTCCCGGTCGGGTTTTCGCCTTAGCTGGAAAGACGGCGGAGGCGGATGTCTTTGTATTCAATCCATTTGCCGGTTTGATGGGCCTGTAAAGCAATCGGGCCGGCAGAGAGATTTTTCAGGCCGCGGTAATCGACGACGGTTTCGCCGTCGACCCGGACGACGCAATGGTCGCCCTGAACGTGGATCTGGAGCAGGAACCAGGTTTCGGGTTCGAGGGGCCACCAGCGGGCGCGGCGCAGACCGTAGAGCGAGCCGGTGGGGTAGACGGCGCCTTCGACGTCGTGGACCTGGATTTCGTAATGGTCGCTTTTGATGCCGCCGGGGCAGCGGAAGTAGACGCCGCCGTTGGAATGGCGGGAAGGTCTCACATACATCTCGAGGTCGTAGTCGCGAAAGTGTTCACGCGTCGCGAGATAGCCGAGTCCTTCACCGCGCAGCGTGCTGCCCAAAGTCTCCCACTTGGACTTCTCCATCCACTCGGGTTCGTCGGTGCGCCAGAGCTTGAGGTCCTCGGGTTTGTCATAGAGGGCGATCTGGGTGTCGGTGGAGGGGAGTGGCTTCACGGCGAGGGCGCGATAGCGGACGGGGTAGCTCAAGCTTTCGAGTCCGAGGAAGCCGCGGCGGAGCCGGTGGCGGAGTTCGGGATGCTGGTCCAACTTCAAGTCCTGAACGAGTTCTCCATTCATCCACAGCTTGAACTCAGGCCAGTTAACTCGTACACGGAATTGGTTCCACTCGCCCTTCGAGCGCACATTCACCTTCGAGGGGGCGACGAGGGGGAAGATGGCGCCCATGCTCTCGGCGAGGGGCGGATGGTCTGACTTCTGGAAGATGTTGATCTTCATGCCGCAACCGGTAGGACGGCCATGACGGGGGGCGTGGACGAAGATGCCGGAGTTGGCCCAGCCTTCGATGAAGACTTCACCCTGGAACTCGAAGTTCTCGTACTCGCGTTCGGAGCGGAGCCAGGTGGGGAAGTTGGAACCGTGGTGGACGACGATGGCGCCGTCTTTCACGAAGAAGGCGCTCTCGGGTCCGTTTTCGATGTGCCAGCCGTTGAGGGTTTGGCCATCGAAGAGGGGCTCAAAGCCGGGTTCGGCGGCGGGCAGGGCGAGGGCGAAAGGGAGGAAAAGGAACTGACGACGGTCGACCATGTAGGGTCATTATAGCGGCCGGGCTTATAATCAGACGTCGCCCCTAAATGGAACCTCGCGTCTCCCATCTGCACACCTTCTTCCTGTTCCCGTTTTCGATCGATCGGGACGCGGTGCTGCAGCGGCATGGGGACCTGTGGAACGGGCGGCGGTGGATTGACGGGTTGGACGGTTGGATCCGGGCCCATGACTCCGCGGCGGTAAGCGGGATCGGGCGGTGGCAGCGGTCGGCGTACACGAGCTTTACGCTCGACTCGCAAGCCTACCAGGACATGGTTTTCTTCCATCCGTTCATCCGGCGGGTGTACTTCGACTCGCTGGGGATGCAGGCGGGCGAGTGGCAGGGCGAGGAGATGGGCGGCGAAGGCGAGAGCCAACTGCGCTTCTACCGGATTCCGGTGGAGCCGCGGCACCGGCTGCGGATCCGCGCGACCGACGAACGGGGCCGGTGCGAGGAAGTCTCGGTGACCGAGCTACGGCTGATTCTGTTCGCCAACGGCATCGGCATTCTCTCGATCGGTGTGCAGGCGTTCGATCTGCTGGCGTCGCGGGCGCTGTGGATCAACGAGATGATGCGCAAGCTGTATCCGTCGAGCGGGCGGCAGAAACGTGAAGGACGGACGCCTAGCCTGGTGCAAATGCTGGTGGGTGACGAGATCGTCATCGAGGAAGACTTTAACTCCTGCGGCATCCGGAACTACCTGCCGCC
>JBGAHE010000163.1:0-9881 GCA_044226365.1 Bryobacteraceae bacterium
CTGGTCACCATGGCGGACTCCACCTTCAACATCTCCGCAATCTTCGCGCCCACCGCGTCATGCAGCTTCCCCAACTGCACGAACTTCTTCGAGCACGCCTCATACGCCGCCACCGCTTCGGGCGCCATCAGGCATGAACTCAGCATCGTATAGGTGCCCGCCGCGTTGATGAACGGCTTCACGCCCAGTTCCGCAAAATAATCCCGCTTCGCATATGCCTGCGCGGCCTTGCCCGCCGCATAGGTACTAAAGAAGCCGCCCAGCACGGGCAGCGTCGACAAACTCTGAAGAAAACTCCGGCGATCCGACATATCCACTCCTTGTCCGAAAAAACTTGGCTCAAAAACAAAAAATCCCCTCCCGAAGAGCCTTCGGGAGGGGATCGTTCATTGCAGTTTAGAAGAGGACCTTCAAACCGAACTGGATCTGCCGCATCGGCGCCACCAGACTGGTAATGGCCCCCGGACCACGCACGATGTTCGCCTGGGTCGGATAGTCGAGACCACCCGAGGCGTTCCGCGTCGGCAGGAAGCCGCCACCCGTGTTGAGCGTCCCGTTGGGCCGCGCAAACTGCGGAGTGTTGAAGATGTTGTACATTTCGCCCCGGAACTGCAGGCGGAAGCGCTCGGTGATCTTGAAGTTCTTGAACAGCGAGAAGTCGACGTTCTTGAACCCCGGACCCTCGAGGATGCCCAGAGCCGAGTTACCGTACTTGCAGATTTCCGGAATCGCCGTGTTCTGGCACGACACGATGCGGAACGCATCCGGGTTGTACCACTGATTCACGGTCGGATTCGAGATGCTGCCATCGGCGATACGATCCGGGCGGATCGTCACGTTGGCCGTATTGGTGATGGCACCCTGCGTCACCGTCATCGGGAAGCCCGTGCGGAGCGTCACGATGCCGTTGCTCTGCCAGCCGTCGAAGATCGCGCCGGCAATGCCCTTCTTGAGCGCGGCCACCATCGGCAGCTCGTACACAAAGTTCGCCACCATGTTGTGCGTCACGTCGAAACCAACGCGCGCCTTGTCGGCCACGCGGTTGCGCGGATTCTGGTAAGCGTTCGGGTTGTAACCGTCGCCTTCGTTACGGCCGTAGCCTTCCATCAGCGACTTCGAGAACGTATGCGCCACCGTGAAGCTGAAGCCGTTCGAGAACCGCTTCTGCAGATTGAACTGCAGGCCCTGATACCAGGCGTTGCCGCCCGAATCGAGCCAGCGCAAACGCGTCAGCGGACGCGTAATTCCGTTGTCCACCACGAACGGCACCGGACGGCGCGATTGCAGCGTCGAGGTCGCCGTGTTGAACGCCGGATCCGGCGAGTTGTATTCCACCGTGTTGTCCAGGTGCGTGGTCTTCGAACCCACGTAGCCCACCGACAGCACCATGCCGCCGAACAGGCGGCGCTGCACGTCCAGGCTCCACTGGTAAACCACCGGTTGGAAGTTGTCCGTGTTCAGCACGTTCGCGCTGATTGCACTCGCATTGTTGATCGTGCCAAACGGCGCCGCGAAGCTATACGGATTGGTCGGATTCACCAATGCCTGATTGAGAGCATCGTTCGAGAAGTTCGAACTGCCGGACAACGGCGGATTCAGGTTCAGAATCGTGTAGTTGTTCAGCTGATGCACGTTGTAGAAGATACCGCCACCAAGGCGAACCACCCAGGGTTCCGAAGGACGGAAAGCGATACCGATACGCGGCATGAACATGTCCTTCTGCGGCTTGTAGAAGTCGTACTTCGTCCGGATGTTGGCCGGAACGAACACCGGCGGATTGTTCCGGCCGTTGGTCCATTCGAGCGAACGCCACAGGCCCTGCACGTCGGTCGCGGCCGTGTTGTACTCCCAGCGCAAGCCGAGGTTCATCGTCACGCGCTTGCTGACCTTCCAGTCATCGTTGAAGTAAAAGCCCAGACGATTCTGCCGCACGTCGGTGATCGGCAGACCTTCCGGCGTGTTGGTCGCGCTCGGCACACCGAGCATGAACGCCGCGAACGAGTTGTTCGCCAGGTTACCCGTGAAGTCGAACGAGCCGCGCGGCACGTTCGCCGCACCGCGATACAGCGACAGCCGGCGCACTTCGGCTCCGAACTTCATCGTGTGCGCGCCGAACGTCCAGCTCACGTTGTTGCTGAACTGGTGCAGGCGGTTGTCGTCGAAGCCGTTGCCGCCGTCCTGCTCGGCCAAGCCCTGGAAGCCCGTCACGTTCATCGACGGAATACCCACTTCGCGCGGGGTCAGCTTACGGTTGCCGTCGGTCACCACGCGGAAAGCGTCGAGGCCGATGGCGCTTAGGTCGAAGTTCGTGTTCGCGCGTGGATTGAAGCTGTCGTCGCGCGACGTCGTATAGCCGTAGCGGAACTCGTTCACCAAGGTCGGCGTGAAGATGTGCAGCCACTGGGTCGCGATGTTGTTATTGCGGCCCACCACCAGGTAGGTGAACTGCGGCGACACCGCCGGCGTCGTCAGGTAATACGGAATGTTCGTCGCATAACGGAACATCACCTTATCCCGATCCGAGATGTTGTGATCGAGCTTCAGGAAGTACTGATCGTCGTCGATCTGCGTACCGCCCACGCCGATGTAGTTGGTGCCGGTCAAAGGATCCGGCAGCGTCGTCTGCGGACGCTCCCAGAACGAGGTCAGCGCGCGCGAAGTCGCATTCAGACGGTTCGCCGGGATGATGTTGCCCGCGAATGGCTGTCCGTTCAACGGATCGATGATCTGCACCGCCGGCAGCGCCGCGCCCGTCGCCGTGCGGCGATTCAGCAGCGCGCTGAAGTCACCGTTGCGCATCGCGTCGGTCGGCACCAACGCCGCGCCCGTCGCGCCGGGGTTGCGGCGGCGGCGGCCTTCGTAATTGAACATGAAGAAGCTCTTGTTCCGGCCGTTGTACATCTTCGGAATCCAGATCGGGCCGCCAAACGTGCCGCCATACTGGTTCTGCCGCAACGCCGGCTTCTTCGTCCGGGTCGCGCCCGGAGCATTGAAATAATTCTGGAAGTAGGGCTCCGCGTCAAACTTTTCGTTGCGCAGGAACTCATACGCCGAGCCGTGGAATTCGTTCGTGCCCGAGCGCATCACCATGATCAGCTGCGCGCCTGAGTTAAAGCCGTACTCCGCCGAGTAAGAACCCGTGAGCACCTTCACTTCTTCCATCGCTTCGGGCGACGGCGAAAACGGCACCGTGTTCACGCGGGCTTCGGTCGCCACCACGCCGTCGAGCGTCGCATGCTGACTCACTTCGCGCTGACCGTTCGCCACGATCGCAATCGTCTGACCGGGGATCGGCACACCGCCGCCGCCACCGCTCTGTCCGTCCAAACCGCCGCGCGAACCGAACATCACGCCCGGCTGCAAAACGGCCAGGTTGCCCACGTTGCGGCCATTCACCGGCAGTTCGACGAGCCGGCGCTGTTCCACCACATTGCCCAGCGAGGCTTCGTCCGTCTTCAGGTTCGCCAGCTCGGCCGTCACCTGCACGCGCTCGGTCACCTGACCGACCTCGAGCTTGAAGTCCACCCGGACTTTTTCGTTGATCTGCACCAACACGCCCGTACGCGTGGCAGCTTTGAAACCATTCATTTCCACATCGACGGAGTACTCGCCGATATCAATCAGGGGGAACGTGAAGTCACCGGTGGAGGTGGTTTGCGTCTCGCTCTTCACCCCCGTGCGCGTATTCGTCAACGTGACTTTCGCGCCACCAATCACCGAACCGGAGGTATCCTCCACGGTGCCGAGAATCGTTGTCGAGGTCGTCTGCGACCATAGACACGACATCGCGGCCAGTACCACGATCGCTAGTTTTCTACTCATACTGAAGCTTTTCCTTTCCTTTCCGCGGACAGGACGGATAATCGCGATTGTAACATCGGGCTAGGCAGTACCATCGCATACCATAGGAAAAATATGCGTTTCGTACCACGAATTCAATGGTGTTGCCTGGCTCTCACGTCCCTGCTTGCCGCCGCGGATCCCGTACTCGTTCGTATCGACCGATATCAGGCCGTCCCCATGCGGGATGGCGTAAAACTCTACGCCGACGTTTATCGGCCCTCTGCTCCGGGGAAATACCCCACCATCGTCATTCGGACCCCCTACGGCACCCAGCGCGAAGGCTCCGGCATCCACGGCAAGCTCCCCAAGCTCGCCCGGGAAGGCTACGCCGTCGTCAACCAGGACGTCCGCGGCCGCTACGAAAGCGAAGGCCAGTGGGACCCCTTCCGCCATGAAGCCAAAGACGGTTACGACACCATCGAGTGGGCCGCCAAGCAGCCTTGGTCCAACGGCAAGGTCTGCACCGAAGGCGGTTCCTACCTCGGCCACGTCCAGTGGGCCGCCGCCTCCCAAACCCCGCCCAGCCTCGTCTGCGCCTTCCCCGCCGTCGCCTCCACCAACATCTACGCCAACTGGCTCACCCACGGCGGCGCCTTCCGCCTCTCGTTCAACTACGGCTGGGGGGTCGTCCGCATGCCCAACCGCATCATGCTCCCCCAGTACTGGCACGCCGGCCCGGAAGCCACCCCCGAACTCGTCTACGACAAGATCCTCACCCACCTCCCCCTCTCCCACGGTGACCTCGAAAGCGCCCACTACCCCGTCCAGCACTACCGCGACTGGCTCACCCACGAAAGCTACGACAGCTACTGGAAGGCCATCAGCGACGAAGAACGCTTCGACAAAGTCAAAGTCCCCGTCCACACCTCCGGCGGCTGGTTCGACATCTTCCTCGCCGGCACCATCAACGGCTACGTCGGCATGCGCCAGCACGGCGGCACCCCGGAAGCCCGCCGCGCCGCCCGCTTGGTCATCGGCGCCTGGGGCCACGGAAGGTCCCAAAAGTACGGGGACCTCGACTTCGGCCCCGCCAACAACACCGACCTCGCCGACGACGAACTCCGCTTCTACAACCACTACCTGAAAGGCATCGACAACGGCATCGACCGTGAGCCCCCCGTCCGCCTCTTCTACATGGGAGTCAACAAGTGGAAAAGCGAACAGGATTGGCCCATCCCCGGTACCCAATACACCAACTGGTATCTCGCCGACCAGGGCAAGCTCACCCCCGCCAAGCCCGCCTCCAACGGCTCCACCTCCTACACCTATGACCCGGCCAGTCCCGTCCCCACCACCGGCGGCAACAACTGCTGCGGCACCCCCACCGTCGCCGGTCCCGTCAATCAGAAGGCTCTCGAAGCCCGTCCCGACATCGTCGGCTTCACCTCCGAACCCCTCACCGCTCCGCTCGCCATCGCCGGCCCCGTCAAAATGAAACTCCACGCCGCCACCGACGGTCCCGACACCGACTGGATGGTCAAGCTCATCGACGTCTACCCCAACGGCGACGCCTTCCCCATGGCCGAGGGCATGCTCCGCGCCCGCTTCCGCCAGGGTCTCGACAAACCCGAGCTCCTTAAGCCCAACCAGACCTACGAGTTCACGGTCGATCTCATCGGCACCGCGGTCGTCTTCCAGCCCGGCCACCGCCTCCGCCTCGACATCACCTCGAGCAACTTCCCCCAATTCGACCGCAACCCCAACACCGGCGCCTCGCTCGGCTCCTCCCCCAAGCTCCGCACCGCCAAACAGACCATCCATCACTCCGCCGCCCACCCGTCGCACATCATCCTGCCGGTGGTAGCTTTACCGTAATGCGCATCGACTCGCACCAACACTTCTGGCAGCTCGACGCCAACGACTATTTCTGGATGCCCCAGGACCATCCGGTCCTTTCCCGCAACTACCTCCCCGCCGACCTCTGGCCCATCTTCGAGCGCAATCTCTTTGATGGCTCCGTCGTCGTGCAGGCCGCGCACACCGATGCCGAGGGTGACTGGCTCCTCGGCCTCGCCGCCCGCGAGGAGCGCATCCTGGGCGTCGTCGCCTGGGCCGATCTCACCTCGCCCCAACTCGGCCACCGCCTCGATCATCTTCAGAAACAGCCCAAGTTCTGCGGCATCCGCCACATCGTCCACGACGAGCCGGACGTCAACTGGCTTCTCCGCCCCGCCGTCCTCGATGGCCTCCGCGAACTCGCCCGCCGCGGCATCCCCTATGACCTGCTCCTGAAACCGCCGCACATCCCCGTCGCCATCGAAACCATGGAGCGCGTCCCGAACCTCCACTGCGTCATCGACCACATCGCCAAGCCCTACATCGCCAAAGGCGAAATCGAGCCCTGGCTTTCCAGCCTGCGCACCCTGGCCGCCATCCCCACCATGCACGTCAAGCTCTCTGGCATGATCACCGAAGCGCAAGTCCCCGGCTGGAAGCCGGCTGACCTCGCCCCTTATGTCCAACATGTTCTGGAGTTGTTCGGGCCATCCCGCTGCATGTTCGGCAGCGATTGGCCCGTCTGCCTGCTGGCAGGTACGTGGAAGGAAGTGCTCGCCGCGTTCACCCAAGCCTGCGGACCGCGCTCCCAGGAGGAGCGCTCACACCTGCTGGGCGATACCGCGCAACGCTTCTACAAACTGTAACGAGGGAAAGTGGTACGCCCGGCACGATTCGAACGTGCGACCTCTTGCTTCGGAGGCAAGCACTCTATCCAGCTGAGCTACGGGCGCATGCAGTGGATCTAACGATCACAGGATAGCAGACTACTTCGCCGCCGTCACCGCCGGCTTCGCTTTCACGGCATTCGTCGTCTTCGCCGGAGCCGCCGCGGTGCCCTTCACAATCTTCTCCACTTCGGCCCGCAGATTCGCGTCCAGATTCTTGTAGAAGTCGTCGTTGATGCCCGGCTGGAACTGCGCACGGATCATGCCGCTCTTGTCGATCAGCAGAAACATCGGCACGTAAGGAATCATCCCCTGCGGATGCTGCACGTAGGCCAACACCTGATCATTGGTCGCCGCGCCCACCGGATACGTCAAACCCTGCTTGGAGATGAACTCCGGCACCAGCATCTTCGCCATCGGATCGAAACACACGCCGATCGGCTGGAACCCTTGCGCGCCGTATTCCTTGCTCAGCTTTTCAATGAACTTCGAGGCCGTCTGGCAATGCGGACAGGTCGACGAGAAGAACGAGAGCAGAATCGCCTTGCCCTTGTACTGCGAAAGCAACGCCTGCTTTCCGTTCGGCAGCTCAAAGCCAAACTCGCCCATCTTGCGCGGTAAGGTGGCGCCAAACAGGCTCCCCGAGATCAACAAAGCGGCCAATGCAAAGCGCATCTGAACTCCTTCACCCTTTATTCTATGCAAAAGTTTTATTCGAGCGGCAGACCTTCTAGTACCGTAACGGTCTTACCCTTCAGTTCCAAACGGAAATACCCATCCGCCGCCTGACCAGTCGCCAGCCTCTCACCATTCTGCCGAAAATCGATCTGCTTCAGTTTGACGGGTAAAATCGACTTTCGATACGCATCAAAAAACGCCTGCGCCGCCGGCTCATCCCGCCACTCGGACACATACAGCAAGGTCGTCCGCGTCCGCTGCTTGTCTTCCAACACCCGATACCGGCACGCCGACCAGCCCGCCGCAATCTCCGCCCAGTTCGACACCTTGAATTGCCGCAGCAGAATCTGGTGATCGAGTTCGCCCAGTGTCCCGTCCGTCAGCACCGGATCCTTCAACTTTGTCGATGGCAACTCGAGCGTCGGCGGCTGCCGCCCTTCTAGATAAAGCTCCGGATGCAGAATCTGTTGCGTCGTCGTCGGCGGACGCCGGAAAACCTCCGAGTAGCCGTTCTTGCCCAGCTTCTCGATCACCTTCGACTGAAACAGCATCCCCTGCGAATACGGAAACAGAAACGTCTCCTGCAGATACAATGGCGCCGAATCGAGCGCCGGAAACTCACTCGACGACGTCGACGAGGCCCGCGCCATCATCTCCACCAATTGCGGCTGGCCCAGCAAACTCCCGCCGTTCTGCTTCGCCATGTACTCCGACATCAGCCACGTCGCTTGCCCTTCGAGCACCGCCATCCGCGCCAAATGCGCATCGTCGGACGGCCCCGATTGCTGCATGAACTTGTACAACCCGTGCTGCTGATCGGCGATCGCATGGCTCAACTCATGCACCAGCACCGTCTCCTGCATCTGTTCCCCGCCCCGCTCACCCGCTGCTTCCATCAGGTACAGCCGCTTCTTCCGCGTATCGTAGAACGCCGCCGCCTGCTCGTTCATTACATCGAGCATCGATTGCTTCAGGTCCACCTTCTCGCCGATGAATCCCAAACGCCGCAACGTCACTTCCTCCGCCCGCAGTTCGTCCGGCTTCACATCTTCGCTCAGCCGGTCCTTCAAGTAGGCGTCGAGCTGCCTCTTGTTCATCATCGCCGCCGGCACCTTGCGCTTCGACTTCCAACCCGTGATCTGCTCGATCTGCTCGGTCATCGTTCGGATCTGCGCAAAAACGGCCGCGTCCGCCCCTGCCAGTTGCAGCGCCCCGAGCCACAGAATCAGCAGCGCTCTCACTCGGTGCGTCCCCGGGCGATCGTCGCCGCCATCATCGCGCCGATCCCACCCAGAAAGATCGTCTCGCGGGCCCCGATTTGCGCCGCCAGCCATCCGGCCGCCAGCGCGCCCAGCGGCATCGCCCCAATCACCGTCATCGTGTATGTACTCATCACGCGGCCGCGAAACTCCTCACTGATCGACGTCTGGACAGCGCTATTCGTTGCTGCGTTCTGGCTCATGTAGGTGAAGCCCACCAGCGTCATCAGGCCCCAGGCCGCCAGAAAACTCGGCACCACGGCGAAGCAGCACAACACCACACCGAGCCCGCCGCTCGTCCATAAGATGATTCGTCCCAGCTCCCGGTCGCCGGCTTGTTTCGCCAAACCCAACATCCCGACAATCGCCCCCACCGCCACACCCGCCGTCAGCAGCCCCACCCCCTTCGAACCCCGATGAAACACGCCGTCCGCCAGCACCGGCAGCAGCACCCACAAGGGCGCAATCGACAAATTCACCGCCGCGCTCAGCCACAGCAGCCGCCGCAACCGCGGATGCCCCGCCACGTAGCGCCAACCCTCCCGCAGGCTTTCGAGCGGCGCCGCATGCACCCGCCGTTCCTTCTGCGGCTCCACCCGCAGGCTGAACAACCCGGCCAGCACCGCCACAAAGCTCATCGCATTCAGGGAAAAACAGATGCCCTCGCCCCACCACGCCACCGCAAACCCGCCCAGCACCGGCCCAATCAGCCGCGCCGTCTGGAAGGAGAGTGAGTTCAGCGAGATCGCGTTCAGCAGGTCCGGCGGCGTCACCAGCATCGGCAACATCGATTGCCGCGCCGGCACATCGAACGCATTCACCGTCCCCAGCACGGCGGCCATCATCACCACCAACTCCACCGTCACCCGCCCCGAAAGCGTCAGCCACGCCAACACCAGCGCCTGCATCAGGAACAGGGCCTGCGTCACCATCACGATGCGATGGCGCGCGAACCGGTCCGCCACCAGGCCGGCCACCGGCCCCAGCAACAGCACCGGCACATTGCTGGCAAATTGAGTCGTCCCCAGCAGAACTTCGCTCTTCGTCAGGCGGTACACCAGCCACGCCTGCGCCGTGTTCTGCATCCAGGTCCCGATCAGGGAAAGCACCAGTCCCGACAGATAGATACGGAAATTCCGATGCCGAAGCGCGCGAAATATGCCTTCCGAGTCTGTCCGCAACCTTCTTTCAGGATAGTGCATCTGGCGTTCACGCCACTTCGCGCAGCCATAAACTACTTTGTATCAATATGTTAAGAGAAACATCCACCCTCGGGACTTGGCCACGCGTGTCACCATGAATCATGGCGAACTATGGCTACCGGCCGCTGCGGCACCCACCTCCAAATCGACAAAGCCAATTAAATCAACCACTCCCGGGTTCGTTTCGTCACCTGTTTCGGCAGCGGCCGGGATTTTCGGGTCGGGCATTCGCTATA
>JBGAHE010000164.1:0-9659 GCA_044226365.1 Bryobacteraceae bacterium
GTGCTGGCCAAGCGCGACTACTTCGCCGATGGCTACTTTACGGGCGTGCCGAAGACCGAGTTTCTGACGGTGCCGGGCATCAACCTGCCGGGGGCGTTCGGGCGGTTGACGACGCGGCGCAGCGATCGCGGGCCGATGGAGGGCTGGCAGTGGCGTGGCGATCTTTCGAAGGTGAAGGGCGCGCATACGCTGAAGATGGGCGGCGAGTTCATTCGTCATCCGTGGTTCAACTACACAACGGATTTCGAGCTCGGCTTCAACACCGTGCAGACTTCGAACCTCAGCAGCCAGGGCAACACGGGGAATGCGATCGCTTCGTTCGTGCTGGGCGTGCCCGAGGACCGGACGTTCATCTATCCGTTGCTGAAGCTCGAGTCGCGCACGTCGAACTTCTACTTTCAGGACTCCTGGCGGGTGTCGCCCAAGGTGACCTTGAACCTGGGCCTGCGCTGGGATCTGTTCAATCCGCCGACGTTGAGCCGCGGCATTCCCGCCACCTGGGACTTCAGCACCGGCAAGTTCCTGGTGGGCGGCAACAAGCCGCCGGCCTGCGGGACGGCGCCGTGCCTGGTGGATCCGAACAACGCCTACGTCAATCAGTACGTGGTGTTCACGGGCCGGCCGCGCCTGCGCGACAACGACTATCGTTTGCCGGCGCCGCGCGTGGGTGTGGCGTATCGCGCGCGGCCGACGCTGGTGGTGCGCGGTTCGTTCGGCGTCTTCTATGACCTTTACGCCGGCGTAAATCAACAAGGGCAGAACTCGACGGGCGGCGGTTGGCCGGTGCCCGATAGTTTTCTGAACCAGGCGCTGAATCGGACGACCGTGGCGCTGACGGCGAACTCGCCGTTTCAGGATCAGGCCGTGGGACGGCCCGCGCTGACGCCGGAGAACATCACGGCGTTCTTCTTCGACCCGAAGTTCCGTGTGCCGTACTCGCTGCAATGGCACGTCGACGTGCAGAAGGACCTGGGCGGGCGGCTGTTTGTGAACCTGGGCTACGTGGGGTCCAACACGGAGCGGCTGGCGGTGGGCGGCTCTTACAACACGGCGCTGACGCCGGGGCCGGGCGCGATTCGTCCGCGGGCGCTCTGGCCGAACGCGCCGGTGACCGATTATGACCGCAGCGTGGCGAGCAGCAGCTATCACGGGTTGCAGATGAAGGCGGAGCACCGGTTGGCGCATGGGTTCTCGGCGATTGCGTCTTATACGTGGAGCAAGACCATTGATTCGGGCTCGTCGGGGTCATTTGGCGTGGAGGATCAGTCGTTGCAGAACCCGTACGATCTGGCGGGGTCACGGTCGGTGGCGGGGTTCGACATTCCGCACTACTTTGCGGCGGGCGTGCTGTATGAACTGCCGCTTGGGCCGGGCAAGCCGTGGTTGACGCAGGGCTGGACGAGCCGGGTGTTGGGCCGGTGGCAGTGGAACGGCATCTTCAGCCGGCGGTCCGGCCAGCCGTTTACCCCGGTGACCAATCTGGACATCGCGAATATCGGGGCGCAGGCGGCCAATACGCGGGTGCGGCCGAATCTGCTGCGGGATCCGCGGCTGGCGAATCCGAGCCCGGATGCGTGGTTCGATCGGACGGCGTTTGCCGCCCCAGCGCAATACACGTTCGGAAGCGCGGGGCGAAATCAGTTGCGGACGGATGCGCTGTTGAATCTCGATCTCTCGCTCTTCCGCGAGGACCGGATTGGCGAACGCTTCCGCACGCAACTGCGCATCGAGGCGTTCAACGTGGCGAACCATGCGACGTTCGGCACGCCGGATGTGCTGTTCACCAGCGCACGGTTCGGGACGGTGTCCGGCACGGTGAGCACGGCGCGGCAGGTGCAGTTGGGGTTGAAGCTTCTTTTCTAAAGGCGAATCATGAACCGTCGTAGTTTTCTTTTTTCGATGAGCGCAGCCGCTTGGGCGGCCAAGCGGGGCTGGACGCTGGGGTCCTGCACGGCGATCGATGGCTTCAGTCTGGAGCAAGCGATCCGCACCATTCGTGAACTGGGTTTTCCGGCGATCGAGATTCAGTGCATGGGGCAGCTCGCCGGGCGGCCGGGGCATTATCCCGGCTTCCTGTTCGACCAGTTGACGGCCACCGAGAAGCAGACCATTGCGAAGGATCTGCGAGGGTTTCGCATGGTAACGGCGCATCTGCCGTACACCGGGCTGAACTACATGAGTGCGGATGCGGCGCAGCGGGCGGCGTCCGTCAAGACGCTGGAGACGGCGATGGAGGGGGCGGGGCACTTTGGCGCGCGGGTTGGCGTGCTGCATCCGCAGCCGCTCGCGGCGGGCGAAGAGGAGGCGCGCTGGAACGAGTACCTGGATCGTTTTCGGACCTGGGGTGACCGGGCAAAGACGCTCGGTTTTCGCCTGGCGCTCGAGACCGGCTATCCGCGGTCGATCAAACAGTACACGCGGCTGATTCAGGAAGTGGACCATCCGCAGGTGGGTTCGACGATCGACGTGGGGCATCAGCGGGGCTATGCCGAACTGGTGGCGCGCATTCCGCCCGAGCAACGCGGTACGCCGGAGGGCATTCGCGCCTACAACGACACGACGTTCGAGATCATGGAGCGGCTGGGTCCGAAGCTGTTTCACTTCCATGTGCATGACATCGAGCCGGCCACCTGGGCCGAGCATAAGCCGCTGGTGCATGGCTTTGTAGACTATCCGCGGCTGTTCGCCAAGCTGGAGGCGCTGCACTACAACGGGATTCTGATCTTCGAGATCGGCGGCAAGGCGTCCGAGATGGCGGCGGCGCTGGGCGACGGCAAGCGCAAGCTGGAAGCCTGGATGGCGGCGCGCTAGCGGCTAGAAGCGGCGGAACGGGTGCGGGTCGCCGTTCACCACCTGGATGATCAACTGATCCTCGGCGGCGCTGATCCGGCGTGCGGGCAGCGAAGCGACGGCCATGGTCCAGCCATCGGCGGTGGCGCGGTAGGTGCCCGGATACTCGCGCAGTTGCATCACCAGCAGCGCCTGGCCGCCGGGGCGGAACTGGAGCGTGACAGGCACGCGCTGGCCATTCATCGCGCGGCTGCCTTTCCATTCGCCTTGCAGACGATTGGCGGGTGAGACCTCGCCGCGGCGGGTGTAGTCTTCGAGGTGGTTCTGGCCGAAGTTCAACTGCAGTCGGCCATCGGGATGCCAGCCAACGCCGACGGGCTGTCCGCCGATGTTCAACTGATCGCCATCGAGCTGATACGGCATTTCGACGAGGGCGCAGGAGCTATAGGTGGCGCGGCCGCCGGCCTGGAAGTCGTACACGGCGCCGATGCCGCCTTTGGTGGTGGTGACGGAGCGCCAGCGGCCGGTGAGGGCGGCGGCGCCGGGAAGTAGGGCGGGAGCGGCGGCAAGCAGGAGGCTGCGGCGGGTCATGGGCGGCCATCGGCTCCGCGGCGGCGAAGCTTTAGTGGCCTAAGTGAACAATGCGACCGGTTCGGGCGGATTCGCGGGCGGCGGCGAGGATCTCGGTGACGATCAGGTTGTTGGCGAGGCCGGTGAGGCCATCGGGCTTGCGGCCGTGCCGCACGACGCTGGTGAGGTACTGGACGACGTCGGCATCGGGATGGGGCAGGGGCGAGGCGGTGCGCGCTTCATCCTGGGGATCGTTCTTCAGGCGAAGCCGGTAGTTGCGCGGGTTCGACGTGATCAGGTAGCCGGTTTCGCCGTAGATCTCCATGTCCTTGCGGCTGAAGGGCCAGTTCCAGGAAGGCTGAACGATCACTTGGGCGCCGGCGTATTGGAGGACGATGGTGGCCTCGTCGTCGACGCGCTGATAGATGGCCGGCTTGTTGGTGCGGGTGACTGCGAAGACGGTGAGCGGGCGTTGGTTCTCGAAGAGCCAGGTGGCGAAGTTGGCGCCGTAACAGCCGAAGTCATAGAGGGCGCCGGCGCCATTCTTGGCGGGGTCCGAAAGCCAATTGAAGAACTCGGGCGGCGTGCCGATTTCTTTGGGGCCCTCGTGACCGTAGTGGGTGACGATGCGGCGGATGGTGCCGAGCTTGCCGTCGTTGTGGACGAGATTCCAGATGGGCGCGTTGACCGGATACCAGGTGGTTTCGTAGTTCACCATGACGTGGATGCCGGCGGCTTTGGCGGCGGCTTCCATGGCGCGGCCGTGTTCGACACTGACGGCGAGCGGCTTCTCCATCATCACGTTCAGCTTGCGTTTGGCGCACAGTTGGACGGCTTCCAAATGCTCAAAGGTGGAGGTGAAGACCATGACGACTTCGGGCTTTGCTTTATCGAGCATTTCGGCGTGCGAGCGGTAGAGGCGGGCGCGGTCAAACTGGTGGGTCTTGGCGTAACGCTCGGCGACGGCGGCGTCGGGCTCCGAGATGCCGACGATGTCCAGGTCGGTGCGCATGAGCGAATTGCGCAGGAAACCGGCGGCGTGGCCGTGGGTGAGTCCGAGGAGGCCGACGCGGAGCTTGGGTTCAGGGGCGGCGAGCAGGGGCAGGGCGAGAAGGACAAGGGCGGCAAGACGCATGCTTGCCGGAGTCTGTCACGCGCGTCCGGGCGCTGTCAACTCGCGGTAGGCGCGGGCGAAGAAGCCATCGGTCATACCGGCGATGTAGTCGCAGACGAGGCGGTGGGCGGGTTCGTCGGCGTAATCGAGACGATAGTCGGCGGGCAGGGATTCCGGATGCTGCAGCAGGTAGTCGAACAGCCAGCCGACCTGGGCGGCGGACTCGCCGCGTTCCTGTTCGAGCAGTGGCGAGGAGTACACGCGCCGGTGGAGGAATGCCTTCAGCTTCTGATTCAACTGAGCGGTTTCCGGCGTGAAGGCGACGAGGCGGACCGGATGGCGGCGGACGTCTTCCACGTCGCTGAGTTGAGCGGCGGCGAGGTTGGCACGGGTGCCTGCGATGAGGCCGGTGACCAAGCCATCCACCAGGCGGCGGATGAACTCGAGCCAGAGCACGCGGTGCGGGGCGGCGGGGTACATGCTTTCGACGGGCTCGTAAAAGGCGTAGGCTTCCGGGCAGGCTTCCCAGAGGGCTTCGCGCTCGATCATGGCGGCGTCTTCGGCGTCGTCGAGGTCGGCGGAGTTATAGGCGATTTCGTCGGCGAGGTCGATGAGCTGGGCTTCGAGAGGCGGGCGTTCGCCGGCGCGGTATTCGTCTAATTCGGGGAATTCGCCGGGGGCGAAGTCGCGGGAGTGTTTGGCCATGCCTTCGCGGACTTCGAAGGTGAGGTTGAGGCCGGGGAAGGCGGCGTAGCGGGACTCGAAGCGTTCGACGATGCGGAGGGCGTGGACGTTGTGGTCGAAGCGGGAGCCGAAGGCGGTCATGCGGCGGTTCAGTTCCTCTTCGCCGGCATGGCCGAAGGGCGGATGGCCGAGGTCATGAGCGAGGGCGAGAGCTTCGGTGAAGTCTTCGTCGAGGCCGAGAGCGACGGCGAGGGTGCGGGCGACCTGGGCAACTTCGAGGGTGTGGGTGAGGCGGTTGCGGAAATGGTCCGAGACGGAGGGCGGGAAGACTTGCGTCTTATTTTCCAGGCGGCGGAAGGCGCGCGAGTGGATGATCCGGTCGCGATCGCGCCGGAACTCGTTGCGGTAGGGATGGGAAAGTTCCGGGTAGCGGCGTCCGCGCGAAGCGGAAACCGGCAGGCGCAGGTGAGCGAATCGCTGCGATTCGTCCACGTCCTGCACCGGACTATTTCTTCGCCGGGATTTCGCCCAACAGGCTGATCGCGGCGCGGCTCACCTGATTGCGGGGGTGCGTGCGGAGCGGTTCCAGCAACTTGCGGGCTTCGTCGGGGCGGGTGGTCATGATGGCGCGGGCCAGGGCGACGGTGGCTTGTTCTTTGCTCACCATCAGCGAGGGGGACGCGATCATGTCGCGGAAGATCTTTTCGGCGTCCGCCACTTTGCCTTCAGCGACTTCGGCCTGGGCGATGGAGAACTTCGCGAGAGCACCGTAGTCGCCGCCAGCGGAGGCCAACTGGTCGTAGATTTTGCGGGAGCCGGAAAGGTCGCCTTTATCGGCCAGCATGGTGGCTTTTTGGAACAGGGCGATCGAGGCTTCTTCCGTGCCGGGGTACTTGGCGACCAGCGAGTCGATGGCTTTGATGGCGGCCTCGTCCTTCAACTGCTGGGAGGCAAAGGCCTTCAGCGCGCCGTTCTGGGGCTCCGCGCCGACGGTGGCTTCGCGGGCCACGTAGACGTCGCGGAGCGCTTCACGACGCTCAGCCGCGCGGCTTTCCATGAACCAGTAGGCGCCGGCGCCCAACAAGATCACCGCCAGCGCGGCGCCGCCGTAGCGAATCATTTGCTGACGATGGCTGGCGGCATAACCGAGGGCGTGCTCCGTTGCGACAGCAAACTCGTCGGTTTTCAGTTCTTTCCGAAGGGACTTTTCCATGGGGGTTATACGGCCTGCGAATTTCGAGCGAAGTAAATCAGGCGGAACTAACAGAGTACCATATCACTCCGCCAGCGCGGCCAGCACTTCAGCCGCGTGACCCTTCGCCTTCACATTGTGCCAGATTTTCTTGATCTTACCGTCGGTGCCGATCAGGAAGGTGGCGCGTTCGACGCCCATGTACTTGCGGCCGTACATGCTTTTTTCAACCCAGACGCCATAGGCTTCGGCGACGGTGTGTTCGGGATCGGAGAGGAGGGTGAAGGGGAGATCGAACTTGGCCTGGAACTTGGCCTGGTTCTTGACGGGGTCCGGGGAGATGCCAAGGACGACGGTGTCGGTGCGCGCGAAAGCCGCGTGCTGGTCGCGGAATTCGCAGGCTTCGGTGGTGCAACCCGGGGTGTCGGACTTGGGGTAGAAGTAGACCACGACCTGTTTGCCGGCCTTGGTGAGTTCGGCGAGCGACAGCTTTTCGTTCTTGTCCGTCAACAACTCGATTTTGGGTGCCTTAGCACCTTCTTGGATGGCCATGGATGAATTCTAGCGAGGGTAGCCGGGCGCCGTCATCACTTCGCGCATTTGGGCGACGTGGCGGCCGACGTGGCCGGCGATCATCTCGACCCACTGGCCGCCGTGCAACTCGCCGAAGGCCGGGTGGGGCATCACGTGGGCTTCGAACCTGGTGGCGGGATCGTCGACCCAGGCGAGCGTGGCGGCCCGGACGGCGTCGAGGGCGGCGAGACAGGCGGCCGGCGAGTCGTAGAGACCTTGGGGGATCAGGCGCTCGGGAGCGGACAGCTTGCGGCTGCGGTTGAGCAGCCGCTGGCTGAGATTGTCTTTGCCGACGGTCTTTTCCAGGCCTTCGCCGGTGACCAGGCGCAACCGACGCAGGATGCCGCGTTCGACGGCGACCAGGTGCTCGGCGCCCTCGCCGATCGACCAGACTTCGGGCGAGGGCTTCCAGCACCATTGCTCGACCGTGAGACCGGCGACGGTCTGGCGGAGCTCGGCGAGGGTGGCGGCGAGGGCCTGGCGCAACTGATCGCGGCTGAGGCTCACTTCCGGGGGAACCCGGGCGAGGCGATGACTTCTTTCATCTGGGCGTGATGGCGCTCGCTGTGGGCGGCGATCATGAGCAGCACCTGATAGCCATCGAGCGGCGGCTGGGCGGTGTTGAAGTGCAGCCGCAGCTCGTCCGGGGTGGATTCGACGTAGGCGATGGTTTTCTTGCGGGCGGCACGGAAGGCGGCGAGGGTTTCGGCCACCGTTTTCCATTTGTGGCTGGGGACGAGCATCTCGGGGGCTTTGAACTTCTGGTCGCGGGTGGCGAACTGTTTCATGACAGCTTCGTCGCGGCCTTTGGCGGCGGCGACGAGGTCAGGCCGGGGGGGCGACTTGAGGACTTTGTCTTGTAGTACTTCGAAGAGGGCGGTTTCGGTGAGGGCGAGGTGCTCGAGGCAGTCGGCGACGGACCAACGGTCGGGGGCGGGGCGGAAGGCGAGTTGAGCGGGAGAGAGGCTGGAGACGGTGTCGGTGACCTGCTTCTGCGTGGCGTGCAGATAGCTCATGGCGCGGTCGCGCTCCCCCTGTGTGAGGGGGTCCCCCCAAGCCAGTGTGGTGAACAAAAGCGGCAACCAGAGGCGCATGACCTTATTAGTAGCATGGCGGCCTAAACCATGGACGCCGGCTCGCCGATAGGCAACTAAAGGGCAGGATGCCCGTACCGGTGGCTACACCATACGTCCCAATTCGCGCCAACGCTCCGCTGGAAGCCGGAGAGTTGGGCCTCTCCTATACCCCGGAGATCCTCTTTGCCGGTCCCACGGACTCCTCCACGATTTTGATCGTGGACGATGCCGAGATCAACCGCCGAATGATACGCGCCATGCTGCAGGGCGGGCGCGCAGGCCAATCCAAACAGTACAAGCTGCTGGAGTGCCGTCGTCCGTCGGAAGCGCTCTCGGTGGTGACGCAGGAAAAGGTCGACCTGGTCATCTGCGAGTTCATCATGCCGGAGATGTCGGTCTACCGTTTACCAGCGGTTCCGCGCCAATAAACTTATCCCGACGCCCGTGCTGATGCTGACCAGCGTCCAGGGCAGTGAGCATGAGATTGCCGGGATCACCTCCGGCGCCGACGAATTCTTGCTGAAGCCGTTGCAGCCGGCGGTGTTGCGCGCCCGGGTGACGGCGATGCTGCGGCACAAAGCGGCGATCGACTCGCTGGAGGAAGTGGAGTCTATCCTCTTTACGCTGGCGCAGACGGTGGAGCAGCGCGATCACTACACCGGCGCATTGCCGTTTTCTGGCGACGTACGCGGTGGCGATGGGTCTGCAGGAGCCAGCCTGCCACGTGAACAACTGCTGGCGCTCTACCGCGGTGGCTTTTTGCATGACATCGGGAAGATCAGCGTGCCGGACGCGATCCTGTTCAAGGACTCACTGCTGACGCAGGACGAATGGGAAGTGATGCGTTCCCACACTTGGCGTGGTGAAGATATCTGCCGCGGGATGAAAAGCTTGGCGCCGGTATTGCCGATTGTCCGGAACCACCATGAGCGTTGGGATGGCTCCGGCTATCCCGACGGCATGGTGGGCGAGCGCATTCCATATCTGGCGCGTATTCTGCAGATCGTGGACATCTACGATGCCCTCACCACGGCGCGGCCCTATAAGCCGGCGCTCGAGCATCTGGAAGCGATCGGCATTCTGAACGAGGAAGTGAAGCGCGGCTGGCGAGACCCGGACATGGTCCGGCTGTTGCGCGACATCTTCGAGAATCCGCCCGCCGAGATGCGCGAAGCGCTGCTGAGCCCCTCGCTCAACTCGATGAGCCGCAACGTCACCAAGTAATTACTGAATCGTCGCCTTGGTGATCTTGTCCAGCTTGAGGAAGTTCTTCTCGAGGTAGGCTCGCCTTCGGCTTCGATGTTGGGCTGCTGCGGCGCCGCTGTACTCCGCGTTGATCTTATCCACCACATCCATGCCTTCGACGACGAGGCCGAAGGGCGAGGCCATCTGGTCAGGCGGTTGTTGTCGGCAAAGTTGATGAAGAGCTGGGTGGTGTTGGGTCGGGGTGGCGAAGCTGAAGCAAAGCCGCGGCCATTGGTACGGCGAGACTTTATCGTCTGCAGTTGCGCAATTCTTCCAGGCGGCGGTGATCTTGAGATGTCCGCACTGAGGCCGAACTGAACGACCAGGCCGAGGACGACGCGGAAGAGGCGGGGCCGTCGAAGTAGCCGCTTTACGAGGTTAAAGAAGCGGTCCGCGCCGAGGGGCGCCCATTCAC
>JBGAHE010000013.1:0-90156 GCA_044226365.1 Bryobacteraceae bacterium
CGAACTCGGGCGTGTCGCATGTGGCGCACCTGGGCGGCATGCTATTCGGCTACGCGTATCTGAAAACGAAGTATCGCAACGGGCTGGACGTGCTGGGGATGGCGCGGCAGGCGTATAAGGACTGGAAGCTGCGGCGCGCGCGCAAGAAGTTCCAGGTGTATATGTCGAAGAACCGGTCCGACCAGGACCGCTGGACGCACTGAGCGATCAGGCGTTGGCGCGCCGGCGATAGCCGGTGAAGGAGCGCCAGGCGCAGAAAACCGCGATTAACGCCGAGCAAGACGAGATGAAGTTAGCCGGCTTGACGGTGCCCACGCGGCGCGCGGCCTGCTGTTCCACGCCTCGCAGTTCGCGGGTCAGTTGGCCCGGCGAAGCCAGGAAAGCAATGCCCAGGGTGAGAATGACGGCGAGGAGCGTCGCATTCACTACAGTCGATCTTTTCAGGCTCGTCATGATCTCCCTTCTCTCTCCTTACTGATTTCGCCAGATTCGCTCCAGCGAAACAAGAGAAGAAAGGACTAAGGCCCAGACCGGGGAACGGCCTTAGAACGACGGGGTGAGAGGGGGTAAGGGCTCAGGTGTTCGCCTGAGATACGGGGTCTAAAACTGACCGATGCGCCACCAGGCCAGGAGAAACAGGACGTCGGCGGTGGCCCAGAAGGCGGTGGGCGCGATGAAGAAGTAAACGATGGAGATGAGCGTCATGGTGGTGGTCCAGACGGCGTTGAAAAACGCGAGACGGCGCAGGACGTGCCAGTCAACGGAGCGGGAAACGGCGAGGCTGAGTCCACCGGTGGCCAGGCAGAACACACTGTAGGACATGCTGAAGCCGTAGAAAAACTGCCAGGTGGTGCGAGAGGAGCCCATCACGTCCGAGGCGTAGGTTTTCATGAGGCGGAAGAGTTCGGCCTCGGTGGTATTGGCGGGGGTCTGATCCGCGAACAGCGAGAGGGCGTGGACCAGCCCGAGGAGGATCAGGACGTAGGCTCCGGCCCGAAAGAGTTTGAGACCGGTCCGATTTAACATTCCCGCTATTGTAAACTCATCGCGGACGGACGCGGGCGAGGGGGCGTTTTTTGGCCTTTTTGACGAAGGGGGCGAAGTCTTCGTACTGATCGGTGGCGATGTAGTCGACGCCGGCGTCAACGGCGGCTTTCCAGCGGAGCTTGGCGGCGGCGAGCGAGCCGAAGTTGTAGCCGGCGGACCACCCGGCATCAACCCCCACCTGCGGGAGGTGGCCATTCAAGGTGTAGAGACGCATCCAGTAGCCAAACTCGCGAGCGCGGGTCATGATGGCGCGGAGGCGGGCGGCGTCGGCCTGGGTCCAGTGGGCGGATTTGACCTGACCACCGGCTTCGACGATGGACCAAGGGGCGTTCAGCCAGCGGCGGTAGTTGGTGGCGCGGTGGGGGATGAGCTGTTCGATGGGGGTGGCGGCGTCGCGCGTGGTGACGGCGCCGGCGCCGAAGAGCAGAATGCGGCCACCGAGAGGCACGGCGTCATGGAAGGTTTTTTCCTGGAGCAGGTTGGCGCCGGTGAGGACGAGGATCGGCTTCCAATCGAGAGGCGCGAGTTCGCCGGGGGTGTCGGTGCGCGGGGCGGTGGTGAGCCAGTTCTGATATTCGCCCAGGAGCTTGAGGACAGCGCGGTGGTGGTCGGGCTCGTCGGTCTTGAAATCGAGGTTGAGGGTAACCAGGGGCCAGCGATCGCGTCGATTCTCTTGTAAGGCTTTTTCCACGATGGGACGGACGCGTTCGAAGAAGTAGTCGCGCATGTTGGGCTCGTCGCCTTTGGGCTGCTCGCCGTGGATGAGGACGGAGCGGCCTTGGCCGGTGCGGGGATCGACGTACCAGGCGAGGTCCTGTTCGATGGCGACAGGGAGGCCGGTTTTGAGGGCGAGGTCGATGCGGTCCTGGTACTTGCCGTCGTAGGGGTAGCAGTTATGAGCGTCGAGGACGACGCGATCGGCCGCAAAGGCGAAGGCGCAGAGGAAGGCCAACGAGGCCGGCAGGAGTCGCATTTTCCGATGATAGCGAGGTCGCGTGGCGTTACGATGAAAGAGAGACTGCGATGAGCCTACTCCCGATCCTTGTTTTGACGGCGTTGGCGGCCGATACGCCTACCCTACCGCCCGCAGCCACCACGGAAGTGGATTTCGCGCGCGACATTGCGCCGCTGTTGAAGCGCAACTGTCAGGGCTGCCACGGGGCGGCGATGCAGCAGAGCGGTTTTCGGCTGGATGATGGCGTGGCGGCGCTGAAGGGCGGCTATAGCGGCGCATCGATTCTGCCGGGCAAGTCCGAGGCGAGTCCGCTGGTGCATCGCATTGCTGGAGCTAAGGGCGTGCCGGCGATGCCTCCGGCGGGCAAGCGGTTGACGGCCAGCGAAGTGGGTTTGATCCGGGCGTGGATCGACCAAGGCGCGAAGTTTCCGGTGACGGCGACGTCGAAGACGATGTCCGCCAAGCCGAAGCATTGGGCGTTTGAGCCGATTACGAAGCCGGCCACGCCGGCGGTGGCGAACTCGGCGTGGGTGCGCTCGCCGATCGATGCCTTCGTGCTGGCGAAGCTCGAGAGCAAGAAGATTCAGCCGTCGAAGGAAGCCGACCGGCGGACGCTGCTGCGGCGTTTGAGCTTCGATCTGACGGGCTTACCACCCACGGCCGAAGAAGTCGCGGCGTTTGAAGCCGATCAGCGGCCGGATGCCTATGAGCGACAGGTGGACCGTTTGCTCGCGTTGCCGCAGTTCGGTGAGAAGTGGGCGCGCGGGTGGCTGGATCAGGCGCGCTACGCGGATTCCGACGGCTATGAAAAAGACTGGGTGCGGCCTTACGCGTTCCGGTGGCGCGACTGGGTGATCCAGGCGATCAACGACGATTTGCCGTTTGACCGGTTCGTGATCGACCAGTTGGCCGGCGATCTGGTGCCGGGGGCGACGGTGGAGCAGCGCGTAGCGACGGGCTTTAACCGCCATACGCTGACGAATCGCGAAGGCGGCATCGACGATGCGCAGTTCCGGTTCGAATCCACCGTGGACCGGGCGAATACGGTGAGCACGGTGTTCCTGGGACTTTCGATGGGCTGCGCGCAGTGCCACGACCACAAATACGATCCGATTTCGCAGAAGGATTACTACTCGCTGTTCGCGTTCTTCGACAACGCGGAGGAAGTGGACATTGACGCGCCGCGGCCGGGCGAATTGGGTCCATGGTTGCGTGGGCGCGCGGAGTATCAGGCGAAGCGCGACGCCATTTTGAAGGAATATAACGTGGCCGAGTTGCAGGCGGCGTGGGAGAAGGACATTCTCTACACCATTGCGCATCCGGGCGAAAGGACCGATTGGGACCTGGCCTGGGACTGCGTGAACAAGCTGACTGAAGGCGGCAACGGCGCCAAGATCGTGCAGATTCCTCCGGCGCAGCGGACGCAGCGCGAGAAGGACATTCTGATCGATCACTTCGTAAAGAATTATCACTTTGCGGTGGGCAGCAAGAAGTACAAAGAGCTGAAGCTGGATGTGGCGACCAAGGCGCTGGCGAAGCTGAAGACCGACTATCCGCAACTGACGCAGGCGATGGCAATGGAGGAGTCCGCGAAGCCGCATCCGAGCTATCTGCGGGTGCGCGGCGACTACAAGACGAACGGCATTGAGGTGCAGCCGGCGACGCCGGCGGTGCTGCCGGGTCTGCCGAAGACCGGCAAGCTGACGCGGCTGGACTTGGCGCAGTGGCTGGTTTCTGAACAGAATCCGCTGACGGCGCGCGTGGCGGTGAATCGCATCTGGCAGGAGCTGTTTGGGTCGGGCTTACTGAAATCGACCGATGACTTCGGGACGCGGGCGGACAAGCCGCAATATCCGGAGCTCTTGACGTGGCTGGCGGACCGGTTCCGCACGAATGGCTGGTCCCGGAAACAGCTGGTGCGGGAGATTGTGCTCTCGTCGGTGTATCGGCAAGCGTCGACGGCGCGGCCGGAGTTGCAGGAGCAGGATCCGGACAATCAGTTGCTGGCGCGGCAGGTGCGCTTGCGGCTGACAGCGGAGCAGATCCGCGACGGCGCGCTGGCGGCGAGCGGGTTGCTGGCGAAGACGGTGGGTGGGCCGAGCGTGCGGCCGCCGATGCCGGCGGGCGTGATGGAGATGAGCTATGCGTCGCGCGGCTGGGGCGAGAGCTGGAAGGAAAGCGAAGGCGAGGATCGTTATCGCCGGGGACTCTACATTCAGTTCCTGCGGACGTCACCGTATCCGCAGTTGATGACGTTTGACGCGCCGAAGTCGACGGTGGCGCAGTGTAAGCGGGACCGGTCGAATACGCCGTTGCAGGCGCTGAATTTGTTGAATGATCCGGTGTTCGTGGAGGCGGCCGAGGCGCTGGCGGTGCGCGTGGTGCAGCAGCCGGAGCCGCAGCGGCTCGAGTGGGCGTACCGACAGGCGCTGGGCCGGGCTCCGAGCGAGCGCGAGGCGAAACGGATGGCGGCTTACTTCACAGAGCAGCAGCGGTTGTTGGCGGACGATCCGAAGGCGGTGGCGGCGCTGGCGCCCTTTGTGCCGCCGGGTTCAACGGCGCTGGAGACGGCCACCTGGTCCGGGGTGGCGAGCGTGATTCTGAACCTCGAAGAGTTCATTACCCGGGAGTAGTTATGCAGGAACGGCAATTCATCGAATCGCACTTGCGGCGGGACTTTTTGCGCCGCGGGCTGGCCGGGATCGGGACGCTGGCGCTGTCGAATCTGCTGGCGGCGGAGGGGCGCACGGCGGATCCGCTGGCGCCGCGGAAACCGCATTTTGCTCCGAAGGCGAAGAACGTGATCTTCCTGTTTCAGGAAGGCGCGCCGAGCCAGATGGACTTGTTCGACCCGAAGCCGGGCCTGGAGAAGTGGCACGGGCAATCGCTGCCGCCAGAGATGACCAAGGACCTGAAACTGGCGTTCATCAAGCCGACGGCGAAGGTGCTGGCGAGTCCGCGGAAGTTTGCGAAGTATGGGCAGAGCGGCATGGAGTTGTCGGATCTGATTCCGCACATGGCCAAGCACGCGGACGACATTTGCCTGATCCGCTCGATGCATAGCGAGGCGTTCAATCATCATCCGGGGCAGTTGCTGCTGTTTTCGGGCAGCATGATCGGCGGACGGCCGTCGATGGGGTCGTGGGTGACTTACGGACTGGGGAGCGAGACACGGAATCTGCCGGCGTTTGTGGCGCTGCAATCGGGGCCGGGGACGAGCGCGGGGTCGGATTTGTGGTCGAACGGCTTTCTGCCGAGCCTGTATCAGGGCACGGTGCTGCGGACGGGTGGCGATCCGATTCTGTATTTGGGCAATCCGAACGGGATTACGCGGGAGAGTCAGCGGGCGCGGCTGGATGCGCTGCGGGACCTGAACCAGGAGCGGCAGGATCTGACGGGCGATGTGGAGATCGCGAGCCGGATTCATTCGTACGAATTGGCGTACCGGATGCAGATGGCGGGTCCGGAGGCGGTGGATTTGTCGCAAGAGTCTCCGGCGACGCTCGACATGTACGGCATCAACGAGAAAGAAAGCAAGGCGTACGGCACTAACCTGTTGATGGCACGGCGTTTAGTGGAGCGCGGCGTACGATTTGTGCTGTGCATGCACTCCGGTTGGGACATGCATTCGGGCATCAACGGGGCGCTGCCGAAGTTGTGCGCGCAGACGGACAAGGCGTCGGCGGCGTTGCTGACGGATCTGAAGCAGCGCGGACTGCTGGACGAGACGCTGGTGGTGTGGGGCGGCGAGTTCGGCCGGACGCCGATGAGCGAATTGCGGCGACCGGACGAGGCGAACAACGCGGGGCGCGATCATCATCCGAACGGCTATTCGATCTGGATGGCGGGCGGCGGCGTGAAGGCCGGTCAGGTGATTGGCGAAACCGACGAATTGGGGCTGACGATTACGCGCGACAAGATCGATGTGCATGATCTGCAGGCGACTATTCTGCACCTGTTGGGTCTGCAACATACGGATCTGACGTATCGTCATTTGGGCCGCAACTTCCGGTTGACGGACGTCGCGGGGCAATTGGTGAAACAGATCGTCGCCTAAGGCGCCTGCAGTGATAAACTAGCGGGCGCAATGCGCAACAAAATTCTGCAACTCGGTATCGCGACGGCAGTTGCGACGGTGGCCCTGGTTGGCTACGCGCGCTATTCCACGCGGCAGACGATGACGCTGGCCGCGACCCATCTGATCAACTCGTTGACGGATGAGCAGAAGGCCAAAGCGGTGGTGAAGCTCGATAAGGAAGAAATCTCCTTCTGGCACTATGTGCCGACGGAGAACCTGATGCAGACGGCCAAGCGCGGCCGCATGGGCCTGACGATCGCCGAGATGTCGGCGCCGCAGCGGCATCTGCTGCACGGCCTGCTGAGCACGGCGTTGAGCCAGCGCGGCTACAACAAGGCCGTGAACATCATGAGCCTGGATGACATTCTGCGCATTCAGGAAAAGGACACGACGGGGCGCCGGAACTCGGACAAGTACTTCCTGACGATCTTCGGAACGCCGAGCGAGACTGAGCCGTGGGCGTTGCGCTTTGAGGGCCATCACCTGAGCCTGCACTTCGCGATTGCGAAGGGGCAGGTGGCGGGCAGCCCGTCGTTCTTCGGAACCAATCCGGCCGAAGTGCGGGAAGGACCGCGCAAGGGATTACGGGTGTTGGGCATCGAAGAAGAGATGGGACGGGACCTGTTGAAGTCGATGACGCCGGAGCAGAAGAAGGTCGCGGTGGTAACGGAAAAGGCTTACAACGACATTCTGACGGAAGCGTCGCGCAAGGCGGCGTTGCAGGGTCAGCCGTCGGGGTTGCCGGTGTCGAAGCTGAATGCGAAGCAGAAGCAGATGCTGCAGACGTTGCTGGAAGAATACGCGAACAATCTGCCGGACGATGTGGCCGCGTTGCGGTTGCAGCAGATCAAGGCGGCGGGCAATAACATGCACTTCGCCTGGGCGGGCCAGGAAGAGCGCGGACAGCCGCACTACTATCGGGTGCAGGCGGAGGCGTTCCTGGTGGAGTATGACAACGTGCAGAACGGCGCCAACCATGTGCACAGCGTGTGGCGCGATCTGAAGGGCGATTTCGGCGAAGATCTGCTGGCGCAGCACTACGCGGCGAACGCGCACCGTTAACGTTTCGGCAACCCGCCTGGCGGGTCGTGCTAGATTTTGAGAGGGAATCCCTCTCGCCTCACGCTTCAGAGAACGCATGTCGGTTCAAATCTTCTTACATGGCAAGCTGCTCGGAATCGAGCCGTTTCTTTTCGGCAGCGGCCCTCGCGCTGAAGTTCTGTTCGGGCGCTCCCGCTGGGTGACGCTGCTGACGGAAGTGATGCCGCGCGCCTTGCTGCGTCACCTGAATCTGTCGCCGCTGCTGCTGGGAACGGCGGGCGGCGGAGAATTTCTGGTGGTGCTGCCGTCCGAGATGCGCGAGGCGGCGGACGAATTGCTGACCAAGACGGGCGCCGAGATCGCGGCGATGTCGGCCGGCGACTTGAAGCTGATCTGGACGTCGACGGAGAATCTGGGCGAGTGGCCGATCGTGCGAAAGCGTCTGGCCGACGGCATGACGGCACGGCGCGGGGCGCCGGGGTTACCCGGAGAGAAGGCATTTGCGCCCTTCGATGCGGAACCGGTGCAGGCGGCGCAGGACGAATTCGCCGAGCTGGCTGAGGCGCTGAAGACGGCAACCGAAGTGTCGTGGCGCGCGGAGCGTCCGGGGCAGGTGGAGGCCGGCGCGGGCGGCGATTTCAGTTGGAGTTTGCAGGGCGGGGCCGAGGGTCTTTCGCTGGCGCTGCACGCGGCGGAGTTGCCGGCGCGGACGCGCATGGGCGTGTTGCGCGGCGATGTGGACCACTTTGCGGCACGGCTGCGGCGGATCGATAGCGTGGACGAGCACATCCGCATTTCGCATCTCTACAAGGACTTTTTCGCGGGCGAACTGCAGGTGCTGATCGCGTCGCTGCCGGATTTGGCCGGGCGGGTGAGCATCCTCCATTCGGGCGGCGACGACTTTGCCGTGTACGGCGCCTGGGACTCGCTGATCGTGCTGGCGCGCGAGATTCAGCGCGTGTTCGGGCTGCTGGTGCAGCATCATCTGAACGATTTGGTGGGCCAGGAAGGCAAGACGATCACGATGGCGCTGGTGGTGGCACCGGCGGGCCAGGTGAATCCGGCGGGGCTGTACGAGGAATCGAGCCGGAAGCTGGAGCAGGCGAAAGCGGGTTTGAACGACAGCTTCTACCTGTTCGGCCGGAGCATCGAGTGGAAGCACTTGCCGGACGCCGAGGAACTGCAGAAGTTGTTGATGCGGCTGGTGGATGAGTTTGATTGCTCGCCGCAGTTTCTGGATGAATTGCGGAGCTTTTATCGCGAAGGGACCAACGCGGCGACGCGGCGGCGGGCGGTGCGCTTTGACCGGCCGTGGCGGTTCTCGCGGAAGTTGCAGCAGGTGCTGGAGCCCCCGCAACTGGGCCGGCGCCGGGAGCGCGAGTTCGACCGGCTGTGCCAGGCCGTGATCGCGGAGTTTATCGGAAAGCAGGCGGGGCAGAAGCGCCTACGGCCGACGGGGCGCGTGGCGCTCGAGTGGGCGCAGTTGAAGCTGCAGACCGCCAAGTAGAAGGATTCAAGATATGGCTGACGAAGTCGAGAGCACGAACCCAGAGTCCACGCCGCAGGCGGAAGCACCGGCACCGGTGACGACCGAAGCGGCACCGGCGGAGTCCGCGACGGAGACGGTAACCGAAACGGCAGCGCCGGAGGCGGCTCCGGAGACGCAGGACAAGCCGGCCGGGAAGCCGGCGGTGGATTTCAGCAAGCTCGAACAAAAGAATCGGGAAGATCGCGCGCCGCGGCCGACGGGCGGTGGCGGAGCCGGCGGGGGAAATCGTCCGCCGCGCGAGAATCGCGGGCCGAGGCCGGAGGGTGGGGGACGTCCTGAGGGCGGCGCCCGTCCGGAAGGTGGCGGGCGTGAAGGTGGCGGGCGTGGTCCGCGCGAAGGCGGCGGCCGAGAGGGTCGGGGTCCGCGCGAGGGCGGTGGCCGGGAAGGCGGTCGTGGTGACCGGGGCGGCGACCGGGGTCCGCGGCGTGACGAGGGCCGGCGGGATGACCGTCGGGGCGGTCCGCCGGAGGCGATCGAGCTCGAGAAGCTGATCAACGATTCGCTGTATCTGGACAATCAGGCGCACAACGTCGTGGTGCGGCTGGGCATGATGGATTCGGGCACCAAGAGCCAGTTGCGGCGTTTGTACAACGCGGTGCGGCGGGCGACGCGGGCGCCGGAGAGCGAACGGCAGCATGAGTTTGTGATGCTGCGGGCGCGGCTCGCCTATACGATTGCGCGGCATTCGCTGCGCAGTCTGGACACGATTGAGCGGCTGCTGCTGCAAGTGACCCGGAAGAACGATCCGAAGGGCTACGAGCGCTTCCGTGACCTGTTCGAAGCCATTGTGGCTTACAACGAGTAGTGGGAAAGACGGGAAAGTAACACCACATGAGTTCTCATACCGCGCAGACTGAATTGAAATTCCTCGGCAAGCTCCTGGTGGACGCCGAGTTGCATTGCGAAACCGGCCTGCACATCGGCGCCGGCAAAGGCTCGCTCGAAATCGGCGGAGCCGACAATCCGGTGGTGAAGGATGCGTTCGGGCGTCCGTATGTGCCCGGCAGTTCCCTGCGCGGACGCCTGCGTTCGCTGCTGGAACAGGCGACCGGCAATGCCGTACCGGCCGAGCTCGCCTACCTGACGCGCCGCAAAGGCGTGGAAGTGCGCGTGCATCAAAGCGACCGGGCGGACGACGAGATCTGTCTGCTGTTCGGGCGGCATCCGGGCAAACTCGAGCGCGTGCAGGGCGAAGCGCTCGATGGCGGGGCGACGACGCCGGCGCGCCTGACCGTGTATGACGCGCCGCTGGTGCCGGAGAGCATCACGGCGGCGATGCGCGAATACCTCGACGATGAGTTGACCGAAGTGAAGAGCGAGACGGCGGTGGATCGCATCACGGCGCAATCGAATTCGCGGACGCTGGAACGCGTGCCGGCGGGCGCGGCCTTCACGGTGCGGCTGGTGATCGACATTCTGTGCCCCGAGGATCGCGAGCTGATCGCGCCGGTGTTCACGGCCATGCGCCTACTGGAAGACGATGCGCTCGGCGGCGGCGGGGCGCGCGGCAGCGGCCGGGTGCGCTTTGCGAACGTGAAGCTGACCTGGCGCAACAAGGCCTACTATGCGGGCGGCGCGGAGGCGACCGTGGCGACGGCGGCGACGCTCGCCGAACTGCAGGCGGCCAACGTGACGGACGCGCTCACCGACTAAGCATGGCAAGCCGACCGGGCATTCTCGTGAAGTTTCGGCCTGCCGGGCCGTGGCGCTTTGGACCGGACGACGGCGCGCGCGATCGCGCCGAAGTGGTGGGCCACAGCGACCTCGTGTATGCGGCGGTCTGCCAGGCGATGGCGCAGTTGGACGACCTGACGGCGTGGCTGGCGGATACGGCGCAGGCGCCGGTCTCGGCCGTGCGGTTTACGTCGTTGTATCCCTTCCAGGGTCGCGTGCTGTTTGCGCCGCCGCCGGCGAACTTGTGGCCGCCGCCGTCGCAACGGCTGCGCTTCAAGGGCGCGCGGTTTGCGCCGCTGACGCTGCTGCAGGAACTGGCCGCGGAACGGACGGTGCGAGAGGATCGCTGGGAAGTAGATCCGGAATCGGCGTGCGTGATTCCTTCGGGAGGCGACGCGCCGTACCGGACGATTACGCGCACCGGCGCCGCGGTGGACCGGCTGTCGGGAACCGCGCAAGCGCACCGCACGGCGGGCATCGAATTCGCTCCGGGCGCCGGGTTGTGGTGCTGGGTGGAGTTTGCGACCGAGGAAGCGCGCGAGCGTTGGTCCGGCGCCGTGAAAGCGGCGTTCCGTTGGCTGGGCGATGCGGGCATCGGCGGCGAGCGGACGCGCGGCTGGGGCCGCAGCGAAGCCGTGGAATTTAGCGAAAGCGATACGGAAACGCTCCTGCTGGGCGGCAATCCGCCGGTGGAAAGCGGTGCGTACTGGCTGTTGTCGCTGTATAGTCCGGCGGCGGCCGACGAAGTGGATTGGTCGCGCGGGGAGTATGCACTGGCGACGCGGCAAGGGCGCGTGGCGGCGAATGGGACGTTGAAGCGTTCGGCGCGCGTGGTGACCGAAGGGTCGGTGGTGCTGGCCAAGGCCCTGCCCGTGGGCGCGGCGGTGGACGTGGCGCCGGAAGGGCACGCGCATCCGGTCTACCGGGCGGGTTTCGCCGTGGCGGTGGCGGTGCCGTGGAAAGAAGTGGTGGATCGGCCGCTGGCGGCGTTGAACGACATCGTCGTGGTGCCGACCGAGAAGGAGACGCCGGCCTAAGATGCAATACCAAGTCAAAGTGCTGACGCCGGTACTGGTGGGCGATGGCGACCGTTTGTCGCCGATCGATTACATGGTCTGGAAGGACCAGGTGAACGTGCTCGACCAGAAGCGCATCTTCAAACTGCTGTCGAAGGGACCGCGGTTCGATGGGTATTTGCAGCAGTTGCTGCGCTCGGAGAAGCTGGACTTTGCGAGCTGGGGCGGGTTTGCGCAGAATTATGCGGGGCGCCGGATTTCCTTTGAGTCGCCGGGCGTGGGCCAGATTCTAGAGAAAACGCGCGCCGAGCACTGTCACATTCCGACGTTTTCGGCCTCGCCAACCGGGCATTATCTGCCGGCCACGGCGCTGAAGGGCGCGCTGCGGACGGCGGTGCTGCATCGGCTGTGGGCGGAGCGGCAGGAGAAGGTTTTTGCCGCAACGCTCGAGCAGTTGAACAGCGAGCGGCCCCCGCGGCGTCCGGCGGAACAGCAGGAAGAACGGTCGCTGGGCGGCGGCGGCACCAACCGGATGCGCGCGCTGGCGGTGGGCGATTCGAAGGCGGTTTCGGCCGAGGCGTTCCGGGTGTTTCTGGTGAGGACGTCGACCTTGGTGGCGCGGGGCGGCGGGGCGCTGGAGCTGGGTTGGAAGCTGGCCGGATCGGGCGCGGTGGACGATCGGCGGCGTGATGAAGCGGCGGCGTTTTTCTGCGAGATGGCCTCGCCGGGCGTGACGTTCGAGGGCGAGACGTGGGAGCCGTCGTTCCTGGGAAGCGAAGCGGTGAAGCCGGAGCTGCGTTGGCGCGAGCCGTATACGTTCAGCTGGCAGGTGGAAGCGGCGAACCAGTGGGCGGAGAGCGTGCTGAAGCTGCAGGCGGCGTATGCGGAACGGGCGAAGCTGGTGCCGTTGCAACAGTCGGTGGCGGGGCTGATGAATTATCTGAACCGGGTGCGTGAGCAGCCAACCCGTTGCCTGCTGTGCATTGGGTGGGGCGGCGGGCTGGTGGGTAAGGTGGCGACGGGTCCGAGCGAGTCCGAAACGGCGCGCAAGATTTTCGGCAAGCTGCCGTACTACGCGCGGGCGGTACAGACGGGACTTCCCTTCCCCAAGACGCGGCGCATCGTGTTTGCGGCCAATAAACCAGCGGCTCTACCGGGGTGGGTAGAGCTTTCCCTGCGCTAGGTTAACTCGTGTTCTTCTGACCGAACAAGAGTGAGAGCTATGTTATATTTCCATAAGTGGGTGTGTCCGTGGCGCTTGTGGTACTAGAGCGCCAAGTGGTACCAAATGTATAACGCATACTTCGGTTTTCGCGAAAATCCCTTCAATCTCAGCCCGGATCCGGCCTTCCTGTATCGAAGCCCGCATCACGAGGAGGCGTTAGCCAACCTGATCTACGGGGTGCAAAGCCGCAAAGGGTTCATTGTTCTGACGGGCGAAGTGGGCACCGGCAAAACGACGATGCTCGAATGTCTGCGGGACTTTCTGGAAGCACAAGGCATCGAATTCGCGTTCATCTTCAACTCGCGCATTACGCCGGACCAGTTCTTCGAAATGGTGGCCTACGATCTGGACCTGCGCTGCACGCGGACGTCGAAGACGGACGTGCTGTTTGCGTTGAACCAACTGCTGATTCAGCAGGCCAACCAGGGCCGCACGACGGTGCTGATCGTGGACGAGGCGCATAACCTCGATCCGGACGTGCTCGAAGAGATTCGTCTGCTCGGCAACCTGGAGAATCCGCGGATCGGCAAGCTGATGCAGATCATCCTGGCCGGGCAGCCGGAGCTCGACTACAAGCTGGACTCGCCGGGTCTGCGGCAGTTGAAGCAGCGCATTGTCCTGCGTTGCGGGCTGGAACCGCTGACGGCGGCCGAGACCAAAGAATACATCGTGAGCCGTTTGGCGAAGGCCGGACTCGAAGAGCAGACCGTGTTTTCGGACGCGATGCTAGACGAGATTCACCTGCGTGCGCAAGGCATTCCGCGCATTATCAACGCGTTGTGCGACAACCTGTTGCTGACGGTTTTTGCGACCGAAGGCCGCGAAGCGACCATGACCATGCTGGACGAAATCAGCAAGGACATGCGGCTGGAGTGGCCGGGCCATCGTCCGCGCGCGAGCCGGAACTACGCCGATGCCCTCGAAACCAGTTTGAAGCAGACCACGTAGTCGATTGACCACGGCCATTTCCGGCCGAATCCTCAAGTAATTCCTTCAACTCGGCCATCCGCGCTGAGAGCCATCCCGCACGTTTTCAAGCAGATTCACGTCCTAGGCCGAAGTGCGGTCTAGGACGATTTCACGTTTCTTCTCCGTTATTGACCTTATTCCCTGTCAGGTTTTTCTGCTACTATCGAGGCAACTCCACCTTAGTACCCGACGGTTCGTCGTCCCAGAGGGTAGCTAGCGGGAGGAATCTTCAACTTGATTGGGAAAGGAGATCAATGAAAACCATTCATATGAGGATGCTGTTCGTCGCGGCCGTTGTGGTCGTGGCGGCGCTTGGTGTCGTGAACATCGACCCCAACGCCTGCACGTTCCCCTGGGAAACCGCGATGATCGATCCGAACGCCTGCACGTTTCCTTGGGAAACGGTAGCCATCGACCCGAACGCTTGCACGTTCCCGTGGGAGACGGCCGCCTAGTAGGTTTCGGACACAGCCCGAGAGAGGGAAAGGTTTAGCCGGATTAGTGTAGGCCGGTAGCGATCGAATCCCGGAGGCGAACTCCTTTTCCGGGCGTTCGCCTCTTTTTTGTTTTCTCCGCACACGTGTTCCCGGTGATAAACTTGCTGGAAGTAAAGGAACTCCTGTCCATGTCAGATCATTCCACCCGACGCAATTTCATCGCTGCATCAACGGCCGCCACCTCGAGCCTGGCCGCAGCCGGCAATAACAACAAAATGAACTCCGGCCGAGTGATTGGCGCCAACGACAAGATCAACGTGGCGTTGATCGGCGCCGGCGGTCGCGGCACGTACGTCTCGCGCGTGTTCAAACAGGTGGGCGAGAAGAATCCGGCCAAGATCGTGGCCGTGTGCGACGTCTATCAGAAGCGCGTCGACAAGAACAAAGAGTTCCATCAGTGCGACGGGACGCTCGATTACCGCGAGATTTTGAACCGCTCCGACGTGGACGCGGTGATTGTGGCCACGCCCGATCACTGGCACGCGAAGATCGCGCTCGAGGCGATGGACAAGGGCAAGGACGTGTACCTCGAAAAGCCCATGTGCCACACGGTGGAAGAGGCGCGGATGCTGTCGCAGACGGTGCGCGAGACGAAGCGCATTTTGCAGGTGGGTTCGCAGACGACGTCGGGCGACCAATGGCATAAGGCGAAGAAGGCGATCGGCGACGGCATGATCGGCAAGATGCTGCTGTCGCAGGGCAGCTACCACCGCAATTCGGTGGAAGGCGAATGGAACTATCCGATCGATGCGGGCGCGGGTCCGGATGGCAAGGGCGAGAACTACATCGACTGGAAGATGTGGCTGGGTTCGGCGCAAAAGCGCGATTGGGTGAAGGACAACGGCGCCGACCGCTTCTTCCGCTTCCGTAAGTATTGGGACTATTCGGGCGGCATCGCCACCGACTTGTTCTTCCACGTAGTGGCGCCGATGAACGTCTGCTGGGGCGAAGCGCAGTTCCCCACCAAGGTAATGGCCGGCGGCGGCATCTACGAGTTCAGCAAACTGCCTGAGGATCCGTCGAAGCCGGACCGCGAAGTGCCGGACACGTTCAACGTGATGGGCGACTATGCCAAAGGCCACTCGATCGTGCTGAGCTCGTCGATGGCGAACTCGCAGCACATCCCCGGCCTGATCCGCGGCCATGGCGCGTCGCTGATTATGGTGGAGCACGGCCGCTTCGAAGGCGCGGCACCCTACATCACGCTCAAGGCCGAGATGAAGAACAAGAAGTACATCGTGCCGGAGCTGGAAGACAAGTTCAAGGGCGAAGCCGAGATCAAGATCCCGGTGGATCCCGTCGACACGATGCAGACGCACGTGGGCAACTTCCTGAGCTGCATCCGCTCGCGGCAGCAGCCGACGCTGAACGTGGAAGTGGCGGCGCGCGCGCAGGTGCTGATCTCGCTGGCGGTGCAGAGCTATCGCCAGGGCAAGACCATGTACTTCGACGAGCGCACGTGGAAGTACGGCGATCGTCCGTTCCGCAGCTAACCGTTTTCTGTTCCGAAAAAAGAACGGCCCGATTGCCCGGTGGGGCGGTCGGGCCGTTTTGCTTTGCGGTGACTAGTCGGTGGGGACCTCGAACTTATCGCCGGTGTCAGCTACCCATTGCCGGGTGCGCTCGATCAGCTTCTTGCGTTCGGCGCGGTAGCGGTTGTTGTGGGCGAGGTTGGCTTGCTCGTAGGGGTCGTCGTTGAGGTTGAACAGGAGCCAACTGAGGTTCTGGAAGCAGCAATACTTCCAACCGTCGCGGGTGACGATGCCGCGGTAGGGTTTGTTGATGCTGTTGGGGTGGCCGGTGGGGATGACCTGCTGGAGGTAGGCGGAGTCCGGGTCAGGCTGCGCGGGCGGCTTGTTGAGGCGGTGGTGCGAGTAGTCGACGCCTTGCATCCAGGAGGGCTTCCGGATGCCGCAGAGACCCAACGTGGTGGGGGCGATGTCGACGTGGTTCATGAGGGCCTTGACGCGGCCGCGTTTGCGGCCCGCGTAGGCGGCCGGCATCTCGCCGCCGATGACGAACGGGACGCGGATGCTCTCTTCGTAAGGATTGGTCTTGAGGTACATGCCCTGGGAGCCGTGCATGTCGCCGTGGTCGGAGAAAAAGATGAGGTGGGTGTTGAACTCGAGGGCGGCGTCCTTGAGGGCCTGGCGGACGCGGCCGAGGTTCCAGTCGAGGTTCGAGATCATGGCGTAGTAGCCAGCCAGATCGCGGCGGGCGGTGGCCTCGATTTCGCCACCGCGGGGGACGTTGGGGCGCAGGATGAGCTGGCCCTGTTGGTAGTCGCCGCGATAGCCTTCGGGGGCCTGGTAGGGGTTGTGGGGCGGCTGGACGCTGCAGGCGGCGAAGAAGGGCTTGGCGCCGGGACGCCTAGCTTCCTCGCCCTTCTCCTTGATGTACTTGATCAGGAGGTTCGTGAGTTCGTCGGTCTCATAGCCGGGGAGGCGGTAATGGAAGGCGTCCTTCCCTGCTCCGCCGTGGACCCAGCAATCGTACTGGCTGTTGTTGTTCTCGTAGCCGATCCAGGTGTCGAAGCCGCCGCGCTTTTCGGGAGGGACGATAAAGTTGGCGCCGCGGTAGGCGCTTTCGTGATGGCCGCCGAGATGCCATTTGCCGAAGTAGGCGGTCTGGTAGCCGGCTTCGCGGAAGGGCTGGGCCAGGGTCGGCTGGCCGTCGGGCAAGGGGTATTCGTGGCCGGGAACGCAGACGTGCGGATAGCGGCCGGTGAGGAGGGAGCCGCGGAAGGGGCAGCAAAGGGGAAAGCCGGAAAGGGCGTGAGTGAAGTTCACGCCCATTTCAGCCAGGTTATCGACGTGGGGAGTGCGGACGTTGGGGTCGCCGTTACTCGCGATGGCCTGTGCCCGATGCTGGTCCCCGAAGAACCAGATCACGTTGGCCTTCGGCGAAGGCGGCGCCGTTGACGGCCGGCTGGGCGCTTGAGCCGCCAATAAGGGCTGACTTTGGAGAAACTCGCGGCGATTCATTGCTACCCATTTTGACCGACTTTGCGACGGCGGCCGCGGCCTTGGCGCGGGCGATGAGCTTCGCGCGGAGCGGAGCGGCTTCGGCGAGGGTACGGCGCGCGGGTTCGAACTCGGGGGCGATCCGCTCGAGAGCCACAAAGCCTTCGTCCACGTCGCCGAGATTGAGTTGGGCAAGGGCAAGCAGATACTGGGCGTTGGTGTTGCCGGGCTGAATCTTGAGCGAGGCGCGGGCGGCGTCACGGGCCTTTTCATACTGGTGGCGGTGGACGGCGACGAAGGCGCGGTTGGCATAGGCCAAGGGGCACTGCGGGTCCAGGCTGAGCGACTTCTGGACGTCGGCTTCGGCCTGGTCCCAGTGGCCTTTACGGGCGTGGTAGGCGGAGCGGTTGACGTAGGCTTCGAGGAGGTCGGGATCGGCGGAGATGGCGTCGTCGAGGGCTTTGACGGCGCACTCTTCGTTGCCGCCTTCGCGGCAGTTGGCGTAGCGATTGAGTGCCTTGCGGGCAGCTTTGGGGACCTTGTGATTCAGGCGGCGAATGCCGACGGTAGCGTCGGCGGCCTTGGGCTCCTTGGGCTTGTCGTCGCGGAGATGGATGGACAGCTCGGAGCTGTTACCGTTGGCGTAGAAGTGCTCCTCTTTGAGCGTTTCGCCAGTGAGGGTTTTGACGGCAAGGACGTAGTTGCCGGGGCGGACGTTGGCGAAGTCGAAATTGCCGGAGAGGGCGGGGGTGGCGGTCATGGTGTCCATCGCCTGCCCGGTGGCCGAGCGGAGCTCAAGGACGAGGTCGTTGGGAGGGGTGTTGGAGGTGGAAAGGGTGCCTCGAACGTGAATGTCGGCAAAGAGAGAAAGAGTGAAGACAAGGGTAGTGCATGCAGCACGAAGGTGGACCAAAGTGTGACTCCAGAAAAAGGGATTGAATGGGCGTAGAACGCCCGAGGGTCCGCATGGACCGTGGGGTCAAGTGGTTACCAACGTGGTAGGGATGAGGCGAGCAGGGCCGGCCACACGCACACGACTGGCGTGGCCGTTCTAGACGGACAGGGAAAATACCGTAAAACGACGAGGGTCAGACGGGGCTCAGGCAGCGCTGAGAGCGGCCGAGGCGAGTTCGGCCGGCTGGGGCATACAGGCGCGCAACAGCCCGCCCAGACGGACCGGCTCAAACGGAGCCGCGACATAGCCTTGGGCGCCCGCTTCGAGGGCATCGAGCTGGCGCGACTCTTCGGGCAGACGGCTGACGACGATCACGGCCGGATGAGACTTCATCCGGCTGGTGATGTTCACCAGGCTGCGCAGTTCGGAACCCACGGCGGAGCAAAAAATCATGTCGGCATCGTCGATGCCGTCGGGGCAATCAGAATTGCAGGTGGCGACATTGAAGCCACCCAAAAGGGCCATCAGCTCTTTTTCCAGGGCCGAATCCAATCCAAAAAGCAAAATGGATGGTTTTCCGTTGGTCATAGAATTCCTCCAGGAATGAGGACCCGGCGATTGATCGTGGCCGGATTCGAAGACGACGGGTGCAAGGCGGAGGCGACTATGACGAAACCCGAAACGGGGGAGCACTCACAATGAGCTGGAGTGGCGGGTTTACGTCTGAACAAGTACCGCTAATGCGATGATAAGCGACGGCTGTAGCGGATGCCAATCAATTATCGTAATGGCTTCGATGCCCGGGGTTGCTTAGTACTTATGGCCCAAGGTGACCAGTGCGGGGATGTCCGGCAGCGGCCAAGCCGTCCCAAAATCGGACAGTTCGCTAAGCTGTTGTTGTTGCAAAGGAAAGGCGGTCCGGTGGCCCGCGACATGCAGCAAGGAGCTGACCCGAATGATTTCGCTACGCAATATCGAGAAGTTCTTCCAGCACGGACCGAACAAGTCTTTCGTGCTCAGACGTGTAAATTTGGAGATTCGGGAGGGCGAGTTTCTCTCGATTATGGGGCCGTCAGGGGCCGGTAAATCGACTTTACTGCACCTGATCGGGATGCACGACACCGACTGGACGGGAGAGTACGATTTGATGGACCACGCGGTCCACCGGCTCAGCAAGAAAGATCGCAGTGAGCTTTACAAGCGCTATTTCGGCTTCGTCTTCCAGAGCTATCACCTGCTAGACAACCTGACGGTTTACGAGAACCTCGAAATTCCGCTCTCCTACCGGAATTACAAGCGGGATGAGCGGCAGAGTATCGTGGCGGACACACTCGATAAATTCAACATCGTGGGCAAGAAAGACCTTTTCCCGAATCAGCTTTCGGGCGGCCAGCAGCAGTTGGTGGGGGTGGCGCGCGCGATGATCGCCAACCCGAAGGTGATCCTGGCGGACGAGCCGACCGGCAATTTGCACTCTTCGCAAGGTCGCGAGGTGATGGAGCTTTTCCGCAAGCTGAACGACGAAGGGACGACGATTATCCAGGTAACGCATTCGGAAACGAACGCTTCCTACGGACATCGCGTTATCCAGATTGAAGACGGTTGGATTTCCAGCGAGACGAAGAATCGATAAATGCGCGCGAACGATACGCCCCGGGTGCTGATCGCCGACGATCAGCCTGATGTGTTGGTGGCCCTGAAGCTTTTGCTGAAGGGCGAGGGATACCAGATTGAGCAGGCGGCGAGTCCGCAGCAGATTCTACATGCGCTCGAGACGCGCGAGTACGATCTGGTGCTGATGGACCTGAATTACACGCGCGATACGACGTCCGGGCAGGAGGGACTCGATCTTTTGAACAAGATCGCGACCATCGACGCCTCGATCCCGGTGGTGGTGATGACGGCGTGGGGCAGCGTGGAATTGGCCGTAGAGGCGGTGCGGCGCGGGGCGCGCGACTTTATCCCCAAACCGTGGGAGAACGCGCGGCTGCTGACGATCGTGAAGACGCAGTTAGACCTCGGCGCGGCGCTGCGCAAGGGCATGCGGCTCGAAGCCGAGAATCGGCTGCTGCGCAACGAAGGCGGGCCGATGATGATCGCGGCCAGCGACGCGATGCAGCCGGTGCTGCAGATGATCTCGCGCATTGGTCCATCGGACGCGAACGTCCTGATCACGGGCGAACCAGGCACGGGCAAAGAGGTGGTAGCGCGGACGCTATACGCGCAATCGAGCCGCGCGGCGAAGCCGATGGTGACGGTGAATGCGGGCGGGCTGGCCGAGGGCGTCTTCGAGAGCGAGTTGTTCGGGCATGTGCGCGGCGCTTATACGGACGCCAAGGCGGATCGCGTGGGGCGGTTTGAACTGGCTGACGGCGGCACGTTGTTTCTGGACGAAATCGCGAACGTGCCGCTGGCGCTGCAGGCCAAACTGCTGCGCGTGCTCGAAACGGGCGAAATGGAGAAGGTGGGCTCGTCCCGGACCGTGAAGGTGGACGTGCGAATCATCTCGGCGACGAACGCTGACTTGCATGCCGAAGTGGCGGCCGGGCGGTTCCGCGAGGACCTGCTGTTCCGCCTGAACACGATCGAGATTCATCTGCCGCCGCTAAGGGAACGGCGCGAGGACATTCCGCCGCTGGCAGCGCACTTCCTGCGGATGCATGCGCAGCGGTACCGGAAGTCGCTGACGGGGTTCGATGGGCCGTCGCTCAATGCGCTGATGGAGAATCGGTGGCAGGGCAATGTCCGGGAGCTGAATCACGTGATCGAGCGGGCGGTGCTGCTGGCGCAGGACGCGCAGATCCGGATGCCGGATCTGGCGTTGCGCACGGGGCCGGGCGTAGTACCGCGGCTCGAGGAGATGTCGCTCGAAGAGGTGGAGGCGCACTTGATCCGCAAGGCGCTGGATCGCTATCAGGGCAACGTGTCGCAAGCCGCCCATGCGCTAGGCTTGAGCCGCAGCGCGCTCTATCGCCGTCTGCAGCGCTATGGTTTATAGGTGACTCACGAACGGCGCATCCAACTCCTGACGTTGGCCGCGGGTGCCCCGGCCGTGCTCACTTCCCTGCTGATTCTGTGGCTGGGCGACTATACGCCGAAGGTGCAATGGACGCTGACGGCGGTGATCGGCGGCGTGTGGCTGGGGTGTGCGGCCGCGGTGCGCGAACGCGTGGCGACGCCGTTGCGGACGCTCGCCAACCTGATGGAAGCCATGCGCGAGGGCGATTACTCGATCCGGGCGCGGCACTCGCGCGAGAACGACGCGCTGGGCGATGTGATGCAGCAGGTGAACGCCATCAGCACGACGCTGCGCGCGCAACGGCTGGGAGCGCTCGAGGCCACTACCCTGCTCCGCAAGGTGATGGCGGAGATCGACGTCGCCCTGTTCGCCTTTGACCCTGAACAGAAGCTGCGGCTGGTAAATCGCGCCGGCGAGCGTCTACTGGGGCAGCCGGCGGAACGCATCATGAACCTGACGGCAACGCAGTTGGGCCTCGCCGATTGTCTGGGCGACGAGACCGAGATGCCCGAGATTCTACAGAAGAGCTTTCCGGCGGGCACCGGCCGCTGGGGACTGCATCGCGGGCAGTTTCGCGAAGGCGGCGTGCCGCATCAGTTGCTGGTGCTCAGCGACCTGACCAAGATGCTGCGCGAAGAAGAACTGCAGGCGTGGCAGAGACTGGTGCGGGTGCTGGGCCACGAGATGAACAATTCGCTGACGCCGATCAAGTCGATTGCGGGGAGCTTGAGCCTGCTGCTGCGTCGCGAGGCGGGCGATGAGGATTGGCGGCAGGATGCGCTGCAGGGGCTGGAGGTGATTGCGACGAGGTCCGAGTCGCTGAGCCGGTTCCTGGGGTCGTATGCCAGGCTGGCGAAACTGCCGAAGCCCACGCTGGCGCCGGTGGAGGTGGCGGGGCTGGTGCGGCGGACGATTGCGCTCGAAACGAGGCTGGCATGCGTGATGGTGGGCGGCCCGGAGGTCACGGTGCGAGCCGACGGGGACCAGTTGGAGCAAGTGCTGATCAACCTGGTGAAGAACGCGGTGGACGCATCGCTGGAGGCGGGTTGGAAGTCGCACGAGAAGCTGGTGGAAGTGAGTTGGGGTCTGCAGACGACGGTGGGCGGGACGCCGCAGTTGGAGATCAAGGTGGCCGATCGCGGGCCGGGGCTGGCGAGCACGGCGAATCTGTTTGTGCCGTTCTTTACGACCAAGCCCGGCGGGTCCGGCATTGGGTTGGTGCTGGCGCGGCAGATTGTCGAGGGACACGGCGGGTCGTTGACGCTCGAGAATCGCGATCCGGGGCCGGGAGCCGAGGCGCGCGTGACGCTGCCGATGTAGCATCGCTTAGACTGAAGACTGCATGTCTTCCACACGACTCCTCGGAAAGCGCGCCCTCATTACGGGCGCTTCCTCAGGCATTGGACGCGCCATTGCCATTCGTTTTGCCAGAGAGGGCGCCAGCGTCGCCATCAACTATCGTTCGCAGCCGGACGAAGCCGAAATCACCCGTCAGCAGGCGCTGGCCGCCGCGGCCGAAGCCGGTCACCAGAATGTGAAGGCGATCGTGGTGGGCGCCGACGTCGCTGACGAAGCACAGATCAAGACGATGTTCGAGAAGACGCTGGCCGAGTTCGGCACGCTCGACATCCTGGTGAATAATGCCGGCATTCAAAAGTGTGCCGACACGGATCAGGTGGAAATCTCCGACTTCGATCGCGTGCTGAACGTCAACCTGCGCGGGACGTTTCTGTGCGCGCGCGCGGCGCTGCAGCACTTCCTCGAGAAGAACATCAAGGGCGTGATCGTGAACAACTCGTCCGTACACGAGATCATTCCGAAGCCGCTCTACGCGCCTTATTCGATCAGCAAAGGCGGCATGCAGAATCTGACGCGGACGTTGGGGCTGGAATACGCCGGCCGCGGCATTCGGGTGAACGCGGTGGGGCCGGGCGCGATCGTGACGCCGATCAACAATGCCTGGATCAACGACCCGGTGAAGTCGGCCGAGGTGTGCAGCCACATTCCGATGGGCCGACCGGGCGAGGCGGACGAAATTGCGGGCGTGTTTGCGTTCCTGGCGTCCGATGAGGCGAGCTACATCACGGGCCAGACGTTGTTTGCCTGCGGCGGATTGACGCTGTTTCCGGAGTTTCGGACGGGCTGGTCGTCGTAAGGCTGGTGCCAGGCGAGGGCGCGAACGGCGAGGCGCCCTCGTGCGGCATTACCCCCTGAGGGTATGATTCGGTATGGTTATCCTTGCGGACTCACTGCGGCGAATCACGCTCCCCAACTCAGTGAACCCGAACCAGCCCTTGGAACTGATTGCCGAAAGCGACGGAACCTTCCGACTCGTATCATTAGCGACGATCCCTCAGCACCAAACGTGGGCGTGGACCGACCAGGTCCAGAAGCAGATCGCCACCAGCCTCGCGGAGTTTCATGCGGGAATGGGAATCCGTGTGGACAGCGACGAAGGACGGGCGTTTCTCGCAGATCTCGACAAGCCATGAAATGCCTCTGTGAGCCGAACGTCGTCCGCAGCGCGCTGGAGCCGGATCAGCAAGTGCGTCGAGGGATCAGCAAGCTGATCGGCGTTGTCGGAAGCTTGTCGTTCGGCGAACTAGTGCGCCATAACGGAGTTCATCTGGAGAAACTGGTCAACCTTACCGATCCGGTGTCTGGGCTTCCGCTGTACTCCCCGAGAGCCACGAGTGCGGCCCGAGTGACGGCGATTGTCCGAGGCGACGAGTTGCACTTGCTTGCGGTCCACGCGGAACACCACGACGCATACAAACGCCGCTAGCGCGGCTTCTCCGTCACCTGACGGAAGATGCGGAGCAGGTTGCCGCCGAGGAACTTGCGGATGCGGGCTTCGCTGTAGCCCTTGTTGAGCATGGCCTGGGTCATCCAGGGGAGGTCGCGGATGTCGCGCATGGGCTTGGGGGGCGTCGGTCCACCGTCGAAGTCGGTGCCGAGCATGACGTGGTCTTCGCCGACCCATTCAATGGCCTTGTCGACGACGCGAAACCATTGTTCGACGGTGTAGAGCAGGTCCGCGGGCGGGCTGGAGATGCCGACCATGGGGAACTGGGGAGCGACCTTCCGGTCAATCTCTTCGATGCCGGAACGCGCGGCCGAGTGGACGTCTTCGCGGTCCCAGAAGGGCTTGCCGGCGAGCTTGGAGCGGTACTCGAACAAGGAGCGATTGTGGAACTCGTTGCCGATGTGGAAGCCGATGGCGCCCCCCTTGGCGGCCAGCTTACGCAGCGTGGTTTCGCTCATCGTGCGCGGGATATCGTTGAAGAACTTCAAACCGTCGTGGGTGCTGACGATGGGGTCGGAGGAGACTTCAATCGCCTGTTGGATGGCTTCCTGACTGGCGTGGGCGACGTTGATCACCATGCCCAGGCGGTTCGCTTCACGGACGACGGCCTTGCCCTGGTCCGTGAGGCCTTTGATCCTGGTGGAGGCGCAGCAGGGTTCGGCAAAGTTGTTCGCGTAGTTGTGTGACGGGAGTTGGAACGAGCGGAGACCGAGCTTGTGCAGCATGCGCAGGACGCGGAGGTCGCCATCCATGTCGAAGCCGCCTTCGAGGTCCAGGACGGCGGCCATCTTGCCCTGCTGGTTAATGCGCTCGATGTCCGAGGCATTCAAGGCGATGGCGATTTTATCCTTGTTCATCTCCACCTGGCGGTAGGCTTCGTCGATGAAGCGCAGCACTTGCTTGGTTTCGTAGCGTTGCGGGTAATAGTCTTCGGTGACGAACATTGTGAAGAAGAGCGCGTCGACGCCACCTTCGATCAGACGCGGAAGGTCCACTTGTCCCTTATCCGTGCGTTCTCCCATGGAGCCGCCGTGGTAGAACTGGCGGTTCACGACGTGCACGTGCGCGTCGAAGACGAAGGCTCGTTGGTGAAGGTCCTTGGCGCGCTGACTCAGCACGGGAGCCTGGGCCAGCATCGGCAGCGCCAGCAGGAGAGGAAGGGAGAAACGCATCTACAGGCTAGTGTAGTGCGGTTAGAGTTGGACGGCGTGGCCAATGTCGCGGCCCGCACGGCGCAGCACCTTCAACAGGCGTTTGTTCTCGAGCGGACGGAACCGATGCAGCGGGCCGGAGATACTGAGCGCGCCGACGGCAAAGCCATCGGAGCCCAGGATCGGCACGCCGATGCAGGTGGCGTGCAGCGAGCCTTCTTCCGCCTCGATGGCGTAGCCTTGTTCGCGGACGCGCGCGAGTTCTTCGAGGATGAGCTTGGGGTCCACCATGGTGTGCGGCGTGAGCTTGGGCAGCATCTTTTTGCCGAGAATCGCCGGGGCGACACCCTCGGCGCTGAAGGCGAGAATGCTGCGGCCGAGCGCGGTGCAATAGGCTTCGACGGTGGCGCCGGGACGCTCGCTGAGGCGAAGGGCGTACTCGGAGGGCACGACTTCGATGTAAGAGACACGGTCGTGCTGGAGTTGGCCGAGGTTGACGGTTTCGCCGAAGTCGTTGCGGAGCTGGAGCATGTGCGGCAGCGCCGCGCGGCGCAGGGCTTCGGTGCTCGGCAGACCCAGCATCTGCCCGGGCGACTTGGCATGCAGACGGTAGGCTTTGGTGGCATCGTCGCGGCGCACGAGTTCGAGGTGCTGGAGCGTCGCCAGCAGGCGGAACACGGTGCTTTTGGGGATGCCGGTGGAGAGCGCAAGTTCATGAAGTGAGGCGCCGGTGTGGACCGAGAGACGGTCTAGGAGCCGGAAGGCGGACAGGACGACGGGGACCAGGTAGCGGGGCGAATTGGGGGTGGCTGACTTGGTGCGCGGCACGTTCCGCCGAGTATCTCATATTTCATTAGAGAAATGACAGAGGGCGTTGACAGTGCCCGGAGAGCTCTGGTTAAATGGAGAAGTCCGGGCGATGCAACGTCTCCTGCGACTTCTTGCTCCTCGGTAGCTCAATGGTAGAGCATTCGGCTGTTAACCGAAGGGTTGTAGGTTCGAATCCTACCCGGGGAGCCAATCTAACCGAAGCTCCCTCCTCACTTTTCTTTCTTCCAAAACTCCTTTTCTGTCAGCGACATTTCCCATTCTTCCGCGCTCAAAAACGCCACATCCGATGAGCCGTTCCGCGTAGCACAACGGTATCATAGAGGTTCTGTTCCTTAAGCCGCTACACGGCGGACAGACGCTGCCCGTTGGCTTCGCTAACGAGGGCCGTCCGCCCGCGGAATCCATCGCGAAGGTACCTCAGCTCCGTTGCCGGACGCCGCTTGGCGTGTGCTCCGGCAACCGGGGGGAAGTTCGCAGTCAGAAAGCAGGAGTAACGAATGTTTGGACGTGGTAATTGGGCGATTGTCGGTCTGGTTAAGGAGTCGCTCGAAGCGTTTTCGGTCAACCTGGCGGATCCGGTTCGCATGGCGGCGGCTTCGCAACTCGGCGCCGCGGCGGTGGCTCGCATCTACGGTGTCGACGCGATGGGCTTTAACCCGTATAACGCCCCTCGCCTGGACGAAGAGCAGGAACTGACCGTGGACCAGGAGGCGGAACTCGCGCGTTACGCGGCCACCGAACCCGTCGATGGCGAGGAAGGCACCTTGCCCGCGGACATTCTCGAAGGTCCGGGTTATGGCCGGGGCGTGCAAGCGTTCCAGATTCACGGCCAACTGCCTTGGTTCGCGCTCTGGGCGGTCTCCAACTCGCGGAAGAAGGCGAGCGATCTGCCGTCGATCAAAGAGCAACGGTCTTATGTGCTGCTCGAGCGGCCTTACAAGTTTCTGCAGCCGACCGACAAGCGCACGGTGGATGAGGAAAGCGACGCCACGGCGATCTCCCGCAGCCAGATCCCGGTGTTGGTGGACTTCAATCAGGGCCGCATCTACATCGAAAGCACGAACAAAAAGCAGATTCACGCCGTGATCGTGAGCCTGAGCCGGTTGGGCGCCGAGATCATTCCCGTGGGCTGGAACTACCCGGTCTCCGGCTGGACGTCGTCGATTCTGAATCGGCTCTACGAACGCACCCAGTATCGCGACGAGTTCAACAAGCGGGCCGAAGAAGCCAAGCGCTTCAGCGAGAAGGAAATCGAAAAGCTGGAAGACCGCGAGATGGAAGCGATCGTCTCGAAGTTCTTTTCGATGACCGAATTGTCGAGCGGCATCTGGGCGGGCATTTCAGGACCGGCGCGGATCCGGCTGCATGAATCCGCCCCGCCGGTGGCCGTGCGCAGCGGCCCGATGGCCACCACGCTGCTCAACTTGAACGACGGCACTTCGGTGGTGACCGGCGCGATCACGATTCAGGAGAGCCTGACGGTGGCGACGCGGAGCGGCGGCGAGCGCAACGTCCGGCGCGACATCGCGCGCTTTGACCTGAACGACAAGATCAACCTCACCGATGTCGGCGCGGCGCTGTTGCGCGGCTTCGACATGGCGTCGCATACGAAAGACGTGCTGCGGGAGATTCGCGAGACGCGGCAGGTGCCGCCCATTCCGCAGTTCTGGGCCGGGTGGCTGCATCAGTTGACCGAGGCGGTGCGGACAATCGAAGAGTCCTTCCGCGACGTGCTCGAGATCGAGACGGATCAACCGGCGGGCATCGTTCCGATGCAGATCACGGAAAAGGGACCGCAAATTTAACGGGTCAGGGCGGCGTGGTCTTCTTGAGGAAGATGTCCCGCGTGGTGGTTTCGCCGCGCGCCACCAGGACGCGGGCGAGCCAAAGCGACTCGTGGCCGGCGGCCTCCACCCAGAGCGAATAATGACCTTGGCGAACTGCCAGGCTGTAGCGACCCGCGGCGTCCGACTTGGTGCGCGTGACGTCACCCGACATGACATGGCGAGCGGCGATGGACGCTTCGGCGACCGGCCCGTACTGATCGGTGGTGGTGCCGGCAATGGTCCCGTTATCGTCTTGCAGGTAGGCGATCACCAGCGCCACCACGGGCAGGGCGAGTACGGAGAGAAGTCGCGGTTGGATGGTCATCGGTTTCCTGCGCGGCGATCGCCGGATTGCCGCTTCACTTGCATTATCCTCAAGCCGAGGCCGGCTGCGGCTGCGCCCAGCATCGCGCCAGCAGACTGCGCACCTCGTCGTCACTGACGGAGGCGAAGTTGACGAACCATTCACCAACGGACGTGAGGTACTCAGGCTGGAGGACGCAGATGACGTCATCGGCGAGGCGGGAGAGCTTCCGGACAGTGGGCCGGCCGGCGACGGCGGCGGCGACAATCACGCGGCTCACGCCCTGCTGACGGAGGGCTTCAATGGCAGCTTCCGCGGTGGCTCCGGTGGCGATGCCGTCGTCGACGACGATGGCCGTCTTGCCACGTAAGTTGGGCCAGGGTCGCTGACCGCGATAAGTCTTGTCGCGCCGCTCCAACTCGAGCCGCTCGGCGGCGACTTCGCGTTCCACTTGCCCGGGCGAGATGCGGAGGTCATCAATCAGTTTGCGGTGCAGGATGTGTACGCCGCCCATCGCCAAGGCACCCATGGCGACTTCGGGCTGCCAGGGCACACCCAGCTTGCGGACGAGGCAAATTTCCAGCGGAAGTTCGAGCGCCTGGGCAATCTCCGCCGCGACGGGGACACCGCCGCGCGGGAGCGCAATCACCACGGTCTCCGGCGCGCGATGGAAGCGGGTGAGTAAGCGGGCCAGTTGCTGGCCCGCTTCGCGGCGGTGCTGGAAATGAGGCGGCATCGGATTCGCTCCTGGCGATGGCGGACGATGGATTCAAACGGTGGACGCTCCGGCCAGGGCGGCCAGGGCTTTGGGTTGGCGGCGCGAAGCTTCCCACTTCTCTTTCCACCACGGAGTGAGGCCGCGGGCCTCGAGCACGGCGAGCACGCGGTCCGGATGGCCGAGGTCGCTCCAGCCAGCGTGCCGCAGTGGCAGCGCAATCAGCCGGCTGTTCCGGGCGGCGGCCGAGAGGACGCATCGCGAGAAGTCGGTGGTGTTCAGGCGTTGATAGAGGAACTCGGGGATGTGGAGTTCGGAGCCGGTCCAGAGGGTACCGGCGGGGAACATTTCCATGAGCTCGGGGAGCGCGGCGCCGATCATCTCGAGGAAGGCGCCCACATGGCCCACCATGACGAAGGTGTTCCACAGAGCGCCGTGGTTCATGAGCTGGCAGGCTACTTGGGGCGAGGGTTTTTCGAGAAAGCGCTTCACCAGGAGGGGCTTAGCCAGGTCATCGCCGGCGGCAAGTTCGATCCAGCCGTACTCGACTTCCGGTCCTTGGGGATGCGCACCGAGCAACACAATGGCGTCACGCCGGCGCTCTGCTACCTCGAAGGCGGACTCGAGAGCAGTGATGAAGGCGTTGTCGTCCGCGTAGTGATGGTCGCAAGGCAGGATGGCAACCAGGGCGTTGCGATCCAGGCGCGCGATGCTCAACAGGCTATGCAGGATCGGCGGCGCGGTGCCTTTGTTCGAAGGCTGGACCACGCGCTGCGAGGGCCGCAGGCGCGCTTCCTGCCGGTAGAAGGGTTCGTGATGCCGGCTCAGGTAGAAGAGCAGGTGATGATCGGGGATGGTGCGGCGCGCCCGGCGGCGCGTCTGCTCGAGCAGCGTGTCGCGGCTGACGATCGGGCAGAACTGCTTGGGCCGGTCGTCACCGGAAATGAGCCGGGTCAGGGGTTGCAGGCGGGTGCCATCACCGCCGGCCAGGATCACACCCCATCGGCCCGGCGGCGGGCTGGTCGACGGGGGGATGGGGCCGTCGCCTTCCCGCCCCGGGCCCACCGAAAGAGCCGAGGCAGCATGGGAGGACTGACTAATCTCGTTCGGCATGGGGCGTCCTTTGAGCGGCTCAACGGCCGCCCTAAGCTTTCGCGGCGGTCGCCGCCGGTTGGGACTCAATCGGAATCTGCCGCGTCTTCGGTTCGGCGGCGGCCACCGGCACCGAGACTTGCAACAGTCCGTCCCGCAATTCGGCCTTCACCTGATCCGTCTTCGCGCCTTCGGGGAGCGTCACCGCGCGATAAAAGTCGCCATAGCTGCGCTCCACGCGGCGATAGCCGTTCTGATCTTCGGTATGTTCCTGCTTGCGCTCGCCGTGGATGAAGAGCGTGTTGTCGGTCACCTCCACCTTGATGTCGTTCTGCTTCACGCCGGGGAGTTCGGCGGTGACGAGGAGATTTCCGTTGACGCGCTGAACGTCGATCGCCGGCGACCACTTGCCGAGCATCGACTCGGGAGCGCTGGCGGCGACGCCGCTCGCCAGGCGGTCCAGTTCGCCGGCGAATTCGCGCATCAAAGCGAACGGACTTAAGGCGAACATCCGTCCGAAGGGGAGCATGGTGGGGGACGCAGCGGCCGCACTGGGGGCCACGGCCTGCTTCGTGTTCACTTTAACGTCTGACATGTTTCGACTCCTTTGCGTTCTGTCTCACGAGAGGGCGACCGGCGAGGCGCTGGCGGAGAGCGGCGGCCGGCCTCAGCTCGGCTGACACCCGACTGAGACCGATCTGCTCTCTGGCGATCCGCCTTTTCCGAAAAAGAGCGAATGCGGCCGGACCTGCTCTCCACTGGCGCCTCCCGTTGCCCATTCCACATTCGTTGTTGCGACGTGGTGTGGGGGAACCTGATGAGCCCAGACTACTGCTGAAGTCGAACGGGAGAAACTAGGATTAGTACTAGGTGGCAGGCCGCCGGGCAACGGACTCAACTAGCCTTGAATCCACGCGCGGGCGTCGGACTCGTTCTCGAAGGTGACCAGCAGGCCGGAAAGGCGCGTCGCTTCGAGCAGGCGCAGGACACGCGCCGGCGGCCGGACAAGACCGAGGCGGCTGCTCTGCTGACCGGCCGTCGTGTAAAGGATCACCAGTTCGCCGAGGCCGGCGCTATCGATGTCGTCGACCTGGTCGAGATCGAGCAAGACTCCCGCGGGTTTCTGCGACATGAGTAACGTGGTGACGTGGCGCCCGAACTCAAGCAGCCGCGGTCCCAGCGTCAAGGGACCGCTGAGGCGGAAGGAGACGGGGTCAGCCGCCGAAGTCAGCGTAAATTCGAGAGCCATGTTACTTCTTGAGTGCCTCGCGCAGGCCTAAGTTCCGCACTAAGCGCAGCAGGTAATTGGGGTGTAAGCCGAGTAACTTGGCCGCGGCTTTGTAATCGCCGCCGGCTTGCTGATAGGCGCGCAGGATGCTTTCGCGCTTGGCATCGGTGACGGTGGATTGAAAGGCGCCAAGTTCGTCCCGCGAAGCCGACTCCCAGAGGCACTCGGGCAGGTCCGTGGGGAGCACGACGTCGCCATCGCCGAGCACGACGGCTTGCTCCATGGCGTTCTCGAGCTCACGGACATTGCCGGGCCAGGCATAAGTCTGCAGACAGCGCAGCGCTTCCGGCGACAGGCGCTTGGCGTTGCCGCCGAAGCGAATCAGGAAGTGGTCAGCGAGTTCCGGGATGTCCTCCACGCGCTCTCGCAGGGGCGGCGTCTGAAGGGTGACGACGTTCAGCCGGTGATAGAGATCGAGCCGAAAGCCGCCTTCGCGTGACGCTTTGGCCAGGTCACGATTGGTGGCAGCGACGACACGCAGATTCACGCGCACGGCCTTGGTCGCCCCGACGCGCTCAAACTCACGTTCCTGCAAGACGCGGAGTAACTTCGCTTGTAGGGGCAACGCTAAGTCGCCGATTTCGTCGAGAAACAGCGTGCCGCCCTCCGCCATTTCCAGCTTGCCCTTCTTCAGTGAGCCGGCGCCGGTAAAGGAACCTTTTTCGTGGCCGAACAACTCGCTTTCGAGGAGCGAATCGGCAATCGCGGCGCAGTTGATGGCGACGAAGGGAGCGTCCGCCCGCGGACTGCCGCGATGGAGCAGTCGCGCCACCAACTCCTTGCCCGTGCCGCTTTCGCCCTGAATCAGGACGGTGGTCTCGCGCGGCGCCAACTTCTCTACGCGCTCCAGCAGCTTGCGGACCACCGGACTGTGACCGATGATGCCGCCGTTGCCAAACAGGCGCTGCTCGAGCACGGCGCGTTCGTCGCGAAGGGTTTCCACTTCACGCACGCTATCGATGGCGACCGAGGCGAGGCTGGCGACGGCACTCAACGTCGCCATGGCATCGGGAGGCGTATCGCGCAGCAGGAGGGCGCCGCAGAGCGCACCGCTCGAGTAAATGGGCACGGCAACCAAGCCGTCACGGTCGTAAGGGCCTTCGGAAGTGAGGTACTGCCAAAGGGCAGCGGGACGGTCCGCCAGGTCCTGAGCGGCCTTTAAGAAGACCGGCTCGAGTTCGTCGGGGCTGGTGGCCAGGATGACGCGGCCGGCACCGAAGGGGACGAAGTCCGCGAGCAGGCCGAGCAGTTGCTGGGCGACTTGCTGGCGCCGTCCCGAGTCGCGCACGCCGGCTAGGGCGCGAAAGAGGAACACCAGCACCGAGGCGTTCAGGAGGATCGAGGCTGGGCTCGCGGCAGTGGTCATGGGGCCAGCTTGGGGCTTAGGACATTATGCACCGCGGCGGAGCCGTCCGCTGACTATCCGAAAAGATAACGCCGTTATCCGAAGGCTTCTTCCAGGCGGGCGCGCCCACGGATTCTAAAGGTTTTTGCTTTGGCCCTGCGATTGCATTTGCTGGCGGCCATGTCACTGACCATCAGTAAAAGAAGCGAAGGGCAGGTGGAGATTCTGGGACTGGCAGGACGCCTGATCCTCGGCGAAACCAGTCAACTGAGGCAACACGTCGGCGCGGCCCTGGAGCGGAAGTCCGATGTATTGCTGGACCTCTCCGATCTCACTTACATGGATAGCGCCGGGTTGGGAGAACTCGTCAGCGCGCTGGCCTCGGCGTCTTCCCGGGGGCGCGGAATGAAGCTGCTGCGGCCGCAGAAACGCATGGTGGATCTGCTGCAGATCACGAAGCTCTACACGACGTTCGAGGTCTTCGAAGAGGAAGCGTCCGCGCTCGAGAGTTATGCGGGATGAGAGCACCAAGGTGAGAGATACTACACCAATGCCGGAAACCTGGGGTGAGCGATGATGGCCGAGCCGATCGCAGCCACGTCGGAGACGGCCGGACCCATCGTCACCGAATTGCGATTGCCCACGCGCCTGGGCTTCGAGAAGGTGGCGATGAATACCGCCGCCAGCGTCGCCGAGATGATGGGCTTCTCCGGCGATCGGATCGAAGACTTAAAGACGGCGGTGTCGGAAGCGTGCATCAACGCGATTGAACACGGTAATCAGTTGAACGAACTGCTGCGCGTGGTGGTGACGCTCTCCATGGGCAACGAGTCGCTCGAGGTAAAGATCCGCGACCACGGCCCGGGCGTGCAGGCGGAGATGCACGTGCCGGACATCGACCGCAAGATGCTGGGCGAAGAGGATCCGCGCGGCATGGGGATGTTTCTCATTCAGGCGCTGGTGGATGAGGTGGAGTACGTCAGCGAGAACACCGGCGGCAGCTACGCCCGGCTGGTGATTCATTTACACACACAGAGAGAAGGCCAGACATGGTAATGCCCACGAAGACGAAGGTGGAACAGAGCGGCGAGACCGCGGTGATGCGCTTTGAGGGCGACATTACCAGCGCCTCGGAGGAAGCCGTCCTGGGACAATACAAGTCGCTGGCGGCGGGGACGACCAAGATCTTACTCGACTTCACGAAGGTGCCCTACTTGAACTCGAGCGGCATCGCGCTGGTGATCCAGTTACTGATGGCCGCGAGTAAGCTTTCGCAGCGCGTGGTTTGTTTCGGACTTTCGGCGCATTTTGTGAAGGTCTTCACGATGCTCGGCCTGGCGAAGTACACTTCGCTGCATGCCGACGAAGCCGCGGCCCGCGCGGCTGTTCAGTAACCAGGGCGGCACGACCGATGAAAGTCCTGCTGCTGTGGACGGTGTTGGCGAGCACGGCGGACGGGCAAACGTTCCTTGACGCCAAGGTCGCCCGCGGCGACGACCTGCGCTGGGCGGACCCGGCGTGGGACGATTCACGCTGGCCGACCGTCCGGGACCGGCAGTCGCACGCGGTGGCGGACTCGGCATCGAATCGGCTGTGGCTGCGGATGCGCGTGGCCATACCGGCCGGAGAGCCATCCGTCGTGCTGGTTTACCGATGCCCCTGCGAAGTCTTTCTGAATGGCATCAAGCTGGGCGGCACCGGCAATTTGAATGAGCCGCGCCCCGCCACCGCGCGGGGACTGCACGCTTTTGACGTCCCCGGCGGCATTCAACCCGGGACAGCGCTCCTGGCCGTGCGCCAGTATCACCCGCCGGGCCGCGACGTCTCGATCCCGTACTGGGGCGCGCGACAAGTGGTGCGCCTGGTGCCCCGCAGCGGATTATTGGACACCGCGGCGAAGGCCCAAGCACAGGACGATGTTTATCCGCCACGGGTAGTCCTCTATGTGCTGGCGCTGGGCGGTTTGCTCGCGGCGCTGGCCGGAGCGCGCCGCGATCCCACGGTTCTGCTGCTGATCGGCTTCAGCCTGAGCGTGATCACGAACATTGTCGTCAGTTGGTCGACCTGGGGTGACCAGAGCGGCATGACGCGGGTCGTGCTCGAAATCCTGGCGACCTCCGGCCTGCTGCTCCTGCTGGCCTTCTGGCGATTCTCCGGTCCTTTGTCCGCTAAGGTTCTGCTGGCAGTAGCTTTGGTGTTCCTCTCCCGCGTGCCGAACTGTGTCGCCATCCTGATGACTGACGCGCCCTGGTGGACGCCCTGGGGACTGGCGGCTTACAGCGTCGGACGCGCCGCCGTGCCCGTCCTCGGAGCCTTCGCAGTCGCCAGGGGATGGAAGAGAGGTGTCCCGCTGTATGTTCTGGTCTCCGGGTACGCCGCGATCGTCCTGGGAATCGTGGGACGGGTAACAGCCGCGAGCCGGATCGAGTTGTTCGGGGTGAGCATCGACACGCTCGCGTCGTTCGTCTTCACCGTGATGGCTACCGCCCACGTGCTGAGAGAGACGCACGCGCGACGCAGCGAGGAGCAGCGGCTGCGGACGGAACTGGAATCGGCGCAAACGGTGCAGGAGATGCTGCTCAGCCAGAAGCTGCCCGCCGGGGTGGACGCCGTCTATCTGCCGGCCAGCGAGGTGGGCGGCGATTTCTATCAGGCTTTCGATACGCCATCCGGGCGATTGGTGGTGGCCGGCGACGTTTCGGGCAAAGGTCTGCAGGCGGCAATGCGTGTCTCGACCATCATCGGGGCGTTGCGCAACCGGCAGTCCGATTCACCGGGCGCGGTGCTGAGGGAACTGAATCGCGTACTGGCGGGCGGCCCAGGCTTCACGACCTGCTGCTGCGCGTTGTTCCCCTCGCACGGGCCCTCGCGCGTGGCTAACGCCGGGCATCCGGCACCTTACGCCGACGGGCGCGAAGTGGCGTTACCGGGGGCGTTACCGCTGGGCGTTGACCCCGACGCCACCTACGACGAATACGACCTGCCAGGCGAGTGGGTGACGCTGGTGTCGGACGGAGTGATCGAGGCGGCGTCGGCCCAGGGCGAGTTCTTTGGCTTTGAGCGGACGGAAGCTCTCAGTGGACGGTCCGCGCGAGAGTTGGCCGAAGCGGCGCGGGCCTGGGGCCAGAACGACGACATCACCGTGGTCACGGTGCGGAGGCACGCGTGAGGCTTCTGCTCTGGCTGGTCGCACTCCCGCTACTGGGGCAGCCCGACGGTGAGACCCGTCTGCATCGCGGCGACGACTTACGCTGGGCAGACCCTGCCTTCGACGATCGCGGTTGGGAGACCGTCGCCCGGCATCAGGTGCGTCCCATTGCAGACGCCGCGGAGAACCGCCTCTGGCTGCGAACCCGCGTGACGGTGCCCGCCGACGAGCCGGCGGCGGTGCTGGTGTATCGCTGCGCTTGCGAAGTGTTTCTCAACGGCGTCCGCCTGGGGGCCACCGGCGATCTGGATGTGCCCCGGCCCGACGCCACCGGCCACCTGCGCGTCTTTCCCATCCCGCCGGAGCTCGGGGGCCGCACCGCCGTCCTGTCCGTTCGCCAGTATTATCCACCGGGCATCGAAGCGGCCCATGGATTTGCCTTTTGGCTACGGGTGCGTGTGCTGACGATCCGCGACGTCGCAGCGGCGGCGTGGGCCATTCGCCAGACGGTGGAGATGCCGTATCTCGTCCGGTTCATGTTCCTGGTACTGGCGCTGGGAGGACTCCTAAGCGCCGCCACGGGCCAGCGGCGCGACGGCCTGCTCCTTAGCATGTTGGGGTACGTCTTCGCGCAGTCGGCCATGACCGTCTTGGTTCTCTTTCCCCTGCCCTCCTATGCCGACAATTGGGGCTGGATCTGGCTCTTCGGCATGGGCGTGATTCCCGCGCTGGTGCTCGTGCAGTGGCAACTGGCCGCCCTGCCGTTGAGACGAGGTTGGGTGGCGGCAGCAGTCGTGGGGTACCTGGTCTTCCGGCTGCCCTGGACGGCCGGGCTGTTTCTGGCGAAACCCGCCTCGTGGACGCCGCTCTCCGTCGCCGTGTTCTTAGTGCCGAGCGTCGTGACCTTGGGCCTGGATGTCTACGCGGCGGTGAAGTCCTGGAACCGCAGCCCATGGCTGGTCCGGGTTCTGCTGGTGGCGGGCACCGCCACCGTGATGCTCAACTTCTCCACGCGGCTTTCCGCCCAAGGCTGGCTGCCCGCCGTGACGCTACCGCTCGGCCTGTTCACGCTGAACGGGGACACGCTCGCGACACTGGCGTTCACGTGCCTGGCGACGGCCTACATCATCCGGACCGGACGCGAGCGCCGCGCCGAGGAACAAAGGCTGCGGAGCGAGATGGAGTCGGCGCAGACGGTGCAGGCCTTACTGCTGGGGCAGTCGCTGCCGGCGGACGTGGATGCGGTTTACTTACCGGCGAGCGAAGTGGGCGGCGACTTCTACCAGGTCTTCGCCACCGGCGCCGGAACGCTCGTCATCGTTGGCGACGTCTCCGGCAAGGGCCTGCAGGCGGCGATGCGCGTCTCGGCGATCGTCGGCGCGTTGCGCAGCCATCGGTCCGAGGGCCCGGCCGAGGTCCTGGCCCACCTCAATGCGGTACTGCTCGGGGCGGGCGGATTCGTCACCTGTTGCTGCGTTCTGGTGGAAGCGGACACGCTGCGCATCGCGAACGCGGGACATCCGGCGCCTTACCTCGATGGGGTCGAGTTCGCGGGGGAAAGTGGCTTGCCCTTGGGCCTGGTGGCTGACGCCGCCTACGCCGAACTCCGCGTGCCTCGCCCCGCGATCCTGACCCTGATCTCCGACGGCGTCGTCGAAGCCGCCAATGCCCACGGCGAGTTATTTGGCTTCGACCGTACCTGCGCGATCGCCAGGAAGCCAGCCCGTGAGATCGCCGAAGCGGCGCGGCAATGGGGCCAGACCGACGACATTACCGTCGTCACCGTCCGGAGGTCCGCTTGAGATTCCTCGTCCTGCTGGTCATCGCGGGTGCCCTGATGGGCCAGAACATTGAGGTGAAGAGCCTCTTTCAGCCCGCCTCACTCAGCGGCAACTGGAAGCATCAGGACGGCGACGATCCGCGCTGGGCCGCGCCCGACTTCGACGACTCCGCCTGGCAAACTGAGCCCATGCCCGACGCCGTTCGCTTACCCCGTACGCAGCGCGCCTGGTATCGCGTCCGGGTGAACCTGCCGACCGTGCTCCCGGAGGAGCCGCTCGACATCCTGCTGGGGGCTTTTGGCAATGGCTACGCCTACGAAGTTTTCATCAACGGCCAATTCGTCGGTGCCGAGGGCAATCCTGCGGGCGGCTTATGGGAACTGCGCCTGCCCAGCGTGTCCACCTTCGAGGTCTCGGGGCATCCTCGTTCACTCACCCTGGCGATTCGCCTGCGAAGCGTGTTCGTCCCCTACACCTCGATCGGCGGTCGCGGTCGGGACGAATCTTGGATTGGGACGCGGACAGCGATCGCCAGCCTCAAGGAAGCGTGGCCCGCCAGCCGCACCCGGCAGATGATGCCGCTGCTGCTGATGACGTCGGCCATTGCGATGTCCTCCCTTTTCTTCCTGCTGCTGCCGTTGTGGCGCCGCGACTCGCCGGAGTTTTTCTGGTTCGGTCTCTTCCAACTGGCGGGCCTGCTCACTCGCGTACCCGTCGCGTTTCCGGAGGGCTTGGGCTTCGAACGCAGTTTCACTGTCTGTCTGGTCGTCACGCTCTCGGCCTGGGTGGTTTTCGGCGCTTGGTGTGCCCTGCTCCGTGCCCTCTTCTTTGGAGGCCCATCGGCTTGGGCTTGGTGGATCACCCTGTTCGCGTTCCTGATTCAATTGATCCCTCCCGCTAGCTTGGCCTTGGGCACTCCGACTTCTGTGGCGGTATCGAGCGCCATGAACCTCGCCGTCACCTTCGCGGTGGTACTCGTTTATTACGAACTCGGCTGGCGCCAAGCACGACCACCGTTCCCCATGCCGGCCATTCACCTGGCAATCTGCCTTTACCTCGTGTCGAGCGTCGCTGCCTTTGCCGGCAACCTCTTTTTGCCCTCCGATACCGTCTTTCTTTCCGGAGTCTTCACCCGCACGGCCACGCTATTGATCTTCTCCTTCGCGATCGCCATCCTCCTCAATCAACGCTCGGCCAAGCTGCTGAGTGAACGTCAGCGGCTCGGGCAGGAGATGGCTGCCGCAGCAAGCGTCCAGGCGCTGCTGCTCACCGCTCAAGACACCAGGACCGGCCCCTACGCCATCCATCCCGTCTATCTGCCAGCCGCCGAAGTAGGCGGTGACTTCTATCAGGTCCGCGAATGTGACGACGGTTCGCTCCTGGTTCTGGTGGGCGACGTCAGCGGCAAAGGTCTCGAAGCGGCCATGATGGCGTCGGTAGCCGTGGGCGCCTTCCGCTCGACGAACTCCCGCTCCCCGGCCACGATTCTCGCCACGATGAATGTCGCCCTCACTGGCAACGGCCGGCCCGGCTTCGTTACCTGCTGTTGCGCGCGGTTCGACGCCGATGGTGTCGTCACCCTGGCTAACGCCGGCCACCCGCCACCCTACGCCGATGGCCGCGAACTCGCAGTGCCTGCCGGTCTTCCGCTCGGCATTGCGCCCGACGCCGCTTACGTCCAGTCCACCGCCACCGGCGACTATTTCACTTTCGTCTCCGACGGCGTCGTCGAAGCCGAGAACGCCCAACGCGAACTCTTCGGCTTCGACCGTACCCGCGAGATCTCCACGATGTCCGCCCAGCACATCGCCGACGCCGCCCGCGCTTGGGGCCAGACCGACGACATCACCGTCGTCACCGTCCAGAGGACGCCATGAAGACCATCGTCCTGGCCTTGACGCTGGCCTCCGCCGCCCCCGCCATCGACCTAGCGGGCGAATGGCGCTATCACGCCGGCGACAACCCACGCTGGGCCGCTCCTGACCTCGACGACCGTGACTGGGCGAGGGTCACCATGCCCCTCACCCCCCGGCGCACCGGCCGCTATTGGATCCGCCGCCAGTTCCTGCTCACCGAGCCGATCGACTCGCCGGCCATCGCGCTGGGCCGCTTCGCACGGTGTTACGAGATCTACCTCAACGGCGTGAGGGCCGCCAACGGCTGCCCGGAGGTGAAGTCCGCCTACTTTCCACCGCGTTGGTTCAGGCTGACGAGCGGACCGTTGCGGGCCGGGTCGACCGCGACACTGGCCATTCGCGTCGACGACGACACCGTGCCACTGGGCTTTCTGCGGTCGTTCCCGGACGATGGACCTTATTTTCTGGGATCGTGGCGAGACGCGGCCGCCGTCGGGGAGACCGCGGTGCTGCAGCGGCGCCACGCGATCATCCCCGCCTGGCTCGCCGCCAGTCTCCAACTCGTGTTTGGCTCGCTACTCCCGCTCTACTGGCTCACCGGCGCGCGGCGTCCGGAGTTTCTTCGGTTTGCCGGCTTCCTCTTCGGCGCGGGGCTGTACAACGTCCTGCAAGTGGTTTCGGCCTATCACGAGATCGATCGCCGCTGGTGCTTGGTCCTTCTCATGGCTGGCTATGGCTGTCTCGGAAGCTCGTTGGCCGCTCTCTCCGGGCGCGGTGCCGCAGTAGCGTGGGCCACCGCTGCTGCTTCAACCGTTTTGATCGCCTCCGACCTCACGCGATTTTCGCCCTTCATTTCCGGAGCGGTTCTGTTTGTGCCCCTGCTGCCGGCCGCCGCCTGGGCCGGCCAAGTCGCCTGGCAGCGGACGCCATTCCGCAAAGTGGCCGTACCTGTGCTTCTCTATGTCGCCTTCACGATGAACACCGTCCCGGAAGGCCTGATCCCCGGTTGGCCGATTCCCACGGCTATCACCGCCGGCCCCTTCCAGATCTACCTCACCACCTGGATCAGCGCCACCTTCGGCCTCACCGTCGGTCTGCTCATGATCCAAAACGCCGCCCGCGAACGGCGCGAACAGGCGCGCCTCGCCCAGGAAATGGAGGCCGCGCGGAGCGTTCAGCAATTCCTGATTCCCGCGGCGGCGGCGCCCGGCATCGGGGCGGTCTATCTGCCGGCCACTGAAGTCGGCGGCGACTTCTGGCATCTCTTTGACGGCCACTTAATCGTCGTCGGCGACGTCAGCGGCAAGGGCCTGAAAGCCGCTATGGTCGTGTCGCTGATCACCGGCATGCTCGACCGTCGCCACAGCGATTCGCCCGCCGCGATACTAGCCGAACTCAACCGCGCCCTGCACGCCCGGCTGGACGGCGCCTTCGTCACCTGCTGCGTCGTGCGCCTCGAAAACGATGGCCAAGTCACCCTCGCCTCCGCCGGGCATCCGTCCCCTTATATCGACGGTCGCGAAATTGAACTCGCCGCCGGACTGCCTCTCGGAATCCTTCCCGACGCCTCCTACGACGAAACCGCCCTCATCTTCGGGCATCAACTCACCCTCGTCTCCGACGGCGTCGTCGAGGCCGAGAACGCCCAACGCGAACTCTTCGGCTTCGACCGCACCCGCGAGATCAGCGGCAAGTCGGCGCAAGAGATCGCCGATGCCGCCAAGGCCTGGGGCCAGAACGACGACATCACAGTGGTCACGGTGCGGAGGCGTGGATGAGATTCCTCCTTCTACTCATCGCCGGCACCTTGATGGGCCAGACCGTTGAGGTGAAGAGCCTCTATCAGCCTGCGCCGTTGAGCGGTAACTGGAAGCAGCACGACGGTGATGATTTGCGTTGGGCCGATCCTCAACTCGATGACTCGGCGTGGGCGACCGTCGTTATGCCCGAGATAGCGGTGATGGCATCGGTGCGGAAGTGTTGGTACCGCCTGCGGGTGCAACTGCCCCAGGATCTGCCCCAGGATCTGCCCCAGGAACCACTGGCCCTGCTGGTGGGCCCGTTTGGAAATGCCTACGCCTATGAGCTGTTTGTCGACGGCCGCCGGATTGGCACACAGGGCGACCTCGCTGCAGGCATGTGGGGCCTTCGGACAGCCACGGTTGCCGCCTTTGACATCCCTTCAGGGCAACGGAGCCCGGTAATCGCCTTGCGCGTGACGAAGGCGCTTTCCCCTTACGGCTTTCTTCCCGATGCCCTCCATCGCGTCTCGTGGATCGGGACCCGTGACGCGATCGCCCTGCAAGCGCGGTCCTGGAGAGGCGAGCAACTTGCGAACGTGCTGCCCCTATTGATGGTGTCCGCGGCGATTGGGATCTCTGCCGCCTTCTTTTTCATACTGCCGCTCTGGCGCCGTGATTCGCCGGAGTACTTCTGGTTCGGTTTCTTCCTGCTGGGGACGCTGGGGGGCTTGGTTCCGGTGGCTTATCCGGAAGGCTTCGGATTCGAAAGGAGCTTGGCCCTGGTGTGGTTCGTCGTCCTCACCGCGGGACCGGCGGGAGTAATTTGCTTTCTCTATCTCATGAAGACTTTGTTCGCGTCCCGCATCACCTGGCTGGCGTGGCTCGCTGGTCTGGTGAGCCTGATGCAGTTGGCGCTTCCCTTAGCCCGCTTCATGGCCGGGTCGCCCATGGAACTGAAAGCGCAGCTCGCTTTGGTGGCGGGGTTGGCAGTTTGGATGGGGCTGCTGTATTACGAGGTGGGATGGCGCGCGTCCACCAGCCCTCGAGGCTTGCGCGGGCTGCACATCACCGTGATCTGTTACCTGACTCTCCATTTGCTGCAGTTTGTCGGGCTCTTCGTGACTTTCAACGAGGGATTAATGGTGCAAGCCTTTTTCCTGAAGTCCTGTTCGCTGCTCGTGTTTGCTTTTGCGATGTCGATCCTGTTGAACCAGCGCGCGGCCGCACTGTTGAGCGAACGCCAGAGAATGGGACAGGAACTTGCCGCGGCGGCGGAGGTCCAGTCCTTGATGCTCAGCCCTTCTTCCGGAGGGCGAAGCGTATTTTCGATTGAGCCGCTCTATCTGCCCGCGACGGAAGTGGGCGGAGACTTTTATCAGATCCTCGACAGCGAGGATGGTTCGCGCCTGGTGCTCATCGGCGACGTGAGCGGTAAGGGGTTGAGGGCCGCCATGGTGGTGAGTCTGGTGACGGGCATCCTGCGAAATCGCCGGTCGGACCGTCCGGGTTCGATTCTCGCGGAAGTCAACGCCTCGCTGGCCGGGCGGATGGGGGGCGGCTTCGTCACCTGCTGTTGCGCGCGCTTCGACGCCGGCGGCGCGGTCACCATCGCAAATGCCGGTCACCCCGCCCCCTATGCGGACGGCCGCGAACTCGAAGTGGAAGCCGGCCTTCCGCTCGGTATCGTGCCCGATGTGGTCTATCACGAGTTCGGCGTCCAAGGAGACCGTTTCACCTTCGTTTCCGATGGAGTCGTCGAAGCCGAGAACGCGCAGCGCGAGCTCTTCGGCTTCGACCGCACGCGCGAGATCTGCGGCCGGTCCGCACAGCAGATCGCCGATGCCGCCAAGGCGTGGGGCCAGAACGACGACATCACCGTGGTCACGGTACGGAGGCGTGGATGATTCTCCGGCAACTCCTCTTCCTGCTGGTCGCCACCTCCGAGATGGCTCAGCTTCCCGCCGATGCGCGGCTCCATCGCGGCGACGATCTTCGGTGGGCGGACCCGGCGTTTGACGACAGCGCTTGGGAGACCGTCGCCGGGAAGGGTGCACCCACGTGGGAAGATCTCGCCGTGAACCGCATGTGGATCCGCATGCCGGTGACGATCCCCGCCGGGGAGCCGTCCACGCTGGTGGTTCGCCTGTGCCCGTGCGAATTCTACTTGAACGGCATCAGGATTGGGGCCACCGGTGACCTGAACGCTCGCCGCCCCACGGCCGGCAGGATTGTCCAGGCCTTTCCAATTCCTGCTGGGGTGCCGGCGGGGCGGGCGCTGTTGGCCATTCGCGAATACCATCCTCCGGGCTTCGAAGCTTTTTTTGCCATTTGGCGCAATCACAACATCCTCTTGGTTCCCGCAAGCCACTTGATCTTCGCGATCGAAGATCAAACGAGAAATATCGGGCTGGTGATCTCGATTCTGCTGTTGTTGATTCTCACGGCCGTTTGCGCGGTTGTGGCCGGGGAGAGATTCGACGGGTTGACCCTCCTGATCTGCGCCTACCTGTCATGTGCCATTGGGGGGTCAGCCTTTTATACGGGCAGGGGATTGAATGACTGGTTGGCGGGGATGTTTATTGGCGGGCTTTTTACCTCGCCGCAGGCTCCGCTGGTTGTTTTGATTCAAGCGCGGATGGGAGGAGTCCGGCTGAATCCCACTTGGCTGACGGCGTATGTCGTGGGTCACCTCGGGCTGCGCGGCTTATGGCTGTGGAACTATCTGCGTGCAGAACCAGCTGCCTGGACTCCCGCATTTCTCGTGATCTACCCCGGATTGGCGGTAGTGGCGTGGCTCCTGGCGCTCGGAATTCTCGCAGTGGCCTGGAAGCGGCCGGGTGTTCCACGCGCGCTGCTGGTGGCGGGCGCGGGTTCGTTGCTCTTCGCCCTATTGAGCAGATTCGGTATCGGGTTCGGCGTCATCGGCGCTGGAATCTCCATCTTCGGCACGATCGTGAATTGGGACCGCATTGGACAAATCACCTTCGGACTGATGGCGGCATCGTACGTCATCAAGAGAGCGCACTCTCGCCGGGCGGAAGAACAACGACTCAAGGCCGAACTGCAAGCGGCACAGAGCGTGCAATCGTTGCTGCTCGGTCAGGACCTACCTTCCGGAGTGAACGCAGTCTACCTGCCGGCCAGCGAGGTAGGCGGCGATTTCTATCAGGTGTTCTGCACTGAGCGCGGCACGCTGGTCATCGTCGGCGACGTCTCGGGCAAAGGTTTGCAGGCGGCGATGACGGTTTCGACGATTGTGGGCGCCCTTCGCAATCGACGGTCAAATGAGCCAGGCGAAGTGCTCGTGGAATTGAACAGAGTCCTTCAGGGATCACCCGGCTTCGTCACCTGCTGTTGCGTTCGCTTCGATCAGAACGAAGCGATCATCGCCTCAGCAGGGCATCCGCCGCCGTACCTGGACGGGCACGAATTCAACGGCGAAAGCGGACTGCCGCTCGGCGTGGCCGCCGATGCCACTTATGCGGAGTGCCGCATGCCACTTCCCGCATTGTTAACGATGGTCTCCGACGGCGTTGTCGAAGCCGCTAACGGCAAGGGCGAGTTGTTCGGCTTCGACCGTACCCGCGAGATCAGCGGCAAGTCCGCACAAGAGATCGCTGACGCCGCCCAAGCCTGGGGCCAGACCGACGACATCACCGTCGTCACCCTCCGGAGGAATGGATGAGAGTTTGGGTGCTGCTTGGGTCGGCCGTGCTGCTGCGGGCGCAGGCTATCGAAGTCGATCAGCTCTGGACCGCCGCTCCGGTAGCAGGCGTCTGGCGCTACATCGCTGGTGACGATCCGCGCTTTGCGGACCCCGCCTTCGACGACTCTGCCTGGCGGCTGATGACGTTGCCCGGCGATGGGCCCACGCTGGCCTCGGGCTCCTACTGGCTGAGGACGCGTGTTCACCTCACCGGCCCCCGGCCGCCCGAATCTTTGGCACTGCTCATCCCGTTGATCGCTTCCAGCTACGAGGTCTACGTGGATGGGAGACGGATCGGCGAATTCGGCGAAGGGACCTTTGGCCATGTGCCGCAGGTCATGGTGTTCCCCTTGACTGCCGGCGCCAACGAATTTACGCTGGCCATCCGGGACCGCGCCAGCTTACGGGCGGCCGCTCTGATTTTCAGTTTTCACGAGCCGGTTCGCATCGGACCGCGGTCGGTGCTGGCAGAGACCGCGCGCCAAGTCGAAACCGAGCGGCGTTGGGACACCGTACCCAAGCTCCTGGTGATTGCCGCCACGGTGGTCGCGGGCGTGTTCTTGCTCGCTCTCGCTCTGGGGCGCCCGCGCGGCGAGGGCCATGACTATCTCTGCGCTGCAGCTGTTCTGTTATGTGGCGTCGGCGTACGGTTGCCCCAGGTTGCGTCCTGGTTGTTTCCCGGTTCGCTGTCCATGAGCTTGCTGCCCACCTACGGACTGATGCTGCCGTTCCTGCCGGCGTGGCGCGGCCTGTTTCAGCACCTGTTCGGCGTCAAATTGTCCGGCCCCGCCCGCATCATGTTCTGGCTGGCGATGGCGGCCACCACCGGCATGCTCATCTTCAGCCAACTCACAAATCCCACCGTCTTTGCCTTCCTGCCCGCCTACGCCTTGCTGCTCTTCTCTTGCCTGATCGCCATCTACCTGGATCTGTGGCTCCACGGGCGCCAGCCGCAGGATGCGCCGCTGCTGCATGCCGCCTCCGGGCTGTATCTCGGATCGAACTGCGTTTTCTTCGGCCTGCAGATCTTGCAATGGACCGGCCAGCGCGCCGCCAGCGCATCGCCCGCTTTGCAACAGTTCCTCCTCGATACGCGCAGCGTCGGGCTACTGCTGTTCGCCTTTTTCATGGCGATCCTGATGAACCGGCGCTCGGCCCGGCTGCAAGCCGAGCGGCAACGGCTGGCGCAGGAGCTCGAAGCGGGCGCCGAAGTTCAGGCGGTATTGCTACCGGTGCACACGGCCGCCGTGCAGGGCTGGGAGTCGGCGGCGGCGTACCTGCCAGCATCGGAAGTCGGTGGCGACTTCTACTGGGCATTTGCCGACGGCGACGCCCTGGTGCTGGTGGTGGGCGATGTCTCCGGCAAGGGACTGCGCGCCGCGATGCTGGTGACGCTCATCATCGGCGTACTCCGCGAAAGCCACGCGCGACACCCCGCCGCCGTCCTGACCGCCTTAAACAGGCAGTTGAGGGGCCAGACGCGGGGTGGCTTCGTCACCTGTTGCTGCGCCCGCTTCGAGGTAGGGGGCCGGGTCACTCTCGCGAATGCCGGACATCCTCCTCCCTATTGCGATGGCCGCGAGGTGGAGGTCGCCGCCGGGCTGCCGTTGGGCGTCGTCGCGGAAGGGGCGTATCAGGAATCTGTCTTGTGGAGCGAGCGATTCACCTTTGTCTCCGACGGCGTCGTCGAAGCCGAAAACGCCCGACGCGAACTCTTCGGCTTCGACCGTACCCGCGAGATCTCCACGATGTCCGCCCAACACATCGCCGACGCAGCCCGTGACTGGGGCCAGACCGACGACATCACCGTCGTCACCGTCCGGAGGACGCCATGAGACTGGTCCTCTGGCTGGCCTGCGCCGCCCTCGCCCTCCCCGCCCAAACCATCCGGGTGAAGAGCCTCCATCAGCCGGCGACCCTGGATGGGGTGTGGAAGTACCATGCCGGCGACAGTGCGAACTTCGCGGCCCCCGGCTTCGACGACACCTCCTGGGCGGATCTCGCCATGCCGGGCGCTCCGCCCATGGCCTCCGGCGCGGTGTGGTACCGCTTTCGAGTGGAGTTGCCCGAGCCGCTCCCCGCCGAGACCCTGGCGATTCTCATCGCCCCGGTCAGCCCCGCGTACGAGATCTTCGTCAATGGACAACGCCTCGGCGCCTTTGGCGAGCCGCGAGCCGATCATCCTTGGGGCCAGTGGATCCCGGAACTGGCCGCCTTCCGTCTGCCGGCGGGTCACCGGCATCTGACGGTGGCCATCCGGAGTTGGGACGAATCGCGGGCGACGGCCGGCGCCCTCTACAATTTTTCGCTCTCCAGTTGGCTCGGCACCGTCCCGGCCATCGAAGGGAAAGCGCGCGAGCTCGATTTCGAGCGGCGGTGGGCCAGCGTGGGGCAACTCATGATGCTGGCCGCTACCTGCGTGGCCGCTCTCTTTTTCCTGCTGATTCCCTTGTGGCGACGGGATGCGCCCGAATACTTCTGGTGCGGCTGGGTGCTACTCCTGGGCGTCGCCATGCGGATCTTCCAGTCCGCACCCTGGACCCTGAACCAGCGCTCGCTGGTATTCATCTATATCCTCATCTTTCTCGCCGCGTTTCCTTACTTTCTTTCCTGGAGCCGGCTGTTCACCACCCTGTTTGCTCGCTCACTGTCCCGTCCAGCCCAAACCTTGGTCTGGCTACTGCTGGCGGCCACCATCCCGATGATGTTCATCACCACTCTCCAATGGAGTCGCCTGGGCTCGTTCATGCCGTTCTATTCCGTTCTGTTCCTGGTCATGATGACGTGGGTCTACCTGGACCTTGTCCGACATGCCCAGGGTGGTTCCGAGACCGCACTGATGCACCTCGCCGTCACCGTCTTCATCGGAGGCAACCTCCTCTTCTTCGCTCTCCAAATCCTCCGCTGGACCGGCCTCGGCTCCTGGCAGGAAGGCGCTCGATGGCGCCAGATCCAGAACTACGGGCTCGACCTGCGCGGCGTCGGCATGCTGCTGTTCTCCTTCTCTATGGCGATCGTCCTCAACCGCCGTTCGGCTCGCCTGCTCGACGAGCGAACCCGTCTGAAGCAGGAACTCGCCGCGGCCGCCGAGACGCAGGCCCTCCTTCTCCCGGCCGAATCCGTCCGCGTTCCTGGCTTCGTCACCGAGGTAGCCTACCTGCCCGCTTCCGAAGTCGGCGGCGACTTCCACTACGCCCTGCCCGACGGTGACGCGCTCATCGTCCTTATCGGCGACGTCTCCGGCAAAGGTCTGCGCGCCGCCATGCTGGTCGCCGTCGTCATCGGGGTCCTTCGGGACACCGTCGCGCGCCGCCCAGCCGCGATCCTTACCGCGCTCAACCATGCTCTCGCCGGCCAAACGCGGGGAGGCTTTGTCACCTGCTGTTGCGCGCGATTTGCCCCCGATGGCTCACTCACCGTCGCCAATGCCGGCCACCTTGCACCCTACCTCGACGGCGAGGAAGTAGCGGTTCACGGGCTCCCCTTAGGCCTCTCCCCGATCGGCGAGTACACCGACGTTGACGCCCGCGGCTCCCAGTTCACTTTCGTCTCCGACGGCGTCGTCGAAGCCGAAAACGCCCAACGCGAACTCTTCGGCTTCGACCGCACCCGCGAGATCTCCACGATGTCCGCCCAACACATCGCCGACGCCGCCCGTGCCTGGGGCCAGACCGACGACATCACCGTCGTCACCGTCCGCCCGCAACGGTAGCCCGCGCGCTACCCTGAGAACGACCATGCTCCCCATGCCTGTGGTTCTCTGGACCATCGCGGCCCTCGCGGTCACGTGCGCCGCCCAGCAACTGCCTCCCAAGCTGGCCCAGGAACGTCCCGGCTTGCGGCGCGCCAACGTCAGCGGGCAGATGCTCTCGCCGTCCGGCCGCTCCGCGCCGGGCGTCCTGGTCCAGTTGATTGCTTGGGGCCGGGAGAACATGCCCTCGTACCAAACCACCACCGGCGACGATGGCCGCTTCACGTTGCCCCACGTGGAGACCTACGCACCAGCGGCGATCGTCTGGTTTAAGCCCGGCGAATGGAGTCCGGGATCCACTGCGGTGCCGGACCACGGCAGCGACGACATCGACCTCGGCCCGCTGCAGTTGCAGCCGGACACCATCTTCCGCGTCACCTTCGAACTGGTGGGTGGGTCGCCGCTCGGTCCCGATGCCTTCGGCCCTTCGGTAAAGCTCGTCGGACCCAGCGACCTGGATCCGCATGCCATCGGCGAGACGATCTGGGGCGAGCAGATCCTCCGCCCCGGTTCACTCGAACGCGGCACTTGGGAGGTGCGCCTCGACACCGTAGGCGCGTCCGAAACCTACCGCGCACCCTTCACCGGCACCGGTGGCCGGCGGAATCGCCAGTTCACCTTTCGGCTCCTGCGCGACACCGTCCGCCGCGTGAACGAATGGACGCGCGAAGGTCGCATGGTCGTCATCGAGTCAGAAGCTGCCCCGCTCCGGGTGCTGCGGGAGTACACGTTGGCCGGCAAGGTCATCGCGCCCGATGGCTCACCCGTCGCGGGCGCTCTCATCTCGGAGTGGGGCATTCCGCTCAGCAACCGCCCCCTCCATTGGACTTGGACGGCGGCCAACGGCGAGTTCCACCTGCCCATCACTGACACCAACTGCTACCCGCCGAGCGTGGCCTTCGGCTCCGCCGACTTCCTTCCAGACAGTTTTTTCGCGGCCACCCCCGCTCCCTGCGAGAGGCTGCCCGTCCGGCCCAGCGAGATCCGCCTGCTCTCGTCCATGCAACTTCTTCTGCAGGTCACCGGCCTCGCTCCCATCGCCGTCAGCGCCTCCTGGTGGCACGCCGGTTTCGGTTGGCGGCCTTTCGCTACGCTCACTCCCACCATCCCGGGGCGTCTTCTGGGCCCCCTCACAGTACGGCTCACCGCCCCAGGCTACCTTCCCTTGGCGCGCGAACTGAATCTGCCCTTCCCTCAGCCCGATGCCGCGCCCCCGGCCCAATGGCCAGTCGGCTTCACGTTCGACGCGAACAGCCGCCGAACGCTCACCGTCCGCAGCGGCGGCCAACCGGTTCGCGGCGCGCGGGTGGAACTGGAGGCCATTGTCGACCTCCGCACGGAGCAACGCCAGTTCCTCGAAAGCTATCCGTTGCCCGAAGGCGGCGAACTCACCTTGCAAGGCGGTGCCGGCGAACGAATCGAGGCGTTCGTCTATGCCGCCGGCTATGAGCCGAGGCGCGCCATTTGGAACCCGGGCGAGCCGCTGGAGATTGAGCTCTCGCCGCGCGATGCCAGCCTCTGGTTCCCTACCGGCGGACCGGCCACCGCCGCTCGCATCCGCCTCGCCGGTTCGTCCACCCCCGTCCGCACCGTCCGCCTTCTGCCCGATCGCCCCACCCGCATCGCCGTCGCCCCCGGCCTCTTCGACGTCACCTGTTTTGCCGCCTCCGGCCAGCCCATCGGCTACCAACGGGTTGCCGTTACGACGGGCGCCGACACTCGCCTCGACTGCACCGTCGACCAAAGGCCCCGCGTCACCGTCCGGCTTCCGCACTCCGGTTGGCGCGCCGGCCTCCGCGAACTCGACCCCCATCTCCATCCTCAGGTGTGGAGCATCGGCTTCCGCACCTCCGCCACAACGGAAGCCTTCGACCAGCCCGCCGTCGAGCAGGCCAAGTCGCCTCGCGAATTCGTATTCCAGGCCAGCCATGCCGGTAAGTTTGTCGTTGACGTCGCGCCGCGATTTCCCCAACGCCGCATGCTCTTTCGCGAAATCGACCTCGCACCCGGCGCCCACGTGATTCTCAACGTCCCGGGCGGGCAAGGCTCACTGAATGCCGGCTTGCGCACCTATTTGCCCGACCTCGATAGGTCCATCCATGGCATCGCCGGTCCGCGGATTCTGCTCCTCGCCCAATCCCCGGAGCAGTGGTCGGTCATCGAAGACCTGCCTCTTCCGCAGCCCACCCCAGGGAATGTCGCTCGCCGCTTCCTGCTCGGGACTCTGCCCGCCGGCGCTTACCATGTGCACCAACACCTCACCGGCCTCACCAGCACCACTGAAGGTGTGCGGCGCAACCAGCCGACATACGCTTGGGGCGGTATCCCGGTCACCATCCCCGCCACGGGGACCCAGTCTCTGCCGGACTTCAGCGACTTCGCTACCGGTTCCTTATTGGTCCGCCTCACCGACGCTCAAGGACGCCCGGTCGAACACGCGACCTTGCGCCTGCGTGACCGCCTTTGGGAGATCACGCGCCAGTATCCCAACCCCACCGACCCCTCCGATGAGATCCCGCCTCCCCCGGCGGTCCGCGTCCAAGGCGGCCAAGCGACTCTGCCGGACGTCCGGAGCGGACAGCTCGAACTCATCGTCGAGTTGGACTCCGGCCGTGTCTATCACTTCACCGTCACCGCTTCACTGCGTGAGACACTAACTCTCGTCCTTCCCGCTGCCCACTAAGTCAATCAACTCCTGTTACTTTTGAACCTAAGTCCGGAAGTAAACCGCCGCCATGAAAGTCAAGCTGGAACTCTCACGCTCCCAGATCCTCAACTTCCGCCGCCTCGCGGGCGGACTCAATCAACGCCTGCCCGCCAGCCCGAAGTCCCTCCGCCAGGCCACTTGGGCCGGTCTCCAGGACTCCGTCCCCCGCGCTGCGCTGCTCTCCCTCCATGCCCGCGTCGCCGACACTCCCGCCGACGGCTGGGAGCATCCCTCGCTCGTCCAACTCTGGGGACCCCGCTTCAACGACTATGTCGTCGCCGCGCCTGACCTCGCCGTCTTCTCCCTCGGACGTCTGCCAGTCACGGCTCAAGGTCATCGCCGCGCTTACGAGACAGCCGAGAAATTGCAGGTCTATCTCGCCGGGCGACGTCTGCCCTTCGGGGAAGCCGGACGAGGCCTAGGCGTGAACCACAACAGCCTCCGTTATGCGGCCGCCACGGGCACGGTGCTGCTGCGGTGGGACGGCGCCCGCCAACCTCACATCTGGACCACCGACGCGCCCACGCTCGCCCCCGCGGATGCGCGGCTCGAGTTAGCCCGCCGCTTTCTGCATGTCCTCGGGCCGGGCACGGCTGCCACTTATCAGCGTTGGGCCGGCGTCTCGCGCCCGATGGCTCAAGCCGTCTTCCGAGACTTACTCGGCGAGTTAGTCCCCGTCCGCACGCCGGTCGGCGAAGCTTTCATCCTTGCTCAGGACGAGGCCGCCTTCCGCACCCTTTCGCAACCCGCCGCGCCCGCCCGCTTACTTCCCAGCGGCGATACTTACTTCCTTGCCTGGGGCGCAGACCGCGTCTTACTCGTCCCCGATGACCAACAGCGCGCCGCTCTCTGGACTTCCCGTGTCTGGCCAGGCGCCCTGCTCGTCAATGGCGAGTTCGCCGGCGTCTGGCGTCGCGCCGGCACGCAAGTCACCATCGACCTCTGGCGCCCCTTGTCCAGGAAGGAGCGCGCCGCTGTCGATGCCGAAGCCACTGCCCTACCCCTACCCAGCACTCAACCCATAACCGTCACTTACTCCGTTCCCACTGCCGTAACAACTCCGCCACCTCGCTCCGCCGGCAGTTAGTTGCGCGTTGCAGCGGCGTATCCCCTTTGCTATCCCGCAAGCGCCCGTCAGCCCCTAACTCAAGCAATCTTCGGGCCATCGCCAGATGACCGCGCCTCGCCGCCATGTGCAACGGCGTCGTCCCGCCTCCGCCATTCACGTCCGCCCCCCGCCGCACCAGCATCTCCGCCACCAACGGCCCCTCGGCCGACCCGCACTCGTTCGCCGCCCGGTACAACGGCGAATGCCCGCCGGTATCCCGCGCCGCCGCGTCCGCGCCTTGCGACAGTAACTCGCGCACCAGTGGCACACAACCCGCTCCGGCCGCAAAATGCAGCAGCGTTCTTCCGGCGAAGCGCACCTTGGTCAAGCTCGCATTCTCACGCACGGCCGTTACCGCTTCTTGGATCAAAGCCGGCCGGCCGCTCTGCGCCATCCACGCCAGAACCCCCACCCACACCGATGGCCGCTCGCGGAATCCCGCGGCCAGCGCCAGCACTTCCTCATCCCGCCCCGCGGCGATCGCCTCGCACACCTCATCGAGCCGCAACTGCGCCTGCCAACGCCTCCCCAATTCGCCCGGCACCCCTTCGCCCACCGGCTCTGCGCTTACATAATTTGCTCCCTGCGCAAACCAACGCTCCAACGCCTCACGCGCCTCCGCCTCAATGTCTACCTCCGCCAGGGCCGCGCGCATGTGCCGCATCCACGCTTCCCGCTCCTCCGGTCGAATTGCAAACCGCCCATGCGACTCCCGCAGACTCAGCCACCAGCGATGCTGCATCCGCGCTTCGTCCCCGTCCAGAAACTGCACCAGAAACGACTCGAACGCTTCGGTCGCACAGCGCAAACTCCGCCCGGGAAACAAGCGCCGCAACGCCGGATCGCGCCCCACGCGGCCGTAGAACGCCGCCGCCAGGCGTTCGCAGCCGCTCTCACCGCCCACTGCTGCCAGGATGCTCATTCGCAAATTCTACAGGTACAATCGAAGGTTCACATGCCCCTCCGCATCCTAGTCGCTCTTCTCGCTGCCTTCACGTTCGCTCTGGCCCAGGGCCCTAGGATTCTCATCGTCACGGACGTCGAAGGCGTCGGCGGCGTCAATAATGCCGACGAACAGTTGCTGCCCGGCCAGCGCCGTTTCGAAGAGTCGCGCCGCCTGCTGATTGGCGAGATGAACGCCGCCGTGGAAGGTGTCCTCGCCGCCGGCGCCGGCCAGGTCGTCATCTGGGACGGCCACGACGGCAGCCGGACCCTCTCCATCGATCAGATCCATCCCAAAGCCACGCTGCTGCAAGGCCGCCCCACGCCCGGCGACTATTACTTCCAGCCCAAACTTTACGACGGCATCCTCTTCGTCGGCCAGCACGCGATGGCCGGCGCCAAAGGCGGTGTCCTCGCGCACTCGCAAAGTTTCAACGTCCAGCAGATCACCATCAACGGCCGGCCCGTCGGCGAGATCGGTCAAGTAGCTGCCATCGCCGGTTACTTCGATATCCCCGTCATCATGCTGGCCGGTGACCAGGCCGCTTGCGACGAACTACTCGCCTTGCAGCCCCGGGCCGAAACCGTCGCCGTCAAGCATCTGGCCGGCAAGGCCGCCACCATCAGCCTCTCCCATCCCACCGCCTGTGCGCGCATCAAAGAGTCAGCTTACAAAGCCGTCACCCGCGTACGCGAATTTAAGCCGTGGAAAGTCACGGGGCCCGTGGAACTGAAGTTCGAGTTCAAGCCCGACGAGAAGCAGCCGAATGGCCGCACCGCCGTGTATCGCGGCGCCACCGTGCTCGAAGCCTTCCGCAGTTGGCTGAACCAGTAGCTATCCTGACTCTATGAACCGACGTGCGTTCTTCGGCTTTTCGTCCCTGGCCGCCATCGCCCCGCGCCTCGCGGCCGCCACCCCCAACAAGCGCGAACGCATGCTCCAATGGCTCGCCGGCCAGACGGATCCCCACTACACCCCCGCCGCCTTCTTCCTGCACTTCGGACCCGCATACAAGAACGGCTCCGCCGCCGCACAAAAGCACCTCGACTTCTTCCGCCAAACGGACATGGACTTCGTCAAGATCCAGTTCGAACAAACCTACGAACGCCAGCCGTTTCTCCAGAAGCCCGCTGACTGGTCCAGGCTCGCACTCCGCAAAATCGACTTCTACGAGCCCCTGATCCAAACCGTCCGCGACCTCGTGAAAGCCGCGAAGAAAGAGTCCTTGATCCTCATGACTCTCTATTCGCCCTTCATGTCCGCCGGACAATGCTCCACACCGCCGGTCCTCAAGCAGCACCTGCTCGAAGCTCCCGATCAGGTGAAGCGCGGCCTGGAAATCCTCAGCGAAAGCCAGATGATCTTCGTGGGCGCCTGCATTGACGCCGGGGTCGACGGCTTCTACATGTCCACCCAAGGTTCGGAGAAACAGCGCTTCGGCGGCTCGCCCATCTTTGCCAACTACATCAAGCCCTTTGACCTGGTGGCGATGAAGGCCGCCACCGCCGCTTGCCCCTTCAACATCCTGCACGTCTGCGACTACGTGGCGCCGTACGCCAACTACGACGCCGTCCTCGACTATCCCGGCCACATTGTCAACTGCAACACCAAGCTCCTGGATCGCGAGATGACGCCGCGCGAAATCTCGCGCCTCTTCCAGCGCCCGTACATGGGCGGCCTCGATCGGCACGGCGTTCTCGCCACCGGCACGCCCACCGAGGTCGAAGCAGAAATCCGGCGCGTCGCGCGTCAGGCGCCTGGCCAATTCATCCTCGGCGCCGATTGCACTGTCGCCGCGGAAACCGATTGGCAGCGTCTGCGCCACGCCATCGGCGTCGCGCATCGCATCGGCAGTTAGGCCAGCACAGCCTCCACCACACTCACCTCGGACGCGGTGGGTACCACGCGCGTCATCCGGAAACCCGCTTTCTGCAAGAGCGCCTCGTACTCGCTCGCCGTTCGCTCTTCCCCGCCCGGGATGGCCAGCATCACCATGTCCGCCGTCTTGCCGAAGTGCGGCGTATCGTCATCCGGCAACACGAACTCCACGATCAGCAGCTTCGCGTCCGGCTTCATCGCCGCCCGGCAATGTCCCAGAATCGTCAGGCACTGGTCTTCGTTCCAGTCGTGGATAATATGCGACAGGATGTAGGCATCACCGCCCGGGGGCACGCTCTCGAAAAAGTTCCCTTCTGCGATGCGCACCCGATCCTCCACGCCGTGCGACCGCAACAACGCCGGCGCCTCGCTCACCACGTGCGGACGATCGAACAATAATCCCTGGCACTGCGGATGCCGGCTCAGCACGTGTGCCAGCATGTTGCCCGTTGCGCCGCCCACGTCCACCACCAGGCCCAGTCCGGAGAAGTCGTAAGCCTCCGCCACCGCCCCCGGCTCGCGTCCGTGGATGCCCACCATCGATTCGCTGAACTGCGCGGCCAGGTCCGGATGCTGGGCCAGATAGTCGAACAGCGGTACCCCGAACACCTTCTCCATCGCCGTCTTGCCGGTCTCCACCGAGTATTGAAACTCTTCCCATGCCTTCCAGCCCCAAGGACCAGCCATCGTCAGAATGGTCGACCGGGCGGACCCCGGCGCATCGCTCTTCAGCGCTTCCCCCAGCGCCGTCAAGCCAAACTTGCCGTCGCCCACCTGCGTCAGCACTCCGTAACTCGCCAGCGTACGCATAAAGCGGTGCAGCGGTCGCGGCAACGCACCCACCGCACTCGCGATCTCGGCCGCCGACTTCGGCCCGTCCGCCAGATGATCGGCAATCCGCATGTTCGCGGCCACCGTCACAAAGCGTGAGGGCCAGCACGCGGTGGCCATCTGAATCAACTGCACATGAGCAGGAAGCACGGGTGTGTCGGGCATATCTCCGATCGACCTTACCACGAAGCACCCTTCCCGGGACTTACTTCTTTAACTTCTGGGCCACTTTCTCCACCTCGCCCCATACGCGCAGTAAGTTACCGCTCCACATCTTACCGATCTGCTGCTCGGTGTAACCACGGCGCACTAACTCGAGCGTCACGTTGAACGCTTCCGCCGCGCTGTTCCATCCGTCGATGCCGCCCCCACCGTCAAAGTCCGACGAAATGCCCACATGATCGATGCCGATCAGCTTCACCGCGTAATCGATGTGGTCGACGAAGTCCTTCACGTTGGCCCGCGGACCCGCCGGATACTTCGCATCGATCTCCGCCATGCGTTTGGTGTACTCCTCGCGCTTATCCGGCGGCAGCATGTTCAGGAAAGCTCCGCCGCGCGCCCGTGCCGGCGCCGCATCGGCGTGCTCGCCTTCTTCCACCGGGCAACCGCCGCGAGCGCCGGCCGCACCACGCCCACCCGCGGCCCGTCCGCCACCCGCGCCGCCGCCACCGCGCATCAATGGCCCAAAGATGTCTTCGCGCACTTTGGCCAGCGCCGCCGCCCGCTCCTTCGAATCCGCCTTCACGTAAGAAGCGAAGCCCACCATCTGCACCACGCCGCCGTTCTTCTTAAGCGCCAGCAGTAACTCGTCATCCATGTTGCGGCTCACGTCCGCAATCGCGCGGACGCCCGAGTGCGACGCAATCACCGGCGCCTTCGAGAGCTTGATGGCTTCCATGTTCGCGCCCTTTGAGGGATGCGACAGATCCACCATGATGCCCAGCCGGTTCATCTCGGCGATCACTTCTTTGCCCAGCGGCGATAGGCCGTTGTTGTAGAGATAGCCCTGCTGCTCGCCCGTATTCGAATCGGCCAACTGGCTGTTGCCGTTGTGCGCCAGCGACATGTAGCGCGCCCCACGATCGTAGAATTCCTTCACGCGCTTGATGTCGGTCCCGATCGGATAGCCGTTCTCCACGCCGATCACGGCGATGCGCATGCCGCGCCGATGCAGCTTCACGACATCGGCCGGCGTCAACGCCAGCCCAATGCTATCCGGCGCGATCTTCTCCGTCAGCCGGTGAATCGCGTCGAACTTCGCAATCGCCTGCTGGTAGGCGCTGTCGTATCCTTCGGGCGTCAGCGGACCCTGCCCCACATACACGATCATGAACGAGACGTCCATGTCGCCTTCCACCATCTTCGGCAGGTTCACCTGCGTCGTCAGCCGCAGCTTGTAATTGCATTCCGGCGTGAAGTTCGAAGGCTCAATGTCATTGTGCGTATCGAGCTTGAGGACGCGATCGTGAATCTGCTTGGCCTTGGCCACCAGCGCAGCATCGTTGGCTTGAGCCGCCAGCGTACCGGCGGTCGATTGGAACAACAAAGCCGCCGAAACCGCGGTCCGGCCGGCCAGGGTGAGCTTTCGCTTGACGTTTTTCATAGCATCCTTCTGTCGCGCGGCAGTCGTGATCGCTCCGCACGGTCGAGCATAACTGGGTGTGTTGACGGGAAACAGAGGACCGACGGGGGCCAGGGCGGCGCGCGCCCTGCTTCATCGTAGCAATCGGCCGTGCAACCCCGCCAGCCATCCCGCCCGTCCGCGAGATTAAGAAATCGCAGTCCCTTACGGCAGCGCGAACGCCACGTAAGAACCCTGAATCGGCACCTGCGTCCCCGGCGTCAGCCCCACCTGCGCCGCCGCACAAAACACCACGTACTGTTTGCCGTTCACTTCATAAGTCGCCGCAATGCCCTCGAGCGCCGCATCCACCTCGGCTTCCCACAGCACCGAACCGGTATCGACATCGAGCGCGCGCACCTTTTTGTCCCGCGTCCCGGTAAAGATCAGGCCGCCGGCCGTCACCACCGGGCCCACCTTCGGATAATGCGAGCCCGTCCCCTTGATGCCCTTCGCCGCGAGCTCCGGCACATCGCCCAACGGAATCTTCCACACGATCGTGCCGTCGTTCAGGTCATACGCCGTCATCGACGACCACGGCGGCTTAATCGGCGACAGACCATCGCTCGCGATCATGAAGCCGAAGCCCGAATAATATTTGTCTTCCGTCGCCGCGCCCGCCGAAAGCGGCACATTGGCGATGGCGCGCGTCGGGTTATACAGGTACGCCACCAGTGAGTTCAACTCGTCCTTGGTGATCTTGGTGCCGGGCATCGGTCCGCGCCCCTGCTCGATCACCTGCTCGAGTTCCGCCCGTGTCGACTTCAGCGCCACATCGGCCACGCCCGGAATCGCGGGAGGCTTGCCCAACCGGTCGACGCCATGGCACGCTCCGCACTTCGCGGCGTAAACCGCCAAGCCATGTTGCTCCGGCGAATCCTTCGCCGCACGCTTCTGCTCCACCTCGGTTTCGAGCTTTAGCATGGCCGGCAGATCTTTCGACACCACGTACAGCCGCCCGCTCACCGGATCGATCGCCGCGCCGCCCCAATTGGCGCCGCCATTATTCCCGGGCATCTGGATCGTATTGCGCGTCCCCGGCGGCGTAAACATGCCCTGATTGTTCGCACTCAGAATTTCGTCGCGGAACTTCGCGCGGTCCGCCGGCGAAAGATAAGGCGACAGATCATCCACCGTGAACTTTTGCCGCGCAAAAGGCGGCGGCTTGGTCGGAAACGGCTGCGTGCTCCACGTCTTCTCGTTCTTCATCACCGATGGCGGCACCGGCCGCTCCTCAATCGGCCAGATCGGTTTTCCCGTCACCCGGTCGAACACCCACACGAAGCCCTGCTTGCTCACCTGCGCGACGATGTCCACCTTCTTGCCGTTCTGCGTCACCGTCAGCAGCTTCGGCGCCGTCGCCGGATCATAGTCCCAAATGTCGTGATGCACCATCTGGTAGTGCCACAGGCGCTTACCGGTGCGCGCATCGAGCGCCAGCAGACAGTCGCTGAAGAGATTCGCGCCCTGCCGGTCGGCCCCGTAGAAGTTATACTTCGCGCTCGCCACCGGCGCGTACAGGATGCCGCGCTTGGTGTCCACCGAGAACTCGCTCCACACGTTCGCCCCGCCAACCGACTTCCAGGCGTCCTTCGGCCAGGTGTCGTAGCCGAACTCGCCGGGGCGCGGCACCGTGTGGAACGTCCACACCAGCTTGCCCGTCCTCACGTCGAACGCCCGGATGTCGCCCGGCGCCGACCCATAGCCCTGATTCGTCGCCGAACCCAGAATCAGCAAATCCTCGAACACGCGCCCCGGCGAAAGCGATTGCACCAGCGCGATCTTCGACGGGTCCCGGTCCAGTCCTTCCTTCAGCTTCACCTCGAACCCCGGAATCAGCTTGCCCGTCTGCGCATCGATCGCCCGCAGCACATGGTCGCTCACCACAAACAGCCGCCGTTCCTGGCGATCCTTGCTCTCCCAATAGTTGATGCCCCGATTGACGATGTACTTCGACCCCGGCGCATGCACCCACAGTTCCTTCCCCGTCGTCGCATCGATCGCCACGATCGAAAGATTCTTCGCCATCACGTACATCACGTTGTCCACAATCAGCGGATTAAACGCATACTTGTTGCGGTCGCCGGTCGAATAGCTCCACGCCTTCTTTAGCCGGGCCACGTTCGTACGGTTGATCTGGGTCAGGGACGAGTACTGCGCGGCATCGGAGGCGCCGCCGTAGTCGCTCCACTTGCTATGGTCCTGGGCAACAAGCAGGAGGAACAGCGCGAGAGGGGTCATTCCGCTTTATGATAGCCGCCTCGATGACATTAAGGTTTCGATACAATGGGCGCAACGAAAATCGGGGCACTGTCGGGCCCCGAGTCTGCTGAGGTTTTATGAAATCTTGTCTCGCCCTTGTCGGCGCGCTGCTTTTGAGTAGCGTCACCTGCCTCTACGCCCAGGAATCCCGCGGCGCCATTCTGGGCCGCATCACTGACCCGTCCGGCGCCCCGATCGGAGGGGCGGTCGTCAAAGCCACCAATCCGGAAACCGGCATCACCCTCACCGCCACTGCGAACGGCGAAGGCAACTACTTCCTGCCTTACCTGGTTCCGGGCAAGTACACCGTCGCCGCTGAACAAGCCGGCTTCAAGAGCCTCGTCCAGAACGACGTCCAGGTCCGCGTGACGGACCAGGTGAAGCTCGACTTCTCCCTGCAAATTGGCGACGCCAAAGAGATCGTCCAGGTCACCGCCGAAACGCCGCTCCTGAACTCCGCCGAAGCTTCGCTCGGCCAGGTGATCGACGAGCGCCGCGCCGCCGAACTCCCGCTCTTTGCCGGCAACGCCATGGACCTCGTCCACCTCGCGCCCGGCACCGTCAACGGCACCAACCTCCGGCTCCGCAAAGCTCCCTTCAACAACGCGCCCTCGCAGTTCTCCACCAACGGCGCCGGCAACTACGTCAACGAATTCTCCATCGACGGCGTCATCAACGTCTACTCCGACGGCACCCAGCCCCGCGTTGCCTTCTCGGTTCCGCAGATGGCCATCTCCGAGTTCAAGATCCAAACCACGCCTTATGACGCCTCCATGGGCCACACCATGGGCTCGGTGGTCAACGTCAACACCAAGGGCGGCACCAACCTCCTGCACGGCGAAGCTCACTGGTGGTTCCGCAATAGCGTCTTCGACGCGCCCACCATCTTTCAGAACCGCGCCGGCCAAGGCATCTCCAAGTACACCGACAACCGCTACGGCTTCGCCCTCGGCGGACCCGTCGTGATTCCCAAGGTCTACAACGGTAAGAACAAGACCTTCTGGTTCTACACCTGGGAACAGAACAAATTCCAGGACCCTTCGAACCAGCAAACCAGCACCGTGCCGATCGACGCCGTCCGCCGTGGCGACCTCTCCCCTTACCTCGCCCTCGGCGCCGCCTACCAGGTCTACGATCCCAAATCCACCGTCGCCGGCGCGAATGGCGTCTTCTCCCGTACCCCCTTTCCCGGCAACATCATTCCCCAATCGCGCCTCGATCCGGTGGCCCTCAACCTCATGAAGGCATGGCCCGCCCCGAATCAGGCCACCACCAATCGCGAGTTCCGCAACAACTTCTTCCTCAACTCGAAAGCCATCGAAAACTACTGGACCAACCAGGGCCGCGTGGACCACACCTTCAGCGAGAAGCACCGCATCTTCGGCCGCATGCACCGCGACTATTGGCAGGAAGATAAGAACCGCTTCTTCAGCGCCACCGACAACATCTCGGGTATCATCCTGAACCGCATCAACCGCGGCGTCGCGCTCGACGACGTCTACGTCTTCAGCCCTTCGCTGCTGATGAACCTGCGCTACGGTATCACCCAGCAGGACTTCCCGGAACGTCGCGTCAGCCGTGGCTTCGACCTCGCCTCGCTCGGCTTCTCACCCGCCCTCGTCAACTCCATCGAAAAGGACATCGCCACCTTCCCGCGCACCAACGTCGCGCCCTTCTCCGTGCTCTCCAACTGGGAGTCCGGCGACGGCACCACCTCTTCGCTGATCCACCACCTGTCGGGCACCATCACCAAAGTCGCCGGCGCTCACACCATGCGCATGGGCTTCGATGGCCGCGTGAATCGCGAGTTCCGCAACCGTTTCCCCCAGCAAACGTCCCCGGATTTCGTCTTCCAGTCCGCCCTCGCCTCCGCCAACACGGGCGCCGCCGCTCCCCAACTCGGCGGCGAAATCACCACCTTTCTCCTCGGCATCCCGGGCGGCACCAGCAACATGGCCCGCCTCGCGAGCTATGCCGAACAGGACAAGTACATTGGCATCTTCTATCAGGACGACTGGAAGGTCTCCCGCAAGCTGACCCTCAACCTCGGCGTCCGCTGGGATCTGGAAAGCGGCATCACCGAACGCTACAACCGTTCCGTCTACGGCTTTGACTCCACCACCGCCAACCCGTTATCGGCGGCCGCCATCGCCAACTACGCTCGCGCCCCGATTCCCGAATTGCCCGTCAACCAGTTCCGCGTCAACGGCGGCTTGACCTTCGCCGCCGTCGGCGGCAATCCCCGCAATTATTGGAGTCCGCGCTACTCGAACTTCCAGCCGCGCATCGGCCTCGCCTACCAACTCGATTCGAAGACGGTCGCCCGCGCCGGCTATGGCATCTTCACCGGTCCCATTGGCGTCTACTACACCAACACCATTCAGACCGGCTTCAGCCAGAGCACTCCCGTGCAGGCGACTCTCGACAGCGGCCTCACCTACGTGGCCAGCACGGCCAATCCGTTCCCCAATGGTTTGCTCGCGCCCACCGGATCTTCGCTCGGCCTCTCCACCAACCTCGGCCAAGCTCTTCAGGTCTACGATCCGACCCGTAAGAATCCCTATGCCCAACGCTGGAGCCTCGGCTTCCAGCGTCAGTTGCCCGCCCAGTTCGTCATCGAACTCAGCTACGTCGGCAACCGCTCCACGCGCTTGGCGGTGGACCGTAATCTGAACGCTTTCCCGAATCAGTACCTCAGCACCTCGCCCGTGCGCGACCAGGCCACCATCAACCTGCTGAGCGCCAACTTCGCCAACCCCTTCTCCGGCCTCAACTCCATCTACGGCGCCAACACGAACCGCTCGCAGTTGCTCCGCCCGTTCCCGCAATTCGGCGATATCACGGTCAATCAGCCCGTCGGCTATGCCTGGTATCACGCCCTCCAGAGCCGCATCGAGCGCCGCTTCTCGCAAGGCCTCACCGTGCAGTTCAGCCACACCTGGTCGAAAGCGATGGAGGCCACCCAGTTCCTGAACGCCGCCGATCCCACGCCCTATGAGACGGTCGCCCTGCTCGACCGCACCCACGCCATCCGCGGCTCCGCCATTTGGGAGATTCCCTTCGGCCACGGCCGCAAGTGGGGCGGCAACAGCCACAGCATCGTCAACTTCCTCGCTGGCGGCTGGCAGTTGAATGGCGTCATGCAGAAGCAGAGCGGACAGCCGCTCGAGTTCGGCAACCGCATCTTCAACGGCGATCTCTCCCAGGTCGCGCTGCCCAAAGACGAACGCTCCGTCGACCGCTGGCTCCGCCTGGTCCCCAACACCGATGCCGCCACCGCCGCCTCTCGCCCCTTGGTGCCCTACGGCTTCGAGTGGCAAACCGCACGGCAATTGGCCAATAATTTCCGGCAATTTCCGCTCCGCTTCAGCGGCATTCGCGGACCCGGACAATCCCGTTGGGACTTCTCGCTGATCAAGAACTTCAAATTCCGCGAGCGTCTCAATACCCAGTTCCGCGCCGAGACCTACAACGCCACCAACTACCCCAACCTCGGCAACCCCAATACGGACCCCACCAACGCGGCTTACGGCACCATCACTAGCCAGGACAGTCCGCGGAGTTGGCAGTTCGCTCTACGCCTAACGTTCTAGGCGTTCTTAATCTTCGGTTCCCCGAAGGGCCGCCCAACCGGGCGGCCCTTTTATTGCTTCTGAAAGCCATTGGGGCGAAACGGACTGTGGGGCGATTCACCACAAGCCTCTTAACACATTCGTCATCAAATAGATACGGGCCAGTACTCTCCGGGGCCGCCCGCCTGGAACGGGGCGAACCTGATGAAATCTGTGGCGTACCCCTCTCTCGCCAGGGTAAGTCGATTAATGCCCGTATATTAAACTTCTTATACTTACAAATATTTATGCTACGGTAGCGGTAAGTTTACTCGGTCGGTACCAACGGCTGGGTAGGGGTTAGAGGGACCGATCCAAGGATCGCGAACCCGCACCTCACGGCTAAAAGGGTCGCGATGGGTCGGAAGTTCTTTGTCTCTTCATTGGTTTCCTTTGACCACCTGAAAAACGATTTCAGGAGGTTATCTCTCAAGAATGTTTCGTCTCCCCGGTCTGCGAAGGGCCTTGTCCCTTTCCACCGCCGAGCGCCGTCTCAGCGCCCACTCCCTGGCGCCCGAGCAGCTCCTCTCTCTCGCCTCTCACACCGACCTCCGTTGCGCGGTGTCATCCAACTCCAACAAGCGAGCCACCGCGAAGTGCGTCGTGGCATGTGCTCGCTAAGAAAGGTCACTATTGATGTCACATAAACCTGGTATCTGTCAGCGCACGCTTACCACTTTGCTCCTTGTCTTTGGGCTCTCCTCCGGTCTTTTGGCCCAGGAACGCTTCGGCGAAATCCATGGCACGATCAAAGACCCGTCGGCGTCGGCGATTCCCAACGCCTCCATCACGCTCACCAGCAACTCGACCCAGAAGGTCACCAAGCTCAAGAGCGATAACAATGGCTTCTACGTGGCCAAAGACCTGGAACCGGGCCGCTACAAGGCCCGCATCGAAGCGTCCGGCTTCGCGAGCAACGAAATTCCCGACCTGGTGATTCTGCTCGGTAAAGTGCTCACGCTCGATGTCACGCTCACCGTCGGCACCACCACCGAAACTGTCCAGATCACTGACGCGGCTCCCCTCATCGATACCTCCACCACGCAGGTCTCTCACAACGTCACCGCGGAAGAATTCAACCGCATGCCCAAAGCCCGCACCTTCCAGTCGCTGGTCGCGCTGGCGCCCACGGCGACCTCGGGCGACCTCGAAGGCGGCATTCAGGTGAACGGTTCGAGCGCCGGCGAAAACAACTTCATCGTCGACGGCATCACTACCACCAGCGTGCTGCAGGGCCAGTCCCGCACCAACGCTGCCTTCGAAATCCTCGACGAAGTCCAGGTCAAGACCTCCGGCATCGAAGCGCAGTACGGCGGCGCCACTGGCGGCGTGATCAGCGCCATTACCCGCTCCGGCGGCAATGCGTTCCACGGCGACATTCACTACTACTACACCGGCAACGGCATTGCCGCCGGTCCCGTGAAGCGTCTCCTGATGAACCCGGTCGACCTGGTCACCACCGGCTACGTGCAGGACAACAAGCAGAAGAGCACCACCAATGAAATCGGCTATGCCCTGGGCGGCTATTTCATCAAGAACCGCGTGTACTTCTTCAGCGCCGCTTCGCCCCGCTTTGGCGATTCGGACCGCAAGTACCTCACCGCCGACAATCAGACTGTTTCCCTCCACGCGGACACCCGCACCTGGCAGGCCTACAACAAACTCTCGGCCGACATCACCAGCAAGCTCCGCCTGAACGCCGCTTTCTACTGGTCGCCCTTCTCGCAGGCTGGCATCCTCGCCGGTTACAGCAACGCGGGCAATCAGTCCACCAGCACCGCTTCGGCGTTGCTCGCCAACCAGGCCCGCGGCTTCTTCAACCCCCAGAGCAACTACAACGGCGACGTCACCTACACGGTGAATCCCACCACGCTCATCAACCTCCGCTTCGGCCGCAACTACGACAACTACAAGGCCCTCGGCGTCCCTGACGTTAGCGCGATCGAATGGGGCACCCCCTCCGTCGGCGTTGCCGGCCTTCCCGCCAACCTGCAATTGGGCGCCGGCGCCACCACCATCCCGCGTGTCCAGAACACCTTCTTCGACATCGCGACCCGCACCAACCTGCAGTTGGACGTCACCAAGATCGTCCGCTTCGCCGGTTCGCATGACTTCAAGGTCGGCCTCGGTCGCATGAAGATGGTAAACAACGTCAACCTCGCCTACGGCGGCGGCGGCTACGTCACCCTCTTCTGGAATACCCCCTACAACGACACCGCCACCAAGCAAAGCTACACGGGTACCTACGGCTACTATCGTCTCGACGACATCGGCACCAAGGGCACCACCGGCGGCACCATCGACAACATCTACTTCCAGGACCGCTGGAGACCGACCAGCCGCCTCTCGCTCGACCTGGGCCTTCGTCTCGAAAACGAAAAGGTCCCGTCTTTCCGTCCCGACATCCAGAAGTACGCCTTCCAGATGGGCTGGGGCAAGAAGATCGCTCCGCGTCTCGGCGCCAGCTATGACGTCTTCGGCAACGGCAAGATGAAGGTCTACGGCAGCTTCGGCCTGTTCTACGACTGGATCAAGTACGAACTCTCCCGCGGCACCTTCGGTGGCGACCACTGGAATCAGTACTACCGCACGCTCGACACGCTCGACGTCCTCAGCCTCGGCAACGGCAACCTCCCCGGCCGTAACATCTTCGCCGGTGGCGCTGCTCCTTACCTCGACCTCCGCGTGCCGGCCTTCGGCGATGCTTCGGTCGACCCCAACATCGCCCCCCTCAGCACCAAGCTCATCAACATCGGCACCGAATACCAGTTGCGGCCCAAGGTCGTTCTGGCCGTTCGCTACACCCGCAGCACCCTGCGCAACGCCATTGAAGACGTGGGCACCCTCGATGCCGCCGGTAACGAAATCTACCTCTACGGCAACCCGGGCCAGGGTCTGGTCGCCAAGTCCAGCCCCAGCGGCAGGATCGTTCCGTCGTTTGCTCTGCCGCGCCCGCAGCGCGACTACAACGCCGTCGACGTGACGCTCAGCCGCCGCTTCGCCAACCACTTCTTCCTCTCCGGCAGCTACACCTGGAGCCGCCTCTACGGCAACTACGCCGGCTTGGTCAGCACCGACGAAACCACGCCGCCCTCCACGGGCCGTACCTCTTCGGTCTCCCAGCAGTCCGGTGGCCAGGCCACGCGTGCGGGCACGTCCGCCAGCCGTTACTATGACCTGGATTACTTGCAGTGGGATGCCCATGGCAACCTCGGCAACTATGGCCTGCTCGCCTCCGATCATCCGCACCAGTTCAAGTTCTACGGCTCCTACGAAAAGCCGTGGGCCAAGAACTTCGGCACGTCTGAGATCGGCTGGAGCTACTTCATCCAGAGCGGTACGCCCCAGAGCACGCAGGTTAGCTCCACTCAGAACGCCCCGGTGCTCGTGAATGGCCGTGGTGACCTGGGTCGCAGCCCGGTGATCAGCCAGACCGACCTGGTGCTCTCGCACACCTTCCACATCACCGAACGTCAGCGCCTCCGCTTCGAGTTCAATGCGCAGAACCTCTTCAACCAGAAGACTGCTCAGATCCTGTACACGTTCCTCAACCGTTACCGGACGAACTCCTCGGCTCTGAACTACACCACGTTCGACTTCACCAAGCCCTACGACTACGCCGCGATGATCGCCCGCACCAGCGACGCGACCACCAAGGCCTACGGCGCGCTCGACCCCCGCTTCGGCAAGGGCGACCTGTTCCGTACCGGCTTCATCGGCCGCGTCGGTTTGAAGTACATCTTCTAACCATTTCCCATGCCCTCGATTAAGCGTGGCCGGGCCGCAGTTTCTCCAGCACCGCGCTCACAATCGCCTTGCCACGGTCATAAGCATCTCCATACGCCGTCTTCCGCTCCTGCCGCGAATACGCGTACCCGGACCGGTAAAGCCGCTCAAAGCTTTGCCCCATCACGTACGTCCCCGCATACGCCACGGCCGCTTTCGGAATCAGACCGCCGCCCAACGGAATCTTCCCGATCAGTTCGCGCGCGATCGCCCGCCAGCCAAACGCCCCCGCGACGATCGACGCAATCTCACCCCGCTGCTCGCGATAGCCCACCGGGCGGTCGCTAGCCGCCGCCAGCAGAAACGCGAGACGCACCTGGTTCGCCGTCAACACCGCCGTATCGGACGCGAACTCGCCGATCGCCCAGCCCAGGCCCAACAACGGCGCGATGTTCGGCATTGCCGTCGCGATCGAGAACAGCGCGTTCTCCCGCGAAACGGTATGAATGGAGCGCCGCGCCACCTCCGTACGGAACGGCGGAAACTGTCGTGCCAAAGCAAGCGCCAGGTCTTCGTGCGCGTCCAGCACCGCCTTCACCATCTGCTGCGGATTGGCTGGGTCGAAGTAGAAGCCGTGCTCGCTGCGTTCCAGCCCCAGTTGGTAAATCTCAATGTCGAACGGGCCCTCGCTGCGCGTCGCCCGCTCAACGCTGCGCGCCGCACTGCGCCGTCGATCCACCGACATCGTCGCCGGCAGAATGAAGTGCTCCAGGTCGCGATAAAACGAATCGTCAGCGGCGAACAAACCAATGCGGAACGGACGCTCCGCCGACTCCCGCACCGAGGCTGGATTCAGATTCGTCACCGCCTGCCGCACTTGCCCGAGAAAATTCATCTTCGCTCCTGCTTCCCCGCCGGAACGCGACCGAAAGAGCGCCGCTCCGCGGATGCGCTACCCCAATCATCTCCCAATCGATCGCCGGCGAGAAATAGCGTAGCACCGTCGCATTGGACGGATGAAAATCGAGTGCGGGTGCAACAAAGTAAAGCCGCGGCGGAACCTTGGCCAAATGCCGGCCCGGAAAGTACCCGCGCGCGGTGAACTCGTCCCGGCGTCCGTGCCAATCCACCCGCATCCAATAGTCGAGCGCCTGGAGAGGCAGATTGATGTCCTCGCTCGCTTTCAGCTCGAGCACGGCCAGACGGCCGTGGCGGTCCGCCGACAGCAGGTCAATCAGGTCACGGTCATTGGCGGCAAACGCCGGCACCTGCCCGTACACCGGCCCCTGCAGTTGCGAATCGATCGTCTCCAAATGCGCGCGCACCTGTTCCTCCAGCCGCCGCTCCGGCCCCGGCGACAGCCGCACTCGTCCGTCGTCCCAGGGCGCATCGAGCGCCCGCTCCAGATTCCCGTGGTCGAGCAGATCCACCGGATCCTCGCTGCCATCCGCCTCGTACGTATACAGCGCCGGCTCAAACCGCGACCGGTCCAGATACCGCAGCCGTAGCGACGTCGTCAGGTGCTGGTCCACCGGCACGAAAATCGCCAGCCCCTCCACCACCGCTCGTTTCTCCTGCCGCCGGCAGTAATCATGCCAGATCAGACCGAAGCTCAACACGGCATCCACATCGGACATCGGCGTCGCCAGAATCGCCGCCCAGGCGCTATTGCCCCGCCGCACCAGCGCCCGCGGATACGCCGGCGAAAGCGTGTGCTGCAGATTCGCCCCGGTCGTCAGTTCGCTCACCGTCCAGCCGGGAAACCGCCGCGCCAGGCTCCGCCGCAACTGTTCGCGATACACCGTGCGCACCGCCGTCACTTCGCGATGCCGCTGCAGCCCGGAATCGCGGTCCACAATCTCGAGCGTCCGCGTCTTGCCGAACAGCCCCCGCGTCTCCACCTTGATCCGCCCGCTGCCCATCCGCGCCACACTCGTAATCGAGTGCGCCACGCTGCGCTCGTCGTTCCAGGCGTGGAGCATCAGCGCCCCGCCACGCTCGGTCAGTGAATAGGAATCCCACAGCAGGTCGAACGGTTCCTGGCCCGGCTCCAGCAGCGCCGGCCGCGTCAGTTCCTTTAGCAGCGCAAACAATTCTTCGGTCGATGGCATGGCGTCGTTTTCGTCCCGTAGAATAGTGTGTTGAGCATCGCCGAAAATCTCATAAATTTGGAAAAAAAGATCCAAACGGCCTGCCAACAGGCCGGACGCGAGCGATCTTCCGTCACCCTCATCGCCGTCAGCAAAGTCTTCCCGTCGTCCGCCCTGCTCGAAGCTTACGCCGCTGGCGCCCGCGACTTCGGCGAAAACTACGTTCAGGAATTCGAAGGCAAGTATCCAGAGGTAAAGCACTTAACCGACGCCCGCTTCCATTTCATCGGCCATCTGCAGTCCAACAAAGCCAAGAAGGCCGCGGAAATTTTCCACTGCATCCAGACCGTCTCGTCGCTCAAGGTCGCCCAACGCCTCAACGAAGGCCCCCACCCCCTCGACATCTTCCTTGAGGTCAAACTCTCCGCCGAGGAGTCCAAGGCCGGCGCTTCGCCCGACGAACTCCCCCAACTGCTCGACGGCGTCCGCGCCCTCCCGAACCTCCGCCTCCGCGGACTCATGACGATGCCTCCCTGGTCGGAGGACGCCGAAGTCGCCCGCCCTTACTTCCGCCGCCTGCGCGAACTCGCTCAGCAGCACAGCCTCGCCGAGCTTTCCATGGGCATGTCCCACGACTTCGAAGTCGCCATCGAAGAAGGCTCCACCATGATCCGCGTCGGCACCGCGATTTTCGGCAAGCGCGTCAAGCGGCCTCAGCCGTGATCTGGCTCGCCCCCACCGGCAACTCCGGCGTCGCCGACTACGCCCGCGTCCTCCGCCCGCACCTCCCGGACCTGCCTGCTCTCACCGTCTTCCACCTCGGCAACAACCCGCTCCACGCGCCCATCTACCGCCGCCTGCTCACCCGCCAGGATCCCAAACGCGCCGTCATCCTCCACGACGCCGTGCTGCATCATTTCCTCCTCGGAGCGCTTTCCCGCGACGAGTATGTCGCGGAATTTGTCTATAACTACGGCGAGTGGACCAGGGCCTTAGCCCAGGATCTTTGGGACCAGCGGTCCCGCTCCGGCAGCGCCCCCGAATACTTCGCTCACCCCATGCTCCGGCGCGCCATGGAAGCCGCCCACCTGGTCATTGTTCACAATGCCGCCGCCGCCCACCTCGCGCAGGCTCACGGAGCCCCGCGCGTCGAGATCTTGCCCCACTTCATCGCTCCCGCCCCGGACTTCCCCGCCGCTGACCTCGCCCAATGGCGCCTTCGGCACGGCGTCGCTCCCCCAACCGTCCTGCTGGGCGTCTTCGGCCATCTCCGCGAGTCCAAGCGCCTCCCCACCATCCTCCGCGCCGTCGCCCCGCAAGGTCCCGCCGTACAACTGCTCGTTCAGGGCGAATGGGGCAGCCCCGCCCTGCGCGACTCGCTCCCCCTCGGCTCAGCCCTCCGCATCGGCGCCGTGCCGGAGCCCGAGCTCAATCTCCTGATCGCCGCCACCGACCTCGGCGTGAACCTTCGCTACCCCTCCGCCGGCGAATCCTCCGGCATCCTCGCCCGCCTCATGGCCGCCGGCAAACCGGCTCTGGTCACCCAGGGCGACGAACATCGCCACCTCCCACCCGGGGTCGTTTGGCCAGTACCCGCCGGCCCGGAAGAGGACGAAGCCCTTCGTCTCGCGATAGCCTACTTGGCCCAGCACCCCGTCGCCCGCCGCGAGATGGGTCGCGCCGCCCGCCACTTCGCCGTCACCGAATGCTCAGTACAGGTACTAGCCCGACGTATGGCCGGCCTACTCCAAACCGTTTGACTGCAACCCGGCGAAGACGGTATCGTTGAACTGTTAGTCAATTGGGGCGCCGTAGCCAAGTGGTAAGGCAGCGGTCTGCAAAACCGTTATTCACCAGTTCGATCCTGGTCGGCGCCTCCAATCTTCCTACGCGACCTTTGCCGCCGTCTTCTTCCGACTCTTCTTCCCCTTCGCCCGCGCCCGCGCGACCTTCCTCTTGCCCTTTTTGCGTGCCTTCTTCACCTGCGGCTGAGTAGTCGTCGTGGCCTCCGGGGCGGGCGGCAGATTCTGTGCCGCCACCTCCGCCGCCGTACCCCACAAAAATAGGAAAAGAAAAAGTGAAAGTATTTTTCTCACCCGTCCCTTATATCACGACCCAGCCAGCGTTTTCGCCAGCCTGGCCCAATCCCACGCCGGACCGATATCCGTCTTCTCCGCGTGAAAATTTTGGTGCGACGCAACGCCCTTGAAGTCCGAGTAATACGGCCAGTTCATCCGCTCCCGTTCGGCCTCCACCGGAATCTGCTTCGCAATCCCGAACTGCTCGCACAACTGCTTCGTCAGCGCTCCCACCGCCGCCTGCTGCACCGCCGGAAACGCCGCAAAGTAGTTCAAACCCCGATACGACCTCTGCACATAGCGTTCGGTCTCGGTCACATTGCAATACTTCGCCCCATACTGATTCGGCCAGCAGTTCAACTGATTTCCCGCCCGCTTCAGCCCGCCCCAGTTCACAATCTCAATCCCAATCGATCGCCTGTCCAGCCGATACCCCGGATTATTCGCCGCCGCCACCCCCAAGTGGCACGCCCAATGCGCCGGGTCGAACACCTCGTAAATCCGCCCGTCCAAGCCGACGATGTAAGCCGTCGCGACCCGCTCCGGCGTCGACACCCAGCTCTGGAAAGCGCCCTCCACCGACCCACCGGCGGTGAAGTGCAAAACAATCAAGTCCTTGGCCGTTTTCTCGGCCATGTACTGCCCCGCCGGCAACCGCCGGCTCCGATCGATCAACAGCTCCGTAGACATTGAGCCTCCTAGCGCGAGGCTACGCGCCCGGAAGTCGAGTTTCGGAACTGTCGATTCGCAACTACCGCCGAATCAAAGCTTTGGCCAAAAATTGAGACGCCACTCGCGTCAACCCACCACCGGCTTCACCACCTGCCCGTGTACGTCCGTCAGCCGGAAATCGCGCCCCGCATAGCGGAACGTGAACTTCTCATGATCGAACCCCAGCAGGTGCAGCAGCGTCGCATGCAGATCGTGGACATGCACCCGGTCCACCTCGCTTCGGAACCCGAACTCGTCCGTCGCCCCGTGCACCGTACCGCCCTTCACGCCCCCGCCCGCCAGCCACACGGAAAACCCATACGAGTTGTGATCGCGCCCCGCCGTCCCCGCATTCGACCCAAACGCCGGCAACTCCACCACGGGCGTCCGCCCGAATTCCCCGCCCCAAATCACCAGCGTATCGTCCAGCATCCCCCGCTGCTTCAGATCCGTCAGCAACGCCGCAATCGGCTGATCGCTCTCCTGCCCCAACTGCTTCACCCGTTTGGCAACGTCGTCATGCGTATCCCACGGCTGCCCCGCCCCATGCCACACCTGCACCACGCGCACCCCCTTCTCGAGCAGCCGCCGCGCCATCAGCATCTGCCGCCCATGCAGCGTATCGCCGTACATCTCGCGGATATGCTGAGGCTCCTTCGACAGATCAAAAACGTCCTCCGCCTCCATCTGCATCCGAAACGCCAGTTCGAACGACTGCACCCGCGCCTCCAGCGCCTGGTCCTCGGCCCGCGTCTCCTGATACTCCCGGTTCATCGCCGCCAGCAGTTCCAGTTGCTTCTGCTGCTCCTCGCGCCGCGTCAGCTTGTTCTGCACGTTCTCGACGAGCTTATCGAGCGCCGTCTCCCGCGTATCGATATGCGTCCCCTGATACGCCCCCGGCAGAAACGCCGACTTCCAGTTCTGCGCCCCGCGAATCGGCAATCCGCCCGGACACAGCGAAATGAACCCCGGCAGATTCTGATTCTCGCTCCCCAACCCATACACCACCCACGACCCGAAGCTCGGCCGGCTCTGCTGCTGCGTCCCGCAGTTCATCATCATCAACGACGGCTCGTGATTCGGCACCTCCGTATGCATCGACCGGATCACGCACATCTCGTCCGCATGCGCGCCCACCTTCGCAAACACCTCGCTCACTTCAATCCCGCTCTGCCCGTACTTCCGAAACTCGAACGGCGACGGCAGCGCCGTCCCCGTCTTCCGTTCCGTCCGCAAATGCACCGGCAACGGCTGCCCCGCATACTTCTTCAGCGCCGGCTTCGGATCGAACGTATCCATCTGCGACGGACCACCGTTCGCAAAAATGTGGATCACGCGCTTCGCTTTGCCCGGCAACGGCGATCGCCGCGGCGTCAGCGGCCCGGCCAGTCCCGCCTGCTCAAACACGCTCGCCATCCCTACCACACCCAGGCCCGCTCCCACGCGGCGAAAAAGATCTCGACGATTCATCATGGCTTAGTCCAAAAACGCAAATTCATTCGTCAACAACAGCACCTGCGCCAACTGCTCGCGCGGGCTCAACTTCCCAATCGCCGGACCCGCGAAGTCCTTCTTCGCGTCCCAGCTCCGCTCGCCGCTCACCAGCACCGGCGCCCATTGAAAATCATCCGCTTCGTAGTCGCCCAGCGAATCCACCACAAAGTCCAGCGCCTCACCCGCCTCCACGCGCACACCCTTGACCTCGGTCGCGACACTCGGATTCGCCTGATAGCTCAACCCATCGGCCGGCGGCGGCGGCAACGCCACCTGCCAACGTCCCAGCACGCCCTGCCGGCTCGACACCAACCAACCGCGAATGCCGTTGCTCAGCTTGAACCGCAGCTCAAACGGACCCACCGCATGCACCAGCTTGCCCTGCACGTCCACCACGCCTGTCACCGGCGACACCCAGCGCCGCACCACCACGGCCGACAAGTCGTCGCCCGGAGCGCCGCCCGCGTCCGTCAGCCGCGCCGTCCCCGTCACCGGATCCAGCCCCGCCGACGTGTTCTGCCAACTCTTGCCCGTATAGAAACGGAATGGCCGGAACTCGCTCACCGTCCCCTTCTCCGCATCCAACCGAGCCGTCCCGTATTGCCACGCCGTCACCGACGCCGGCGTCGGCTCACCCGCCGCCTGCCAGAACGCCCGCGCCCGCGCAACTTCGCTCGTCCGCGGCTCCCGACCCAGGACCATCCGGTACAACTCCTCCACACTCCCTGCCCGCTGCGCCAGCGCCCGCGCCATCTCCCCCACAAACGGACTGTTCAACAAAAACAAACCCTGCTGCGGCACCGTCGTCTGATACCGCTGCGGCGAGTGCTGCTCCGGATCTGCCACGTCGAAATTCTTCAACAACGCCAGCGGCCGCTCGCGCTCAATCAACCCGTAAACTGTCCGCCGCGGATCCGCCGGCACACTCACCAACGACACCGGCTCGCCGCCAATCCGTCCGTCCAACTTCCCCGACACGGCCAGCATCGCATCGCGCAGCGCTTCGAAGTCCAGCCGCCGCCGCGGCATCCGCCACAGCAGCTTGTTCTCCGGATCCTTCAACCGCGCCTCCGCCCGATCCGCACTCGCCTGCTGATACGTCCGCGTCAGCACCATCCGCCGGATCAGCCGCTTCATGCTCCAGCCATCGGCCATAAAATCCACCGCCAGTTTATCCAGCAACTCCGGATGCGTCGGCTCATCGCCGCGCACCCCGAAGTCCGACGGCGTCCGCACCAAACCCTCGCCAAACAACTTCTGCCACACCCGGTTCACCAGAATCCGCGCCGCCACCGGATTGCGCTCGTTCGTAATCGCCTGCGCCAGTTCCAGCCGCCCCGTCCCCTGCGTGAAACACACCGGCTCCGCCGTCAAAACCGTCGGGAAGCAACGCCCCACCGGCTCGCCTAAATCATTCTGATTGCCCCGCACAAACACGTGCGCCGGCTTCAAGCTCGCCCGATCCTGCGCTCCGAGCCGGATCGCCTCCGACCCCCGGTACGCCGCATCGTTCAGCATCTTCTCGTACTGCCACTGCAGGTTCCGCACCGTATTCGAATCGCCCTCGGTCATAATCGACGGAAAGTCTTCGACCGGCACTTCCGGCGGCGCCGTCGGCCCGTACAGCAACGCCCGCCATGCCGGATCCGTCGGCTTCGTCAACTTCGTTGCATACTCGGCCGCCGGATTCGTTTTCGCCTCCCGAAACTCCGCAAACACCGGATCCTGCAACCGGTCCGCCCACCGCCCCAGCAACAGCGAATTCAGATTCTTCTCGCGCGCCAACGTCTCCAGGCGCGCCCGGCTCAAGTTCCGTCCCTCCCACAACCCGCTCAGATACCGCTCAATCTCCTTGGGCTCCCGGAACTCGTTCCGCAACACCTCCAGCCGCTCGGCGATATACTCCTCGCGCAACCGGCGCCGCTCCGCCGTCCGTTTCTCATAGAACTCGGGCAGCGGACCCAGCTTTACCGGCTCCCCGCCGTACTTCGTATTCGCAAACACCCCATACAGCGAGTAATAGTCGCGCGTCGGAATCGGATCGAACTTATGATCGTGGCACCGCGCGCAACTCACCGTCAGCCCCAGCAAACCGCGCGTCACCAGGTCGATCTTGTCATCCACCACATCCGGCAAATCAACATCGCGATTCGGATTCACCCCTAACGACAAAAAGCCCAACGCCGCCCGGTCCTCCGGCTGGGCATCCTTCATCTGATCCGCCGCCAACTGCAGCGCCACAAAGCGGTCATACGGCACATCCCGATTGAACGCCCCAATCAGCCAATCCCGGTACCCGAACGACACCAGAAACGGACTCCCCAGGAAACCCGTGTCCGCATACCGCGCCACGTCCATCCAATGCCGCGCCCACCGCTCCCCAAACCGCGGCGACGCCAAATACCGGTCCGCAGCCTGCTCGGGCGTCAGCGTCAGATCCTCCGCCGTGGGCGGCAACCCCGTCAGGTCAAACGCCAGGCGCCGGATCACCGTCCGCCGGTCCGCCGCCGGCGACAGCGACAAGCCGTTCTCGGACAGCTTCGCCTCCACCAGCCCGTCAATCGACCCCGCCCCCGGCTTCAGCCCCTTCCAAGCCCAATGCTCCCGCCCCTTCTTCGGAGCCGCCGCGCTCGCCGTCGCGCTCGACCCCGCCGGAATCGCCGCCCCCGACTCCACCCACTTCACCAGCACCGCCACTTCCTCGTCCTTCAGCCGTCCCCCCGGCGGCATCCGCACCGTCTGATACCGCACCGCCTGAATCAGCCGGCTCTTCTCCACCTCGCCCGGCACCACCACGCTCCGCAGCACCGCCGGATCATCCAGCCGCAACCCACCCATCGGCGAAGCGACCCTGGCCCCATGGCACCCCCCACACTTCGCCGCCACCAGCGGCCTCACCTTCGCCTCAAAAAACTCGACCTCGCCCCACAAAGGCAACGCCACCAACGTGGCCAACACCGGAAGTCTCACGCCTACGATCTTATGCGATCTCCTCGCACTCGTCCGGGAAATCCCGGCACAGCTTCTCCACCAAGTCCGGCCGGTCGATGCTCTGGCAAAGTCGCTTCGCCTCTTGCACGTGTTCCCGCCGCTCCGCCGCTTCGCTTACGCTGGCCAAACGCGCGTGAGCATTCGCCATCGAATACGGTTCAGCAATCTCGGAATAGCGTGTTAGCGCCGCAAGCCACTTCGCCCGCCCCCCAACGTGGTCACCCGTCAGATATAAAGTGTCGCCCACCCCCTGCTCGCAGTTCGCTTCCCCCAACTTGTCGCCCACCGCCCGATACAGCGGCAGCGCTTTCTCATATTGCTTCCGCGCTCCCTCGTGATCGCTCCTCGCCAGCAAGATGTCCCCCAGCCGCTGCTCGCAGGCGGCTTCACCCAACTTGGCTCCCACGTCGCGGTACAGCGGCTGCGCCTTCTCATATTGCTTCCGCGCTCTCTCGTGATCGCCCCTCTCTAGCAGGATGTCCCCCAGCCGCTGCTCACAGACCGCTTCACCCAACTTGACTCCCATCTCCCGGTACAGTGGCTGCGCTTTCTCATACTGCTTCTGCGCTCTCTCGTGATCGCCCCTCTCTAGCAGGATGTCCCCCAAACTTTTCTCGCAGGCCGCTTCACCCACCTTGGCTCCCACCTCCCGGTACAGTGACTGCGCTTTTTCATACTGCTTCTGCGCTCTCTCGTGATCGCTCCTCCGAAGCAGAAGGTCCCCCAAACTCCGCTCGCAGTTTGCTTCCCCTAACCTGTCTCGCACGCCCCGATATAGCGGCAACGCCTTCTCATACTGCTTCCGCGCTCCCTCGTGATCGCTCCTCGCCAGCAGAATGTTCCCCAACGAGAGCTCGCAGTTCGCCCATCGCACTGCCATCATCCGCACCGAGTCCTGCTCAGACAGCCAGCGCAGCAGGTCGACACCGCCGACTCCCGCGAAGCGACTGAACTCAGCCACACCGCCACCAGCGCCTACCGCCAAGTCGACCTCCGTTCCTCTTCTCACAGCCTCTCGGACCGCCCACTCCAGATTTGGCAGCTCGCTCAGCATGGACGCAGCCGCCAGGGCTCCCCCGACTCTCCCCATCCCCATGCCCTTCTTTTGCGCGAACTCACAATAGTGACGTTCCAGCGCCACCAAATGCTTTTGCTGCCCGGGACGTTCATCAAGAAGGTATTGCCGCAGCGGAGACAGCAGTCGATAACGCGTGCCTTCCGCATAGAGCAGCGAGAGATTTCGCAGAGTCACCGCCTCATCGCCCGCGGTTGGGCCCAGCACATGCAGGTGGGCATGATCCAACCCAATCGGCGGAGCGGCCAAGGCCGACAGCACCTCACGCGTCTCATCCGATAAGCGAGCATGCGACAGCGCCACTTCATAGGTCACCGCCATCGAATGATCCTTTGACCTGCCGGTGCCACGGCTGAGAAGTCGATGATGCTCGTCCACCCAACGCTGCCTCAAGCGCGCCAGCGTCAGGTGCCCCTGGGCCTGATGAGCCATCAGATCCACCGCCCGCGCCACGCCGTCCAACGGCTCCAGCAGCCCGTCCAGGTCGGGATCCGCCGCAAACTCCTCGCCGGCAATCGAACAAAACAACTTCCTGGCCTCGGCCTGACGCAATCGCGTCACGCGCAGATGCGCATCCCAGCCCACGGCCGGCGGCGGCTCCCCCTGCATGGCCACGATCACCCAGAGCTCGGCAACGCCCAACAACTCTTGCAGCCCTCGTTCCGCGGCCTCGATCTCTGCGCCCTGGTAAGGTGTCTCAAAGTTATCCAGCATCAGCACGGCGCGCGATTGAGCCAAATGTGCCAGAATCCGGTTCCACAAAAACTCGCCCGCCGGAACTCCCAGCCTCTCGGCCAACCCAGCACCACCGACCCCCACGTCGCCAAACCATCGCCTCGCAGATAGAACCTTCGGTCGCCGAATACCTCCTTCGCTTTTTTCCCGTGCAACGCCGTCAATCCCAGCGTCGACTTGCCCAGTCCCGCCGCCCCCGTAATCGCCAGCCTGCGGGCTTTCGCCCCAAAGGCCGCATCGATCTTCCCCAGCAAATCCTCTCGTCCGAAGCAACGCTCCGCCGTCGGCAACGGCGACGCCATCGGCGCGGACTGCCGCTTCAGCGCGCTCACCAACTCGCCAAATTGCTTCACCACCCAACGACGATGCTCCGCCTCGAGCTGAATCTTCGCTGCCTGATGTTCGGGCTTCGTCTGCAGCGCATAGAACTGCGCCTCCATCAGCGCCGGCAACTGCGCCTTCAACGCGTCGCTCAGCCAGGTCGGCATCGCCTCGATCGCTTGGCTCTCGTAAAAGATTGCCGTGAAGCCACGCCTCTGCTCTGCGTCGTGAATCCAGCGCAGGCGCTCTAACAGGCCTCGCGAATAGTCCCAAGCGAAATCCTCATCGGCCGAGAAATCGACAGATTGGATTAAATCCGCCACCGGCTGTTCATGCAGAATGCCTGGCGCCGCCAGCACCTTATCCCACGCCTTGAACCATGCCGCATGCTCCTGGGCCCACTCCACTTTCGCCAAGGCCTTGAGCGACTCGTGTAGCGTCGCCTGGCTCAGCGTCGCCAAGGGCTTCAGATCCACTCCCCCCGCACCGCCCAGACACTTCACCAATTGGTCGGAAAGAGCGTTGACCAGGAGACCGTTCGCATTATTACCCGCCCCCTCGAACGCCTTGGTAAATTCCTCCGGCTTCAGCAACCCATCCGTCAGCCCTTGGAGAACTTCTGCCGAGCCCGCCGCGAGCACCATTCCCGCCGGGCCAAGCAAAGCCCCGGCGCCAAGCATGGACAGTTTCGTCGCCGTTAACGCGACTTTCTTCTGTGCCGGGGTGAGTGGCATCGGGTGTTACTCAGTGTATGCCAAAAACACCCCTTGCCTCTTGACAAGGGGTGTAAGCTGACTAAGTCATCAGCAACCAGGTAACTCGCCGGCCCTAGGCAAAGATAAGGCGAAATAGAAATAACGAAGTCCCACGGAATCAATCACTCCCGGGTTCGTTTCGTCTAAAAGGGGTCGCCGATATCGATGTTCGGAGCCCCACCGTCGAGCCCCGCATCTTCCATATCGTTGGTCCGGTTTTCGAACCGCGTGAACTCGTGGCGGAAGAATAAGTTGATCGTCCCCGTGGGGCCGTTACGCTGCTTACCGATAATCAACTCGGCTTGCCCGCGTAAGCTCTCCACGTCGCGCTTGTAATACTCTTCGCGGAAGCAGAAGAGCACGATGTCGGCGTCCTGTTCGATCGAGCCCGACTCGCGTAAGTCCGACAGTTGCGGACGATGATCGCCGACGCGCTGTTCCGTCGCACGGCTCAGCTGCGAGAGCACTAACACCGGGATGCGCAGTTCTTTGGAGAGCAGCTTTAAGCCGCGCGAGAGTTGGCTCACTTCCTGCACGCGGTTCTCGGCGCGGCCGCGCGTCTGCATCAGTTGCAGGTAGTCGATGATCACCATCGCCAGGCCTTGTTCGGCCTTCAGGCGGCGTAGCTTCGCGTGGACGTCCATCACGTTCGCCGCCGCGCTGTCGTCAATGTAGAGCGGAGCGTTCGCCAGTTCGCCCGCGCCCACCATCAGCCGCCGCCGTTCGTCGGCGTCGAGATAGCCGCTGCGGAAGCGCTGCTGGTCGACGCGCGCCTGGGAGCAGATCATACGCGTGAGGAGTTGCTCCTTGGACATTTCGAGCGAGAACACGGCCACCGTCTGCGGGTTCTTCGGATGCGTCGCGATGTAGGTGCCGATGTTCAGCGCGAGCGCCGTTTTGCCCATGGCCGGACGAGCCGCCAGGATGATCAGTTCGCCTTCGCGGAAGCCACCCGTCATCTCGTCGAGCTTCAGGAAGCCCGTGGAGAGTCCGTGCCGGCGCTTGCTCGGGTCCAGGAACGAGTTGATGCCGCCTTCGTACTCGTCGATGATCTGCCCGGGGTTCAGCATGCCGCCGCGGTTGCGGCCCTCGCTGAGCTTGAGCAGCCCCTCTTCGGCTTCGGAGAGGATCGAGTTCGGCTCCTCCTCGGCGAGGAAGGCCCGGTCCATGATCTGCTGCGAGCTGAGAATGATCTTCCGCAGCAGGCTCTTGTCCTGGACGATCTTGACGTAGCTCTCGAGGTTAAAGATCTGCGGCAAGCCGTCGTCGAGCGACACCAGGTAGCTGAGTCCGCCGACGCTTTCAAGCTGGTTCTTCTTGATCAGCTCATCGGCCAGCGTGACGCGGTCGATCTTGTCGCCGCGCTCATAGAGCTCGGCCATCCGTTCGAAGATGCGCCGGTTGGCTTCGAGCGAGAAGTCCGCGGCATCGAGGATCCCGGCGACGCTGATGAACGCCTGCGGCTCAAGCAGAATCGAGCCGAGGACGAACCGCTCTGCGTCGAGGTTCGCCGGCATGCCACGTTCGAATGCAACGCTGGGGCTGGCCATGGGTGAGGAAGTCTTCAAGGTAGCGAGATCCGGCGGGCGGCGGCAAGCGCGAATTCAGGCGAACCGAATGAACCGCTTAGCCTGTGGGAAGCTCCGGCCCAACGGAGGTCGAAACTGTGAATCGCATCCGCTTGATTCCAGAAGCGCTGGCGGGCCAGGGAAAACTTATTGACAAATTTCCCACAGGCCATCCATGCCCCTGTCTGTTGTTATACCGTGACCGGCGGGCTTAGGTAAAGTTGTTTATTATCAAGCTCATGGACGTTTCTTGAAGACCAGGATGTGCTGCCAGGGCAAGCCCGGGATCACCTGATCGAGCGTGAATCCCTCATCCTCCAATTCGAGCTTCGCTTCGGAGACGCTCATCTTGTGCTCGATGCGGATCGGCACGTACGGGTCTTCCTTGCGGAACTCAAGCAGCACCAGACGTCCATCGTCCTTGAGCGCTTGCCGCAGCTTGCGCAGCATCCGCTGCGGCTGGGCGAGTTCGTGATAGACGTCCACCATCAGGATCAGGTCGCAGGAGTTCGGAGGCAGCCGCGGGTCGGCTTCGGTACCCAGCACGGTTTCCACGTTGGTGAGCTTGCGGTCTTCCACCCGCTTGCGCAGCATGGCCAGCATCTCGGGCTGAATGTCGGTGGCGAAGACCTTGCCGTTCGGCGCCACGCGGCGCGCCATGCGCGTCGTGTAATAGCCGACGCCGGCGCCGATGTCGGCCACCACCATGCCGGGCTTCAGGTCCAGCAGTTCGAGGGCCTTAGAAGGCGACTCCTCCCGCTCGCGCTCCTCGCGCTCCAGCCAGTCCGCCCCGCCCACGCCCATCACCGAGGCGATGCGGCGTCCACTCTTGGGATGCACGCCCTGGGACCAGGCAGGCACCGCCAACGACAAAGCCAGTATCAGTACGCCTAACCGGCCCCGGCTTTCGACTAGAATCATTGAGTAGAGTTCCTTCTTTTAACATGATGAACCAAACGCGATTCCCGTTTCATCGCTTCCTGCCCCTGCTCGGCCTGCTCCTGTTGAATGGCTGTGGCGAGTCGTCGTCGACTGACTCTTTCGTTTACAAAATGGGCGACAAAGTCACCGTCGGTTCGCTTGTCTACACGGTGATCGAAGCGGAATGGAAGCCCGACCTGGGCGGCGGCGAAGGTCTGCCCCAGACCCCGCAGCACCGTTTTCTGCTGCTCAAGGTCTCGATCACCAACAGCGGCGGCGCGCAGGTTTCCGTCCCCCTGTTAACGGTGGAAAACGAGAAGAAAGAAAGCGTCATGGAGGTCTCCGAAGTCCGTAACGTACAGAATTGGCTGGGCATTGTTCGCCTGATCAATCCGGCGCAGACCGAACAGGGTTACATCGTTTTCGACGTCCCCACCGGCGCCTATAAACTGCGCGTCACCGATGGCAAGGAACCCGGCAGCGAGACGACACGTCTGATCGACATCCCGCTCTCGTTGAGCGAACCGCCACGGACGAACTAGTTGCTTCCCCTGCTTGCCGCCTTATTGCTGAGCGCTGACGGCCTTCGGCTCGAAGAGCCAACGCTGCGCCAGTTCGAAGACGGCCCGCCGTTTGAGCAGGCCTACCGGCCCGGCGAGCAGGTCTTCCTCGATTTGCGCGTCGCGGGCTACGGACGTACCGAAGGCGAGAACCCGGAACTGAAGCTGAAGTGGACGATCCGGGCACTGGACGCCGACGGACGCCTGCTCGAGCCGCCCTACACCGGCCGTGCGCAAGCCAGCCTCACCAACCAGGACACCGAGTACCGTCCGCGCGCCCGCTTCTCTGCCCTGATCCCTTCGTTCGCCCTGGACGGCCTCTACAGGATCGTCGTCCAGGTCACCGATGAGGTGGCTGACAAGACCGCCGAAGGCACTTACCCGTTCCGGGTCCGCGGCAAGCAGCTCGCGAAGGATGCTCCGCTCACGGCAGGCAATTGGCGCTTCTACCGCCAGGAGGACGACCCGGCGCCCCTGGCGCTGCCGGCCTACCGCCAAGGGGCGCAGGTGTGGATGAAGTTCGACCTCGAAGGGTTCAAGCTGTCGGCGGCGAATGCCTTCCAGGTGGAGTTCGGCGTGACGGTGATGGGACCCGACGGCAAAGAGTTTCTCAAGCAGGATCCGGCCGCCACCGAGAGCGGCCAACCGTCTTATCCTCAAGCCTACGTACCGGCCACTTACATGATTCAGTTGCCGCCCCAGGCCTTACCCGGCGATTACCGGGTGCGGATTCGCGTGAAGGATCTAACGCAAAACGCGGAACAAACGGCTGAGCGTTCGTTCCGCGTTGAGTAAGGCGATTGACTCGCGTTTAGTGGTGAGCCGGGGCCGGGGCGGGCTTAGCGCCCGGGGGAGGCGGCGTCGGGAAGTTGGCACCGATCCCGCGAACGGCCGCACCGGAGTCCGGCATATAGGCCGGGCCTTTCCAATTGGACGGCTTCACGTCGATGCGCGAATTGGTGTCGAGATACGGATAGATAAAGAACAGGCCGAGGAAGAACAGCGTGGAACAGAAGATCATGCCGTTCACCGGCTTGTCGTACTTGAGGTGCATGAACCAAAGCGCGACGATGCTGGCCTTGATGGTGGCGATGGTGAGCGCGATGATCACGTTCGCGCTGGCCGAGCCGAAGTCGATGCGGGAAGCGGCGACGGTGATGATCGTGAGAGCGAGCAAAATGCTCAGGACGATCAGGTAAACCTTCGGCCCGCCATGGACATGATGCTCTTCGTGAGAATGATGGGAATGTTGGCTCATGGTGGTTAGCTAATCAGGTAAAACAACGGGAACAGGTAGATCCAGATCAAGTCGACCAAGTGCCAGTAAAGACCGGTGAGGTCGACGGGAGTGTAGTAGCTGGCGTTATAGGCACCCTTCTTCGCCTGAATCATGAGGTAAGCGATGACGACAATCCCCGCCGTGACGTGGATACCGTGCAAGCCGGTCATCATGAAGTAGAAGCTGAAGAAGACAAACTCGTTGGTTTCGTGCGGACCGGTGTAGCTATAGAACGCGCCCGGCAGCAGACCTTCGTGATACTTGTGGCTGTACTCGAAGTACTTCACGACCATGAAGGTGCAGGCGCAGGCGATGGTGAGGCCGAGATAACGCACCAGCGCCTTCTGCCGGTTCGTCTGGGCCGACCAGACGGCCATCACCATCGTGAAGCTCGAGACGAGCAGCACGATCGTGTTCAGCGCCCCGAGGCGCCAATCCAGATGATGGTGGGCCGACTTAAACGCCTCAGGATGGGCGCCCTGCATCAGACCGTAGCCGACGAACAAGCCGCCGAACAGCAGAACTTCGGTCGCCAGGAAGAGCCACATGCCGATTTTGGAGCATTCAAACTGCTGCTCCAATTCGGCGAAGTGGTGTTGGAGATTGGGATCGTGGTGGCCGTGGGCGTCGTGCCCGTGGTCGGCGATCGCGTGCGAACTCATCCTTAGTGCCTTCCTCCCGCCACCGTCGCCGGCGTCGGATCAACGCGGAAATCGTAGGGACCATGCCGCAGAACCGGCTGGCCTTCAAAGTTGTGCGAAATGGGCGGGGAGACGGTCTCCCAATCCATGGTGCGAGCGCCCCACGGATTGTCGCCAGCGTCATATTCCTTCTTGCGCAGCGACGCGAGCAGAACGCCGGCCGCCATGACCAAGCCAAAGCCCAGGATCCAGGAACCGATCGTGGAGCCGACATGATAACGCTGGAATTCCGGCAGGTAGGTCCAGTAGCGGCGAGGCATGCCCTGGCTGCCCATCATGAACTGGTTCAGAAGGTGACGTTGAAGCCGATGAAGATCAGCCAGCAGGCGATCTTCGCGAGCTTCTCGTTGTACATCTTGCCGAACATCTTGGGCCACCAGTAGTGGATGCCGCCCAGGAACGCGATCACCGTGCCGCCCATCATAACGTAGTGGAAGTGAGCGACGACGAAGTAGGTGTCATGCAGGTGGATGTCGACCGAGATGGCGCCCAGGTACAAGCCCGTGAGACCACCGATGGCGAACAGGAGCAAGAAACTCATCGCGTAGAGCATCGGGTGCGCAGGTCGATCGAACCCTGGTACATGGTGGCGAGCCAGTTCCAGATCTTGATGCCCGAGGGGATGGCGACCAGATAGGTGAGGAAGGCGAAGATCGCGCTGGCGAGGTCGGACTGGCCGGAAGTGAACATATGGTGTCCCCAGACCAGGAAGCCGATGAAGGCGATCGAGACCGAGCTGAAGCCGATGGCGCGATAGCCGGAGATGGTCTTCTTCGAGAACACCGGGATGATTTCCGAGATGATGGCCATGCCGGAGAATCATGATGTAGACGGCCGGGTGCGAGTAGAACCAAAAGAAGTGCTGGAAGAGCACCGGGTCGCCGCCGAGGCGGGCGTCGAAGATGCCGATGTGGAAGGCGCGTTCCATCGCCATCAGCACCACGGTGATGCCGAGCACCGGCGTGGCAAGCACCTGGATTAAAGCCGTGGAGTAGATGCCCCAGACGAACAGCGGCAATTGGAACCAGCCCATGCCGGGCGCGCGGAGCTTGTGCACGGTGGCGACAAAGTTGATGCCGGTAAAGATCGACGAGAAGCCCAAGGTGAAGACGGCCATCGCCATCAGGCCGACCGGGCCGTCAGTCGTGGTGGAGTAGGGGGTGTAAAAGGTCCATCCCGTGTCGACGCCGCCGAGGATAATCGCCGCCAGGGCCATCACCGCGCCGAGGCAGTAGACGTAAAAGCTAGCCAGATTCAGCCGCGGGAACGCCACGTCTTTGGCGCCGAGCATCAGTGGTAAGACGAAGTTGCCAAGCGCACCGGGCACCGACGGAATAATGAACAGGAACACCATGATGGCGCCGTGCAAGGTGAAGACCTTGTTGTAGGTCGCCGAATCCATGAAGTCCTGAGCGGGGGTGAGCAATTCGAGCCGGAGCAGGAGGGCAAAGATGCCGCCGATGAAGAAGAAGCTCATCACCGCGGCGAGATACATGAGGCCCAGGCGCTTATGGTCGACGGTGGTCAGCCAAGCCTTGAGAGTATTGTTCTCGGTGAGATAATTCAGTTCCGGTCCCGAGGTGCCGGAGTGCGAATGAGTACTGGTTGTCGCGTTGGCCATCTCTGTTCTCCTTCTCCTACTTCAACGACTTGATGTAGGCAATCACGCCATTAATCTGCTTTTCGCGCAACAGGCCCTGGTAGGTGGGCATGATCCCCTCGAAGCCTTTCACAATTTTACCCTGCGGGTTCTCGATCGACTGGCGGATGTAGTTTTCATCCACCACTTGCGAGGTGCCGTCGGTGAAGGTGTGGGTGGCGCCGTAGATGCCCTTCCAGGTGGGTCCTGCCCCTTCGAACCGTCGATGGTGTGGCAGCTGATGCAGCCGGCCTGCTCGTAGGTCATCTTGCCGAGTTCGGCGGGGGGCATGGTCTTCCAGTCGGCCGGACCTTCCGCGATGAAGCGGTCATAGTCGGCCTTGTTGTCGACGAAAACCTTCCCGAGCATCTTCGAATGGTCCTTGCCGCAATATTCGGCGCACTGGAGGACGTACTCGCCGGGCTTGGTGGCTACAAACCACACTTCGGTGTAGCGGTTGGGGAGCACGTCGGTCTTGACGCGGAAATCTTTCAGGAAGAAGGCATGGAGCACGTCTTCGGAGCTGAGCACGACGCGCACCGGGCGGCCGAAGGGCACGTGGAGTTCGTTGATCGAACGGGTGCCATCGGGATACTCGAAAGCCCAGAGCCACTTCTTGGCGGTGGCCTGAATCTCGAACGAGTCGTTGGGCGCGACGCGGGCGACCATGTAGGTCTGGAAACCCCAGAAGAAGATGATCATCACGATGAACAGGGGGATGGTGCTCCACACCAGTTCGAGCGTGAGGTTGTGGGTGACGTGGGGTGTCCGGTCGTTCGGCCCACGGCGTTTGTACTTCACACAAAAGAAGATTGCCGCCGCGGCCACGATGATGAAGAAGATGATATTCACCCACGTGACGAAGATAAAAACGTCGTCGACCACCTTCGCATGCGTGGACGCTTGCGGGGGAAGAAATAATCTCTCGAGAAAACTCATTTTACGGTCACCCAGTCCTTGCCGGGGTGCTTGAAGACTCCCCGGTTATCCTTGAACCACATACGGGCCAAAAAACCAAACAAAACCAGTGCAATCAGGCCGCCGCCGAGCTTCATCACGTTCCTGGCGAAGACGACGTAGCTGCCCGCCTGCGGATCGTAGTGGAAGCACCACAACAGGACCCGCTCACTCAAACCAAACCGTTCCTGCGCCGCTTCCACCAGGGCGAAGCGGACGTCCCGCAGCTTCTGCGGCTTCAGTAAGCCGTACAGATAACGGGAAACCTTCCCTTGCGGCGTCATCACCATCACGACCGCCGAGTGCGCATACTGCTGCTGGCGTTCGTCGAAACGGTAGCCAAAGCCCACCTGCTCAGCGAGCTTCTTGACGTTCCCGCGATAATCCGTCAGGAAGTGCCAGCCTGGAGCTTCACGTCCGAAGCTCGACAGGTACATGGCCTTCTTCTTCTGCGCCAGATTGAACTGCTCGGTGGGGTCGATGGAGATCGTGACGATCTCATACTCCTTCCCAGGCGTCCAATCGAACTGCCGGAGCGTCTCGGTCTGACCGTTCAAGACCAGATTGCAGAGCATCGGGCAGCTGTAATAGACCAGATTCAGAATCACTGGCCTTCCGCTCGAAAAATATGAGCGGAGAGTTTTCGGATAGCCGGTCTCGTCGACGAACTCGAGGTCGAGGTCGACGGTTTGACCGAGCTTCTCCTTCACCTCAATCCCCTTTAGTTGATTGGGGACGGCCTTGTCCGCCGCGAGAGCGACGGCAGCCGGGGCGAGGAGAACTCCCGAGGAATGGAACTACTTCTTGCCATGTTCTCCCGTAGCGTGATCGGCAGCGGCGGGATACCGTAGCGGAGCGCCAGCCGCCAGGGCACCGACCCGCCGGGCAGCACCGGGAGCGCCGCCAGCGGGTCGGCGGCAGTCTTCACCGGGGTGGGCTTGCTCCAGGATAGAAAACAGTCCCGGCTTTCGCTTCGGTTTCGAAGCTCCATGGCGCGCTCAAGCGGCAGGTTGATCACCGTGCGCTGCTGCTTGGTGGCCGGGTCGGTAATGGTGACCTTCTTATACCGGGTCAGCGAGTCCCTGTTCGGCGGCCTGAACTTCGTTGAGCTCGCGGGCGCCGACGTTACCGACGGCGGCCTGAATCTGACTGTCGTAAACCGTACCGTAGTAGTAGGTGACAAACAGGAAGCTCGCCATGGTGAGCACGATGACGGCGGCAAAGCCGAAGATCGGGATCCCTTGGGAATCCTTGCCGATCGTAGCCTTCTTCGGCTGTCGCTACGCAGGCGTGGTCGTCTGCCATATTCTGGGCCTTTCATAAAGATTCTGATGGCCTGAGGGCCTGTTCGAGGCGGAGATCGCCCACCGGAACCGCGACGCCCTTGCCCTTCGCGGCGCGACCAGAAGACCACGCCGATGGTGGCCAGGGAGCAGAGCCAGCCGAAGATGTCGAGCCAATGCGGGGCCGGCGACTTGTAGAAGTTCGGCATGATGACGAAGTACAGGTCGATGTATTCGATGAAGAGCACCCAGAAGGCCATACCGAACATCAAGCCGAGATTGCGCTTGGAGCCGCGAGCGAGCAGGGTGAGGAACGGGAAGAAGAAGTGACCGGCGATGAGCAGGTAAGCGAGGACTTCCCAGCCGCCTTCCCAGCGGACGCCAGTACCAGATGGTGGTTTCTTCCGGCAGGTTGGCGTACCAGATCAGCATGTACTGCGAGAAGCCGATGTAGGCCCAGAAAGCCGTGGTGGCGAACATCCACTTGCCGAGGGTCGTGGTAGTGCTCGACCGTGATCGAGTTCACCAGGATGCCGTTCTTGCGGAGGAGCTGGCAGATGATCATCAGGGTGGACATGAAGACCCAGCCGCCGCCGGCGAAGATGAACCGAAGATGGTGGAGTACCAGTGCGGGGCGAGCGACATGATCCAGTCGAAAGCGGCGAGCGATACCGAGAGGAACGTGAAGACTAGACCAGGAGCGGACCAGCCGGGAGAGCGGTCTCCATGTGCGCGATCGAGTCTTTGTCCTGCGCGAGCGACTGGCTGGTGATCTTCCAGGAGAGGAAGCTCCAGATGCCGAAGAAGACGGCGGCGCGGATCATGAAGGCTTCGACGTTGAAGCCGGCCTTCTGGCGGAGGATGGGGTCCAGCGACTTCTTCGACGTGTGACCACTCATAGAGATGGTGGACGCCGAGCACGACCGGGATGAACAGGATGGCGCAGGCCGGGATGGCGCGACCAGATGCTCGATGATCCGGCGCACGGTGACGCTCCAGGCGGAACCGGTGAACATCACCTGGACGAAAAACAGGCCACCCAGACAGGTGAGGGTGGTGAAGCAGAAGCCGACGAGTACGACCTGAAGCGGTCGGCGTCGAGCGCAAGCCCGCCCCGCAACCGATCCAGCCGACGAGGGCGAGGAACAACAACGCATTGCGGACTTTCGAGCAGGTGCTCTCTTCGAGATTACCAGTTGTCGTTCAAGCCGGGCAGATTTCCATGTCCTGACATGCTCAATAGTCCACCTTTTTTACCGAACGTCCCGCCATCGCGGCCAGTGCATCGGCCATCGCGCCGTCCTGACGCTGCAGGACGCGGATGTAGGCGATGATGGCCCAGCGATCGCGCTCGGTGATCTGTGTCTTATAACCCTTCATGGTGCGGCGCCCGTTGGAGATGACGTCGAAGAACTCGCCGTCGGGGTAGGCGCGGAGGCGGTCTTCGTGAAGGTTGGCCGGCGCGAAGGTCGGCAGCTTCTTCCAGACGACGCCGTGGCCGCTACCGGAGCGATCGTGGCAGGGGGCGCAATAGGTGTTGTACTTCTTCTGGCCGAGCTCGAAGGTGGCTTTGTCGAGCGTCAGCGGGTTGCGGCCGACGTACATGCCGCCGGTGTGGCCCTGGTAGAACGACTCGTCTTCCTTGAGCAAGCCGACCGCGACGGTGCCATCGGGGGGCAGATGCTGGGTGCGGCCGTCGGCGAAGTTGGGGTTGGCCGACTGGGCGCGGAACTTATGCTGGCGGTCCATGTCGGGCCAGACTTCAAGGGGCGTGCTGCGCGTGGAGATGCCGGCACAGCCGGTAAGCAAAACGGCGAGCGGCAGCACGGTGAGGAATTTCGAGGACATCAGTTGGACTCCACAATCTGGGTCGACAGCGGGTGCGTCCCTTCGAGCAGCTGGCGGGTGGCCGTCTCGTCGAACTTGGGGTCCGACTTCTCGATCAGGAGGTAGAAGCGGTCGTCACCGACGCGGTCAAAGCCCTTGGCGCCGAACAGCGGATGGCTAAAGCGAGGCAGGCCGTTCAGGGCGAGCATGA